>JANNBJ010000066.1:0-10706 GCA_031385325.1 Gammaproteobacteria bacterium | reverse complement strand
CGGCTGATTCGTACTGCGCCTGTGTCAGCAGATAGCGGTCCTGGAGAGATCCTTCACAAGTGGTCTGAATCTGATCGCCTCCGCTACCGCATACCATTCGGAAGGGTACGATCTGGATATGACGTTCCTGGGTGCTGCAGTCGACGGCAGTGACCTCAGTGGTCAAGCGATCGGGCTCGATGGCGAAAGAGACAAGGAGTTGATGACGCGCGTCAGCAAAGGACCATGGTCTGCCGACATGGTTTATGGAAATCGACACAAGGACGATCCGACAGGAACCTATCTTTCAGATCCGCTTAGCGAAGGATCTCTCCAGGACCGCTATCTGCTGACACAGGCGCAGTACGAATCAGCCGATGCCGACAGTGCCTATCAGTTTGTTTCGCGGATATTTTTCAGTAGTTATCGTTATCGGCAACCGTTGCAGTACGACACACTCTTCATTGCAGGTGGCAACAGTGAATCGTACGGTATCGATAGTCGCGTTGTGGCGACACCTTGGGAGCATCACAAACTGCTGGTGGGCACCGAGTACCAGGTCAACACACGGATCGATCAGAGTAACAAAGACGTCGCTGACCCGGTCAACAGCCTGAACATCGAAGGGTCTGGCTGGCGTGCCGGTGTCTATGTGCAGGACGAGTGGCATGTGCTTGAAGATGTCACAGCGACGCTCGGCATTCGCGCCGACCGCACTGATGCCAGCGATGCCACACTGAGCCCGCGGATTGGCCTGATCTGGAACGCTACCTCGAGCCTGGTTGTGAAGGCCATGCAGGGCCGGGCCATTCGGCAACCGAACGCGTTTGAGCGTGACTACGATGACACGGGCACGTCATTCACGCAGGTTGCGAATCCGCATCTCGACCACGAGACCATCGATACTCTCGAGTTGAGCATCGACTACAGACTGCGACAGGACACGAATCTTAGACTGTCGGCGTATCGCTGGACGATCGACAAGCTGATTACCCTCGAAGCTGATCCATCCGGATTAGGCGCGTCCCAATATCGTTCTGGAGAAGACGTTGATGCACGCGGTGTCGAACTGTCGGTGCTACGGTCCTGGGAGTGGGGCGCGCGACTGCGCGCAAGCGTATCCATGCAGCGCGCGGAGTTCAGCAATAGCGCACGTCTCGACAATTCACCCGAAATCCTGGGCAAACTGAATCTTTCCTCGCCACTTCCCATTGACGGCATGCGCGTCGGCTTTGAACTGCAGTATTACGGCGAACGGCAGGCGATCGATGGTTCAATTCTGAACAGCTATTGGCTATCCAACGTCCTTCTCTCCACCGAGGGCTGGATCAACGGACTTGAGCTATCACTGGGAATTTACAACCTGTTGGACGAGCGGTATGAGCATCCCGGCGCAGAGACCAACTGGCAGACAGCCTTCGAACAAGATGGTCGAAAGGCACTGCTCTCGCTGACCTACGCTCGTTGAATATCCGCCCCAGATTTGATGCTGATATGCGACTGCCCATCAAAGTGATGTTGAGCTTGCTGCTCATCGCCGGCCATGCGTTGGCTGGTGCCGAGGTCACACCCGAGTACCGGGTCAAGGCGGGCTTTCTGTTCAACTTCATCGCCTTCGCCAAGTGGCCGGTGACGACAGCAGGGCAACTGCAACTCTGCGTTCATGGCAACAACCCTTTCGGATCCGCCATCGAAACGCTGTCACAAAAAAATGTTCACGGTGCGCGGCTGGTAGTACGCGAGACAACCACACTGGAAGAGATCAACGATTGCGAAGTGATTTTCATCAGTGGAGCCAGCGCGCGCGAGATGCAGGCCCTATCGCACGCAGTGGCCGGTCGCCCCGTGCTCACCGTTTCGGACCAGAAGGATGCGCTCAATCAGGGTATAGGAATCAACATGGTGACCCGCCAGAACAGAATCGCATTTGAGATCGGTCTGCGTGCCGTCGAGGCCAACGGTCTTAGCCTGAGTTCGAAACTGATCAGCCTGGCGACGGAGGTGCGGCAGTGAATCCACCAGTACAAACGCTCAAACAAGGTTCTTTAGCCTCTCGGCTGCAGTCAATCAACAAGTGGTCGTTATCGCTTGTCATCTTGTTACTCTCGTTCGTCTTCGTTGTCGCGAGCTTTGCGACAAACCTCATGACCTTGGTCGAAAGTAACGTCGTGAAGGCGCGAGTACTGGCGGAAAATGCCAGTGCGCCCCTGGTTTTCAGTGATCAGGAAGCTGCCGAAGGTCTGCTTTTTTCGCTGCGTCATTCAACCGAAGTGGATGCCGCCGCAGTCTACGATCAGTCAGGACAGCCGATGTCTACTTATCGCAAAGGCAGTGACAACGTGCCAGCTCACCTAATCGTCTCGCTGGCCCGCGTCGACTATGACTGGCGGCGAATACGAGTATTCGAACCGGTGTTTCATAACGACAGCCAAGTGGGCGAAATCCTGCTCAGCTTAAGACTAGATGGTCTCTATGAGCGCGCAGTCTGGCAGGCAACCATTGCCATCATCAGCGGGCTTGCTGTCCTGTTCGCGGCCTATCTCCTGCTCGCCCGACTGACACAGGCAATGCTGCGACCACTCGGTGCCATGGCGAGTGCCATGCAAGACATTGGCGCTACACAGAACTATCGGCTTCGAGTGAGGGGTAGCGCAATCCAGGAGTTGAATGACCTTGCAAACGGTTTCAATGCGATGCTCGAGCAGATACAGCAACGAGATGCGAACATCGCGGCGCATCGTGATCGACTGGAAGAGGAAGTAGGCGTCCGCACCGCTGAATTGATGAAGTCAAAAAATGCGGCCGAAGCCGCCAATCAAGCCAAAAGCGAGTTTCTCGCGACGATGAGTCATGAGATCCGGACACCAATGAATGGTGTGCTTGGAATGAACGAACTTCTGCTTGGCACGACGCTAGAAGAAAAACAGCGCCACTGGGCTGAGAACGTTCAACAGTCAGGTCGACACCTGCTGGGAGTCATCAACGACATCCTTGATTTTTCGAAGATCGAATCTGGTCACCTCGAACTGGAAACGGTTGAATTTGCCGTTGACGAAATCGTTGAAGAGGCGGTTGCGATGTTCGGTCATCAGGCTGCATTGAAGGGTATTGAGCTGACCTTTCGCCTCACTCCCACCGATGTGCCATTCACGTTGATGGGCGATCCCTTCCGATTACGTCAGGTCATTACCAATCTCGTCAACAACGCGATCAAGTTCACCGAGGAAGGTGAGGTGGGTATTGACGTTGTGCTCTGGGAACCCGACGCGAATGGTGTCACCACACAGATCAGGGTAAGAGATACTGGGATCGGCATAGCCGCGGATGCACACGAGAAGATCTTCGAGCACTTTTCACAGGCCGACGGATCGACGACCAGAAATTTCGGCGGAACGGGTCTCGGCCTTGCCATCTGTAAGCGATTGATCGAACTGATGGGTGGACGGATCCGTGTCGAGAGCAAACCGGGCGAAGGTTCGACATTTATTGTTGACCTTGTTCTGCGACAGGGAAGCCTGATCAATACCAGTTTGGTGCCGGCCAATCTGTCTCCACATGTTCGTGTCCTTGTAGTTGATGATAATTCGACCAATCGCGACATCCTGCGGAACCAGCTGGAATCGTGGGGATTGCAAGTCGTTACTGCAGAGAGTGGTGCCCAGGCGCTGCAGTTGCTGTTGGAGGCTGCTGGGCGTGCAGAGCTTTTCGATCTCGCGGTCCTCGATATGCAAATGCCCCGGATGGATGGACTACAACTGGCCCAGGCAATTCAGAAATTGCCATCAATTGCATCGGTCCGGTTGGTCATGCTGACGTCCATTTATTCGGACCTGGATCAGAAAACACGACTCGAAGCCGGAATTCTCAGGCACATCAACAAACCCATTCGGCGAGCGGATCTGATTCGTGTCGTTGCCCAGGTTCTCACTGCTGGGGTCAGTGCCCAGTTCACACCCTTGAACGATGTCCAATCAAACGGACCACTCGGCGGACGAATACTGCTGGTGGAGGACAATCCGATCAACCAGGAAGTTGCTAAGGCGATGTTAGCCATGTTGAAAGTAAACGTGGTGATCGCCAACAATGGTGCAGAGGCGCTCGATGTCATACGTCGGGAGCGCTTTGATCTTGTCTTGATGGACTGTCAAATGCCGGTGATGGACGGCTTCGAGGCTACTCGGGCGCTGCGTCGGTTCGAAGATCCCTCTTTTTCACAGTTGCCGATCGTCGCGTTGACAGCCAATGCGATGCAGGGAGATTCGCAGAGGTGTTTTGATGCCGGTATGGACGACTTCCTGTCCAAGCCCTATACGCTCGAGCAACTACGTCTAATACTGCAGAAGTGGCTACCTGGCATCGATGTTTCGGTGGATCTGATTGAGTCGAAACCATCTGATCCAATATCCTTGGTGGTTTCGCTGCGTCCGACTGCGATTGATCTCCGGATCATTGAGTCACTGCGTGAACTAGACCCACAGCGCGGGACTGGTCTTGTCACCAAACTTTTAAACACGTGGCTTGTATCAACGGAACCACAGGCGACGTTGATCACGCAGTCCATCCAACAAGGCGATGCAGGGATGTTGAGCAGAACGGCGCATGCGATGAAATCAAGTTCAGCAAACGTTGGAGCAACTGCGCTATCAGCTTTGCTCAAGCAACTGGAGGCCTGCGGGCGAGAAGGGAATGTTCAGGCGGCTCGATCTTCACTAGCTGAATTTCAAGATCATTACGAAGCTGCCCGAGCTGAATTGAACGCAACTCTAACCGAGCTGAACTCTTGAACGATTTGTACACTATCCTGATCGCCGATGATGATCCGACTGCATTGTTGCTGATGCAGGCGAGTCTGGAACAGGCGGGCTTTGGCATCATCGTTGCTGAAAACGGAAAACAGGCACTGGAGTGCTTTAGAACGCACTACTGTGACATGGTCATGCTGGATGTCGAAATGCCGGATATGAGCGGGTACGAAATTTGCACCTGGATACGAATGCAGCAAGGCAAGGAATTCCCGATCATCATGGTCACGTCCATGGAGGACGCTGTTTCAGTCGAGCGTGCGTTTCAGGCTGGTGCGACAGACTTCATAGGCAAGCCGATCAACTGGACCTTGTTGCCGCATCGCGTGAAATACGCCCGGCGCTCATCGCAGTCCGCAATTGAGCTTACTTCGGCCAACCTTCGACACAAGGCTATCCTGCGCGCCATTCCTGATTTGATGCTGGAAAGCGATGTCACTGGATCCATCCTGGATTTCCACAGTCCGCAATTCGAAGTAAATTCTGCCGCAGGGATGGAATCGCTGATTGGGAGCAATGTTTCAACCCTTCTCTCCGATGCGGCTGCAGTAGTCTGTCTAGCCGCGCTGGAAGAGGCCGAGCGTAACGGCGTTGCGAAAGGCTTTCAATTTGAGTACGTCACGCCCACTGGACCAATCTGGTTTGAACTTTCTATTTCCCGCAAGGAAACAGACCCGGGAGAATCATCACGTTTCATTGTCCTGGCGCGGGACATTACTGATCGAAAACTGGCTGAACAGCGAATTTTGGAACTCGCGTACTACGATGGCCTCACGAAATTGCCGAATCGACGATCGTTCATGGATCGCCTGACAGGTGAGATCACTCGCGCCGAAGTTTCGAACGAAAGGCTGGCGATCCTTTTCCTCGATCTGGACGGGTTCAAGAGTGTCAATGACAGTATGGGACACGAGTGCGGTGACCAGGTTCTGCAATTGTCCTCGCAAAGACTGCGAGATGGGTTGCGCTCCCAGGATATGATCGTACACGCCAGTGAGCTTCCTGACGTACACGTGGAGTTGGCTCGACTGGGTGGTGATGAGTTCACTGCACTGATTCCTAACCTGAAATGTGTTGAAGATGCGCTGTCAGTTGCGCAGCGCATTCGTGAGCTACTCGCAATTCCCTTCGAAATACAAGGGCGTCAAATCACCATCAGCACGAGCATAGGAATATCCTTGTTTCCGGATGACGGCACCACGGCTACGGATCTACTCAAACATGCTGATACAGCCATGTACCACGCGAAAAATGAAGGCCGCAACAATTGCCAGTTTTACAGCACACTGCTCACCAGACGCGCCCAACGACATCACGATCTATTGAACAGCCTGCAGCGTGCGCTTTCGGGTGATGAGTTCATCCTTCACTACCAGCCGCAGCTGGATCTTGCGTCCGGTAACATCACTTCCGTTGAAGCCTTGATTCGCTGGAACCACCCTGAGTATGGGTTGGTCGCGCCGTCAGAATTTATCCCTGTAGTGGAAAAGAACGGCCTGATCTTACCAATCGGCGAGTGGGTCTTGCGGACTGCTTGCACAGATGCATCTGAATGGGCTCGGAACGGGCGACAATTGAAAGTGGCTGTCAATATTTCACCCGTTCAATTCAAGGATCCAAACCTTCTCACAATGATCTGCTCGGTGCTGGAGGACACGGGCTTGCCTCCGGAATTGCTCGAACTGGAGGTGACTGAAAGTAGCTTGTTGGAAGTTGGCGGACAAACGCTGAGCAGGCTGCAATCGATCAAGGCCCTGGGCATACGCGTGGCCCTGGACGATTTTGGCACCGGTTACTCTTCACTCAGCTACCTCAAGAGCATACCGATCGACAGTCTGAAGATTGACCGAAGTTTCATATCGGGCCTACCTCATGATCGCGACAACATGGCGATTGTAGCGGCCATTCTTTCCATGGCGGAGCACTTCGGATTGAGTGTGACCGCCGAGGGCGTTGAAACGGACGCGCAGATGGGATTGTTGCAAACTCTGAAATGCAATTTGGTACAGGGATATCTTCTCAGTCACCCGGTCCCGGTGGATGAACTAGCAAGGGTTTGTGAAGAATTAAGGTTCTACGTTCTACCAAGTGAGCCTGAGTCTTTGCGCAGGAACGCGTCCAGGTAAATCTAGATCAATTCAATGGAGCGATTCATGAGGCTTGACTAGTCATCAAGCTTGAGCTTGCCCACCGCACCGAGATTGACTTCAACCCGGATCCTGGCGGCAAGGCTGGTTTGCCAGTCGCGCTCCTCGGGCCAGTAGACAATGGGCCAGAACTCCACAAAGAACCACGGTCGGCCGATGCTGCGACGGTATCGTAGTTGTATGGCGAACTGGTCGTAATGATTCTGCGGATCAACCAGAAGATCGCTATCGCCATAGACTGACTGTTCTTCCGACTGACGCCGCCACAGCACTTCATAGGCCAGCGCAGATTGGTCGCCGAAAGTCTTGAACAGCGAGAATTTCTGCTCGAGCGTCGGGTTGTAGCTGTGATTCTGGTAGTACTGAATTCGTGAACGCGAACGGAACAGCAAGTCGTCGCCATATGAACGATCGAACCGTTGCGCGAAGTCGTTGCGCCAACCAGCGCTTGCGTAGTAGTAGAGGCGATTGGTGGTCTGTCCTGCCCATTCGCCAGCCACCGGATAGGTTATCCCCGCGTTGACACGGGCGAACTCATCGACGCCACCACCCTGGATACGTATGCCCAGGTCATAGGAGAGTGCGACGCGGTCACCCATGCTGGTTACCCAGCGGAATGCAACGTCGTTGTCCTTGGAATCGTCCATGGCGGGTTGTCCGGACTCTTCCGTATCCCCATCGTTGACAACAAAGCGCAAACGCTGCTGTAGTCCAGGCATCACCAGCTGCAGCTTGATCCTGGGTGAAAGATCCCAGCCAGCGTTTTCGTAGTGGTCGGCATCGAGCCGAAGCCGAACGCGTGTTTCGTTGTCTGCAAAGGTTGCGTAATCCTCTGTGACAAAAAACGAGTCGACCTTGCCAATCAGACGCTGGACCATTTCCTCCGATTGACGATGGATTCGATCGATACGAGATGACTCACTCGGGTGAGTTTTTGGCGGGGTAGTACTTGCGAGCCAGGTGACTGGCGTCTTCTGTTCGGTGCCGCTGGTGTTCGGGACTTCGGCCAGCACGTCCAGCGGTGCAAGCAACAGGGTGAGGAAAAACAGTCGGTTCATGCACAGAGCATAGACCGCAGGCGATCGAAGGGGAACTGTGAATTTGTTGCCTGCGAGATGTGCGATGCAGGTCGGCGACGCGAGGCAATCTCAGGATCAGTTTCGAGGCGGCGCCTTGCCTGATCGCGTTGTTTGCAAACCCGGGAGCAGCATGGCGATCAGCCCATCCGCATGACGTTTCACCCACTTCTTGCTGGTAGGTGCCTCACCCACCAGAGCACTGAACTCATGTGCGTTGACAAACACCAGTGACGAAGCACCAATCAGGACGTAGTGAATCAACCTGTCGTCTATGGGTGCCGCAATCCCGGCCTTTACCAGCTTCTTCCAGAGGGGGCGCAGGCCATTGAAGTAGGGTCGAACATGACATTCGGTCAGCCATTCCAGGCGCGGACCGGGAGACGTCGTTTCGTGCACCATGATTCGATTCAATTCAGGATGCATCGACACGAACTTGACAAGACGGCGCAACATGGCAGCAAATTCGAGCGCGAGTTCGGTTGTATCCAGCGCCTCGGCAGACACCACTGCGGGCAAGGTCAGCGCTTCTCGCATCGTCACAAAAAGATGATCGATGGCGGCCCGCCACAGCGCTTCCTTCGACTCGAAGTGGTAGTTGATCTGGGGCTGGTGCGCGCCAATGCTCTGGGCGATGGTGCGGGTTGAAGCGCCGACAAAACCATGCGCGGCAAACTCCTGCAGAGCAGCTGCTATGAGGCGTTCACGAAGATCTGACTGATCGCGGCGAGTACGCACGATGACAGGAGGTTGTTTCATGAGATGACTATAGCTATTATCAAGTGATAATTACGTTGCCAGGTCAAAAAAATGCGTCTACTGCCACTCGCGGATCCATTCACAGCGCCGGTTGATCGAGACATGTTGCCGTCGGAACGAAAGCAGTTCGTCGCAACCCATCGCACCTGCGTGCTGGCCTATGCCCGACAGAGCGAAGGACCATCCATGTCCGTTGTGTACTACGTCGCTTCCGATTCAGGCGAACTCTTTGTCTCCACCATGGGTGGCCGCGCGAAAGCCAAAGCTGTCGCCCGCAACGGCAAGATCAGTTTGTGTGTGCTCGATGAGCGATGGCCGTTTGCCTATCTGCAGGTGTATTGCGATGCAACGATCGAACTGAACCCCGAGATCGTTACCGATGTGATGATGGGCGTCGCCTGGCGTATGTCCGGCCAGGAGCTGCAACCAGAAGCGCGTCCGATGGTTGCCGCGATGGGAGCCAAAGAGGGAAGGATAGCGCTTCGGTGCCGGCCGACCTCAACTTTCGCTTCACCACCACGGCATCTTCACCGCAATGATCAGAAAGAGGCGGTGACACATTGGCTCTCAGGATCAGTTGCGTGGGATGCGCCCAACACTGTTTCGTGATTGGCTCACTGACATAACCCGGAAAAAACAGGTCCAGAATCGAACCACTGCGGCGAGAAAAACTGCCCGAGCATGAAGGGATGTTCAAGATGGTTGAAGCATCGATGGGATTTGTACCTTCGAGCATGCTCACCATGGCGAAAGCACCCGGGTTAGGTAGTGCATTTGCCAGGCTCGCCGGCAGGATTTCGTCGCTGGGACAGATCGATCGTGGTCTTGCCCAGATGAACGCCAACATGGCGACCATGCAGTGCTGGAGGCTGAGCCTACAGCTTACGCGTCAACTCATCTGCGTGACGCTGGCTGGGAGGTTGGTAGACACGCGGCGCCTTGAACGCGTAGTGCATGGAGATGGAAACGAACCGTTAGCGCTGGATTAGCGCCTGGAGGTCTCGGGCCTCAGAACAAACCGATCCTGCGGATCCAGAACGGTGGCTACACCCGTCATGCCGTCTACGGCGTTCAATCAGAAGCGGTAGACGTCTAAAACTCTTTGTCGCGATAGGTCTCCTTGCCACCGAGCAAGGTCCACAGCACCTTGGCTTTGCTGATCTGATTTACTGGCAACTCGAAGTGTACGTGGAAGCGAGGCAGGGTCAGGCCGTGCGGTGAGCCGTTTTAGATCCGCCATCGCCTTCTGACAGTTCACGTGCAGAAACGTCAGCGACGAGCGCGGCGGAGACGGCGGCTCGGGGTGTGAAGTCCCAGACGATCTCTCTGCGAGGCTTGGCCAACAGGGCCGGCCTTGGTCACGCAAAACAGGAGGTTATGCTCCTCGATCAGTCCGCAATACCCGAATTCAGAAGTATCGACGCTACTGATTTGCGAGACGCACTTGATGGCGCGTTGTTGGGTTGGTAGCGCTGTTCGCATTGGTCTACGAACAAACTGACTTAATGAAAAATCGGACAGATCATCCAATACGAAATATCAACGAATGATGGTGCCCGGAGCCGGAATCGAACCGGCACGGCCGGATTAGGGCCTGGGGATTTTAAGTCCCCTGTGTCTACCTGTTTCACCATCCGGGCAAGGGGAGTGCAAGCGTGAGTTGGTGCCCAGGGCGAGACTCGAACTCGCACGTCACTAGGACACTGGAACCTAAATCCAGCTTGTCTACCAATTTCAACACCTGGGCGTGCGCGGCATGGTACGGGTGACCCTCGGTCGTGACAAGGACGAGCGGCGGGGCGTGTAGGGAGCAAATAGATTGTCCGGGTTTGTAGCACGTGATTTGTCCGGTTTCATTGGCACCCAGGAGGTGCCGAATGAAACGGACAAAGTTGCTACAGGAGATCCGGAAGATGAGGTTCGAGGATGCGTACGAGGCATGG
>JANNBJ010000065.1:0-4101 GCA_031385325.1 Gammaproteobacteria bacterium | reverse complement strand
CATCCTGCACGGCACGGCGACCCTCGCACTGGCCGTGAGCCGGCTTGTTGATCTGGTGCTGGGCGGGGAGGCGAGACGCGTGCGCAGGCTGGGTGGGCGATTTCGTACCATGGTGCTGATGCCCTCGACACTGCAGCTGCAATTCGAAGAACGGGCTTCGACGGTCCACTTCAATCTCCTCACCGCCGACGGCGAACCTGCGATCGATGCAGGATTTCTGTGTTATGAGTGAGTGTTCGCTGAGCGGTAACTGATGTGTGGGTCTATGATTGACTGATCACCTCACCAGCACTTTGATCTCATGATTGCGCTGCTTGAAGCTCATCGAGCCGGGCTGCTCGCCCGATCGCAGTGGCTGCCGAATCTCATCGCCGGTGTGATCGTCGGGGTAGTTGCCCTGCCACTGGCAATGGCGTTCGCGATTGCTTCAGGCGTACGTCCTGAACAAGGGCTATATACCGCGATCATCGCCGGTGGCCTGACGACGGTTCTCGGTGGCAGCCGGACTCAGATCTCCGGACCGACCGGTGCCTTCATCGTGATTCTGGCGGGAATCACCGCCCAGTACGGCATTGCCGGTTTGCAGGTGGCGACGATCATGGCGGGTGTGATCCTGCTTTTGATGGGCATAACCCGCATGGGGCGCGTCATCAAGTTCATTCCGCAACCGGTGATTGCCGGGTTCACGGCCGGTATCGGCGTGATCATCTTTGTTGGGCAGTGGCGTGACTTCCTCGGTCTGCCGCCGATTGAAGGCACGCACTTCCACGAAAAACTCTGGCATCTGCTGCTGTCGTTGCCCCAAGTGAACGTCAATACGCTGGTCCTGGCGATGCTTGGGCTGACGCTCGTCATCCTCACGCCGCGCATCAAGGGATTGCAGCGTGTGCCTGGACCGCTGATCGCGATGGTGCTGGTCACCGTGCTGCAGTCAACCCTGCATCTGTCCGGTGTCGCGACGATCGGCAGTACCTTTGGCGCCATACCTGCAGGACTGCCCACGTTTGCGCTGCCAGACCTGTCGGTACCCCACATGATCATGCTGATCGGTCCGGCATTCACGATTGCCATGCTGGGCGCCATCGAATCCCTCTTGTCGGCAGTGGTTGCCGACGGTATGGCGGGCACCCATCACGATTCGAACCAGGAGTTGATAGGGCAGGGCATCGCCAACATCGCAGCACCACTGTTCGGCGGGTTTGCAGCCACGGGTGCCATTGCCCGCACTGCGACCAATATTCGCAATGGTGCCACCGGTCCGATTGCCGGACTCGTGCACATGCTGACGCTGGTGGCAGTGTTGGTGTTCCTGGCGCCACTCGCGTCGAGTATTCCGCTGGCCGTGCTCGCCGCAATCCTGTTTGTGGTGGCCTGGAACATGAGTGATCTGAAACATTGCGTGTTCATCCTGCGCAAAGCACCAAACGCCGACAAGGCCATCCTTCTGATCACGTTTCTGTTGACGGTGTTTGCGGATCTTGTGGTGGCAGTCAACGTCGGGGTGATTCTGGCGATGCTGCATTTCATGAGCCGCATGGCCGAAACCGTCGAGATCGCACCGATTGACGATGAGGATCTGCAGACAGATCTGCGCAAGCTCGGTCTTGACAAGCTGCCGGACGGGGTCGTCGCTTACGAAATCGAAGGGCCGATGTTCTTCGCGGCGGTCGAAAATCTGGAGAGGGTTCTGCTGAGCACGGCGGCTGTGCCAGCGCGCTTGATCCTGCGCCTGCGACACGTACCGTTCATGGATATCACCGGTATAAATTCTCTCGCCGAAGTGATCAATACGCTGGAAAAACGCGGCTCGAATGTTGTGCTGTGCGAAGCCAATACACGCGTTTATCGAAAGCTGCGTCGGGCCGGGGTGATCGAAAGTCGTGCGTCATCTCGATACTGCCAGAGCCTGCTGCAAGCACTCGTTGCCGGCCGCTCGCCTCAGATTTGATCATCAGGAGAAGAACGACGGCTGGCGATTCCTTCGTGCAGCCACGCCGCATGACGTGGGGCTATCCTGGTTCTCGACCATTCTTCCAGCATCTCCTCGGCGACATCCTTCAATCGGCGCATGTCCTCGTTTGAGCCCTTGTTGACGGCAAACTCCAGCCGGTGCCCGTTTGGATCAAAAAAGTAGATGGAATCGAAAATGCCGTGGTCGACAGGCCCCAGCACCTCGATGCCGAACTGGCGGATGCGGTCTCTGGCCGCCAGCAGACTGCCGAGGTCCTCCATCTCGAAGGCGATGTGCTGCACCCATAACGGGGTGTTGGGATCGCGACCCATGGGTGGCGAATTGGGCAGTTCGAAAAACGCCAGTACGTTGCCACCACCACAATCCATGAAAACGTGCATGTAGGGATCCGGTTCACCAGTCGACGGCACTTCGTTTTCGGCGATGGCAAGCTTGAACGCCATGCCGACCACATCGCGATAGAACGTCACGGTCTCTTTCGCGTCGTTGCAGCGATAGGCGACGTGGTGAATGCGTTTGAGTGTCATACGGGGATTTCCTTGCGGTCTGTGTCCTCGAGATGGTTCTCGAGATGGTTGGCTCGCAGAACACTGCGATGCAGAACGAACAGTGCGGCCGCTGCCACTACCAATGGCAGTGTAAAGGCCAGATACAGCGAGGCGGTTGACTGACCCTGCTCGATCAGGAACCCGCTGGCGACCGGACCTGCCATCGCACCGCATCGGCCCATGCCGATGGCAAGACCCGTCGCGGTGGCGCGGGCGCTGGCCGGGAACAACGCCGGCGTTAGGCTGTACAGCCCGATCATTGCGCCGACGAGGAAAAAGCCGAGTACACCGGCCATGATCAGCAGCGGCGTCAGATTTGACATAAAACCGTAAATCGCCATGGCGACCGCGCTGGCCATCACATAGCCGATGGTGAGCAACCGGATCCGTGGTCCCGGCACAGCCCAGGCCAAAACCACCCCGCCGATTGCACCACAGACATTGAGAATGATCCCGCCAGAAATTCCCAGGGTCACCGTGAACCCCGCATCGGTGAGCAATTTCGGTGTCCAGGCCGAGACAAAATAAAAACAAGCCATCACACACAGGAAGGACACACATAATGGGATGAGGCGAACAAGCATGGCCCTTGAGGTCAGTACAGCGAAGCCAACCTGACGACGTATAGACCGGTGATTGTCCAGATTGGATATCGAAGGTAGGGCAAGTCTCGCCAGCAAAGTATTGATTCGCATGAGTGCGTCAGGTGTCTTTCGAGTGAATAAAAACTCGATGGACTCCGGAAGCTTCCACCAGATCAACACCATCATTGCGCTGGAAAGACCAGCACCAACCCAGAACACCGACTGCCAGCCGTGCGCTTCAATGAGAAAGAAGGCAGCAATCCCACCAAAGCTTGCGCCCAGCGGAAAGCCGGCCTGCATGATTGAGACGGCGAGCTCCTGCCGTTTGCGCGACGCGAACTCGGCCGCCATCGTGTTGATGGCCGGCAACAGACCACCAACCCCCAGGCCAGTCACGAATCGCCAGGAGGCAAGCTCGCCGACACTTTCGGCCCGAGCGGACGCTGCCATGGCGATGGAGATGACCAGCAGGAATATCAGGATAGCCACTCGCCGACCGCTGTAGTCCGCGATGGGCGCCAGCAGGAGCGACGATATCGTCATCCCGGCCAGTCCGGAACTGAACAGTAACCCAAGTTCCGTCGGCGACATCTGCCACTGGGCGCCGATGCTGCTGGCCGAAAACGCCATGGCCAGCACGTCAAATCCATCGATCAGATTGATGAGCAGACAAAGGCCGACGGTACCGATCTGCAGGTTGTGCATCGGGCGCTCGGCAAGTTCTTGCGCAATGTCGGCCGCCGTTCCCGACTTCCGCGCGTTGATACCTGCTGGCTCGGACACGTTCCTTCCATCTTGACTTTGACCTGCATGGTGATGATCCACCCGCCTTCGGGCAAGGCCCTGTTTCGATATCTGTAGGGAGCAAATAGATTGTCCGGGTTTGTAGCACGTGATTTGTCCGGTTTCATTGGCACCCAGGAGGTGCCGAATGAAACGGACAAAGTTGCTACAGGAGATCCGGAAGATGAGGTTCGAGGATGCGTACGAGGCATGG
>JANNBJ010000064.1:0-61290 GCA_031385325.1 Gammaproteobacteria bacterium | reverse complement strand
ATTCGGCGCTGCAATCGATGCAGCGCGAGCTGTTCGTGACGTACTTGCAATGTCTGCTATGGCGACCTCTCTACGCGACGGTTCACACAGTCTGCCCAGTCTGCCCAGCCTGCCCAGCCTGCAATGAGGCACAGCGTACAGAGGAGATGCGAACGACTGACTATCGTTCCCTCCGATCACGGCATTTGCCGATCATCAACTTCAGGAAAATCATAATGCGAATATCAACAAATATACTGGGTCTGACGCTGGTCATGGCTTTTTCGAATGGTTGGACAGAGGAGACCGACAACACCGAAATCAATGCCCGCGACCGAGACGGTGCAACCATGACTCCGCAGACGCAATCAAACGAAACAGGAGACGTTGAACTCCTTTCGGCGATTCGTCAGGAAATCGTTGAAGAGGACACCCTGTCCACCACTGCACACAACATAAAAATCGTCACCAACAATGGCGCAGTGACCCTGCGCGGGCCGGTTAACAGTGCAGCCGAAAAGAGCAAGGTCGAGAGTCTTGTCCAGGAAGTAGCGGGCGTCGCAAGTGTCGACAACCAGCTGGACGTAACCCAAAACAGCCACACAGGAAATTAACATGAAACACGCAGTTTATTGCATCGCTAACGACCGCAACCATGCAGAGTCTATTGTCGGCTCTTTGAAAACGGCCGGGTTTTCCAGCAAAGAGATTTCTGTGCTGTTCCCGGATAAATCTGGTACCCGGGACTTTGCTCATGAAAAAAACACGAAGGTTCCTGAAGGCGTGACCACCGGCGGAGTGGCCGGCATGGGTGTAGGTGCGGCATTGGGATGGCTCGCCGGTATTGGTGCACTGGCCATTCCGGGTGTCGGACCTTTCATCGCTGCGGGTCCGATCATGGCAGCCCTGGGTGGCGCTGCGGTCGTTGGCGCGGCTGGCGGACTCATCGGTGCACTGGTGGGCATGGGCATTCCGGAATACGAAGCCAAACGGTACGACGGCAAGATCAAGGGCGGTGGCGCGCTGATTTCAGTGCACACGGAAAACGGTGATCAGGTAAAGGTTGTGAAGGACATATACGAGAGAGCGGGTGCAGAAGACATCAACTCGACATCTGAAGCCAGCGCCGCCTGATACCTTCCTCAACCAGATTGCCGGCTGGTCCCGCAAGCGCCGGCACTGGGCAACCTCCAACTTCGACAGGGCGCTGACTTGTCAGCGCTTCCCGCGATGTAACCGCTCCTGTAGTCGGCGACCATGCGATGCCCCCCTGGGCTTTGTGCGGTTGAGGATTGGCAGGAGAGTCATGACGCGGGGATTCAAGATCGCAAAGAGCCATAAAATGTTTTCGAGACCGCATGATCCCGAAGGCTGGGTTGGTCGTTCTCCTCCAGACGGTAAGGGACGCTGGGTCGGCTTCAAGCACCTTGCAACGCAGCTCTCCTGCCCGTCCCTGTTCGTGTGCTAACTGCGCCTTTATCAAACTGTTTGCGGATTTTTCTCAAACGATGCCCGCAAAGCTACGCCACCGTCATGCTGCGCGGCCCTGGCCTGCTTGACTACCGCCGCCATGCCGAAAAACTCGTGCGTCGTACCGACATAGACCTTGCGCTGCACCTTGACACCGGCCTTCTTCAAAGCGGCTTCGAGAAGTGCACCGTCTTCGCGCAGTGGATCGACGTCCGCGTTCAGGATCGTCACCGGTGGCAGACCTTCGAGATTGGCTTTCACCAGGTTCAGGCGCGGATCCGACTTGTCACGGGGCCGGCTCAGCAGCTGTTCGACAAACCAGCCGATCATGGCTTTGTTCAGCGGCTTGGCATTGGCGCTGTCCTGGTAAGACGCCGTGTCGAGGTCACTTGTCTGACTCACTGGATAAACCGCGAGCACGTGCGTTGGCATCTGGATGCCGGCGTTGCGGACAGCTACTGCCGTGGCCAATGCAAGATTGCCACCGGCGCTTTCGCCGGCCAGTGCCAACTGTCCCGGCGCACCGTTGATTGACTGGGTATTGGCGACAACCCACTGATAGGCCGCGAACGCGTCGTCCCATGCCGCCGGAAATCTCGCCTCGGGCGCGCGTCGGTAGTCCACCGAAACAACAACCGCCTGGGCGGCTTTCGACAAACCACGCGCGCCACCATCGTAGACCTGCAGGTCTGCAATGACCCAGCCACCGCCATGAAAGTAGAGGATCACAGGGAATGGCCCTGCGCCGGCGGGTGTGTAGACACGCGCACGCAAGTTGCTCGCTGCACCAGGAATCTCTCGATCCGCACTGGCCACACCCGGCACCAGAGCCTCCGGTGTGGTTGCCTTGCCTTGTTTTTTCAGGAGTGACATCACCGCATCGGCTGGTGTGGGTTGTATACGGGCCACCTGCGGTGTCAGCGTTTCAATCGGCTTGCCCCCTAACGACGCCAGTTCATCCAGCACAGCCTGCATGTCGGCATCGGCGGGATACTTCGATCCCGTCCCACCGGGCATCGCCGGCGCCACGGTGAGTGAATCTGCCATTGCTGAATCTGACATTGCTGAATCTGCCGCACGCGCGCGGGTTGTTTCGATGTCTTCGGAGGATTTTTTCATCAAGTACGTCCTTTGATAACCTGCGTGAAATTAGTGCGCGCGTGCCGAAAATTGGTACCGCCAAAACGGCGTCACGCCTGAAGTGGAGGGCGACCGATTCAACTGCCTCCGAGCGGCTTACTCGCCTGGCGTGAATAACAGCGAATCGGCCAAGGCCTATCGTTACCCTTTTTTGTTCAGCCCGCTTTTGACGTCGCCATAGGCTTCCTTGATTTTTCCGCCTATCTGTTGAGCTGTGCCCTTGTTTTCCAGAGTTTTGTTTCCCGTCGTTTTACCGGCGATCTCCTTTATCTTGCCTTTGGTCTGTTCGGCTTTACCTTTGACCTGATCCTTGTTCATTGCGACTTCCTCAATGTGTTAGATGACGTTCCAGATGAGCAATCCATGAAACTTCTCATGCTCACGGTGAGACTTTAGGCAGCGTGGTCCCGTCGCTCTATTCGGTAACACGCTTTTGATGCGTGATTCACGCGCTGGTGGTTCGAGGTATCGGCGAGACGTAGTCCTGTTCGCTTAAGGAAGGTCTGATACCACGGCGCCGCACGAGAGATCTCCAGACAGCTGTTCGGTTGAGTCAGAAACAATTTCTCAACATCGCTCTCACTGATCAACGAGATGTCTGCGCGGAGCTTGCGCGTCGAATAGTTCCTTTCGCTCTGCAATCAGCTCGTCCTTGCGATCCGCTATCAATGCTCCGAGTTCATTCATGTCGATGTCGGTTGATTTCGCCTTGGGGAACATTTCATTCTGCTCTTCCTTGACGTGGTGCTTAACGTACTCGCCGAGAACCTTGATCTTCGCATCAAACATTTCACCGTCTGGCTCAACCCCTTCTACCTCGGCGATCAACGCCTTCAACGAAGCGTGTTCCACCATTGCCTCGGGCACCAGTAGCTTGTCCTTGAGTGCGGCTTTCACTGCGGGGTAGAAGATCTCTTCTTCCACCTGAGCATGTACGGACAGCTCGTTACAGATGAGCTCCACCAATCGTTTTTTCTCCGTCGTCGTGTGCGTCTTTTCGTACTTCTCGAACAATCCGCTCACCAGCGTGTGGTCAGCGCGCAACATCGTCGTCGCGTCCTTGGCTTTCGTTGATTTACCGGGTGCTTTTTTGTCTGCAATGGTCATTGCGGTGTCCTTATGGTGAGTTTCATGGTTCTTTTCTGATGGCACGACATCTGTTCAACGCCTCTGTGTTGAATGGGCTGACAGTGCAGTCGATGAATCCAACCGTCTGTGCGATGCAGTACGCCCGGTGCGCTGTCGGAGACCGCTCCCACAAATTTCCGACACCGGCAATCATGGCGATTGCAGCCATGCCAATTTCGCTATGCACCCTGCGCAGACAAACGTTTTCGTTGGTGCGTAGGCGTACAGAAACTGGATCTGGATGAGGCCGAAGATGCGGGTGATCAACGCCTGCGCCGCGATGGGTTCGGAGCGACGCAATACCAATCAATCAGGGAATCAATTCTATGAACATTCGATCCAGATCAGCGACAGTTGCGTTTTTGTCGGTTTTCGCACTTGGCGCAACATCGGTACAAGCAGCAGAGCCTCACTCGGCGCACTTTCAGGCCGCGCTTTCGGGAGCTGCGGAAGTCCCGATCGTCGACACCCAGGCCGAGGGAAAGCTGCGGGCAACGTTGAATAACGAGCGCACGGTACTGAAATGGAAGGTCGACTACAGTGCGCTCAGCGGGCCGGTAACCGGCGCGCACTTTCACGGGCCTGCCGCAGTCGGAGTGAATGCAGGTGTGGTGATTCCACTGGCCGGCTCCATGAAAAGCCCGATGTCCGGTGAAGTGAAGTTGACTCCGGCACAGGCGGCCGATCTGCAAGCAGAAAAGTGGTACGTCAATCTGCACACGGCCGCGCATCCAAACGGTGAAATTCGCGGTCAGGTCAAGGCAAAACACTGACACCAGGTGCCATGCCGTCCACTGTTCGGGGCTGGTCTATCCAGCTTCCGGACACGGACGGTACGCACACCTTGGTTCACCTGTTAACCACTCAACGAGAACTCAGATGACAAAAAAGCCCATCAGCAAGACGGTCCAGGGTGAGGGTGACTACAAAGCGGCGGAGCGCTATCGCAAGTCTGTACTTGCCTTCGTCAAATCGGGGAAAGTGAAAGGTGCTGCACAGGCTGCTGCGCCGCACTCGACCAAAGAGGCTGCCGACCTGAAACGCGCAGAAAAAGAAGGGGCATCGCACTCCAAAGGCGAAGGCTCACTCGTGACGAGCAAGGACAAGACCAACGAGTGACGCTCACGGCTTTATCTGAAGAATCATTTGCGAGCAACGGCAGGCGACAAACCGATTGAAGCCAATTGCGCCGCTGCTCCCTCAGCCCTGATCTGATACAGGCACAGAAGATCCAGAATCAATTTTGCCACGCGCGTCCGCACTCAGCGGCTCCGCCAATGTTGCGAGCACGAGTTCCGGATTCATGGGCTGCTTCAGTTCAGCTGCGCCCGAGTCAAGGCGATCACGGACATTGGGCAGATCGCGCCGTAATTCCTCAATCAAATCGATGAGCTTGGCCGCTTTCTGCTCGGTCAGCAGCGTCACCTTCAGGTCCAGGTGCTCGCGCTGCTCCGCCAGTCTGCCTATTCGTTCCTGCCTGATCAGCACGACAGTGGCGGTCAACAATGCGCCCAAGCTGATGATTCCGTGCAGCAGGTGGTAGGGGAAGAGATCAAACGCAGGTTGATTCAGGCGTGGAAGGATGGCATTTACCCCAATCCACAGCACGACAAACAGGATGGTCATTACCAGGAAGACCGGCTGCCCAATCATCAGGCTGATGCGTTCGACCACTCGCTGGAAGGCACTGATTTGCCTGGATTCGCGCGCATAAAACTCAAGCACCGCTTCAATATTCTCGACGGTTTTTTGACCTTCCGGCGCGCGCTCAGGTTCTTTCGAATCCTTGGTCCATATCCGCGAAGTGGCAGGCTCAGTTGGCACAAATTGCTCGATTATCGAATGCAGTTTTCAAAGTCGGTGGGAAGCCGAACGCAGCGCGTCCGCTACTCCACTTGCCAGCTGCCATCGGCTTGCAGACAGGCGGTGCCGTGTACATCCTGGTTCCTTTTACCGCCAACGGTGGCGTCGAGCTTGAACTCCCGACACGGTCCACTGTTTTCCTGACTGGCTCCCTGACTCTTTCCCTGAAAAGTCCGTGTTGGTGTCACGTTGTAGCGATAGCCCGTGTCAGGATTGACCCAGCTGGTGGATTCGCCGATTCGCGAATCGTTCAAAGCCAGGGCCGTTTTCCGGCGATCACCATCGTCCATGTTTTCACCGATGTGGCGGCCAATCATCGCGCCGGCAACTGCGCCGACGATGATCGCAAGCGTCTTGCCGCGTCCGCCGCCGACCTGGGAACCCAGTGCACCGCCAAGCACTCCGCCCAGCACTTGCCCTTTCTGTTCCTGACTGGTCGATGTACACGCAACCAGCGACAAGCTGCAAGCCAGTACGAGGGCTGCCAGGCCCACGTTTGCGTAAATGGTTTTCGATGTCATGACCTTTCTCCTGAAGTGATTCGAATCTGCAACGTTTTCCAACTGCAATTCCGCTGACGGACTCAGCCCGGATAATTTCAACGCCGGGTGCTCGGCGGCGGCTGACGGTAAAGCACATCCGACAGCAGCCTCGCGCATTCCCTTTTTACGACGCCGTAACACTCACAACATCTGGCTTCGAGCCCCGCACGATCAAGTACAGCGATGTGGCCGCGGCGATAGCTGATGAGCCCATCACGCTGCAGGTTCCCCGCAGCCACCGTGATGCCTTCGCGGCGAACGCCAAGCAGGCTGGCCAGCAATTCCTGTGTCATCACCAGTTCGCTGGACGGCATTCGATCGAGGGTCTGGAGCAGAGAGCGACACAGCTGCTGTTCGACGGTGTGATGTCGATTGCACACCGCCGTTTGTGCCATCTGGGTGAGCAAGGACTGCGTATATCGCAGCAGTATCTTCTGCAGCAATCCACCAACATTGAACGCGGCTTTCATCAGACGACGCTCCAGTCGATAGCCATGTCCGGCGGTTTGTACCACTGCCGAACTCGATGTTGTATCTCCACCCATGAACAGCGAAATGCCGACCACACCTTCGCTGCCAACGCTGGCTGTTTCGGCCGAGGCCCCAGACTCCACGATGTAGTGCAACGAGACGATTGAAGTGGTCGGAAAATAGGCATGCTGCAGTTGTTCGTCAGGACCATAGAGCATCTTGCCTAGTGGCATGGCTACCAGTTCCAGTTGAGCCGATAACGGTTCGAACTCGCCCGGTGGCAATGCCGCCAGCAAATGATTCTGATTCGGACTCGGGAAAGTGAAAGTAGCTGACATCGCTGCGGCGTCCTCTCCGGCTCTATTCCTGCCTGGATGTGAGTTCAAAACCGATCCCCCGATAGCCTGTGAATCGCGAGAGCCTGTCGAACATGGGCTCGCCGCTAACCTGGAACTTCTGCCGCGACCCGTCGGCGTTGACCCGACTGAAAACAAAGTCGAGGAACGGCTTGCGCGCTGCTATGTTCTCTTGCAGAACCTTGCGTTCCGCAGGATTCCAGCCATCTGATTCGATGACGGGCCCATCTTCTGTCTGGGTCCCAAAGGCACCTACTCGAATCCCGAGCATTTCCAGTACAGGGCCCGAAACGCGGGTGAATTCGCCGTGTTCATCCTGTTCCCAGTACCAGTCGGACGCGAGCTCCGTAAGGCTGCGATAGCGGGCTTCACTCTCGCGTAACTCTGCGGTCCGTTTTTGTACCTCCTCTTCCAGAACCCGCGCGTGCTCAGCGAGTTTCCGGTACAGGAGCCGCACCTCAAGCATGTTGTGAATGCGGGTACGCACCTCGACGAGGTCGAACGGCTTGCTGATGAAGTCCTTGGCGCCAGCTTGGAGCGCTCGCAGTTTGTGTCCGGGCTGGGCGGTAAAGACGATCACCGGGAGATAGCTGTCTTCGAGGTTGACCTTCAACCCGTCCATCACCTGAAAACCATCCATGCCCGGCATCTGCAGATCAAGCAGGATCAGGTCGTAACCGTTCTTTCGATGCAGTGCACAGACGATCGTCGAATCCTGAGTCGAACTCACATGGGTATAACCGGCGTCGGCCAACAGCTGCTCGAGCAGACTGATATTCGGCTCCTGGTCGTCAACAATCAGAATATTGGCTTGTTGAATTTCCGCTGCGTTCAACATTCGTCTGCATCCTGTAGTTCAACTGATCTGGCTGTGGGTCTGGACGACAACATCTCGAAGGTCTCATCGAGGGTTGCCAGCAACTCGAGCACCTTGATCGGTTTGGTGAGATAACGATGGAACCCGGCGTCCAGACCCTTTCTGATATCACCTGGCATCGCGTTTGCGCTGATGGCGATCACTGGAATGTGGGCGGTGGCTGGATCACCTGACAGAATCTTCAGCGCTTCGAGACCGCTGATACCCGGCAGGTTGATGTCCATCAGGATGACATCGGGCAACAGGGCGCGTGCCATGTCGACTCCACTGTTGCCCGTATTTGCCGTCAGCAGCCGAATGTTTGGTCGACGGGAAAGGAGATCCTCAACCAGCATCCGATTGGCGGGATTGTCCTCGACATAAAGAAGCGTCGGGGTGTCGGCTGCAGGCGGCCTGTCTGCTGCATCGATTCCAGTTGTTTCCTCCTTGGCGAAATCGAGGGCACGCTGCGCGTACAACTCAAGTTCGATCCAGAAGACACTGCCAGTCCCGACACTACTCTCCGCGCCAATAGATCCACCCATCATTTCAACGAGCCGCTTGGACACCACCAGCCCAATACCCGTACCTTCTTCCCCGTTGGTTTCTTGTCCAAGCCGATTGAAGGGCTGGAACAGTTGGGCCAGCTGGTCGTCGGCAAGCCCTTCGCCTGTGTCACGAACATGAATGCGCAGTCGTCCACTCTCCGCGGGAGAACAATCGACAACGATGGATCCTTGCCGTTTGTTGTACTTGATTGCGTTGGACAGCAGGTTGAGCAGAATCTGCATCAATCGAACCCGGTCGGCGAAGACAAAGAGCGGAACGGCGCCGGTGTTGAAGACGATGCTGATGTTCCGTTCGGCCGCCTGTGGGTAGGTCATGTCCTGACATTCTTGCAGGATGTCCGATAGCAGAATCGGTTCCATCGACAGATGAAGTTTGCCCGATTCCACCAGCGCCAGATCCAGCACTTCATTGATCAGCTCCAGCAGGTACCAGCCTGCCTTGAGAATTTGATCAACACTTCGCTTCTGAACCGCCGTCGGTGGCGGCACACCGATATCGATGAGCTGGGCAAAACCGAGGATCGCGCTCAGTGGCGTGCGCAGCTCATGGCTCATGTTGGATAGAAACTCGGATTTGGCGACATTGGCCGCGTCTGCCGCCGATCTGGCGAGCTGAAGTTCGCGATTGTTGTCGAGCAGAATCTGGTCGAGCAGCTTGCGCGCAGTGATGTCGCGCAACACACCGGTGAGAGAACGTTTGTCGCCAATCAGCATTTCGCTGACCACCATCTCGACGGGAAACACACTCCCATCCTTGCGGCGGCCTATATATTCACGGCCGAGCCCATTGGAACGTGCGCCATCTCCAACGCTGGAAACCTCGAGAGACACCTTGCCATTGCCCCTATCGAGCCCGGGGATCAACAGTCGAAAATCCGTGCCGAGCAGTTCCTGAGCGCTATAGCCAAACATCTGTTCTATTGCAGGATTGACGGACTCGATCTGATCAGTATCAGTATCAGTATCAGTATCAGTATCAGTATCAATGGTGAGAATACCGTCAACCACGGTATTGAGAATAGCCTGGATTTTTGCGCTACTGACGTTGATCGTCTGTTGCGCCAGATATTCTCTGGTGACGTCCCGGAATATAAGCACTGCACCAACAATTTCGCTGTCGCTATTCCGGATTGCGGCGCAACTGTCAGCGATGTCGTACTCACTTCCATCGCGGGCAATCAGCACAGTGTGATTGGCCAGCCCCTGGACCACACCCTGCGAAAGCGTGGCCATCACCGGAATCACCGCAACCTCGCGAGTATCCTTCTTGATTATTCGAAAGATCTCGCTGATGGGGCGACCAACTGCTTCTGCCTCTAACCAGCCGGTAAGCTTCTCGGCAACCGGATTGATACGCGTGATGCGTGCATTTACATCCGTCACCAGCACACCATCACCCATCGAATTGAGCGTAATTTCAAGATTTGCTTCACTGCTTTGAAGCTTTGCATTGCTGAGCTCGAGTTCACCATTCAGAGCCTCTTGCTCGCCAAGCAGCCGTTGAGTGTCCCGATGCACCGTCTGTTGCACACGGTTCCGCACACTTTTTGCGATCAACCAGCTGAAAGTCACCAGCAGAACCAGCGCCAACCCCGCAACGATGATCATGACCGTTGATAGATTGCCCATGCTCGATGCGAACGCTGCCTCCCTCGATGTCAGACGCCCCGTTTCAGCCAGCAGGAAGTCAAGAATGCCGGCATGGACTCTGGGCATGTCTGAATTGAGTTTCTGCAACCGCGCCTCAATGAACTGGTCGACGCCTGCCGCCTGCTTGTCGCGCGCTCGAATGATGGTCTCGATATCATTCCATCGTTCAAGTAATTCAGGGGCCAATTGCTCCAGCTGCCGGCGGCTCGCAAAACTCAGACGAGCGCTCTGCAATACCGCCAGATTTGCTTTCATTCGGTCCTTGCGCTGAGCAAATTCGGCTGCAAACGATTCATCGCTTGCTGCGAGGTAATCGTTCAGTCCGAGCTGGCCAATCAACAAGTCCGAATCCAGAGTCTGTCCAGCCCTGGTGATGACCAGGGAATCATGGACGGCCTGCCGAGCCACATTGGCTCGCTGCCACGCCCAGTATCCAGCCCCGATAATCAATAGGATCACCAGGATTGAGGCTAGTGCTGTGGCGAACCGTTGATCCTGTGGTAATGAAGTCTTCAACGCATGGACCCTGCTCTCCAGACTCACTCGATCACGAGCGAGCCGGTTCAACCAATGGTGAACGGATAATCTATCAGCTTCACATTGCTCCAGTGGACCAGTCTGTTCGGCAACGAACAGACTGCAAGCTGTATGAGCTCAACCATCGATACAGTCCACCGAACGGGGCCAGGCAATCGGCACTGCACGTGCTACTCCCAAAAGGGCGCACGACCATAGTGCTGGTACAGATCCCGGTTCCATTGTTCGTCCGCCATCGTCGGCCAATTATCGGCATCGAAACCTGGCGCCTCCTTCAGTTGCTCCCTCGAAGCGTCCACCGTGTATTCATTGGAACGAGGCACATATTGAAGCGCGCTGAACGGGACTGCGAACAGCTTATTACCCATGCCCATGAATCCCCCGAAGGAGATAACGGCATAAGCGACTTTCCCGGCCTGCGGATCAATGACGATCTCCTTGACGTCACCGAGTTTTGCGCCATAAGAATCTATGACGTTGGTACCGATGATGTTCGACACCTTCAACGGGGTAATCAGAAATGGTCTGGTCTGGTTCATGGGATCTCCTGATGGGTTGCTTTTTCAATGACGAAGCGCGGCCAGGTTGTCTCGCCCACTGCAGGCAAATGTGGTCCCGGGCTTTCAAAAGTGGTAACCCAGACCGATGGTGTAAGCCCAGGCGCCATCGTCGAAGTTGTTACCGACCTGGCGTGTTTTACGGAAGAACCAGTGGTACTCGGCCCTGCCGAGGACGAATGTTTTAGGGAGCACGTAGTACTTCGCTCCCGCCCCAACGCCAGCGAAGCCCGAACCACTGATCCCATCACCGTAGATGCCGCCGAGACTCGCTCCCAGAAACGGACGAAAGGCGGTATCACTGAAGTGATAGTCGACATAACCCCGGGTGGCGCCGCTCCAGGAATCGTCCTTTGTGCTTGCGCGATCAACGTTCGCATAGACCAGACTTTGGCGAACCCCGAACACAAACTGGTCGCTGGCATACCAGCCCAGATCGCCACTCATGCCAAAGTTGCCGGTGTTGAGGTTCCTGTCACTGGACCCCGTTCCGGAAAGCGTGATTTCCTGCTCGCCTGCCACTGGTCCGTACTGTTCATCGGCGATGGCAGACTGAGCAAACAAAAAACCCAGGGCGAAGATAACAAGCCCGACCCTCGAGAGGGCCGGCGCAGACAGTGTTGGTAATTCTGCTGGCTCTGGAACCACTGGTGGGAACTGATGTTGGCAATTCATGTTGAATCTTTCCATCCCGTCAGCAACAGCCAGAATGGAAAATCTCCGGGCTCGTGACTGCACCACGATAACCAGACATGGTCCTTTCATTCGGTACGCCATCGCTCTAAGCACGCGCTGAACAAGCTTTTAGCAGTTAGAGCTTCGTGCGTTAAACATTGGGGAAACGCAAGAAGCGTCAGGCGGTCAGCGTTGGGAAGAAAGGCACCACGATTGATCTGAATGACGTACCGACATGGCAACGACGTTTGAATTCGGTACTCGTGTCCATCAGATTCAGCTGCGGGTCTTCACGTGTGCTGTGCAGATCGAGGTGTGGAGAGCAGCATCGCCAGGATAGTCGTCAACGTGATCAGCATCACCAGGCCCAGCATCGCAAACCGCCACTGTGGCAGGGCGTCCGGCTGTTGACTGGCAAGAATCAGATAGACCACATACGCGCCGTAATAACCGAGAAATACCACGCCATTCCAGCGTGAGATCTCTCGCCCGATCATGAAAACCGGCAAGCATGCAACCGCCACTGCAAGCATGACCCAGATGTCAAAGCCAAGAACGGCGGATGAGATCAACAATCCAGGTTCGCTCGAAATCAGCCCGGTAGCACCAAGACACCCCAGAATGTTGAATGTGTTGCTGCCGATCACGTTGCCAACGGCAATGTCTCGTTCACCTTTGAGCGCGGCGGTGATGGACGTAGCCAGTTCCGGCATGGAAGTACCGGCGGCGACGATCGTCAATCCGATGACAAGATCACTCACACCAAGTTGCTGCGCAAAGATGACCGCTGTGGTCACCAGACTCTCTGATCCCCAGACCAGCGCGATCAGCCCGGTAGCGATGAGCGCCAGTTGCACCGGGAGTTTTTTGTCCCATGCACTTTCGCTTGCAGGCTTCTGCTCGACAACGAGATAAACACCCTCGTTTATCGATTGATGTCGTGATTGCCTGACCAGAACCACCGTATAGACGAGGAGCAGCACGAAGAGGAAGGCACCTTCAAATTTTCCGATGCCTCCATCCAGACTCATGAGAAGTAACAGGACGGAGGCGAAGATCATGACTGGGACTTCCTGTCTGATGATCTGCAGGTTCACCTCCAGCGGGATAATCAGTGCACTGATTCCCAGGATGAACAACACGTTGAAGATGTTGCTACCGACGACGTTGCCAACCGCGAGGTCACTTTGCCCGGCTAACGCCGCGCTGATGGAGACACCCATTTCGGGAGCACTCGTCCCGAATGCAACAATGGTCAGTCCAACCACTAACGGTGAGATGCCAAAAGACAGCGCCACACCGGATGCCCCTCTTACCAGCAGTGTTGCGCCGACAATCAGGGCGGCGAGGCCAGTGAAAAACAGAAGTGCGTTCTGCATGTTGCCTCAGGGAGGATCAGTAGTTGTAATGTGCAGCCACGCCGACGTATTCGACCTTGCTCTTGTAGAACTGACCCGCCGGTGAATTCCCGCTGGCATATTCGAGCAGAAACTGCAGCGTGCGCCCGTAGGTCACCACGTTATCCACCTGCAAGCCCGCTTTGAGTGAAACATCTGCGCTCCATCCGTTCTGTTGATGCTGCTGTATGTCGATACCGGCGATCGGTCGCAGCGCCATCGCCTCGAAGCGCCAGGGGCTTCGGAACTCAGCGCCGTACTGCGTGGACCAGGTGTCCAGGGTCTCGGGTTTCTTGCGAAAAATTCCACCGCCGCCTGCGTACACCCGCAGTCCATAAGGAAATTCCCAGGAGAATCGCAGGTCGGCCCCTTCAAAGCTGAGATTCACCCGTTCCAGTTTGGTCTGCAGCAGAAATTCATCCCCCAGATGAGAACTCTGATGGTAGAGGCGGAGGAACGCAGACGCCGGTCCACGCCGAATACTCGAATAGGCGGCAGCGATGAAATCTGAATTGATCAGGTCGGATGAAGGGGCATCAAGATTGAATTCACTGAACACACCGGCCTGAAGTCCAACCTCCCATTGCATGGTGGACCCTCCGAGATTGCCACGATAGAAAGGCAACGTTTCGCCAAAGCTCACTGACGCATTGTTATTGCCAGCGATTTCGTCGCCAACGTAGTTCCGGTAACTCGCTGAAAAGTGCGCCCAGCGTGGATCTGCCAGCAAAGGTTTGAAGAGATGACCGATCGGCAGCGATCCGGTCTCAAAGGTGACTGTGTCCGCAGTACCCGTCATGCGCAGTCCGTCGCTGGATGCCGACCCATCCACCATCGCCTCTGGAGTATCGTCAGTCGGTTTCACCTCAAAGACACCAGGGATCGTCGCCACCAACTGCAGGACGGCGATACGATCGCTGGACGAGAGTCCACCAACCGGTACTTTCATCACGCCACGACGAACCTTGATGCCTGAAAAATCAGTGTCAAAATCTCGCTTCAGCAGACCCGCCGCATAACCTTCCAGATAGGCGTTCTCGGACGGTGTCGCACGAGCGGTGCCGGGTACCGCCAGAGCAACCAGCACGACCATCTGCCAAAAGAAGCACGAACATCGATTCATTGGTCCGCACGCTGCTCGCTGGCGTCCATGTGGAACCGGTGGAGCACCCGATGGGCAACGGGCGCAAAGATGATCCCCGCTACAAAAATAAACACCAGACCCGAATAGAGCGCAAACAGTCCGGCGAACAGCTTCCCGGACGCTGTAACAGGGATGTTCACGGGGCCCATTCCGCCCAGCAGCATCGATGCGTTCAGGAAAGCGTCAATCAAGCTCAGATGCTCCAGGAAGCAATAACCCGCCATGCCAAAGCCGAGGGACAGGATGATGAGTGCAAAAGCGATCAGCCCACTTTGCGCCAGACGCAACACAAACTCGCTTTCCGGAATTACCGGCTGGGTTCGTTGCTCGAAGTCGGGCAGTAGTCTGTCCATGCAGTGTCCCGTGCTGCCTGCTATGCGCCGTTCAGCTTGACGCCTTGCAACAACAAGCGATCAACAACAAAACCAGCTGCCAGAGCGAGGCTTAATGAAGCCAGCGGATGCTGCTGAACGTGCAGACGGGCCGAGTCGGCCAGTTTGAGCTGAGCGTCCTTGAACGCATCGTTCTCCACACCAAGCACTTGTGCGGCAGAAGTTGCCAGACCAGAAGCCTTGTCAACCGCCAGGTGCGCGTTGGCCACCAGTTGTGCGACCAGCGGCGTGGCGAGCCCTGAAAGCACTTCAATGGCCTCATGGACACCGGCTGCAGCGCGTTCGATTCCCTGACCCAGCGTGTTTGCCGACCCATCGCTTGCGGACGAAGTGGTTTGACAGG
This sequence comes from Gammaproteobacteria bacterium, assembly GCA_031385325.1. Lineage (GTDB taxonomy): Bacteria > Pseudomonadota > Gammaproteobacteria > Pseudomonadales > Azotimanducaceae > SYFY01. The sequence continues at coordinate 46,221 of JANNBJ010000064.1, read as the reverse complement.
TTGTCATGTGAACTTCTCGTGATTCGGACGGTTTGAGGATGACAGGGATGCTACGTCGCGGTTGCTCAGATGGTGCAGACAGCGTGCCTTGAAGGGCTCGCTGTCTGCTGCCTGTCACTGCAGTGGAGTGTTTATCGCTGCAATTGGAGGGTTGTCGATGATCAGCTCAACACGACGATTCTGTTGACGACCCGATTCGCTGTCGTTGCTGACCAATGGAGCGTCTTTACCCATGCCTTTGGCATCCAGCCGTGCGATCGCGATACCCTTGTTTTGCAGATACCGGCTGACCGATTCCGCCCGACGCTGCGACAGTTGCTGGTTATAGTCGTTACTGCCAACGTTGTCGGTGTGACCCTCGATTGCCACCCGGCGCTCGGGATACTGATTAAGGAACGTCACCAGCCGATCGAGTGTGATCGTACCGCCTGATTTCAGCTCTGAACTATCAAAGGCAAACAGCAGGTCACCCAGTGTGAGCACCAGACCCCGTTCGGTTGCTTCGGCTTTGAGCGTGTCAATCTGACGTTGCAGTTCTGCGGCAGCCACCGCAGCCTGTTCGGCTGCTGCATCCGCATTTACACGGTTCTGGTCGGCCTCACTTTGAATCAGCGCTGCATCATCCCGCGCCATGTCCGCTTCACTGCGTGCATTGTCAGCATCAACCTTGGCGATGTCTGCATCACTGCGGGCAAGCTCGGCTGCGTCCCTGGCCTGATCGGCTTCACGGGTTCGTGCATCAAGGCGCGCCTTGCCGCGTGCTTCACTAAGCCCTGCTCGCTGGTCCTCGGCATATCTTGTCTTGGCTTTGGCGATGGCAATTTCCACGGCCTGATCCGCCATGTAAACACGGTGTGGCCCAAGATCCAGATCCTTCTTGCCCTCAGGTTGCTCAGCGAGTAACACCGCAGTTTCCGCTTTTTTCAGTGCAACCGGCGCGCGAGTCGAAAGATCGGAGCTTGATTGCAGGAGAGTAAGTTTGGACCGCACCTCGGCAGCGCCTGCGGGACTGTGTGGTGTAGTGGCGCACCCGGCCAGTATTGAACTCACTACCAGCGCTGCAGTCAGCGCGGAGATTTTGAAGTGCATGGGGGTTGTCGTACTCATCGTTGATCTCCTGCGCGCTGCATTTCTTCGGAGAGTGCATCGGCGCCTTGTGACAATTCGGTATTGATCGCAACTGCCTTGGCAGTCTCGGTACGAGCCAGCGCCAGCTCCGCCGCAAGCTTCGACTCATTCGCCAATCGCCTGGCGGCAATCATCTGTTCGTTTGACGCGGCGCTGTTGGCGCGTGAGAGTCGCTCTCGGGCATCTGCCAGCTCAGCCGACGCGAAACGCCCTGCATTGGCAAGTTCTGCATTGCCGATGGCGGCCTGCGCAGCTTCGAGTTCAACAGTCGGAGGTTGTGGCGCCGACGCACAGGCGGTCAGCATCAATGTGGCAGCGGCCAACAGCGTAAAGCCGCGTAGTCGGATTCGTTTGGAGGGTAACTCTGGGGAATTCATCATGGTGTTTTTCCTTTGGGCGTGTAATCCAGCAGTGGCCAGCCTGCCGGTGCGGCGCATGGACGTCTGTACGCAAACGCACCGTCGACAAGTGCACGCACATCCGATCCCTCTCCCCGGCGCTACACCTCGGCAAGAGGGATAGCGGCGAGTGTGAGCCACCGTACAGAGATGTCTGCATCGGTCGCGCATCTTTCCCGGGAGCCCTTCGATTCAGCTCGGCTCAACTCCCAACACAGGAATTTTTCATGTCCGAACACGTCTACAAGAGCATCGAGATTACTGGCAGCTCAACCGACAGCAGCGATCAGGCCGTGCGCAACGCCATCGCCAAGGCTGCAAGAACCATCAAACACATGGATTGGTTCGAAGTCATCGACAGCCGGGGCCACATGGAGAACGAAAAAATAGCGTTCTGGCAAACCACCATCAAGATTGGCTTCCGTCTGGAGGATTAAGCGCAGGAGACGAGGTCTCTGCGAACGTCCCCATATCAGCGCGCGTCGACCGTTTTCGCAGCGCATGGCCGCGCGCCTGCAGACGACCACCGGTGAAACAAAGAACTCTGTTGACAAGTTGGAGCAGGCGCGTCTGCTCCTCTTGCTGGTCGCACATCGGTGTCGTATCCGCAACAACTGAACAGACGGAAAGTCCTTCGTACTACGAGACGCGTACTACGTGGGAACTACTCAGGTACTACTCAGGTACAGGCACGGCAAGCAACAGATCCGCCAGGTCATTGGCGTGTTCCTCCTCCACGGCCAGTATCGATTCCAGCAGCCGCCGGGTGGTCGGATCGTGACGACCCAGAAGGCTGATGAATTCACGATAGCTGTCAATTGCAACCCGCTCAGCCACCAGGTTCTCCCGGATCATCTCTGACAAGGTGACACACTCAACGTAGCCTGCATGACTGCGTCCGAGCAGCTTGCCTGGATAAAAGTCCGGCTCACCACCCAACTGAACGATACGTTGCGAGAGCAGATCGGCATGCCCGAGTTCTTCATTGGAGTGCGCCAGAAATTCTGCGGCCACGGCCTGCGAGTGAATCCCGCGCGCCATGAAGTGGTGACGACGGTAGCGCAGCACACAGACGATTTCGGTGGCCAGAGAGTCGTTCAGCATCGTCAGCACCACGCCGAGATCGGCGTCATATCCCTTGGTGACGGCGCCCTGCTCAATGTGCAGGCTGGCCTGATTTCGGCGATTGGCAGTGCTTTGCGATTCCGCTTCCATGCTCATGATTGGCTCATCGGAAAGTTGTCTTCAGAAGGGGCGCCAGCCGGGTTGTCGGAACGGGAAAAACGATCCATGGCGTTACTCCAGTTGGCTACAGCCCACCAGTTTTTAAGATACGCCGGCCGCCTGTTTTCGTGTTTCAGATAGTAGGCATGCTCCCAGACATCGTTGACCAACAAGGGATAGAGTCCTTGCTGCAATGGATTGTCATGTCCTGCTGTGGCGACTATGCGCAGCACTGATCCGTTTTTTCCGTTTGAGTGCTTGTCAACGTCAACCACCAGCCAGACCCAGCCCGTTGCAAAGTGACTGATTCCGGCGGCTTCGAATCGCTTCTTGAATTCTTCCAGGCTGCCAAACTGGTCATTGACGGCACCGGCCAGAGAACCGGACAGACCCACTCCACCCGGCGCAGACATGGACTGCCAGAACAGACAGTGATTGACGTGTCCGCCGGCATTATTCAAGGCTGCAGTTCGAATAGACTGCGGAATCGATTGCGGATTTTCGAGTAACCAATGCGCGGTCCGTTTGCGTAAAACCGGATACGGCGCCAGCAACTCATTCAGTTTGTCCACGTATCCAGCGTGGTGTTCGTCGTGATGGAGTGTCATGGTACGGGAGTCGATACATGGCTCCAGTGCTGTGTAGCTGTAAGGTAGCGCGGGCAGAACGTGAAGTGGCACGACGCTGATCGGGGACTGAGACTGGATGGCGGCAGCCAGAGCTTTCATTACACTCTCCTGAAATCGTATGGAGAGCCACTGTGCGGAAGCCCGCCTCTGCGGTCTGTATGGTTACGCACCAACCAGGCATATGAAGCCAAAGCCGCGATCCTGTTACACACTATTCAAGGATATTTCTGCTGCAGCTGCTGATCGACAGGAAATACGGCCCGGACTAGTCCGGGCTGGAAAGGAGGTGACCAGATGAGTACCCGGCACGAGCACGATTCACTCGGTGAGCGAGAGGTTCCGGCAGACGCTCTGTATGGCATACATACCGTGCGATCCCTCAGCAACTTCAATGCGGGCGGCGAGGTTGTGCCGATCGAGATCATTCATGCCATGGCATTGCTGAAGCGTGCCTGCGCGCGCGCGAATCACTCGCTCGGACTCCTCGATGATCAAAAGGCGAAAGTCATCGATGCGGCCTGTGTAAGTATTTTGTCAGGGCGGTTCGATGACCAGTTTCCCATCGACATCTTTCAGGCCGGCAGTGGCACCTCGTCAAACATGAATCTCAACGAGGTGATTGCCAATCTGGCTAACGAAGCACTCGGCCAACGACGCGGTGAGCGCCTTCCAGTACATCCCAACGATGACGTGAACATGGGACAGTCTTCGAACAGCACGTTTCCATCCGCAATACGCATTGCCGCTGTGTTGTTGAGCAAGTCGACGCTACGCAGCATCGGGTTGCTGATCACCGCACTGGAGGCGAAGGCGCTCGAGTTCAGAAATGTCGTCAAGAGTGGGCGAACTCATCTTCAGGACGCGGTACCGATGACTCTCGGACAAGCGTTCTCCGCTTGGGCACATGCGCTTCGGAAAGACGTCGTGAGAATAGAGCGTGCGGTGGAAACCAATCTGGAACTGGGCGAAGGTGGCAACGCAATTGGTACCGGGATAAATACCAAGCCTGAGTTCCGCGCATCGATCATTGCCGATCTCTCAGCGCTTTCTGGCATACCGTTTCGCATCGCGCAAAATGGCATCGAAATGACCCAGTTCCTGACGGACCAGGCGGGGCTTTCCAGTGCTCTGCGCCTGACTGCTCAGGACATCGGCAAGATCTGCAACGACCTGCGGCTACTATGCTCGGGACCAAACACGGGCCTGGCCGAAATTGACCTGCCTGCGGTCGAACCTGGTTCGTCCATCATGCCTGGCAAGATCAACCCCAGTATCGTCGAAGCAACGAACATGGCCATGCTGCAGATCATGGGGCATGACCATGTGGTGCAACTGGCTTCGGCGGCCGGACAACTGGAACTCAATACTCATATGCCGGTGCTCGGTCTCAACCTCGTCAAGGCGATGCAGCTCATGGATCGCGCCTGCGACCAGTTGGTGAACAGGTGCATCGTCGGCATCACAGCCAATATCGCCAACTGCTATCGTCACTTTGAGATGAGTGGCGCGCTCGCCACGATTCTCAATCCTCTACTCGGTTATGATCGGGTCAACGCTCTCGTCGTGGAGGCGATTGCACAGAACAAATCGACGAAGCAGATCGTGGTCGACAAAGGTATCCTGACCGCCGAAGAATTCGAGGCTCTGGTCTGGGACTCCATCAGATCGAACCTCTAAACACACGCAAGACAAGCGCGAGATGAACGTCGAGAGTCCCCACTTGGGGACACCGGTGCAATCACGCTCGAACCTGTTCTGCACATGCACCCTCGACGTCCTCAGTTTTTTGCGTAAGTTGCCTCTGCCGTATTGATGCAATCCCGACGCTCTTCGTTGGCAAAGCGGTCACATTGTTCTTTGGCGACACTCAGCGCTGCATCGTGTTTCACATCCGCAGCTTCTTCGCGTGCGTCTTCCGAGGTAACAGCCTCCTGTTCAATTGCTTCGTTGGTAGTTTCCCGGGCCGTCGCACTGGCATCAGTCAGCTTCATCTGCAGTGTGGCATCGGCCTTGGCAACGTCGAACACACGCTCAGCTTCCTGCCGACAAACGTCTTCCGGGTTACCGGACAAGTCATCGCATCGCTCCTTGGCAACAGCTATCTCTGCATCGGCTCTGGCAATGCGCAGTTCATAGGTATGCTGCGCCGAAGGTTCATTCCTGGCTGCAAATTCGGCAGCGTTGACCCACTTGCGCCCATCTGCCTCCTTATCACAAATATCTTTGGCGTTACCGGACAGCGCCTTGCAGGATTCGCCATCATTGGACACGACAGCCTCATCATTCAACTTCGACGAATCCGATGTGCTGACGGTCTTGTCGCATCCACCCAGACCCATCCCGAGCGCAATCGCCAGGACATACAGTGGTAATTCGATCTTCATAGCTTTCACCTTTTCTTTGGACTTTGGACTTTGGACTTTGGACTTTGGACTTTGGACTTTGGGCATTACGGCATGAGAGTGATCCTTCTGCGCACGGTGCTCTGTCCAGTAGCACACAGACTTCGGCGACTCTTCGCTGACTCCTCACAGAGAGAGGTGCTGCAAATAATCGCCAGTTGGTGTGTCAGCGTACAGTTGCCGTTAGCTGACGCAGCGAAGATAGCGTTCTGGGTTTGTGCGGTTCGCCAGTCGAATAGAAGCCTCCCTTCTCCCTCTCCCCCCCAGGGATACAGGCTTGGCACAAACCCAGTCTTAACTCGTCTGCTTGAGCAATCATGCAGACGGGTTTTCTTTCACTTGCATTTCAGGTCCTCCCTCCGATCACTCGGGAAGCCAGGCCGCTGGTGCGCTATCCAACAGACGAAATCACCAACGTCCTTGTACGCTCCTGATCACTTGCCTTCATTCGAAGGTGGACCTCAGGGGATTTTCATGCCGACCAAACAACTCGTGACACTCAGAAACGCGATGATTCTTGCCGCTACAACCATGGGCCTCATCATTTTGCTGGTGATCACTGCCCGGTTTCTCGGTGGACTCGGCGGGGTGTTCGAATGAACCGTATCTGTTTCCTGTCACCGGACGTGGCTCACACCGAGCGATTTGTGAAGTTGCTGCTTCAATGCGGCATAACAAAGGCCCACATCCATGTGGTCGCCAATGATGACGTCGTGGCGGATAATCTGCCGGACGCCGGAGCGGAGTCCAATGACTTTCTACCCGCCTACGTGCGAGGCGTGTCTATCGGTAGCGTCGTCGGATTACTCGCCGGTTTGACGGCCGTTGCGTTTCCGCCCGCCGGTGTGGTGCTTGGTGGTGGCGCGATACTCGTCTCCACGCTCGCCGCGGCAGGACTTGGTGGCCTTGGGTCGGGCATTGCTGGAGCGGGCTTCACGAATTCCAGTCTGAATGAATTCAAGGACGCCATTGCGGCTGGCCAGCTCCTGGTCATGGCGGATCTTCCACCCGGCAGAGTTGATGAAATCCAATTCGCGATTCGGCAGGCTGACCCGTCGATTCAACTCATGGGCGTTGAACCGCCGACACCGGTTCTCGGGTGATTTTTTCCTGGATAACGCGCGACGACAAAAGCGGTCGTTAAGGGCGACGATGGTCACGACGTTATCCAGAAGTGCAGACCATGGGGAGCCCCCCACGAAAAGCGTATGTCTGCACCTTTACAGCCGCCCTTGTTTACCACACCGCAGGTGGACATGTTGATAACTGCACCGATGCCCTGATCCTCTGACAATCAAACACAAGGGTGCGCCAACGCACCGATGATCGGCTGCGATGCACACACACTGTCTAAATGGCGCGACTCACTCGCGCCGCAGTGGAGATTGCTACCATGGGCATCGGAACCATCATCGTGATTGTTGTTGCATTGCTGCTCGTCGGATCATTCCCGGCCTGGCCGCACAGCAGAAGCTGGGGATATGCGCCCAGCGGCGGACTAGGCCTGATTCTTATCATCGCTCTCCTGCTGCTGTTGACTGGACGACTGTAAACGTCGACGGCCGAAAAAGTGACTCTGCTGTGGCGCGCAGTGGTTATCGGTTGCGGAATTTCGATGGTCAGCTGCGCCGACACGAGCCGATTACCGCCCGGTGCGGACTTCGGTCCTCGTCCCGCACTGCCATCACCACGTCAAGAGTTGATTCCAACAATCCAGATCGCACGCGCCGTTGGCTGGTTATCTGGTGAAGTGCCACACCCGGCACAAGGACTGACGGTCAACGCTTTTGCCACTGACCTCGACCATCCGCGCTGGCTACACGCTTTGCCATCAGGCGATGTTCTGGTCGCGGAGACAAATGCGCCAGAGCGGCCCGATGATGCAGTCGGGTTACGAGGATGGCTCATGGGTGTGGCCTTGCGCGCTGCCGGTGCAGCAACCCCAAGCGCCAACCGAATCACTCTGCTGCGCGATACAGACGCCGACGGCATCGCCGACCAACGATATGCCTTGCTTGAAGGGCTGAATTCTCCCTTTGGTATGGCCGTCATCGGTGACGAGCTATTTGTTGCGGTGACGGACGCTGTGCTGATATTTCCGTACCACACCGGCGAAACCCACATTGCAAGTCCTGGACGACGACTGATCACTCTGCCGGCAGGCACGATCAATCACCACTGGACCAAGAATATTCTCGCCAGCGAAGACGGCGAGCGCCTCTATGTGACCGTCGGTTCAAACAGCAATGTCGCCGAGCGTGGCATGAGCGTCGAGCCAGGACGCGCCGCGATCTGGGAGGTCGACACCCGTACCGGCGCACACCGCATTTTTGCTGCCGGACTTCGCAACCCGAATGGTCTCGCCTGGTCATCTGACGCATCACAACTGTGGGTCGTGGTGAATGAACGTTACGAAATCGGCGGTGACCTGGTACCAGACTTTCTCACCAGCGTGCAAGACGGCGGGTTCTACGGTTGGCCATATAGCTTCTACGGCGCACACGCTGACGCGCGTGTTGAACCTGATCGCGCAGATCTGGTTTCCAGCGCGATCACGCCGGACTATGCGCTCGGCGCGCACACAGCTTCGCTCGGACTGGTGCGTGATGCCAACGGCGCGCTGGGTGCGCCATTCGTCGACGGCATGTTCGTTGGGCAGCACGGTTCATGGAACAGGCGTCCGCTGAGTGGTTACAAAGTGATCTTCGTTCCCTTTAGCAACGGCCACCCCAACGGCGAGCCAATTGATGTTTTGACGGGCTTCCTCGATCACAACGATCAGGCAAGGGGTCGTCCAGTAGGAGTGGAAATGGACCGGACCGGCGCTTTACTCGTCGCCGATGACGTAGGCAATACGGTCTGGCGGGTCACCGCATCCAGGTGAGATGCCCCGCATCCGGTTAGAGTTTGACGACTCCGGCGGAGCCGGATCAAGGAACGTTGGTATCCGCTTGAGTGCTCGCCGCCTGACTTGGAGGCTGTTCCAGCGCTGCGAGTACCACTTCCGGACTCAACGGTTCTTTCAAGACTGCTGCGCCAGAATCGAGACGATCCCGGACATCAGGCGAGTCACGCCGCAACTCTTCGATCAGTTCAATCAGCTTGGCCGCTTTCTGCTCGGTCAACAGCATCGCCTTCAGATTAAGATGATCGCGTTGCTCAGCAAGACCGGCTGCCCGTTCACTCGAAGGATCTGCTCGTGCACTCCCTGTGCACGGCTTAGCTTCCTGGTTTCTTCGACTTGTATTTCAGGTCCCCGCTTCCCATCAATCCGGAAGCCAGGCCGCTGGTGCGCCATCCAACAGACGAAATCACCAACGTCCTTTTAAGCTCGCGTTCACTCGCCTTCCTTCGAAAGGTGACCTCGGAGCATTTTCATGCCAACCAAACAGTTTGTGCCACTCAGAAACGCGATGATTCTTGCCGCTACAACCATGGGCCTCATCATCTTGCTGGTGATCATTGCCCGGTTTCTCGGTGGAGTAGGCGGGGCGGTCGAATGAACCGGATCTGCTTCCTGTCACCGGACGTGGCTCGCACTGAGCAATTTGTGAAGTTGCTGCTTCAATGCGGCATAACAAAGGACCGCATCCATGTCGTCGCCAATGATGACGTCGTCGTGGATAACCTGCCGGACGCAGGCGCACCCGTCGATTCAACTCATGGGCGTTGGACCGCCGACACCGGTTCTCGGTTGATTTTTTCCTCAATCACGCGAGACGACAAAAACGGTCTGTCAGGCGTTCTGGTTGATGCGCTGATTGTCTGTGGACATCCACTATGCCGATAGCACTATTCCGAACCTTCACCGTCTTGCTGCTGGCGCTACTCACTGGCATGGCATTCGCGCACGTGCTCGAAATGCCGGCGAAAATGCAGTACCAAGGCGCAATGTACGTCGCGCTCCAGAAGTCTCTGTATGGTCAGTGGGGTCCACCGAATATCGGCGGCCTGCTGGAACCTGCAACGATTCTCTCGACCGCCATGCTGGCGTTTTTTGGGCGTAAGGCTGGTCGGAGTCTGTGGTTACCTTTAGGAGCACTCGCCCTGTTGCTTCTCGCCTTTCCAGTTGTATTTTTTGGTTTGGTAGCTCCGGCAAACGCTGGGTTCCAGGCGATGACATTGCCGATTCTCTCCGAGAACTGGGCAACACTGCGTGCAGACTGGGAACTCGGCCATGCAATCCGCTTTGCGCTGCAATTCTCGGCACTTTCCTTGTTAGTCCTCCTTTTGACGTTAGATGCTCACGTAACGTTAGATGCTCACGATGGAAAGCGTATTCGAAAGAACCTCTAACCCATGGGGCGGACACTTCGGCGCCGTTCATCGGCGCGTTGGCAAGGCCGTCATGACTGCGCCTTGTAACCCCGAAGTTACTGTCTGAATCGGTAGTGGATCCCCCCTCCGCCATGATTCGAGGGCGTCGCGTTTGTCTTCCCCGCTGGCCATCACCAGCACATCGGCAGTCGCACGCAGTGCGCGTACGCTCAGACTGACTCGCGATGCCGGAGGTTTGGGGGCTGAATGAACGGCAATCGCCCACGCGTCCAGGTTGATGGCCTGCCCGGGAAACAAACTCGCTGTGTGACCATCCTCGCCAACACCGAGCAACACGAGGTCGAAAGGCGTGTGCTTCTGCACCAGCGCACCGTAACTCACAGCAGCGTCATCCACTCCAAGCCCGGTCGGAATGACATGTATTTGCGCATGCGGAATCGGCACGTGATCCAGCAGGCAATCTCTTGCCATCCTGCTATTGGACCGCGGATCGTTAAAGGCGACGCAACGCTCATCGGAAAAGTAGATATGCCAGCACGACCAATCCACTTCTGCGTCGCGGAGCATTCTGTACACAACTGCTGGTGATCGTCCGCCTGCCATCACCAGCCGAAAGCGCTGCTGGCGCGTCATCGCAACTCGTGCACAGGCGAGGATGTATGCGACTGCTGCTTCATTCAGATCGTCCACCTGATCAAAACTCTGCCATTGCAGCGACATACCGACTCCTCTCATCTCTGCCTCATCTCAGCCGCCTGTCAGCCGCCCGTCAGCCATTGCAGCATAGTCCCGGCTAGTCTTCGGGCGACTGCGGCTCCAGTGAGTGTCGCCAGCGATGCTCCTCCCGATCGAAGATGCGTCGCGATTCTCGCGGCCCCCAGGTGCCGGCCGGGTAGATCGGCACATAGTCGGTTTCGCTGGACCAGACTGACAGTACCGGGTCTACCACTCGCCATGCATATTCGACTTCGTCATAGCGCAGAAACAGTGAACTGTCGCCGCGTATCACGTCGAGCAGAAGATCTTCGTAGGCTTCGGTCTGTTCGTCCTCACTCGCGCGAAAGTGTGCGTCGAGCGACAACTGACGGGTACGCATCTCGAGCCCCGGTTCCTTGGCGGTAATCTCGACGCGCAGTAATTCCTCGGGTTGAATGCCAAGGATGATCCAGTTCGAATGCAGCCGATCGACATGTGTGCCGCGAAAGAACTGCAGGGGTGGATGCTTGAAGCAGATCGATACCATCGACCGCGCTTCGGCCATTCGTTTGCCGGTACGCAGATAAAACGGAACACCTCGCCAGCGCCAGTTATCTACGTAGACCTTGAGCGCTGCATAAGTTTCCGTGACGCTCGACGCCGCCACCTTGGTTTCATCCAGATAGCCGGGTATACGTTCGCCATCAATCTCGCCGGCACCATACTGCGCACGAAACGCCTGAGAATGAACGGCACTGCGGGGAATCTGCCGGACCGATTTGAGCACCTTCACTTTTTCGTCACGCAGCGATTCCGCTTCCATCGCCGCCGGTGGCTCCATGGCCACCAGCGTCAGAAGTTGCAGCAGATGACTCTGAATCATGTCGCGCAGTGCACCAGTGCCGTCATAAAAACCGCCGCGCGAACCCACGCCCAGCGTCTCGGCATGGGTGATCTGCACATGATCGATATGATTACGATTCCACAGCGGCTCCATCATCAGATTCGCGAAGCGGAACACGAGCACGTTCTGCACCGTCGCCTTGCCGAGGTAGTGATCGATGCGATAGATCTGCGATTCGGCCACATGGCGACTGATCTTTCGCTGCAGATCCTGGGCGCTGAGCAGATCGTAGCCAAATGGTTTCTCAACGACGATGCGGCGCCAGCCAAACTCCTCTGACAACAAACCCTGCTGACTGAGGTGTTCTGTGATCGGGCCGAATTCCGCGGGGCCGACCGACATGTAGAACGCTACATTGGCCATCGGCGCCTCGCCGAGTTGGGCCTTGAGCGCGGTATACATGGCTGTGTCATGCAGATCGCCACGAAAGTAGCGCAGCCGCCTGGCAAATCGTTCGAATACCACCGCGTCCAGGCCACCCCGGGCCTTTGCACCCACCCAGCCGCGAACGGTTTCGCACCATTGCGTCTGACTATGGTCCGCGCGACCGCAACACAGGATCCGCACATCGGCATGCAGCTGCTTGGCGCGATCAAGGTGATACAAAGCTGGCAACAACTTGATTGAAGCGAGGTTACCCGTGGCGCCAAAAATGACGCAGGTACAGGCGTCAGTCATCGACACTGTGCTCCGTTCGCGATCCGGTCCAGTCAAAATGAAAGTACCGGTCTGCTGGTGCATCCAGACGCTGATACGTGTGCGCGCCGAAGTAATCTCGTTGGGCCTGCAAAAGATTGGCCGGCAGTTGCGCAGACCGATATCCATCCAGAAACGAAAGGGCCGCAGTAAACGCAGGCAATGGAATGCCACGACCGATACCAAACATCGTCGCTCGCCGCCAGCCGCTGGCATGGTGTGCAAATTCACGCACAAAAAACTCATCGACCAGGAGATTATCAAGGGCGGGATTACGCGTGTATGCCGCCTTGATCTGGTCCAGAAACCGGCTGCGGATGATGCATCCACCACGCCAGAACAGCGCGATATCGCCAAACTCGAGTTTCCACCCGTACTTTTCTGCGGCTGCGTGCAGCAGCATGAAACCCTGCGCATAGGACACAATTTTTGAGCAGTAGAGGGCCGACTCGATTGCTCCGGTCATGGCTGCCGGCGCCTCTTCTGTGTTCGCCACACCAGCTTTGACGAGGATTCGAGCGGCACTCGTGCGTTGTGCTTTCAACGCCGACAGAAAGCGACTGCTGACGGCTTCAGCTATCAAAGTTAATGGCACGGCAAGATCGATGGCACTGATCGCGGTCCACTTGCCGGTTCCTTTCTGACCACTGCTGTCGAGAATATTGTCGATGAACAGTGTCCCATCGGCATTTTGAGTGGCAAGAATATCGGCGGTAATTTCGATGAGGTATGAGCCCAGCGGCCCATCATTCCATTGGCGGAAGGTCCGGGCCAGATCGGTTGGCGTCTGACCGAGACCTTCGCGAAGCAGTTGATAGGCCTCGCCGATCAGCTGCATGTCGCCGTATTCGATGCCGTTGTGCACCATCTTCACGTAGTGACCGGCTCCACCGTCACCGATCCACGCGCAACAGGCGACGCCGTCCACCTTCGCAGCGATGGCCTGGAACATGTTGCGTACCACCGGCCAGGCGCTCACCGAGCCCGATGGCATCAGCGAAGGTCCGTAACGCGCACCCTCTTCGCCGCCCGATATGCCCATGCCGATAAAGCGCAAGCCACGTGCTTCAAGTTCGACAAGCCTGCGGTTCGAGTCCTCCCACAGCGAGTTCCCGCCATCGATCACGATGTCTCCTGCCTCGAGTAGCGGCAACAGCTGAGCAATCTGCGAATCCACCGCAGCACCTGCCTGAATCATGAGCAGGCAGACACGCGGCCTTTGCAGTGCTTGCGTGAAGACCGCAAGGCTTGGGCAACTGACGAGGAGCTTGTCCGGATTCTGCGCAATCAATTGATCGATGCGACCGGGTGACCGGTTGTGTACTGCCACTGTGAACCCATGGTCAGCCAGATTGAGTGCGATGTTGCGTCCCATGACCGCAAGTCCTATGACACCGATATCAGCCTGTTTCATACGCTTGTCACCTTTTACCCGTCACAACAGCACCCCCTCCGCGAATTTCGAGTTGGCTACCCGCGGCGGCTCTCCTCGGCCCAGTAGCCGGTACGGCCATGATGCTGGTGTACGCTTGTTTCATCGGTACGACCAAAAGACGTCGTTGAATCATAGGCCGGTGCGTCCATTAACGCTTGTCGGGTCATGTCGACAGCAACGGTGTTGTCGGACCACTCGACAGCCTTGATCCAGCCGGGAGCAATCAACACTTCGTGCCCTCGCCACCAACTGCCCGTGTTGACGATCACGTAACGGACCGCCCAAGTGTTTTCATCAACCAGGAAGCCCTGTACATGACCGACTTCGCCGTCGCTGGCATGAATGTGATAACCAATCACTTCGTGGCAGCTGCGTAGATGGGGATCATCCTGGTGGCTGTTTGCTTCTGGTTCGTGATCATCGTGGTCCGCCTGGCCGAAGGGGGCAGGTGTCGTTCCGAAGCCAACGAGCCCTGGGATGCTGGTATAGGGATAGAGCCCACCGCCCCAGAGACCCGTGCCACCCCAGTAATAAGGGTAACCATAATGGGAGAGGACAGCTCTTTCCTGCTGCCGACTGACCGGCTGCTCGGTGTCCGTATCGGGACTTGCCTCGACCTGGGCCCGGGTGAGATCCACCGGGAGAGTTCTCTCGCCCCACCATTCGGGCTTGCCGATCGCCATGGGCGAGATCAGTACCTTTCGGCTCGACAGCCAGCTACCGGTATCGACTATGAGATAGCGGATGACCCATTTGGCATCATCGAAGTAAAAGTCTGAGATCTTGCCGATAGCACCATCATTGGCACCCAGCGTGAATTCCTCCAGATCCTTGGTATTACGCAGCACGTGTTCTCTCCTGTTGGTTAACGTCTGAACGGTTAACGTCTGAACACACCCCGCCGCTCTGACCAGGCCGAAGGACCACCATCAACGCTGTGATTCCGGAGCCATGCGGATGCGCAGGACGACACGCTTCAAAACGTTTGTTTCGAACTCCCCGATTCCGAGCCAAGCGTAAGCGGGCGGCGCGGTGCGCTTCTGTACGCTGACAGACACGCGGGGCGCACAGGCAGGTCTATCGATTCCCCAGGTCGTCAAGCGCGCCAGCGCACAGACGCGCCGACGTGTGCGGGGCTCTCATCGGCATGCTTCGATTGCAAAATCTTAAAAATCTACGACCTCTTCAGGAGTCAACTGGCTATGGGTACCAGCGAATTGCACGCACTTGGCCAGCGGCTGTGGCTGGACAACATCAACCGTGAACTGCTGGATAGCGGTGCGCTGCTTCGCTACACGAAAAAGTTTTCCGTCACCGGGCTCACTTCGAACCCGAGCATTTTCGACGCCGCCATCGCAGGCTCTTCCGCATACGATGGAGAGATTCGTATGTGGCACAACGCAGGTGTTTCCAACGAGGCGATATTCAAACAGATCGCTTTGGGAGATCTGCGCCGGGCCGCCGATCTCTTCCGTGCTCTGTTCGACGCCAGCGATGGTCTCGAGGGCTGGGTCTCGATGGAGATCTCACCACTGTTTGCCAATGACGCCTGGGGTAGCTTTGAGGCGGCCCGCCAGATCCACCTCCTCGCGCACCGACCGAATCTGATGGTCAAGATCCCTGGCACCCCTGCAGGCATCGGTGCCATTGAATCGTCCATCTACGCAGGCATTCCAGTCAACGTCACGCTGCTGTTTTCGCTGGCACACTATCAGGCCGCAGCTGAAGCCTATCTGCGTGCCCTCGAACGGCGTCTGGTGGCGGGCTTTGATCTGCGCGTTGCTTCCGTCGCCTCAATCTTTGTCAGCCGCTGGGATCTCGCCGCCGCAGACCAGCTGCCACCCGAACTGCGTGGCCAGCTAGGCATCAGCATGGCCCACAGAGTTTACGCCGAGTATCGCGAACTGCTGGCCTCTGCACGTTGGCAACGGCTGGCCAACGCTGGCGCCAAACCACAACGCCTGCTTTGGGCCAGCACGGGAAACAAGGATCCGGACACGTCACCAACCCGTTATGTCGATGCGCTGGTGGCACCCGATACCATCAACACACTACCCGAAAAAACCCTGCAGGCCCTGGCTTGCAACAAGAACGCCATCGTTGTCATGTCTGCAGATAAAAACCACGCATTGACTTGTCTGGAAAGGTTCAAGGTAGCCGGTGTCGATATCGACTCCCTGGCGCAGCAGCTGCAGTCCGATGGTGTGGGGACGTTTGTGAAGGCGTGGCATTCGTTGTTAGGACGTATTGCCGAGAAGACCGCGATCTACGCGGATACCCGCTGCAGGTGACCAGCGCGGCATCCATTCCACCTGCCGAACCGGTGATACTCGCCATGAATGCTGGTTCATCGAGTATCCGCTTTGCATTCTTCCAGGTAGCCGAGCACTCCCGCACCGCCGACAGACTCCGGCGAACACTGCATGGTCAGATCGAGCGCATCGGTCGCGCTGGTACAACGCTGAGATTCAACAAAACCGCCAAGGGTTCATCAGGGAGTCACCCACTGGGTGTGTCAGATTACCCGGCGGTAGTTGTCTATCTGCTCCAATGGCTGGAAAGCCAGTCTGCATTCGTCGGTCTGCAGGCCGTCGGACATCGCGTGGTACATGGCATGCAGCACGCACAACCATCGATTGTATCCACCGATCTGCTTGCCGAACTGCAGAGCAACATCGCGTTGTGTCCGGAACATTTACCCGGCGAGATCGCACTGATTGAGGCATTCAGATCAAGGTACCCCGCACTGCTGCAGGTCGCCTCTTTCGATACCGCATTCCATCATGATCTGCCACGGGTTGCGCAATGGCTATCGATACCCCGGCGATACGCGATGCTGGGGATACGTCGTTATGGGTTTCACGGACTTTCCTGTGAGTACCTGATGACAGAACTGGGGCGTGTGGCCGGAAAAACGGCCGCTGGTGGCAAGGTCATACTCGCGCATCTGGGCAATGGCGCCAGCCTGACCGCTGTACACGATGGCAAGCCGATTGATACCAGCATGGGCTTTACGCCGAGCTCAGGCCTGCCGATGAGCAATCGTTCAGGGGACCTTGATCCTGGCCTTGTGGACTATCTGGTGCGCACCCAGAACATGGACGTGGACGGTTTCAACAAGATGATCAACACACAGTCCGGTTTGCTCGGAATTTCTGAATCCAGTCCCGACATGCGAGACCTGTTGCTCGCCCAAAGCACTGATGTTCGGGCAGCGGAAGCCATATCACTGTTTTGTTATCAGACCAGGAAGTGGATCGGTGCTTTTGCAGCGGCGCTCAACGGCCTGGAAACACTGGTGTTTGCGGGCGGTATTGGCGAGAACGCGCCAGAGGTGCGGGCACGCATCTGTTCCGGGCTCGAGTTTCTCGGTGTCAAAATTGATCTGGCGAAAAATAATCGAGGCGATGGCCTGATCTCAACCGCCAGCAGCCGGATCGCTGTCCGGCTGATTCATACCGACGAAGAACAGATCATCGCACGCGCCGTCTGCAGGACGCTGACAGCCGAACTGATAACTGGCGGCAGCCAGCAGTACAACAATTAACGGCGCTGCAGCCCGTGGTGGTTGATGGATGGTTCCGTACGCAAGCATTCATCAGCCGGACCACTGCCAACCAAAGGATTCAGATCCCATGACGACCGTACTTACCAGCAAATTGCTGGAGCGGATGCACGCCTGGTGGCGGGCTGCCAACTACCTGTCCGTTGGGCAGATCTATCTACTCGACAATCCGCTCCTGCGCAGGCCGCTGACGCAGGCCGACATCAAGCCACGCCTGCTTGGACACTGGGGCACAACACCCGGGCTCAACTTCATCTACGTCCATCTCAACCGGGTCATCAAAGCGCTCGATCTGAACATGATCTACATCACCGGTCCGGGGCATGGTGGTCCGGGCATCGTTGCCAACGCCTATCTTGAAGGTACCTACAGCGAGGTGTATCCGAAGATCTCACAGGACGAATCGGGTTTGCGGCGACTGTTCAAACAATTCTCCTTTCCGGGCGGGATCCCCAGTCATGTCGCGGCCGAAACGCCGGGTTCAATCCACGAAGGTGGTGAGTTGGGCTACGCGCTATCACACGCCTACGGCGCCGCCTTTGACAACCCCAGCCTGATCGTCGCCTGCGTGATTGGTGATGGTGAGGCAGAAACCGGCCCGCTCGCCACGAGTTGGCACTCCAACAAGTTTCTCAACCCGGTACACGATGGTGCGGTACTGCCGATCCTGCATCTGAATGGTTACAAGATCGCCGGCCCTACCGTACTGGCACGAATTCCACATGAGGAACTCGAGGCGCTGTTCATCGGTTATGGCTACACACCCCTGTTCGTCGAAGGTGATGACCCGATGCAGATGCACCAGTTGATGGCCACAGCGCTCGATAGCGCCATGGCAGTCATCCTGCGCATTCAAACGCAGGCGCGCACCGAAGGTTTCAAAGTGCGGGAGCGCTGGCCGATGATCATCCTGCGTTCACCGAAAGGCTGGACCGGGCCGGTGACAGTGGACGGAAAACCAAGCGAAGGCACTTTCCGCTCCCATCAGGTGCCCATGGGTGACATGCGGCAAGCGGGGCATCTGGAAACTCTGCAGCGGTGGCTGCAAAGCTATCGCCCGCATGAACTGTTCGATGCATCAGGTCGGCTGATCGATGCATTGGTGGAACTTGCCCCGCAAGGGATACGTCGCATGAGTGCCAACCCGCACGCCAACGGCGGCCTTCTGCTGCGTGATCTCCAGTTGCCAGACTTTCGCAACTACGCGCTGTCCGTGCCAAGCCCCGGATCGATAGCCGCCGAGGCCACCCGCGTGCAAGGCCAGCTGATGCGCGATGTGATCAGGCAGAACCCTGACAACTTCCGCGTCTTCAGTCCGGATGAGACCGCATCCAACCGCTGGGCTGCGGTCTTTGAGGTGACAGATCGCTGCTCGACCGCACAGATACTGCCGGAAGACGAAAATGTCGCGGCCGATGGTCGTGTGATGGAGATGCTGAGCGAACACCAGTGCGAAGGCTGGCTGGAAGGTTATCTGCTCACCGGACGCCACGGGTTCTTCTCCTGTTATGAAGCCTTCGTCCACATCATCGACTCGATGTTCAACCAGCACGCAAAATGGCTGGATGTGGCAGAACACATTCCCTGGCGTGCACCGATTGCTTCACTGAATTACCTGCTCTCGTCACATGTCTGGCGTCAGGATCACAATGGCTTCAGCCATCAGGACCCAGGCTTTATCGACGTCGTCGCCAACAAAAAAGCCACCATCATCAGGGTCTATCTACCACCCGATGCCAATACGCTGCTGGCGGTTACTGACCACTGCCTGCGTAGCCGCAACTACGTCAACGTGATTGTTGCGGGCAAACAGTTGTCACCACAGTGGCTCAATCGCGATGCTGCGATTGCACATTGCGCGGCCGGTATCGGCATCTGGCACTGGGCTGGCAATGAAGGAGACAGCGAAGGAGTGAGTGGGGGAGAGAGTGGGGGGGAGAGTGAGGGAGAGAGACGACCTGATATCGTGATGGCCTGTTGCGGTGATGTTCCAACGCTGGAAACACTGGCCGCCGTGGCAATCCTTCGCGAACACCTGCCGACTCTGAAAATACGCGTCGTCAACGTTGTCGACCTGATGCGCCTGCAGCCACGCAGCGAACATCCGCATGGCTTGAGTGACGCCGCCTTTGATGCACTGTTCACCACCGACACACCGATCAGCTTTGCGTATCACGGTTATCCGCTACTGATCCACCGGCTGACTTATCGTCGCCACAACCACGCCAATCTTCACGTTCGCGGGTTCAAGGAAGAAGGCACTACGACGACGCCGTTCGACATGACCGTCCGTAACGACCTGGACCGCTTTCATCTGGTCATCGATACCATCGACCGACTACCGACGATCTCCCCGAAAGCGGTGGATCTGCAAACAAGGTTGCACGCAAAGCTGCTTGAGCATCGCCAGTACATCGAACAATACGGTGAGGATCTGCCGGAGATCCAGGAGTGGACCTGGCCGCACGGCGGTTTCGGCCCGACCGACCATTGACCGATTGACGGTACGCCATCGTACATAGTCCACGAACCCTGACCGGTTATCTTCACCAGCATGGTGGCGGGCTTGCAAGACAGCGACGCGATCTGCCACTGCCTTGTTGTTCGGAACCACATGACACAGTCCCGGCGTTGGAAAATTGCGTTTGATCGCTGGTCCATTGTGGCTCCCTTCAGGTCAACACGTGCGCTGACGCCGTTCCCAGCGTCATCCACAGCACCGTCCACAGAGAGGTCTACCTGAACACAATGAACTGGTTCCTTCGTCGCGAGCCGGAAGATTCACCCTGGCGCTCCGGTGCCATTATCAGGAGTGAGCTGTTCAGCATCGAACGTCTGGAACTGCACGCTGCGAGCCTGGCCAACGCGCAGAGCACCACACTCAAGCCGCCAGCCAGGCGATCCCTGAAGTCACGTCTGCGAGAAAACGAACGGGTGCTGGTCGAAAACTACCGCGCCATCGCCGACGTCATGATCGAGGGGCAACCAATTTCTTCAGCCGCAGAATGGTTTCTTGATAACTTTCACCTGGTTGAAGATCAAATTCGACAGATCCAGGAAGACCTGCCACCTGGTTACTATCGACAATTGCCGAAGCTTGCAACTGGCGGGTTAGCCGGCTATCCACGTGTCTTTGGTATGGCCTGGGCGTGTACCGCGCACAGCGACAGCCGCATTGAAGCCGACTCATTGCTGCGTTTTGTGCGCGCCTACCAGGCCGTACACCCACTGCGAATCGGTGAGCTGTGGGCGATCGCGATCAGCCTGCGGATCGTACTGGTAGAAAATCTGCGCCGTGTTGTTGAACAGGTTGTCAAAGATCGCCTTGCCCAGCAGGACGCCGATCACATCGCAGATCAGCTGCTGGGGGTGGCAGGCGAAGCCACAGAGCCGCTGGCACTGATACGTCACCATGCAGAACACGACCCGTTGCCACCTGCGTTTCTGGTACAGGTCGTCAAACGACTGCGTGACCAGGACCCGCATGTAACGCCGGCGTTGACCTGGCTGGAAACGCAACTCACGGCTCTGGGCAGTACCTCTGATCAACTGGTTCAGGAAGAACACCACCGGCAGGGTGCCGCCAACGTCACGGTACGTAACATCATCACCAGCATGCATCTGATCTCGGACATCGACTGGACCGAGTTTTTCGAGGCAGCAAGTCTGGTTGACGCAGTGTTGAGTGAAGGTACCGATTTCATGCTTATGGATTTCGCCACCCGCAATCTCTACCGCAGCGCCATCGAAGAATTGGCCCGCGGTGTCGAACAGTCGGAGTTGGACGTCGCACGCATCGCCGTGAACGCTGCGCGTGCATCCACGGCCGACACACCGCAAGCGCAGGATCCTGGATATCACCTGATTGCTGGTGGGCGAGCCGCGCTGGAACAAGCCATCGGTTACCGCACCTCGTTGAACGAGGTGCCCCGCCGTCTCACCACCTGGCTTGGTCCGCCGGCTTACATGACGGGTGTTGCGACCTGCTCATTCCTCACGCTCGCGCTGCCAATCAGTCTGCTCGCCGAACAGGGAGTCACGACGGCGTGGCTTACGCTGCTGGCGGTGACCGGTGCGATCCCGGCCATCGATCTTGCCGTTGCCATCGTCAATCGCGCGATCACCCGAAGTGTTGGTGCCACCATCCTGCCAGCAATGGCGTTCGAACAGGGCATTCCAGCTTTGCATCGGACACTGGTGGTTGTACCCAGTCTGCTGACGACTCTGGAGGCCGTCGACGCCCAGATCGAACGTCTCGCAGTTCACGCGCTTGCCTGCCCGGAAGGCGAGATCACCTTCGCGCTGCTGTCGGACTGGACCGACGCCAAATCTGCCAGCTGCCCTTCCGATGAAGCGCTGTTGTCGCGTGCGCGAGCCGGTATCCAGCGATTGAATCAGGACTATCCCAACGCTCACACATCGGCCCGTTTTTACCTGCTGCACAGACGGCGTGTCTGGAGCGAGAGTGAACAGACCTGGATGGGATGGGAGCGCAAGCGTGGCAAGCTGCATGAGCTGAACCGTCTGCTGCGTGGTGCACAGGACACCACTTTCATCAACACAACCGGCAACACACTCGTTG
Source organism: Gammaproteobacteria bacterium (assembly GCA_031385325.1). Lineage (GTDB taxonomy): Bacteria > Pseudomonadota > Gammaproteobacteria > Pseudomonadales > Azotimanducaceae > SYFY01. Next base: position 24,284 of record JANNBJ010000064.1, on the reverse strand, counting down.
TCCCTGCCGCTGTTCGCAACGTCATTACGCTGGATGTCGATACGCGCCTGCCACTGGAGACAGCCAGGCGCCTGATCGGCAAGCTGGCGCACCCGCTCAATCGACCGCGCCTCGACGCTGCCGGGCGCACCGTGATCGAGGGTTACGCGATTCTCCAGCCCCGGGTCACAGCATCGCTGCCTGTCGGTCGTGAAGGCTCAATGTTTCAGCGCGTGTTTTCGAGCATGGCAGGAATTGATTCCTACAGTGCAGCCGCCGCTGATGTCTATCAGGATCTGTTCGGGCAAGGCTCCTATTCCGGCAAGGGCATCTACGACGTGGATGCGTTCGAAGCCTCGCTGGCCGAGCGAGTTCCAGAAGGATCGATGCTCAGCCATGACCTGTTCGAAGGGACGTTTGCACGCGCGGGCCTGGTTTCCGACATCGAAGTCGTCGAGGAATATCCTGCGCGGTACGACGTCGCGGCTGCCCGCAACCACCGATGGACTCGCGGTGACTGGCAACTGTTACCGTGGGTTTTCGGCTGTGGTGACCACGCCCATGGCGGCAGCAGGCGGCTGCCATTGTTGGGCTTGTGGAAAATGGTCGACAACCTGCGCCGTAGCTTGTCAGCGCCAACCACTCTTCTGACCCTGCTTATCGGCTGGCTGATAGCGCCGATTGCTGCCTCCATCTGGACGATATTCGTGCTCATGACGATCGCGTTGCCAACCTTGTTACCGATGCTGGCAACGGCCCTGGCACCCAGACCAGGTGTCAACGCGATCAGTCACCTGCGCGCCATCGGTGCTGAGCTGTGGTTGACCGTTATGCAGGTCCTGTTAGTGCTCACGTTTCTTCCTCACCAAGCCTGGCTGATGTGCGACGCCATCTTCAGGACCTTGTATCGAGTGTTTGTTTCCCGGCGCCATCTGCTCGAATGGGTGACCGTTGCGCAGACCGAGCTTAACCGCCAACCCGATCTGCGCAGCGTGCGGGTGCGCATGTGGGTGAGTCTGGGGCTGGCTACGGCCGCGACTGGATTGATATTTCTCACTGGGCAGGGCGCCTGGTTGATCGCGCTGCCGTTCGTTTGTCTCTGGGCTGCTGCGCCGATGATCGCGCATCTGGTCAGTATTTCACCGAAAGTCGCAGGCCGGGTTGCCGCATCCTGGGAGGACCAACAGACCATCCGGCTCATCGCTCGTCGAACCTGGCGTTACTTCGAGACCTTTGTGACTGCGGACGATCACATGCTGCCACCGGACAACTACCAGGAGGTCCCGAAGCCAGTCCTCGCCCATCGCACTTCACCCACCAACATCGGGTTGTATCTGCTGTGTGTCGTCAGCGCGCGTGACTTTGGCTGGATAGGGTTGCGCGAGGTGATCGAAAGGCTGGAGGCAACGCTTGCTACCTTGCAACGGATGCAGCGGTATCGGGGCCACTTTTATAATTGGTATGACACGAGCAACCTGCAGCCACTGAATCCCCACTACGTGTCGACGGTGGACAGCGGTAATCTTGCCGGGCATCTGATTGCCGTCGCCAACGCGTGCCGCATGTGGTCGCAGGGATCACCACCCGAAGTGCCGACTCTGGACGGCGTGCGAGATACCATTGCACTGGCGCGACTCGCATTCAATGCCTTGCCGGCGCAGAACTGCAGGACGTCGGCACGCGGCAAGGAAGTCGACACCAGCCTGGCACTCATTACCGGGCGCCTGCGCTCACGCTCTCTCCGCGCGACAGACACAGCAACCACCGACCAACAGCACGCCATCGAGTTGGCGCCGCTGATCACGGCGCTGGTGCAAAGTGTCAGGACTTTGGCCAGTGACGACATGACCGCTGCCGGCGAGGATCTGCTGTTCTGGGTTAGCGCAGCCCAACAAGCCATCGATATTCGCATCATGGACGGGACGCCGGTCCTGGCTGAGACACCACCGGACCCCCATCTGGCACAACGTCTTGATGCAGTGGCGAACACCACTCGTGAGCTTGCGATGTCGATGGAATTCGGCTTCCTCCTCGTTCCGCAGCGGAAACTGTTTTCGATCGGTTACCGTATCGCCGACGGCATGCTTGATCCAGGTTGTTACGACCTGCTGGCCTCTGAAGCCCGCCTCGCCAGTTTTTTCGCTATCGCCAAAGGTGATGTGCCAACCCAGCACTGGTTCCGTCTTGGTCGAGCAGTGACGCCGGTCGCACAAGGTGCCGCGCTGCTCTCATGGTCCGGTTCCATGTTTGAGTACCTGATGCCGTCACTGGTCATGCGCGCACCTGCCCACAGTCTGCTCGAACAGACCAACCGCCTGATCGTGCGCAGACAGATGACTTATGCGGCGTCGTTGGCTGTGCCGTGGGGCATCTCCGAATCGGCCTATAACGCGCGGGATCTGGAGTTCACTTACCAATACACAAACTTCGGTGTGCCCGGGCTTGGGCTGAAGAGGGGCCTGAACGACAATGTCGTGATCGCGCCATATGCAACCGGTTTGGCGACGATGATCAATCCGCATGCTGCGGCAATCAATTATGAACGGCTGACAGCGTTGGGCGCCTGCGGCCGCTATGGTTACTACGAAGCCCTCGACTACACACGCAGTCGACTGCCGGTCGGTGTCAATGTTTCGATCGTCCGGGCATTCATGGCACATCATCAGGGCATGACCATCGTCGCGATTGCGAACGTGCTTTTTGACGGCCGGATGCGCGCACGTTTCCACGCCGAGCCTTGTGTTCAAGCCACCGAGTTGTTGTTGCAGGAAAGTACACCACGTGACGTTTCCGTGGTCCGGCAACGCGTCGAAGAGGTCGACTCACTGACCCGAATCACGATCGGGCAGCAGCCGGAAGCCCGACGGTTCTCGACGGTCCGCGACGCCACACCGCAAACCCATCTGCTCTCCAATGGCCGCTACAGCGTCATGCTCACGAGTGCCGGTTCCGGCTACAGTCGCTGGCAGGAGCTGGCTGTAACGCGCTGGCGTGAAGACTCGACCTGTGACGATTCAGGAAGTTATATCTTTCTGCGCGACGTTGAGCGCGGTACTGTCTGGTCCGCAGGCTTGTTACCTGCGGGCGTCGAGCCTGAGAGCTTTGAAGTGACCTTTGCCGAGGATCGCGCTGAGTTCGTACGACGTGATGACATGATGACAACTGCGCTGCAAGTGGTGGTCTCGCCTGAAGACGATGCCGAAGTCCGCCGCGTCTCTCTGATCAATCATGGCAACACACCGCGTGACATCGAAGTCACTTCATACTGCGAACTGGTACTGGCATCCGCTGCTTCCGACTTCGCCCACCCGGCTTTTTCCAAGTTGTTTGTCCAAACCGAGTTTCTGCCAGCAGTGAACGCCCTACTGGCTACACGACGCCGGCGATCACCTGCCGAACCAGAACTATGGGTTGCCCATCATGCGGTTGTGGAAGGCCAGAGCTTGCAAGCCGTCGAGTTCGAAACGGATCGCGCCCGATTCATGGGTCGGAACCACGACATCCATGATCCGGTCGCGGTGATGCTCGGTCAGCGCCTGTCAAACTCCGTCGGCACCGTGCTTGATCCAGTCTTTGCGCTGCGCCACCGAGTGCGTGTTCAACCAGGAACAACCGTGAGCCTGTCCTTCTGGACTATGGTTTCCGAGAGTCGATCCGGCGTGCTGGATCTACTGGACAGGCACCACGATGCGGCTGGTTTCACCCGCGCCACGACACTTGCCTGGACGCAGGCTCAAGTGCAACTGCTGCATCTGGGGATCAACGCCGAGGAGGCCGGCCTGTTCCAGCGACTGGCCGGTCACGTACTGTACGCCAACGCCGCCATGCGCCCTTCATCCGACACCATCCTGCGCGGCGCAGCTACCCAGGATGGGTTGTGGGCGCAGGACATTTCGGGTGACCTGCCACTGGTGGTGTTGCGAATTGATCATGTCGAGGACATCGCCATCGCTCGACAAGTGCTGCAGGCGCACGAGTACTGGCGACTTAAGCAGCTGCCAGTGGATCTGGTCATTCTGAACGAGCGCAGCGCCTCGTATGTGCAGGATCTACAGAGTGCGCTCGAAACCAGTGTTCGAATAAGTCAGGCCCGATCGCAACCCGGTAACCAGCGCGCCAAAGGGGCGGTCTTCGTGTTGCGTACTGACCTGATTTCAGCGGTAACCCGCAACCTGCTGCTCGCCGTGGCCCGTGTCGTTCTGGTCAGCCAGCGCGGTAGCCTTGCCGTGCAGCTGGAACGACGAGTCGAAATGCTACAGCGGCCAATCCGAATCGCAGCACCGCTTCGATCGCTGCTCCCCGCACCACAGGCAAATTCGTCGCGAGCAAAGTCCTCGCTGGCGAATTCATCGGGGCCGCTGGTTACCCGGGCATTCCCTGAAGGGGCTACGGATTTGCAGTTTTTTAACGGCCTTGGCGGATTCTCAGCCGATGGGCGCGAGTATGTCGTTACGCTCACAGCGCGCGAGACAACACCCATGCCGTGGATCAACGTCATTGCCAATGAACGGTTTGGTTTCCAGGTCGCCACGGAAGGAAGCGGGTACACCTGGTCGCTGAACAGCCGCGAAAACCAGCTGACCGCGTGGTCGAATGATCCAGTCAGCGATCGCCCGGGCGAAGTTCTCTATCTGCGCGATGAAGAGACCGGTGCGTTCTGGACCCCGGTCGCGACGCCGATCCGCGACCATCGAAAGCCCTACGTCGTCCACCATGGACAGGGCTACAGCCGGTTTGAACACACGCAGCATGACATCGCAGCGGCGCTGGTCATGTTCGTGCCTCTCGAAGACCCTGTAAAAATCATGCGCCTGTCACTGCGCAACAATTCCACACGCCGTCGGCGACTGTCTGTCACCGCATATGTCGAATGGGTGCTTGGTACTCTGCGCAGCAAATCGGCACCAACCATCTCGACCGAGTCAGACCCGGTCACCGGTGCTCTGTTTGCCCGCAACCGATGGAGCCTGGACTTTGGTTCGCGGGTCGCCTTTGTCGACCTGCTTGGTCGTCAGACCGATTGGACCGGTGATCGACGCGAATTCATCGGCCGTCTCGGTCGGTTGGCAACTCCTGCCGCTCTGGTGGATCGAGTTCCCCTGTCGAAGCGAACGGGTGCGGGACTGGATCCGTGTGCTGCACTCAGGACGACATTCGAACTACAGCCCGGTGAGGTGACTGAAGTCACCTTGCTGCTCGGCCAGGCTGACACCACTGAAGCGGCTCAGGCGCTGATAGTGGAGTATCGCCAAGCCGATCTCGACGCCGTACTCAAGGCTGTTACAACACGCTGGGACGATGTCCTGGACGTTGTACAAGTGAAGACACCCGACCGGGCCATGGATCTCCTGCTGAACCGCTGGTTGCTGTATCAGACGATCGTCTGCCGTTTGTGGTCACGCTCTGCTTTTTATCAGGCCAGCGGGGCCTGGGGATTTCGCGATCAGTTGCAGGACGGCATGGCGCTGTGCATCGCCCAACCCGACCTGGTGCGAGAGCATCTGGTGCGGGCCGCGGGGCGCCAATTTCCTGAGGGTGACGTTCAGCACTGGTGGCTGCCACAAACCGGGCAAGGCGTTCGTACCCGCATTACGGATGATCGGGTCTGGCTTGCTTACACAACCCTCCATTATCTGCAGACCACCGGTGACCACACGATCCTGGATGTCGTCGTGCCATTTATCGACAGCCCCGCTCTCAACGTCGACGATTCCGAAGCGTTTACCCTGCCTTCCACATCAGGCCTGAGCGGAACCTTTTTTGAACATTGCGCCCGTGCACTCGATAGCAGTCTTGCACTCGGTGTGCATGGTTTGCCTTTGATAGGCACCGGCGACTGGAATGACGGCTTGAATCGAGTCGGCGAATCCGGCCGCGGGGAAAGTGTATGGCTGGGTTGGTTTTTATTGGCAACGTTGCCGGAGTTCGCGCAGCTCGCCTTGAACCGGGCGGACCCAGTGCGCTTCGAACGATGGACGACCTTCTGCGCGACCCTGCGCGCGTCGATTGAGCGTGAAGCCTGGGATGGCGCCTGGTATCGGCGTGGTTTTTTCGACGACGGGACCCCACTGGGATCCAGCGTCAACGACGAGGCCCGGATCGACTCGATTGCGCAATCCTGGAGCGTGATTTCGGATGCGGGAAACCACACCCGCTCAACCCTGGCAATGGCCGCCCTCGAGGCTTACCTGATCCGTCGAGATGAGCGACTGGCACTGTTGTTTACTCCCCCATTCGACCACTCGACGCTGGAGCCAGGCTATGTCAAAGGCTACCCGCCCGGCGTCCGCGAAAATGGTGGCCAGTACACTCACGCTGCGGCATGGTCGATCTTCGCTTATGCGAAACTCGGTGCAGGCGAACAGGCTGCACAGTTATTCGCCATGCTGAATCCGGTCAATCACAGCGCAACCAAAACCGCCGCAGCCCGTTACCAGGTTGAACCTTATGTGGTTGCAGCTGACATCTATTCCGTTGAGCCGCATGTCGGTCGCGGGGGCTGGACCTGGTATACCGGTGCGGCTGGCTGGCTGTATCGGGCGGGCCTCGAAGCGATTCTGGGCTTTCGACTGCAGGGCAAGAGCCTGTTGTTGCAACCTTGCATTCCAGCCGCCTGGCCACAGTTTGAACTGACGTTCAAATACCGCACGGCGCGTTATGACATCCACGTCGACAATTCGACCAGAACTGGCCAGCGAGTGATTCGCATCATCGTTGATGGGGAAGAGGTTGAGAGCGCCGGAGGGCACATAACCCTGGTTGATGACGGTCAGGTACATGCGGTACGCGTGACACTTGGTGGTTGATTTCGGCATCGAAACTTTGCCTGTGAATAGTGCGAATAACCGCCGGCCCGAAGCAGTGCTCGTCTCCGGATGCAACGCTACTTTTTCACCGGTGGCTCACCGAACATCTGTTCGAATTGATGGTCCAGTGTTTCCATCAAACTCATGCTGCGGGGGTTACGTTGCGAAATCGGGTCAGGTTCCGGGATCCTGTCGGTCTGGTCGGTTTTTCCTTCGATCATCCGCCGCCTCTTCGCTGACAAATTCGCGGACGCTTTCTCCTGTTCTTCGGCCGTCATTCCGATGCTGCCAAGACTGCGGATGGGACTGCGGATGGGACTGCGGATGGGCTGGCGCGGCGTCTTCAAACTGGTTTCATGGCCAATTTTCCAGAAGCGATCAAGGTAAACGCATACCGCAGTCTCAGCGCTTCATGCATGGCGTAGGTCCACTCCCGAGGGCAAACAGAAGTAGAACGTCGCGCCGTGGTCGAGGTTGTTCCTGAACCCAAGGTCGCCACCATGCTGGGCGATGATGGACCGACAGATGGACAATCCCATGCCCATGCCGCTTTTTTTCGTCGTGTAGAAGGCGTCGAATACGTGGGACTCATCCGCCCGGGACACACCGGTACCCGAGTCGACAACTTCAATCCATACAAACGACTCCAGCACAGCGCTTCTCACCAGGACACGATTGCCATTTATGCAACCGATCTGGTTCATCGCATCAATCGCGTTGCGAATCAGATTCAGCGAGACCTGCTGCACCTGAACCGGATCACAACACACAACCGGTACGTCAGCCGCCAATTCAAACTGCAGGTCTACGTCTCGCACGCGGCCATCTTCAGTCACTTGCTGGGTGAGGTCCGTCAACAGGCAGTTTGGATTGATCCACTCACGCCGATTTGTCTCACCACTCAGTGATCGCTGAATGCGCTCGACGATGGCGCCCGCACGCAATGACTGCAGGCTGAGCTTTTGGAGTGCTTGCAGCAGACGGGGCTGATCGACGTTGGTACTCTGCAACAATTTAATGCACGCTTGTGCGTACATCGTTATGGCCGTCAGTGGTTGATTGATTTCGTGGGCAATGCTGGCAGTCAACTCATGGCTCTCGCTATTGGCCAGCGCGGGCAGAAAATTTTCGTGCGAGTTGTTCAACATGGTTTGTTCTGCTTCACGGCGGATCAATTAACGGGTTGGACTACTGCATTGGATAGACTCACCTTAGGTAAGTCGTTGTCGCGGGTTCTGTACGGTAGCAAACACATTCGGAGCAAATCGTGCTTGGGGCGGAATCTCTATTCTTGATATCTGTACGGTAACGAACGATCCGGGCATCCGGTCCGCTGCATACTCCTGAAATGAGCCACGCCAAAACACGCGAGACTGCACAGGCTGCCAAAGTCCACATCTCATGATCCGAATTCAGCTGCAACTGGACCTGAACTACTGGATCGATGGATATGGTGCTGATTTCCTGTTCAACATCCATGCTGCGCACACCCGCAATCAGCGCGTTGTCGCGGAACAGCTAACCATCAACCAGCCCTGCGAGCCGCAAGTCTGGACCGACTCGACGACCAGTAATCGCTACTCGCGTCTGCACGCCGATCCAGGTGATCTGCGGGTGACGTACTCGGCGACTGTTGATGTGCTCCATCACCTCGGTGACACGTGGCTCATCCAGGAAGTACCGGTGCGCAACCTCCCGTTCGATGTGATTGGCTACCTCTACCCCAGCCGATATTGTCAGTCAGACCGGTTGCTCCGGTTCGCTGCAACTGAGTTTGGCCACATCAATATGGGTTACGGGCGTGTCCAGGCGATTTGCGATTGGGTAAAACGACACGTGACGTTCACTTCGAACACATCCAACTCCACCACCTCGGCCTTGGACACACTCTCAGACAGGGTGGGTATTTGCCGCGATTTTGCACATCTGATGATTGCGTTGTGCCGCGCCATCAACATACCCGCCCGATTTGTCACGGGTACTGACTATGGTTGCCCACTCGGTTACGGACCTCCCGATTTCCACGCGTACGTGGAGGTTTATCTGGCTGATCGCTGGTACATATTTGATCCTTCTGGACTGACCATACCCATGGGCCTGGTGCGATTTGGAACTGGGCGTGACGCGGCGGACGTGGCCTTCGCGACAATTTTTGGTGGTGTCTCCTCCGCGCAGCCGGTCATACGCGCGACCGCGATTACGGATGACACCAACACGACGGAGATGCCGCACTTCCAAGCCTGTGCGTTGTCGACCGACCGCGGTATTTAGTCCGAAGCCGCTGTGCGGTTCGGGCACACTGTTGCAAACTGCAAATTCGCAATACGGATCAAGCGCGGCCAGGTCGAGCTTGATAAGTTTGTCGCATGCGAGCCAACACCAGAACTTTCTACCAGCGCGCGGTCCAGAAGACTGTGCAGACCATCACGCGCGGACTTGATACGGCGCTTGATCTCGACGCTCTGGCCAGCGAAGCGGCAATGTCGACATTCCACTTTCACCGCATGTTCCGCGGTCTGGTCGGCGAGACGCCGCTCGAAGTGCATCGTCGTCTGCGACTTGAACGAGCCGCATCGCAATTGCTCAATACCGACGCACCGGTGACGCAGATTGCCTTTGCCGCCGGGTATGAAACACACGAAGCTTTCACGCGGGTGTTCAGGGCCAGTTATGCCTGTTCCCCGTCTGTCTTTCGAACTTCGCGCGATCCTGAAGCGGCCATGACCTACAGCACTTTCAGAATTCAGCTCGCCACTCGTTCGGGGCTGCATTTTCCAGAGCTCGCACCGGCGCTGGACGATGAATTCTCCTTCTTCATACACACCGACGCAGGAGTCACCATGCACGTTGAAATTCGCGAGTTACCGGCGCAGCGCCTGGCGACCGTCGAACACCGGGGCCCGTACAATCGAATCAGCGAAGCGTTTGCAAGGCTTGGGCAGATCGCCGGACCAGCGGGACTGTTCGGCCCGCAGGCCGCGATGATTGCCTTGTATTTCGACGATCCCGAGTCAACGCCAGCAAGCGAGTTGCGAGCCGAGGCGGCGTTGTCGGTAGCCGCCGACAAGGACCTGCCGCCGACGGTTGGTGAGAACATGCTGCCCGCTGGTCGATACGCTTGCACCATGCATGAAGGTGGTTATGACCGAATCGGAGACACCTGGGCACAGTTCATGGGACAGTGGCTGCCACACAGCGGACATCGCCTCGCGGACAGCCCGAGTTTCGAGCGTTATCTCAACACGCCGATGGACGTGCCGGTGGATCAGCTGCGAACAGAGCTCTACATTCCGCTGGCCTGAGGCTCTCCACTGGTCTGAGGCTCTGCCGGCGTGACTTCTTCGGTAGCTGATTCAATCTGGATTTCGACCGGCGCAGGCGTTGGCACCGGAGGTGTTGTATCCAGTACCGGAACAAGGCGGACCGGCGTTGCATCATCACGACCAAACAGCTTGCCGATAAAGGCATCCGCCCAACCATACTTGTCGGCCATCAGAGCATTAATCTCGTCGCGACGTTCGGGCTCCGGTATGGCGTCGTAGGCCATGCGGTCATCACCACGCTCAACACCTACGCGGGGTGCAACCTGAAGGCGCTTCAGCCATGCGGACTCTGGCTGTCCGGCGCGCAGATACTGAAACCCATCCAGGTCCACCACCCACAAACGGGTTTCTTCTGGCTTGTCTCCTGAGCCCTGCGTACTGAGAACGACAACTTCGCCACTCTCCGAGGCAACACCTTGCAGGATCAACACGCCGACCAGCAACGTCAGCAACAACCACAATGTGCGTTTGACCCAGACCATTTCATTTCTCCAGATGAACGGCTCTGAGCACAGTCTGCAACAAGCCATCCACCGCGTCGCCTGCAAAATGCAGCAACACCAGACCCAAGGTTATCCCGACCATATCCACACCCAGGTCCTTCCACTCAGCAACGCGTGCGCCCATGAGACCTTGCACGAGTTCGAGGCTGGCCCCGTAGATAAACATCAGGGCAGCCGGCCAGAGGTGACCTCGTCGAAAATGGGCCATGGCGAGCATGAACGTCAGTACCAGAAACGCCACCGAATGCAGCGCGATATCACTGATTTCGGCAATCGGCCTGGGAGGCCTGGGTGTCAGCGCGAGCCATGTGACAGAAAAAAAGGCGGTCCAGAAGGCCAGTTGCCAGAGGATCAGGCGCAGCTTCAAGGCAGCGACTACCGTCCGCTGCTGCGCTGCACGAACTCAACGAGATGCTTCACGTTGTCGACGGGTGTTTCCGGAATGATGCCGTGTCCAAGATTGAAGATATGGCCATTGCGCCCGCGAACCTCGCCGAGAATGGCGCCGGCTTGCGCTTCGACAGTGGCACGATCTGCGCACAGGACGATCGGATCCAGATTCCCCTGCACCGACTTGTTGCCAAGCCGCGTCCAGGTGGTCCCGAGCGGGGTACGCCAGTCGAATGCGATGACATCCGGATTCAGGGCAGCAACATCATCCAGCAGATGATGATTGCCAGTACCGAAATAGATAATCGGCACATGGGGATTGGCGGCTCGCAAACGGCCGAGGAGATCTCGCAGCGACGGTGCAACATAACGCCGGAAGTCCGCAACACTCAGGTGACCGACCCAGGTATCGAACAACTGCACCGCCTCTACACCAGCCTTGATCTGCAAGGTGAGGTAGTCAGCCACTTGTTCCGTAAGCTTTGCACACAACGCGTGCCAGGCAGGTTCCGCCTGATACATGAACTTCTTCACATGCACATAGTTGCGTGAACCCTTGCCCTCTATGGCATAGGACGCAAGTGTAAACGGCGCGCCCGCAAAACCGATCAACGCAACCTCCTTCGGCAGTTCTGCCAGTACGTTCCGGACGGTTTGCGCGATGTACGGCGTGCCCTCAATCGCCGGGACAACACGCAGCGCTTGAACGTCGGCTGGTGTGCGAAGCGGATTCGCGAACACCGGCCCTTCGCCCACCAGATAGTCGAGGTTCAGGCCCATCGGCTCCATGACGGGTAACAAGTCCGCAAACAGGATGGCGGCGTCAACACCAAGAATTCGCTGCGCATCGAGCGTGGCGCGTGCAGCACGCTCCGGGTCCTTGAAAAACTGGAGACTGGGCGTTTTGCCTTTTACCTGATGGTATTCGGGCATGTATCGACCGGCCTGGCGATTCAGCCAGATGGGTGTGTAGGGCGTGGCGAGACCACGTGCTGCATCAAGAAAGATCTTCGCCATGAATGAAGTCCCGGGAACCCGTTATTACTGCGGGCGCGACCATAGCAAACCGCCCGTGTGCTCACCACTTTCGATGCACAAACCCGGGGGTGTCAGCGGCCGTCAAGGTACGGCATAAGCGGTCATGGGGCCCAGACCTCGCAGTTCCAGACAGCGTGGATTGCCCAGCTGATCGAGCCGCTGCGCAGTGACCGCGCACATCAGCCCGCGGCCGGCTTCGGTGCTGGACTGCAGGCGCGATGCCAGATTGACGGCCGGGCCGATCACCGTGAAGTCGAGCAGATCATCGGTGCCCCAGTCGCCCAGACTGCACTCGCCGGCGGCGATCCCGACTCTGAGCTCACCAACGCCTGGCTCTGGATGCACCGCCAACGCATCGCGAGCAAGCGCCCACGCCCGTCGACAGGCATCTATCTGCTCGGCTTCGCAGTGCGCCGGAAATGCGAGCAACGCGCCGTCACCGAGCAGTTTCATCACGACACCGCCATGCAAACGAGCCAGCAGGCGAATCTCCCGCACAAAAGCCTGCACACGTTGTTCGATCAACTCGAGACCGGCCGACTGGGTGTAACGCGTGAAGTCGACCTGATCAATAAAAACCAGCACCAGCCACACCCGCTCCAGCTGACATGGGGGTATCGGCTCGTGTCTTAACCGCCGCCTGAGCAAATCCGGCAGATAGAACGACATCCGCTCGGCTCGATGTGCCAGCCTGTGCAGCCGGGCGCGAACCGATTGCTGACGACGAAACGCCAGACCCGCGACCGCGCTGGTACCCAGCACCAGCAGCAATCCACTACCGACGGTAATCCACCCGTGAGATGTGTCCATACCGATCAGCGGACTCGCGATCAGCAACAGTGCAAGCACACTGGCCGGCGCCTGATGCCCGTACAACGCGACATGGCTGACCGTAAAGGTCACCACCGCTGCCGCTGCAACCTGCGCCGGGGCTTGCCCGAGCCAGAGAATGCAACCGGCAATCACCGCCTCCAGCACCGCCGCCCACGGTTGGCGAACACGGCGCGCCAACGCGCACCAGACTACGGCCGTCAGCAGGGCAGCAAGATCAGATCCTTGCGTCCAGGCTTGCGGACAAACAACCAGCAGGCCCAGCAAGATAAACAGGGTTGATCGCAGCCACCAGACTGCACGTTCGGATGACGTGAGATTCATCTTGTCAGCATGAATCGACGCCGGAGATAAAGATGTGCGTGCTTGCCCTGAGATGCTGACAGCCAGCAGCCCTCAGTCAGCCCTCACGCTCTCTTCACCTACTCCTCACCTACGCCTCAATTACCAAACCAAGAGTCGGATCAACCTCGGCTTCGTAATCGACACCGGTAAAACCAAAGCCGAATATCCTGAGAAAGTCTTCACGAAAACCGCTGAGGTCGCCGAGCTCCGCGAGATTCCCGGAATTCACCAATGCCCAGCGACGTCGCACTTCAGCCTGGATATCCGGCAACAACTCGATGTCATCCATGCGGATTCGTCCGACCTCATCAAGACGCAATTTCGTACCTGCGAGAAGCTGGGTTTCGAACAAACGATGAATGTGTCGGATACAGTCCTCGTGATCACCACGCGCCTTCATGACCTTGAACAGCAGCGCAACATAAAGCGGGACGACGGGAATTGCAGAAGACGCCTGGCTGACAATGGCCTTGAGTACCGCGACCCTCGCATCACCACCAAGGCCAACCAATTTGGGCTGCATCGCACTGGCGGCTCGATCAAGATCTTCCTTGGCCTTGCCAAGCGTGCCTTCCCAATAGATGGGCCAGGTGAGTTCGGTGCCGATGTAGGTGAAGGCCAGCGTCCGGAAGCCGGGAGCCAGCAGCTTGGCGCCCGCCAGTGCATCGATCCAGAATTCCCAATCCTCACCGCCCATAACGGCCACCGTATTCGCGGTTTCTTCGGGTGTCGCGGGTTCGAGGTCAACCTCGATCACCTCGCCTCGATCCACGTGCACCGACTTGATATGCAGCGCTTCGCCTAACGGCTTGATCGAGGAGCGGTGCAACACTCCAGTGCGCGGGTGCTGTCGCACGGGTGACGCAAGACTGTAGACCAGCATGTCGATCTGTCCCATGCCTGCCTTGATTTCGTCGATGACTCTCGTCTTCATTGCATCCGAAAAAGCATCACCGTCCAGTGTCCTGGCATACAACCCGGCCTGTTCGGCTGCACGTTCGAAGGCGATGTTGTTGTACCAGCCAGCACTGGCGGTCTTGTTATCCGCCGGTGCCTTTTCGAAGGACACACCCAGAGTTGCCGCGCCACCACCAAACGCTGCGGTCACTCGCGACGAGAGGCCATAACCGCCAGAGCAGCCAAGTACCAGCACGCGCTTGGGCGCACCAGCAGTCAGCGCCGTCCGCGATCTGACGTAGTCGATCTGCGATTGCACATGCGCCGCACACCCGGTTGGGTGCGCAGTGGTGCAGATGAAGCCGCGAATTCTGGGTTTGACGATCATGGTTTTGACTCAGGCTCCGGTCGAACGGCGCGCAATCATACCTTCAGCCACCGCGTGACGCATGGCGGCGCGGACGTCGATGATCAGTGGACCATCCCGCCGAATTTCCACCACGGCTGATTCGTTGACCTCCAGGCGATGATCACGATCACCATCCAGCGCGAGCACGCCTTTACCTCGAAATGGCACGGCCACACCCATCTGGATCGGCGTCACGCTCTTCACCTGAACCGATTGGAAAGCACCTGGTGAGAGCGGTGCTTCAAGCTCATAACCACCCGGCCCCCCACCCGGACCCAAGTGCAGCAGGAGACCACCATCATCCTCCGCGTAAACCGGCTGGATCAGTCCACCGATGGGAGACATGCCAATGGCGTCGGGCTCGGCGCGGGTCAAGAGGATCTGCTTGAGACGACCTGAATCAAACGGCAGCAAGTTGCCAACGTGATCACGCTCCAGCAGCACGGCATCGATCAGCCCGACATCGTTGCCCCGCGGTGATCGGACATGCAGTACTTTCGCTCGACGGCTCAGATGTTCCGGCAATTGGCCACGCGCCTGTAGCGCAGCAACCATGCCGGCAATCGTCGGCTCCACCAACTCGGGAAACACATTGTTGGTGCCCGTGGAAAGCGGTATCAGATGATAGTCACATGAGGCTCGCACCATGGCCCGATTGGTACCATCACCACCGAGCGACACAATGGTCTGCACACCTTCGGCAAGGAATCGATGAACCGCCGTCTCGGTGTCACTCGCATCACTGCGCAGCTTGAACTCAAGGACATGAACCCGCGCCTTGAGACTCATCTGTTCGAGCGCCGCCGAGGCAATCCGAAAGGGCTCGCGGGTGACATAGATGTCCGTGGCACCCATGGCATCGGCGCCAGCGGCGATGCGCGCCACCAGATCCCTCTTGGCCTCATGTGTCATGTTCGTTGCGCGCGCAGCCAGCCGCCGCACATCACGTCCGGACATCGGGTTCACACAGATCGCAATCGCGCTCATTCGTCCTCTTCAATCAGATGTTGTTTGAGAAAAAGCCAGGTCACGGCCGCTTGATAATCAATGTTCCCCTTCTTGCGAAAACCGTGGCCTTCGTCGGAGGCCTGCAGATACCAGACCGGGATCTGCCGCTGCGCCAATGCAGAACGAATCTGCAGACTCTCGGCCACGGGCACACGCGGATCGTTGGCCCCATGTGATATCAGAAGCGGACTGCGCAGCTGCGCGACATGGGTGAGCGGCGAGATCGCCTGCAGATGTTTGCGCATCGCGGGATCACGTTCGTCTCCATATTCAACGCGGCGCAAGTCTCGACGATACGGCAGCGTGTTCTCAAGGAACGTCACAAAATTACTGATGCCCACCCGATCAACACCCGCACGCAGGCGATCGCCAAAATGGACCAGGCTCGCCAGCGTCATATAACCCCCATACGACGCACCCATCACGGCGACACGATCAGCCTTCAGTTCAGGTTGTTGTGTTATCCAGTCGAGCAGCGCGCCAATATCCCGCACCGAATCTTCGCGTCGAAAGCCATTGTCCGCATCCAGCCACGCCTGACCGTACCCATCCGAACCCCGCACGTTGGGCGCGACCACCGCTATGCCAAGGGTTGCAACAAGCGATTGCACGAGCGTCGAGAACTGCGGTCGATACTGGCCCTCCGGACCACCATGAACGAGGATCAGCACGGGAAAAGGACCAGCACCTTTCGGTCGTTGAATGAAGGCAGGAATTTGGCGGGGCTTGCCATCGACCAGGTCGAAGGTCGGGTAGTGAATGAGCTCCGCGCCAACCAGAGTACTCTCATCCATCCCGCCAACTTCACTGAAGGTCCAGCGTGCTGGAGTCGATTCGGTGTCTGCCGACTCAACAAGTGAATGAACATAGACGTCTCCGGGGTGCGTTGGCCCATCCACTGCAAACGCAAGCCGGAGGCCGTCGCCACTGAAGGAGAGCCCGGTGATCACCCCATCTGGCTGATTCGCAACGACGCGGTGTGCATCGCCCCCCGCACGCACGGTCCAGACTCGGGAGTACCCCTCATCATTGACGACAGTCGCAATCGTCTGTCCATCGGGGGAAATTTCTACGAGCTCGACATCCGCGTCCAGACCCGGTGTCAGATCGCGCACATCGCCGGTATTCAGATCGAGCTGATAAAGATGTGCAAAATCGCTGGTGAACTGGCCAATGAAAGTGACCTGGTGTGGTGCTGGTCCAAATCGGGCAGAGCGCACGGTCTTCCCGGCGGTTGGTACCAGCGAACGCGCAAGACCCGTGTCCAGATTCAGTGCGAGCAGCTCACCGGCATTGGTGGTTGCGTAACTGATGGCCAGCAGCGTCTTGCCATCTGCACTGAAACCCTCAGAACCGAGTGTCTCCCCATCTCTTGCCAACAGGGCTGTCTTCTTTCCTTTGAGGTCGAGCAGGTGCAGGTCGGTGTCCCGACCATTACGTTCAGTGGTGCTATACGCGAACGCACTGGCATCCGGTTTCCAGACCACTTGACCGTAACGCGATTTGCCGTCCGTAAGCAGCCGGTTACTGCCGTCTTTCATGTCCTGCCAGAGCAGCTGATAGAACTCGCTGCCACCCTGGTCAACCAGCAAGACCACACCGCCAGCAGTTGTGGCGGGCGGCGGAAACACTTGCGCCACGGGCTCGCGAAGAAAGCTGAGCTGTCGGCGCATACCCAGCGGTGATCGCACGGCATGCAACTGGTTCGTTTCGCCAAATCGGGTGGTGATCAGAACCGATTCATCCCACCATCCCCACAGCTGGGCACTGCGCACGTTTTGCCATGGCCTGAGAGTTTCCAGCACGCGGTCGGGGACAGGTGGCACATCAAGCGTTGTGATCGTTGGCGTTGGGGATGCAAACGCCAGGGCGGGCTCGGCCTGGACCGGCATGGTCATGATCAGCCCGAGCAAAGAGCCCAGCAGCCACCCCCTTGACCGCCGTGTCGACAGCATCAAGGTAGCCCGCTGTTTTATCATTCGCTTCTCCCGCGGTAGCAGTCAGATTCGATCGAGCACGACGATAGTGAAGGGATAGCTGTCCCTGTCACTCGCCGGATGCTCGACACGGCTCATTTCCCGGAAGGCCGTTCGGTCAAATTCCGGGAAAAACGTGTCACCTTCGACGTCGGCGTGCACCTCAGTCATGACCAGGCGATCCGCTCTCGGCAACGTCAACGCATAAATTTCTGCGCCACCGATGACGAATATTTCCGATTGCCCATCAATGAAACACTGTGCGGCGGCAACTTCCAACGCGTCATCCAGCGTCGTGACCACCGTGACACCAGCAGCCGCATAACCCACATCACGCGTAAGCAATATGTTGGTGCGTCCGGGCAGCGGCGAAGCAAACGACTCGAAGGTCTTGCGTCCCATGATGACGGGCTTGCCCATGGTGGTGCGCTTGAAGTGTTGCATTTCAGACCGCAGCCGCCATGGCAGGGTATTGCCACGACCGATGACACGGTTTCGCGCCATGGCCCAGATCAGACAGACTCGGATATCGTCGATCATCGGTTCACCTGGCGCCCGCGGCCTTCAGACATGCAGAGATTTTCAGACTGCAATCGGTGCCTTGATCAAACCGTGGCAGCGATAGTCCTTGAGTTCAAAGTCATCGATCCGAAACGCGAAGAGATCCCGCACTGCCGGATTGAGAACCATGCGTGGCAAGGGGTGGGGTTCGCGCAATAGTTGTTTGTTCACTTGTTCAACGTGGTTGGCGTAGATGTGTGTGTCCCCAAGGGTATGCACAAACTCACCGGCTTCCAGATCACACACCTGGGCGATCATCACGGTCAGCAACGCGTAAGACGCGATGTTGAACGGGACACCGAGGAACATGTCTGCACTGCGTTGATACAGCTGACAGGACAGCCTGCCTTCCGCCACGTAGAACTGGAACAACAGGTGACACGGCGGCAGCGCCATGTTGTCGACTTCCGCAACGTTCCACGCACTGACGATGTGGCGTCTGGAATTCGGATTGTGCCGGAGGTCTTTCAGTACACGGGTAATCTGATCAATGGTCTGCCCATCGGGGGTGCGCCAACTGCGCCACTGTGCGCCGTACACCGGCCCCAGTTCGCCCTTGTCGTCGGCCCATTCGTCCCAGATGTGGACATCATGCTCGGTGAGGTAGCCGATGTTGGTGTTCCCTGACAGAAACCACAGCAGCTCATGAATGATGCCACGCAGGAACATCTTCTTGGTAGTGATAAGCGGGAAGCCCTCACGCAGATCAAACCGCATCTGCCGACCGAATACCGACGTGGTGCCGGTGCCAGTACGGTCGCCACGATAAACGCCGTTGTCGCGAACATCCCGCAGGAGATCGAGGTATTGTTTCATGTCCTGTGGGCGTCCGGGGTAGCTTGAGTTCGGTGGTCGGGTTTCAGCGATCTTGCTTATAGTGTTACCGGCTCGCCTTCCCGAGGCAACACCTGAGGAATCCATGACCGATTTTCTTCGCACGCCTGACACGAATTTCGAAGATCTCACGGACTTTCCATTCACCCCGCAATACCACACCTGGCAAGACCTGCGCATGCACTACGTGGACGAAGGCCCGAAGGATGCGCCAGTCATGCTCCTTACCCACGGCATGCCCACGTGGTCATACCTCTATCGCGACATGGTTCCGCTGCTGGTTAACGCAGGCTACCGCTGCATCGCACCGGATCACATGGGCTTTGGTCGATCCGACAAACCGACCGACATCCATTGGTACACGATCGCACGGCACACCGAGATCCTCACTTCGCTGATCACCAGTCTCGACCTCAAACAAATCACGCTGGTGTGTCAGGACTGGGGTGGCCCGACGGGTCTGGCGCAGGCGGCGATGATGCCGGAGCGCTTCGAGCGTCTCGTCATCATGAACACCTGGCTGCACCACCCTGAATTTGTCTACACCGAGGCGATTCGTAACTGGAACAAAAACTGGCACGAGGGTGGCTTGTTTGCACGACCCAGACCAGAGGTCGGACTGTTACTGGTACTCAGCGCAGGCCTTGCCCCGCGAGAGGCCATCTTTCCCGCACTGATCAAAGGCGAAGCGCCTGACTTTGAAGGCAAGGCCGCGGCGGTGTACCGAGGATTCGCCGCACCATTCAAGGGGCTTGATGACAAGGCCTTCAACGGGCTGCGGCGGTTTCCCTTGTCGATCCCCTTCGACAACCAAGACAACGGCAACGGTGCCGCACAGACACTGCACTACAGAACGCTCCTCGCGCAACCAAAGCCCGCGCATTTCATCTGGGGTTGTGCGGATGACGTGTTCGTCGAGGATTGGGGTCAGCAATGGGCCAGACAGATGGGAGGCACGTTTGATCGCATCAATGATGCGGGACACTTTCTGCAGAACACGCATGGTGCGGACATCGTCCATTTCATGCTGGCGCGGATCGAAGCTTCCGGCTGAACGCCGCTGCGCTCATCGTCCAGTGGCGCGCATCGATCGCTCGAGACGAGCACGCCAGGTGCGGCTCGCTTCGCTTGCCGGATCAAGACACACTTCGTAGTACAACGCGCCGATGCTAACGATCAGCGCATGTCGCCCGAACCAGGCTTTCTCGCTGCTCGTCAGATCACGGCCGTAAACCCTCAAGGCGCTTTCAAGCGCCTTCGAGTCACCCCATAACCACAGGCCGGTGAAATCAAACCACCACGGCCCCGGTCCAGCATCTCCCCAGTCGATGATCGATGTGATCCGGCCGGCACGAGTGTCGATCAGAACATGCTCATCGTTGAGATCCATGTGGCAAAGCACCTGCCGGGAGTCGAAGGCCGGTAGCGGACGCAGCAACAGCTCTCGAAGCGCATCTCCCAAAGGATGATCGCCGTGCGCATCAATGGTACTCAGATGTTCCATCACGAACCCGGTCCATTCATCGAACGAAAACGGGTCTGGCGCTTCATCCATCGGCAGATTATGCAGCGCAAGCAGGAACTGACCCCATTGCTGACCGATGACGATCGCGTCCAGCCTGGCAGTTCCTGGAAGCGCGCACAGCTGTGTGCCCTTGAGTAACGGATACACCATCGCCGGGTAGGGAATGCCATCGACCGACACCAGATCCGCGCGAGGCCTCGGAACCGCCAGAGGAAGATCGTTGGGAAGACGCAGCAGCAGTTCAAGCTCGTCCGCCAACACCTGTGCGGTATTCAGCCGCTTCGGAATACGCATCACCGTGTCATCGCAGACAAACGTTGCGTAGTCCCAACCCGCTCCGAGAGCGGCCGGTGTACCCATGAGTCCGCACCTGCGAGCAAGCATCAAGACTGCAGACTGATCGAGGACAAAGTCGGCGTCCCACGGCTGGTTCATGGGTCAGCTACTCGCCCACAGCGCGCGCGGCTAGCCTTTTCCACCAGCCAACATCGCTGCAAGGTGCTGCGGCTCATATTGCATCGCCGACACGATGTTCCCTTCAGGATCTTCAAAACTGAGAATCTTGCCGACTGTCGGAATCGCCCCATCAAAGCGAATCTTCGCTCCACCTGAGATCAATGCCGCACGTGTCGCCGCGATGTCGGCAACCGAAATGGTACAAGTGAATCCGCGGCTCGCCGCATCACCGTCACGCGCTGGCGCGTGACGTTTTTCCAGGGCGCCTTCAATACCAGGATGATCGGCATCCCCAGTGTGGATGCGGAAAAAATCCGGCGGACCCCAGGCTTCAAATCGCCAGCCAAACACTGAGCGATAGAACTGCTGTGCGCGCTCCAGATCATCGGCGTGAATCGCGAAGTGAACGACATTGTTGGCCATGGGACTGACCTCGTTGATTGGGTGGGACCGGCCCATCATAAACAGGCCATCGATTCAGCAAGCGCTGGTAATTCGCCAGGTTCCGCTGAATTCACGACAAGGTCGCGATGTGAATCGATTCCATTCCAGCGCAGAGTTGATCGCAGTCTGAGCCCTGGCCGAGACCCGATGACGCAACTGGCGGACAGATCTGCAGGCTGATGGCCGCTGCGCCCGTCGCTCCAAGGCATGCATCTTCCAGCGATGCGCGCGTCAACCACTCAGCAACCCCGCACGCCCAGGGCGCACTATCAACGGTGCCCGCGCTGCGGTGGCCAACTCCGAACCACTATCCCTACCAGCGTATTCTGTACGTCGGCTCGGGCGGCCTAGTCTTTGGTATCGACCAGGAACCCATTCCGACCGGAACATTGGCTACCCCAGTCGTTTTTGTGGGCGTTTAGCTGTCCGTTCATCCGGTCACGCCGGAACTTCTTCTGACAGATCGTGCATTGGTAGACGTAGGTCGCTTGCCCGAACGGTTTTGCGGCTTTTTGGCGGGGCGCAGCAAAGGGCGAAGCTGGGCGTCGCTGTCCCGTGCTCGACGCTGGATACGCGAGGGATGTCGACGCTTTCCTGACGGTGTCCGCGATCCGCACAGCCCCTTGAGGCGAAAGCTCGATTTCGTAGCGCGGCACGAAAGTCTGGTTCGTGGCGCGGGCTCCCCGCATCCGGTCGATACGATAGCTCCGATGCCCCGCGCTTTCGACGTTGTAGGCGTGGAGAACGATGTTGCCGTCCCTCGTACGACGCAGGGAGTACGGTTCGATGTGGCGGGTCGTACCGTCGTAGTCGAGCTCGACTAACAACCGGTTGGCCGCTGCAAACCGGACGATTTCGATCATGCTCTGGATCGCCGGCGAGGCGGGTAGATTCAAGATGCGTTCGCGCAGCACGGTCTCGCCCGCACCCATGACAAACGCAGCCGGCATCCGAGGCAGCGCACCACCACTGAGCCAGTCGAAGAAGGCCGGAAGCTCGTCCCAATATTGCTCGTAAGGCGGAAGCATCGGGAGCTGGTGAGCAAGCATGTTTTCCCACAGGTTCGCCAGCACTTCGCGGTGTGGATCGAAGTCCGTAAGGACCGGAGCCGCGCGTCCTTTGAACCTGCATTTCTGCGCCACGACATCGAGCAGGACTGCCGGGGCAGGCAATGCGTCCGTACGCCGGAACAGGTTGATGACGTCGTACAGATCTCGCGGTCGCGTCCGCTCCGCCAACGCGCGCACTTTTTCCCCGAACACCTCCTCGTAGGCGTAGGCAGTGATCTGGATGCCGCCATCCGGCGTGTCGGTGTAGGGGTGAAACACTGGAGCCGCGACCGGCGCGAGCACCAGGTGCTCATCCGCCGTCAGGTCGAGCTTCACACGCGGAAGGCCACGCACCCCACCCCCGCCCTTTCGTAGGGGGCCACGGTAGGCGAGCTTGCCTTGGCAGGAGATGGAACCACGCGGGTTGGTGTAGATGTCGAACGCGATGGCCTCTGGGGGAATTTCGATCCCGGTGTTTTCGTAGATCCATTCACCGATCTTCCCGAACACACGCTGCAGAAACCCATCCTCGATCTGCACTCCATCGCGCAGAGTGAAGTCGAGGTCCTCAGAGAAGCGGTAGGTTTCGAAGAAGCATTTCTTCAGGCAGGTGCCGCCCTTGAACACCCAGCTATCGCGGAGTTCGTCGTGGGCGTTGATCCCCGCCAGCATCCAACCCAGGACGTAGTCCTTCTCGACGACGTCTGGGTTGAGAGACATGCGCGTCGCCATGTCGAGAATTTCGCGACGATCGATCATTGGCGTTCACTGCCGATGGCGAATGGCGGCACCCACAGTCGCCAGCGTGTTATGAGCTTTGGGCAATCGAGCGATGGATCGATTTTAATGTTGCCCTTTGTCAGGCGTACCCGGCAGGCTTGCGCCAATTCCGCCGACGTAGCGTCGTCTTCGACCAGGTAGCCGAGACGCTTGAACACAGCTCCGTTTCCAAGGCGATCCGCATACTCGATGAGCTTCTCATCGTTGCGATCTGAGCTGCGCAGGTAAGCCCGAAGGCAGTCCGCTACATGCTGGATGCCGCCGCCGATGGACGGGTCATCCAGAATATCAACGATGGTCTTATGGACGTCAGAAATGGCCACACGGGTATGGCCGCGCCAAAGCGTCTTCGTGCCGAACAGCTTCGCCTCTTTGATATGTTTCAGGGTGAATGCCGCGCCGTGATGGCGCTGCGCCCGTCCCCGGATCGAGCGCGCCGTAAGCACCACGATGTCGTTGAAGATTTGCTCGGTCAAATCCCAATGGACCGCTGCTGTTCGGCCGCCGATGTAGCAAGGGGCATAGAGCGACGGCACGAGCACCCAAGGGTCTTCGAGAACCTGCTCGCTGGCCAGGGAATCCAGTTGAACGGCCACATAGGCCCCATGACTAACCCGACGCAGCCAACCTTGTGTCGCCCAACGAGCCAGCATTTTGGAAGCGGAGGATCGATCAAGGTTGAGAATGCCGGCGGCCTCGGTGACGTGGATAACATCACCCGCTTGGCGCACGAGCGTGGTCAAACGCTGGCGTCCCGCAGGCAAGGCAATCTCGTCAGCCCGATATCCCAATCGCTAACATTCCCATTTTTGGTGAACTTCTACATCAGTATTATACCAATTTGCCCCGTTTGTCTAGTACATTGTATACGCTAATATTCGCGGAAAATGGTCATTATGGCTTATGGAAGCTACTGGCCCAAACGGCCTTCTTGAACGGATCGTCGCGGTCAATGATGCTCGACAACGTCGAGCTATCCTCTAGGAGCTTGTCGGACTTGAGCGATCGTCGCGAGCCGAGTGGGAGAGCGAGGACAGTTTTTCACGATTTCGAGGCGCATAGTGGGCCTTTCCAAAGGAAACACGGGGGCAACGAGAAATCGGGGAAAAATGGACCGCTCTTCCCACCGG
>JANNBJ010000042.1:0-9690 GCA_031385325.1 Gammaproteobacteria bacterium | reverse complement strand
TTCGCTGGTCCAGGCCCACCGGCGAAATTGATGACCAGGGTCGAGAGCAGTGGTTTATCGGTGTGCAGCTGAAATCCGGTGCGGCCACCGACATTATCGACTGGCGCGACTATCACGCTACTGCCTGAGTTGTAGACCATTCAATCGGACAGCCCTCGTCGCGCGGCTGTCCGCATGTTCTCGTGATCCACGACCGGCTGAATTGACCGACAAGCCCCCTCGCCAAACTTCACGCGATGCTGTCAATCAACTGACTCAGCCCCTTCTGAATGCCGAGCACGTCACGCGGCCAAGAGACTTGTATCGCAGATTGCACCGGGTTCAACTGCTCTAATCGCACCTTAAGAGTGGTGTGTGCGTTGAATCATGCAGAGCATTCCTTCCTTGAGAACCGGTAGTACCACCACGCCCATCGTGGCTCGACTGCAAGAGGCACCAATCGTTCACAAATTGCCTTCGAGCATCTTGTCGTTACGCGAGATGGCCGGCCACAAACTGAACGAGCTACTGGCGACACTGTTCAACAACACAGACGATGCGCTGTTTGAACGGGCCGACAGATCTCGTTCGGACGCTGACCAACAAATGTACTTTGAATCGATGCGCCAACTGCGCTTGCATCGTGAAACGATCAGCGCCAGTTTCATCGCGAATACGCAGAAGCGCTTTGAACAATTGTTATCGACGGCAAAGTCCGAACCTGCGGAAGAGAGTTTTGAGTCCTTGACGCTGGTTCACCAGGATGAGCTTGAAATCAGTGTAGCGATTGCCGGAATTGTCTCCAAGGTCACCAGCTTGCACTCACTCGAGATCATGTTGCTGACCAAACGCCTGGATCACCTGATTCCAGTTGTCGACATCACTGAGCGTTTGAACCCACTGGGGCCACTTGCGCTTGGCGAGGCATTTGTCAAAGCACTGGCGGTGATGGACGTCAACATCACTATTCGGATCATTCTGCTCAAGCTGTTCGAACGGTTTGTCATGGAAAAGCTCGGTGATTTCTATGAGCTGGCCAACAAGCAGTTGGCCGACGCCGGCGTATTACCCGACTTGAAGAAATCCATCCGCGCTCCGCAACGCGCTGCGCAGCGCCATCAGGCCGGATTACACGCGGTGGCTGCAGCTGCTACAGCTGGTGGTCAGACTCAATTTACGCAACACGGCAACGCGGCATTTGGCGGGATCAACACGGGCGCCGATTTCGCACAGATCAGTGAGCTGCTGCATGAGGGATCCACTGCCTCTATCGCAGGCGCTGCTGGCCACTGGATGACCACGGATCAGCTGGTCGGCACGCTGGGCTTTCTGCAAACCGAATTTCCTGGTTACGATCTGGATGCCAACTCCGCCCCCGCAGCCCTGAATCTGGAACAACTCCTTGCTGCAAGGGCCACCCGCACAGGGGCACAGCCCAACAGCCCGATGCGCCAGGTAGACAATGATGTCGTAACGTTTGTGGGCATGCTGTTCGAGTACATCCTCAACGATCGCAACCTTGCGATTCCCATGAAGGCATTGATCGCTCGATTGCAGATACCGATCGTCAAGTTGGCAGTGATCGACAAGAGCTTTTTCTCTCGTCCCAGTCATCCAGCTCGCAGACTTCTGAACGAACTCTCCAGTGCTGGCATTGGTTGGTCCAGTTCAGCAGAACGAAAACGGGATGCGCTCTACAACAAGATTGAATCGGTGGTTGCCGGCGTTCTCGAGGAATTCCAGACCAATCCGGAAATCTTCACTCGATTGCTCGAAGATCTGACGAGCTTTGTCCGTAATGATCGTCGCCGTATCGAAACTGTCGAGCAACGGGTCCGCGAAACTGAACAGGGCAAAGCCAAGACGTACGACGCGAAACGACGTGTGCAGAATGTCCTCAACCAAAAGGCCAGTGGGTTAAGGCTGCACCCAAACATGGGTCGATTCATCAGCGACACCTGGAGCAAAGTCCTGGTCTACGCCTGCATAAAACACGGCCCTACCTCAGACGCCTGGAACGAATCAGTGGAATCACTGGATCAACTCCTGTGGAATATCCAGCCCCTGAACGACATGGCTGACGTTGAGAAGCGGGATCACGCACGTAAGGATCTGATGGGACGTCTGCGCGCCGGAATGGAGATGATCAATCTGGCGTCAGAAGAAGTTGACGAGCTGGCTACGCTGCTTGAAAAACATCTGAAGGAAATTTCAGCACACGACCGAGGCTACCTGGAAGATCGCAGCCCGAGGTCAGAGCGACCCGATCCAGAACTTGAAGTCATACCAGAAGTCATCCTCACGCCTGTCACCAAAGACACCACGGACATCAAACTGTCTGCAGAAGCATCAGCCATAGTGGACAAACTGGCGGAAGGAAGCTGGGTTGAACTCTGCAATTCAGATGACGAACGCATTCGCTGCAAACTGGCAACCATTCTCTCGGATGGGTCGCGTTACATCTTTGTCAATCGCAAAGGGATGAAGGTGGCTGAGCGCTCAAGAGCCGAACTTGCCCACGAATTGATGGACGCGAAAACAACCTTGCTTGATGATGCCGAAATCTTTGACAAGGCTCTGCAAGCCGTCATTGGCAATCTGCGGCACATGCGCAGCCAGAGCCCACCGCCACCTTCAGCTCGCTGAATATCAACAACCCATCAAACGATCTCAGTCGAAAAAAACCTGCGTGTGTGACGACTGACCTGCTTCCATGGCCGCCTGGATGTCTTTTTCGATCGTTCGACCAGTAGACAGCGGGGGCAGCGCTCCAAGCGAAAAAAAACCCACTTCTGTTGTCTCGACTCCCGATTCCGGTTGGGCGTCTGGATCGCATTCGCACAAAAAGAAGATTTTGTAGAAATCACGTATGTCAGGCGTGTATGCGTGGGCGGCCTTGTGGCGAATACCGAGCAATCTGACAACGCGTGCATCGAGGCCTGCTTCTTCCTGAATTTCCTTGATTATGTTCTGACTCAGCGACAAACCGACCTCGGCATACCCGCCTGGCAAGGTCCATCGACCATCGCTGGCCTCTCGCACCAACAATATTTTTCCATCGCGAAGGATCGCACCACGCACATCAACCTGCGGTGTCGCATACCCCTTGGCGTAACCTGGAAAGAGTTCAGGGATGCGTTCAACCGGTGTATCAGCGAGGGAAGCCAGCATCTGGTTGGCAATCGTTCCGATCTCAGCGTACCGCTCACGATCGTAAACGTGTGCGGTAAAGTGCTCTCCAGTCGACGCTATCGCGTGCAATCGTTTGGCGAAGGACAGCCAGACAGGCTGGAGGTTTGAATTCATAGTGGAATCAGTCTTTTCCGCGAAGTCTGATCAACAAATCCTCGTTGCGAAATAGTCGCTCGACAGTGTCAACGATGGTCTGTGTCTGACTGTCGGGCTCGACGTTGACCCGATTTCCGACGACGACTCGTCCGAGTGTTGTGCGTTCAATTGTCTCTGGAATAAGACAGACACCAAAGCGATCGCTGGAGTAATCAACAAACGCAATCGTCAAACTGGCACCATCGAGCGACACGAAGCCTTTGTGCAACAAGTACTTCATATGTCCAGCATTGGCGACGAAAGTGATATTTCGAACACCTTCACTCTGAACGATGTCAAAGACGACAACCGTACCTGCAATGTGACCAGACACAACGTGCCCCCCAATCTCGTCGCCCGCGCGGAACGAACGCTCGACATTAACAAGGGTACCAACCGAAACGCCGTCGATATTCGTCAATCGACGTGTCTCATCGATGACATCGAAATGAACTACATCCGCTGAGAATCCGGTTACGGTAAGGCAAACGCCGTTCACTGCGACGCTTGCGCCGATCTGAAGTCCACCAGTCAGATTCCCCATCTTGACACCAAGACGAAGTACGCCGGATCTGATCTCGGTCGAGACAACGGGGACAAGGGCTTGAACAATTCCGGTGAACATCAATATACGTCCCGAAAAGAAAACGGTGCCTTGGTAGCACCGTCTTGTGTCGTCAGGCAGACCTTAACTCGAAGCGCATGAATACCAGATCGTTATGCGCCCGATTCTTTCAGTATCCGGCGGCGCTCGGCATCTTTTTCGATGAACTGAATCCACTGCGAGCAGATACGAATATGGGTCGTATCATTGATTCGCCGGGCTTCAGTGTTGCAGGAGGCGAATGATCCTGTCGCAGCCGCATACTCCCCATTGTTGTACTGGCACATTCCACGAACTGTGTAGACGCCTGTTACCGCTCTCAACCCACCTTTCTGGATCGCTCGGCTAGCAGCAGTAATACACTGTTCATTCTTGTCTTCATCCAGGTAAAGATTGGCGAGGCGTTCGTATATTTTTCCGTCGTCCGACAAGCCACCAGCTTCTTCGAAGACCTTGATAGCCGGTTGGGTATCACCAGCGATTTGCAATGCCTGACCGTAGTTTTGTAGCGTTCTGGCATCTCGGACGATGACCTTTTTGTCCAATCCTTCCTTCATGATCTTTGATGCCTTGTAAGGAATTTCTTCCTGCATCAGCAGACCCGCGAGGTTGGTATAGTCACCTGATTTTTCCAGAAACTTCCCGGCATGAGCGGCCTGCATGGCCCATAACTGCTCTTTCTCTTTACCGATCTGACCGTAGATTCCTGCCAGGCGCATCCAATAGGCGTTTTTTGGCCAATACGCAATCAACTCCTCCAGCGTCGAGACCACCTTCGGCCAGTTTTCCTGCTCGTAGTAAAGATAGTTCAACAGCGCCAGCCACTGTTCTTTCATCGGTGTGCCACGTTGACGTGCCACTTCGATGCCCTTCTCAATCATCTTCGTCGCGTTGCCATAATCTTTCATGGTGTAGTACACCTGCCCCATGAAGATGTAGGGATCGTAGCCAGGGTTGTTCGCCTTGCTGATCCAGATCTGCATGTACTTCAGCGCGTCCTGATAACGTTCAGCAACGAAACTAAGCTGAGCAATTGTATAAAGCGTTGTGGTCTCGAGGCCCTCTGGAACCCCCTCACCTATTTCCGCGACAATCTTGTAGTGCTTCAGGGAGTTCGGGTAATCCTCTTTCGAGTAGTACGCGAATCCGAGCATGTTGTGGATCTGACCCTTTTCGTTGGTGTTGTATTTGCGAGCATCAACGATGCTCAAGAGTCCGGAAATAGCGTCGTTGTAGTTCTTCCCATCGATCAGTTCCTGCGCCTCACCAAGCTTCTTGAACACCTGTTCACTGATGGTCGGCACTTTACGCGTCGGCTTCGCCGGCTGAGCAGCAGCTTTCGCGTCTGCAGCGAAGACGGTTTCACTAAAACTGCTCCCTACCAACAACGACAAATTCAGGAGTAACGCCAACAGTAATTTGCTGGCTCTCAGCGTATCCATCTTAGCCATCCTCCAGCTCGAAGGTAATTCGGTTACGAACACCCGCTACATCAATGGGTTCGCCATCCACGACCTTTGGTTTGTACTTGAACTTAAGGGCGGCTTGCGTCGCTGCACTATCAAATATACCTGGTGGATTCGCTTCGATCACCACTGGATCTCGTACGGCTCCGGTTCTTGTTACCACAAACTCCAGAATCACATAACCCTCGATGCCACGGGTCTGTGCTCTTCGAGGATAAACCGGCGCCACTTTGACGATCGGCAGGTATTCCCCATCTGAACTGAAGCCACCTGTGCCACCAACGTTCATATCGACTTTTACTTCCACCGCCCCAATGTCCACGCCTTGGGCAGTCCCAGATGAATCGAACGATTGTTTGGGGGCATTCGGTGGTGGTTCGTCCGGTGGCGGTGGCGGTTTTGGCTTACGAACCTTGAGTTGCAGATCTTGATCGTCCTCGACACGAACAAAGTCGGTAATCCTGACTCGGCTCCCTTGTTCGAGGACACTCTCGTCATTGGCGATCAAAACCTGCATCAGGTAAAACAACGCAATCGTAATGATCGCACTGATGAGAATGCCTAACAGATAACGCAACATTTGGCCTCTCCTACGCTTCGGTAGAAATTGCGACTTCGGTCAAGCCGGCACCACGCGCTGCGTTCAGCACGCTCAGAAGGACTTCATATTTTGCTTTCCGATCCGACTGGATGACCATGCTTCCCTTGGGGTTCTCAGCGTGGAGTTTCTCAATATGGAGGCGAACGCTTTGCGCATCCACCTTCTGACTATCGATCCAGATATCACCCTTCTCGCCAATTGCCACGAGGACGCTTACTGTTGGTTTCTGATCTGAAGTCATCGCCTCCGGTCGTATCACATCAATTCCAGCCCGTTTGATGAACGTTGCCGTCACGATAAAAAAGATAAGCATGATGAACACAACATCAAGCATGGGAGTCAGATTGATGTCACCGTCCTGGCTACCACCTTGCTTACGTCTTTTCTTGAGCACTGCTCTCTACCCCCGAGCGCCAGAAACAATTAGATCTTCTGGCACAAGTCAGTTAGTGGTCCAAAGTGAGATGATCTTCAAACAGTTCGCATTCACGCTCGATCTTCTCTTTCAAAAAAGTCTGCGCAAACAATCCCGACAGCGAAGCAATCATCCCAGCCATGGTCGGAATTGTGGCCTGGGATACACCGGCAGCCATAGATCGAGCGTTTCCACCGGCTGTGGCCATCGCATCGAATACCAGGATCATTCCCGTAACCGTCCCCAGCAAACCCAGCAGCGGACACAACATCACGCAGGTCTGTATCAACGGCAGCGTTCCGGTTATTCGTTCTGATGCTTCGGATATCAACCTTTCCCGCACTTGATGCGCAGTCCAGGATTTTCGTTCTGGTCGTCGCTCCCACTCTTCGGTGGCCGTGCGGATAACGTCACGATGTTCAGTACGGAAATACACCATCCTTTCGATGATGAGGATCCACATCATGAACGTGAGCGCAGCTATCCACCAAAGCACATCACCACCAAGGTCCATGAATGACATGATGGTCCGATAGATATCCTGCATAGCGACTTGCCTCCTGCGGCGTCAGATCAACGATCAGCCGAGAGGCTGACCGCTGCGTTCAGCATGCTCGGCGATCAGGCCTGCGCTCTGCTCTTCCAGTACATGCATGATGCCTCTGGATTGTGCAGCGACCACGGCATATAGAAGTGTTGTCGGAATCGCAACAACCAGTCCCTCTACGGTTGTGACGAGTGCCTCCGAGATACCGCCCGCCATAACCTTCGGGTCTCCCGTGCCGAACAACGTGATCTGCTGGAAAGTAAAGATCATACCTGTAACCGTTCCCAGCAACCCAAGCAATGGGGCCACTACAGAAATCACCTGGATAAGGTTGATCCACTTGGTCACTTTCGGTTGTTCGTTGAGTATGGCTTCACCAAGTTTCAGCTCCAGTGTTTCAACGTCGACGTCCTTGTTTTCTTCGTACACCCGAAGCACTCGGCCTAGTGGGTTGTCTGCTCTCGCAGTGGAACTCTTCTTCTGTGCCTGAACTTTGTTACTGACCAATGTGAGCGTAATCCATCTTTCGATGGCCAACATTATTCCGAGAATACCGATGACGATAATCACTGCACCTACTTCCTGTCCCTGGCCATCACACCATGGTAACCAGCACTCGCCCTTGCTGATGCCGCCCATCATGGAGCCGATGCGATCTCCCCAGGTATCCCTGTCAACCTGCAACGCGAGCAGCGAACCGCGGGTTGGGTCCAAGCCAAATTCGGTTACTTCGCCGGACGCTGCCTGAAGCAAATCTGCTGTCGTGCCGGTGTATTGACCAGAAGGTTGTCGCCCAAGCTCGACCAGAGACTTGGTCACAGGATCGAATTGAAGATATCCGTTTTCGGCCGCGATAACGAAAGAGCCTACTCGCACGACAGGCTTCTCAGCCTTTTCCCCATTCAGAAGCTGGACTGTCGTGTTGTACTTGACGATGCGGCCAGATTCGGTGGCCTCGCGCTGTAGTTCGAACCACAGACGCTCCATTTCTTCAATGGTTGCAAGTTGACTGGACTTGCCCATTTTCTTGGCAAGTTCGCCCAACCACTCACCTCGGTCAGGGAACTGGCTGGATATGAGGGAGCCTTCAAACACCCCGCGAGTATCTCCTGCAACCTGCTGCAGTACGCCAAACAGTTCCCGCAATGAGCCCAGACGCTTGTCGAGCGCTTCCTGCAGATCGCCAATCTTGGCTTCGTTTTCCTCGAAAGTGGTTTCGAGGCGTTCTGAGCGCGCTTCCTGAGCGGCGCGTTGCCCACGGACTTCACCCAGCAATCGACCTTGTTGAGCTTTGTCCCGTCCGAACTGGGCTTCCCGATTCGCATGTTCGCGGGACTCAACCACTTTGGCCTGACGTACTGCCTCAAGCAGGCCATCCAAGGAACTTTGAGGTACAACCTTCAGGTCACCCGCCGAAGCTGGGGCTGCGGCTGGCGCGGGGGCTTCTTCAGCAAAACCAAACTGAGCCAATAGTGCGAGGCTTGCCGCTGCCAATGTCTGTCTTATTTTCACTCTGCTGCCTCCGGACCGGTTACTGGCATCGTGACCAAATCCACGGCCAATTGCTTGCGTGCCATCTTGATACCTTTGCGCACGGACTGCGCGTAATCATCAGAAAGAGGCTCCCAAGTCTTCTTCACTTTGTTCCAGATGCCGGTGGACTCCCCGTCCAGCGTCTGATACGCGAGGACCACGCGACCAATCTTGAGGATATCCACTTTTCGCTCTGCGCCATCCAGGTTGATGGTCTCCGAATAGGATTCCATCGTGCGGCCGTATTCATTTTCGATCTGGTAAGCACGAAACACCTGGTTAAACTTCTCAGACACCGCGACGTCCGCCCGTTCCAGCATCAACCGAAGTTCCTGTGCGCGTTTGTTTCGCTCCTCCAGCAAAAACGGCAAATCCAAAGAGATGAACTGCTCAAGGCCATCGATCATGCGCAACATGAATGGGGTGATCTGTCTTTCGATCAACGTCACCTGATCGATGCTCGTACTGAGTTCTCTCATTTCCGTGGATTGATTATCGATCTGCTTCTGCAGCTGGCTGTTGTAAACCTGCAGCCCTTCGATCTCCTTGAGCACGGTCTTGTACTCGCCGAGCAGATCACGGGTCTCTTCAGTCAGTGCATCGATCTTGGCCTGTGACCGCTTTGCCTCGTCGTTGATCGATTTGGTCGCGGCGAAAATATCGTTCAAGGTGGCAGCGTTCGCCGCACCAATGACGATCAGACTCAAGCCCAGAGCGAACGCTTGCGCAAGATTTCGGGTGTGCTTACTCATGTGGTGTCCTACAGGTCCTACGGGTGTAGTGGTACTTCTCGTTTTCCAGCTCCTGCCGAGCCATAGCATTTCCATCAATAGCATCCAAATTTGCCATATCACGGTGTTCTGGAAACGAATTCGATTGCTTACAAACGCCTTCGCGAAGGCGACCTCTCCTGATTGCTAACGCGAACTTGGAGTGATGCTGGAAACGGAGTGGAAGTGATATCCAGCTGCATATCACCTCGCACTCGACGAATTATCCCGCTCCCCTTAGCGTCTGATGAGCATCATCAAACGGTTTGGCGATGTCAAGCAAGGCCGCACCGGATGATGTAAAACGCTGACAATTACGGGAATCCCATTTCGCTGCGACGCCTTCGAAAACAGATCAGGCTCCATTACGCGATCTATCCGATGTGCTCGTTGAAAAAGGTCAACGTCCTTTCAAGGGCAAGCTTCGCACTGGCCGCATCATAGCTGC
>JANNBJ010000039.1:0-12392 GCA_031385325.1 Gammaproteobacteria bacterium | reverse complement strand
TACGGGCTACGCCCTCCGCAGTTTCCGCAACGCCAATCAATAGCGGACAGTTTATGTGCTACAAAAGCGGACAAATCTATTTGTTGCCAACAGGTGGGAAGCCTGCTGGACGGGGTGCGCTGATCACATGGTCCGCACATTGCGGGTTTCGCCGATCCTGAACGGTGAAGGGGCCACCTCTTACGAGACAATTCGCGATGTCACTGTAACTTGTGCCGTGCTGGCGCCGCACCGGCAGCTCGCGCGAACGGCATTCATAATTCAAGACGCCGGGCGTAAGGTACGATCCGCGTTCAACCGGGAAGGCAGGAAAAGGGAAAGTGTCAGAGGTTTTCATCTCTCATGCGCGGTCGACCAAGCCGAAGGCGCGGCAGGTGGCCGACGCCCTGCGGGCGGCGGGCCATGAGGTGTGGCTGGATGAGCAACTGCCGACGCACCGGGCCTATTATGAAGTGCTCGAAGAGCGCCTGCGGGCCGCCGACGCCGTC
Source organism: Gammaproteobacteria bacterium (assembly GCA_031385325.1). Taxonomy (GTDB): domain Bacteria; phylum Pseudomonadota; class Gammaproteobacteria; order Pseudomonadales; family Azotimanducaceae; genus SYFY01. Next base: position 11,904 of record JANNBJ010000039.1, on the reverse strand, counting down.
GTCGTCCTTTGGTCGAAGGCGGCGGTGGAGTCGCAGTGGGTGCGCGCCGAGGCTGACCTCGCCCGCTCGACGGGGAAACTGGTGCAGGCGAGCCTGGACGATTCGCTACCGCCTATGCCCTTTAACCAGATCCAGTGCGCTCAGCTCAAGGGCTGGCGCGGGGCCAGCGACCACCAAGAATGGACCAAGGTGCGGGACAGCGTGGCGGCGCTCTCCGCCGGCCGGCCAGGCGCCCCCACGGCGGTCCCGCCTGCGCGCAGGTTCGGTTGGAAGCCCTGGGCGGTGATCGCGACCCTTGCGGCCATGCTGGCTGCAGGCAGCCTGTTTCTATTGCTTGACCGCAGGCAGTCTGCCTCAGCCGTCCCGCGCGTGGCTGTGCTGCCTTTTCAGGCGCTGAGCCGCGATCCGACCGAGGCCAGCTTCGCCGCCGCCCTCGCCGACGATGTCGCGGGTGTTCTAAGCGAGAACACGGTTCAGATCCTGCCACAGTCGCAGAGCGAGACGTTCACCGGGCCGGGTCGCGAGGCGGCTCTGCGACGTGCGGGGGCCCGCTACGCGATAAGCGGAACGGTGCGCAACGAGTACGGCAAGCTGAGGGTCCGTGTCTACCTGGAGGACGTGGATTCCAATGTCACCCTCTGGTCGGAACAGTTCGAGCGGCCGCTGGCGCAGACCGAACGCATGCGTGATGCCGTCGCCATAGCGATCACCAACACCGTCACCACCGCGCTGGGCACGCTGACACAGCCGGGCCTGAACCTGGACTCACAAACCGTCACCCTGTTTATCAAGGGTGAAAACGCCTTCATGATTCCACAGATGCAGGTGGCGATAGGTGCCATGGAGCAGGTCGTCGCCCGAGAACCCCGCTTCGCGCACGGACACGCAAGCCTGGCCACGATGCTGGGTTATGCTGCGGAGAGCGAACAGGGAGAAGCCCGAGCCGCGACGCTGCGGCGAATGCGCAAGGAAGCCGAGACCGCGGTCCGGCTATATCCGTCGGACTCAGGGGGAGCCTACAGCGCGCTGAGCCTTATCGCCCAGGCGGAGCCACCGCACGATCTCATTGAGTCTGAGAACTTCCTCCTCGCCGGCATCCGGGCCAATCCTGACGACGCGGACCTGGCCTTCGGTGAGTGCCGGCTGCTCGTGGCGCGCGGCCGCTTTGGCGACGCCCTGGGTTTTTGCAGCCGCAGCGCGGCGGCTTCGCCCCTGTCAGCGTGGTCCGCGCGCAACCTTGCCGTGGCCTACAACTTTGCCGGTCAGCCGGACGCGGCCAATCAGGTGTTCCTGACGGCCATCCGATACCATCCCGATGGCCAGGCCAGCCTGCGCGTCATGCACTTCGAGATGGCGGCCTTCGGAGCTCGTCCGGAGTCGGCGCTCGCAATCCTGCGTGATCCCGACCAACCGCCGTTACAAGGCGAAGACTACGTCAAGGCGATGGAAGCTTTTATCCATGCCCGCCAGACCAGGGCGCCGGTGGACGAGGCGCGTGCGCTTGCCCTGTTCCGGGATCCGGGCCCCAACCTCTCAAACGATCACAGTTATTTTGTGCTGGCTGCGGCAACGTTCGGGCGACTCGACGAGGCGTTCGCCGCACTCGACGATCCCGCCTACGTCGCGCTGAACACCCCGTCACGGCGACGCGATTGGGTTCTCAACACCCTGTTCGAGCCGGCCGCGGCCCCGCTTCGGCGCGATCCGCGGTTCTGGCCGTTAGCCGCGCGGTTGGGACTGCTGGACTATTGGCGCAGGCGAGGGGTCTGGCCAGACTTCTGCAACGATCCAAGTATTGGGGTCGACTGTAAGGCCGCCGCTGCTGGAGTAGCGCCCGCGTAATCGGCCTGCAACTTCAGGGCTTTTATGTTGTTGAAGGTCAATCCGTCGACATCATACCGACAGACCGACCTCACCCGCAGGCGCGTTATTGGCCATTGGCACTGTTGTGACGCCTATTCCCCGATCTCCGCCACCAGATCGCGAAAGCGCATCGGACCTGACCAGTCGCGCTGTGCGCCCGTCGCCCTGTTACGGGTCAGTGACGATTGCGATTCCCTGTGATGCACAGGGCCATGGCTAACCAGCCCACGCGTTGCCCATTCGTTTTCACTTCCGCCGTCGTCAAGCACCAGGAGATCATTGCTGTTGCCCGAGTGCAGTTGGCAACGCAGGTTCGAAAAGCCCGGCCGCCGCGGCAGCACGTGCGGGCCGCATCCGGAGATCAAGGGAGTGGTGGGCGTTGTTGATTGACCCCTGCGCGGCACAGCGAACCGTGCTGGTGTGGTTGCATTCGAAAGGCCGGGAGTTGCCGGTACTGGCCGGGAGCCGCTGATCCCGCGCCACCTCTCATACCCTGTGGTCGTACACGAAACGTCTGACTTTCGAAGCCAGGATTCGGGCGCTGTCCACTTGGCCAGGGTTGATGAGAATGTTGTCTTCTTCATCGATGATCTCAGAGGGCACGACGAATCACCGCTTCCGCATCGCCGAATCGGCGTGCGCGAGTACGGCCATGACTGGCGTCAGCTTGTTGCGCTGCCCCAACCGCTGCAGGAATTCGACCACTGAATTTCACGCTCAGCGGCTCAAGCAGTACTCGACACATCGCACACAGATGCCGTTTGAAATACCTATGCTCAAGGGTGTCGGGCGCTGTCTAACCTGAACCGCTTTGCCATGGCGACAGCAGCAATGGCAATTCGACGCCGGAAGGGCGCGCCGCAGCACGGAAGACGGTCCATTCTGCGATGCCTGTGTTGGGCAGTCGATCAAACGCGCCGTCAGCGGCGCCCGCGAGCGCAATGCGAATGCTATGCCCCGCCTTGATCTGGACGGATGTCGCATAAAGTGGCACCCGCACCTGCATCACCTCGCCGGCAATCACAGGGAGCGCGTCGGCGCGCTTGAAGCTGCGCTGAACGCCTAATGCAACATAGGGCAAATCGGTAGCGGCTTCCTTCCGGTTGGCCAGCCGTAACAGGCCTTCGGTGATGTAAGTCACGCGGCCGTCAGGAGCAACATCTTCCAGATAGGCGATTACCATGCCGTCGGTTGCCGTTGTTGACATGTGCACCGTAACAATCGGCGTTCCAGTGATGCGTACGTCGCTTGTCAGCGGCGCGCTCGTATAGGTAAGGAGTTTGTCGTCTTCCTTGCGGCGATCCGGATAGATCACATCTCCGCCACCCATTTGTGTTACCCAACGCGTCTGTGCGCCAGTACTCGCCGAAAAGTTCACCGCATATGCGTCGGTTGCAACCGTTACCGGCGCCTGCTCCACAAGGCTTCGGTGTTCACCGAAATAATAAGTTCGCGGGGTCGCGCCAGCCGGTGGCCAGCTTGTTGTCGTACGCCACTTGCGCTCGCCCATGGTGAAGTAACGGATCATGTTGGGCGGCGGAGTGGCAGCCAGCCCGCGCAGGTGCGTGTCAAAGAAATCAGCGATCTCGGCCCACTGCGCATCTTGCAGAGGCACGGGCCTGGCGCTTATCGGCGCGAAAGGATCGGCGTCCTCTCCACCGCCGTGGGACCATGCGCCGATGACCACCTGTTGCGGTGAATGCAACGTCAGGTAGCGGCTGAGTGTGCCGTCGGTCGTAGCGGCGTCCATCCAGCTCGACCACACCATCATCGGCACTTGATGCCGCTCCAGCTCTGCACGTTTGCCATAAGGGCTGATGTCAGCCAGCCTCAACCCGCCAGCATCCTTGAGCACATCGTCGCGGTACTTGATGCCGCTGAGTGCGTTGAGCACATTGTTACCCTTGCGCGTCTTGAGAATCGCCGCGAGCTGAGCGCCGGATGCATCGGCATCGACGGGCTTGACGCCTTTGACCATCCATTTGGTGACGGTGCACATGATCCCGGTTGCTTCGGCCAGCGCACAAACATCGTTGCGATCCATATCCCCTGTCGCTTTGCCCCAGATCGACAAGAACCCGGTGTTGAACACACCGCCGGGGTTTGAATTGTGCAGTTGCGGATCGAAGTCATCGTAGAGCGGCGCCACGGCCTTCACCGATGGCTCTCCGGTCGATGCCATCATGTCGGCCGTATTGCCCTCATATGAAACACCGACGGCGCCAACGCGGCCGTTCGACCACGGTTGCTGCGAGGCCCAGCGCGCGATCTCGCCCAGATCCTTGATCTCAGCAGGCGCCCATTCACCGAGCCGGTTGCCACCCGACGCACCGGTGCCGCGCGCATCGACGCGCACCACGACAAATCGCCGCGCGTTGAGGACGTCTACAAATCGGTGGGCTTCAATCCTTGCAATGGCAAGGCCGTGAAGGGCGCGTTGCAACCATCCAGTTTCTGTGGCGCGCCAGTAGCGGGTTGTCAGGGCGAGCACCGGCAGGCGCTGCCCGGCATTGATTTGGGCTGGCAACCAAACATCGACCGCGATCAGCGTGCCGTCGCTCATCTTGACGTAGACGGCAGAATTGCGCCGCGCGCCGCTGGCCACCGTTTCTTCGCCCGGCACCTTGGAAAACACGGCTGATGTCGCGACGATGCCGCCAACGGCGAGCACCAGAATTGTGAAACACGTGAGCAGGGTGCGCACGATGGAGCGCTTGGTCCGGGTTGAGGTACGGTGAGGGGCTTCCACGGTGTCACCTTTCGGAATTGAGGGATTGCTCATTGTTGTCAGAGGATAGGAAGGATAACGGGTGTTTTCTCGATGATCACGAAGTATTGCCGCAGGCAAGAGTTTGGGCGGTGATCGGAGCTGAGCGGGCGAACGATCAGACGATGGTGAAGTACTGGCACGGCAGATGTTGGATGACCTACGGTTTTTTGGGCGAGACGGGAAATACGGAATTCAGTCGCGCAGGGTTGTGAGTTGTCGAGGACTTGTCAGCGCTCGACGAAGAGATCAGGGAGTGTCTGGTGTGGCTTTGCGCGTGCAGGCGGCCTGCGGGGCGGGGCACGCTGCTTACGGTGATCGAGGTTTTTGCGAATGAGATTGGGGTCGGTGACGTCTTCGATGATGCGGAGTTGCCCACCGCAGAGCGGGCAGCGCGTGATGTCGATGTTGAAGACGCGTTTTAGTGGTGCGTCACACGACGCTGCGCCCACGAGAGTGGGGAGGTTGGTGGTTCGGGCATTGAATTTGCGTGATGATTCAGCGCGTACTTTTCGTTTGTCGGATCATCCGGAGAGGCTCTGGTCTTGTGCCGTCGGGGTTTGTCTGCGGCTGGAACGATGTGTTGCCTGAACAGTGAGCTTGGGGCGAATACACCGTGGCATCGGGTGAGATTGGCACGCGGTCGCACGAGTGCGGCAAGGTCCGCGATAAAGTCCTGTGGACTGAACAGGACGTGAGTGGTGCCGTCGCGGAAGGGCAGCTTGAGTTGATAGACCACCTGGCCGGAGGCATTGACCGAGAGGCGGTCGAGACACAGCGCAGGCCGAGCGATGTAGCGGCATAGTCGTTCAAACCGGTCGCGCTGATGTGGCTGACAGGCGACTGCGCAGTTCAATGAGAAGCTGCTAGCTGCATCACTTGTTGGATGACTGTGTCCTTGCCATCAACATAATCGGCAAATGACCAAACCACAGATCGCGTCGGTTCAAGCGACCCTGCCGCGACACCATAGACGTAGTTCATCGGATAACAGGAAAAAATTTGGTCTAACGAGCAGCCGTTTTCCCAATCATGAAATCCTGTTGCATATCCGATCCGCAGGCCCGAATTTGGGAGAACGATTCTGGTGGCCGCTTCCGCCCAAAATTGCGGGGTGTCGCCGATCGGTTCACCAACGATCATTCCGCGAGCGCCCGCATAATATTTCAGCCGTGCTGCGGTGACGATAGCTGCCGAAAAGGTATTCCCGCCTGTGAGAATGAAAACCTTACCGTCGCCACGCAAAACCTGAGGCAGCTCCCGCGCGAAATTCGCCGCGATCAGATAGCTGCCTCCGGGGTTTGATCTGAGGTCTACGATAGCAAAACGAAAGTCTCGCTTCGCTGCGTCCTGAATCGTTTTGTGCAGAAAAGTTTCGAGAGGCTCCCGTCCCGGCTCATCCATAAGCGCGTTGAGCTGCAGGTAGAGAAATTTACCGTCGCCAAGATAATCCGACCAATAGAATCGGTTCGGGTTCTGTAGTGACAGAGACAGGGGCTTCCCGTCCAGGACATGCGCCCACCGTCGACCATCATTGACGGGAAGCGGATACACAGCTTGAGCTGGTAGTGGGACCGAACTCAGTTCTCGTCTCGGCCAAATCAGCTCTCGTGGATCGAACTTCAATATCGGCACTGTTTTCGCCGGCTGCGGCCCAGACGCCGGTATCGCGTCGCCGGAAATTGACCGCTGTATCACCTTTCCTTTCGTTGTCTCCAACTCAAATATCGTCTCGTTGGCAAGCGCCTGTAAGCTGGCCGCGTGAAGCCCCTGCGGCGATTCCATAAAATATATCGATAGCTCGCGCGCGAGGCTCGCGGTGCCGCCAACGTAAGGACGGAAGAGTTGCACGATCTCGTCGGGAGTTTGCTCGGCGACTCTGACCACCCTGGCTCCAAGAAGATCAGCGTGCGCGGGGTCGGTCTTCACAACATGCAATCCATCCGCAAACCAATAAAACCGAACTGGAATCGAATTGAGCGTCAATCCGCGGGACGCTCCAAGGACATTTGTGTGACCATTTTTGGCTAGCGCGACAGACCGCGCAATTTCAAATTCAAACGAAGGGTCATCCAACTGATCCGCGCGGATCGAAAGTTCGGTAATCGCTAGATCGAAAGCTCGCCATGCTTCCACCGAAAAGCTTCGATCAACGACGTGCAGTGTTTTCTTGAGGTACTCCAAATCCTGCCTGTAAGCCTGTACCTTGTCCGTAGGCGGCGGAAATCTGGGCGCCTCCGGTGTCTGAATTGATGGGTACAGCAAATAGAAGCCGAACCCCGCGACGGCGAGTCCCACGGTGGCGACTGACAACATTGTGCTCTGCCAGATTTTCATTCGATTGCCCTCGTCAGCGCCAAGCGAGAGGGTCCGAATGCTCGATCCCTATGAGGCAACAGCGTGCGCCCTGTCGAATGAGACTGTCGAGCGACGATTTCTTTCCTGGGCCGGGCGTTCAACGAGGACATGAACTGGGACAAGGTGTTTGCGGGCTACCGGGCAACCGTCGACTGGCCGGCCTGTTCCTATTGGAAGGAGCTATCAATGACCTATCCACACGCCAAGGTAGTGCTGAGTGTGCGTGACCCGGTCAGCTGGCATGAAAGCACTCAGAAAACCATCTTCTCCAAAGCCATGGCGGAACGAGCCGCGGCGGCTCCACCGGACGAAAACCGGGTGGGCATGATGAAAAAGATCATGTTCGACACGTTTTCCGGGCGCGTCGCGGATCGCGACCACGCCATTAACGTCTTCAATCAGCACATCGAAACGGTGAAACGTGAAATTCCCCCGGATCGACTGTTGGTTTACGGCGTGGGCGACGGTTGGGCGCCGCTCTGTTCGTTTCTCGGAGTGCCGGTTCCAGAAACACCGTATCCGCGAACCAACAGCGCCGAGGAATTCGCTGATCTCTTTCCGCCGCTGATGAAGCAGTGAAAGGCGGCTGCGGTCATACTTTTCCGCAGCCTCGGCTGATCTGGCTGGCGAGTCGGATGGAACCCGTTCAGCGTGCCTTTTCTGTCGGCTCCGTCGGTACTGTGGGTGGTGGTGCACCGCCGCTGGTGTTGACAGCAGCATGTGCTTCTCGCCGAATGTAGTGACGGATCGCGTTGAGTTGAGCGTCGGTGATCGCCGGGAAGCCAGGCATCCCGCGCGCCAGGCGCTCGCCGTCCCGAACCACAGAGGTGAAGGAGGCTTCCATTTCCGATAACGGTATGGCTGAGGCGCGCAGGTCTGGTGCCATGCCGCCGGCAATCCCGCCGACCCCATGACAGGCATAACAGAACAGTGCGATGTAGGTTTTTTCGCCGTCTTTCGCGAGTACGGGATCGACGTTGAATCCCGGCTCAAGGATGGGTGACACAAAAAATGGCGGAGGCTGTTTCGACAGAACATCCTTGCCATTGAACGCAAAGGTCAGGAGACGACGCGTGTGCACACCATAGGCCCAGCCCCGATCTTCAGGTCCGGGGGTCAACCGAGAGGCATAACCGCCGCCATAACCAACCAGGATCGAGATGTACTGCGTATCTCCCAGTTTGTAGGTGATGGGTGGCGCTGATATCCCGAGGCCGGCATCAAAACTCCACAGTTGCTGTCCGGTCCGTGCGTGATAGGCCTTGAGAAGCCCGTCGGTTCCACCTTGAAAAACCAGATCGCCGGCTGTGGTCAATGTTCCCGCTCCCTGGCCCGACTGCTGTTCGACGGCCCAGACCTGACGCTGCGCGACAGGATCCCAGGCCTGGAGACTGCCTGCATAACTGCGAGGTCGGGTGCTCTCGACGTAATCGACGGCGGTGCCACCTTCGAACGGCACGGACTGCCAGGTCTTGTCATAGGCTTTGTCGATGTAATCCACCGACATGTGAATGGTTGGCAGATAGACCAGGCCGGTCTTTGGGTTGAAAGACATGGCTTGAAAATTGTGAGCACCGTAGGGTCCGGGCGTGACAATTTCACTGCCGTCTTCATAACGAGCGCCCGCACGCTCGACCGGCCGGCCGGTCTTCATGTCGATGTGAGTTGCCCAGGTCACGTCCGCGAAGGGTTCGGCAGAAATGAGTTTGCCGCTGGTTCGATCAAGCACGTAGAAAAAACCATTTTTCGGTGCGTGCAGGATTGCCTTGACCGGTTTGCCCTGGATGTTCAGGTCGGCAAGCACGATATCCATGTTGGAGTTGTAGTCCCAGGTTTCACCGGGCGTAGTCTGGTAGTGCCAGCGATACTCGCCAGTGTCCGGGTCCAGCGCGACGATCGAACAGAGAAACAGATTGTCTCCGCCACCCGGGCTGCGCAGCTTCTGGTTCCACGGAGATCCATTGCCGGTGCCAATGTAAAGTGTGTCCAGTTCCTCGTCATAGGTGAATGCGTGCCACGCATTGCCACCACCACCACGCTCCCACCAGTTGCCAGTCCAGGTTTTTGCGGCCATGGCCATGGCGTCATTTTCAAATCCCTCGGCCGGGTTGCCGGGGACGATGTAGAAACGCCAGACCTGTTTGCCGGTGTCGGCGTCATACGCAGTCACATAACCACGGGACGGGCCATTTTCGGTGCCACCATTACCGATGAGCACTTTGTTCTTGAAGGCCTTTGGAGCACCGGTGATGTACAGCGGTTCACCCATGTCAAACGTGCGGGTCGACCAGATGAGCTTGCCGGTTTGCAGATCCAGCGCCTGCAATCGCCCGTCCCAGGTGGCGCTGAACAGCTTGTTACCGTACAGGGAGAGCCCACGGTTATGCATCCAGCCCGACTTCTTGTGGCCGGCGATTTCCTGGGCAACTTGTGGATCGTGGGTCCACAACAACTTGCCGGAACGGGCATCGACCGCTCGAACGACGTTCATGCTGCCGGTGAAATAGAGCACGCCATTGGCTACCAGGGGCGTTGATACAAGGCCACTGTCATTTGGCAGATCCAGATGCCAGGCGACACCCAGCTGGCCGACGTTGGTCGCGTTGATATCGGTCAGCGGGCTGAACCGCTGTTCGTCGTGAGTTCTGCCGTACGCCAGCCAATCCGAAGTGTTCGAGGTTCGTGCGATGTCAGCATCGGTTGTATCGGCCGATGACCAGGGGGACAGACCAGCCAGTATCAGAACCAAGGTCAAGGCTCGTGGTCCTTTCACCGATAGATAATACCGACAGAATCTGGAACGCATTGTTCTTATCCTCCCTTGGATATTGGATCTGCATTTTGATACTACGCCTGAGCAGGACGAGGGTCTCGGTAAACCGCGAAGCGCAGGCCGGCGATCGTCGCAACGTTGGATCTTTGATCTTGTGGGTCAGCGGAGTCGGTATCAGGCAGGTAGACGTAGGGGAAGCCGGAGCGGTAATGTTCGGCAGCGATCTCTTGTCAGCCCTGTTTCCAGACTTGCTGGATGCAGCCGGTCAGCGGTGAGGTGAGACGAGGCGGTAACAAATGGGGGTAAGACATGAAAGACACTGCAGCCGCAGCGGTTCCCCATAAACCTGGCTTTCCGGGTTCTATGTTTCATCGCGTTCGAGCCTGGTGGATTGCCGTCTCGCTGGGCTTTTTCTGGATCGCCTTCAACTACGTTTATCTGCCGCAATCGCTGAAATTTGCCGCCAACGAATGGGCACAGAGCATCGGCATCGATCTGCACACCGAAGGCTGGTCGGTGAACTGGATTGAACAGAAGATTTCTGCGTCGGGCCTGACCGTTCGTGTGCCAGGGGAGATCGAACCGATCATCGAAGTGCCTGAACTGGCCCTGGATTTTTCCCTGCTGCGGCTGGTCGATGGGTGGCGAGGCGCCATTTACCAGTTGAGTCTGCATCGCCCGGTCTTTCGGTTGTACAAACCTCTGGGTGGTGAGTGGAACCTGTTCGGTGTGCTGGACAGCCATCGTATTGCCGCTCTGATCGGTGGTGCACAGCCGGCTGGATCAAACGGAGCCGTTCAACAACCTGTCGCACTCAGTGACGCCGTCGGCAGTTCGGCGCAAGCCGTCGACCAGGCCGTGGTCCGACTTGACTGGGTGCTGATCGATGGCCTGACGGTGCACTGGCGCGAAGAAATGCCTGGTGATTCCGATGGCACGACCGTGCTGACCCGATTCGCTGATATCCGTTTGCAGGATGGTCAGTTGCGGGCGCGAGATGTGCACTGGCCTGTTGCAGATGCCGGGCGGATTCAATCCTATGAGTTCGAAGCCAATGTCGGCGCCGGTCGGGTGCGGGTGTCATCGGCGGGCAATCTGACATCCTGGCGGCCACCCGCACCCAACGAACCCGAATGGCAGTTACAGCCGTTGGTATGGGACCCGACACTGCGTGGTCGACTGACGCTGCAGCAATTTTCTGCCGAAACCGTTTCGCGCCTGGTGCCGTCGCCGGAACTCGTGGCGGCGTCTGGCGTGATCAACGGCTCCGTCGACTTCGAGGTGTTTGACCGCAGTTTCCTGCGCGTTCGGGCGCCGGATCTGCAGCTGGAAGGTGTTGAGTATGTTGATGTGGACTCCAGGCAGCGATATGCGGCCGGTGCCACTGCAAACAGCTCGTTTGAGGGGAATCTGCGGGATGCACGCTTTCGTCCTGCTGCCCTCTATGCGGCGACGGTCACCGAGAGCAGTCTGCAGGATCAGCCCGATGCTGTTCGGGTCTCGGCGGTCCAGCAGACCATGCAGCTGGAAGGTGGGGTCACGGAGAATTCGCGCAACGAGCTGCAGCAAAACCGGCCGCCTGCGGTGCGCGCCCTGGTCTCCGGTCTGGCGGGTGAAGTGGTTGCGAATCAACTGGCTGATGAACTGGGTACGCAAGGTGCAAGAGCCGCCGGCGCCGTTGCCGAAGGGCTCATCGATGCGGCACCCACGAACACACAGGAGGGGGCAACGGCAGGTCAGGAGAATGTCTTCAAGCGTGTTGGCAGCAAGATCGGCAACACCACCCGCAGTGTATGGCGCAAGGTCACGGGCAAGAGTGGCGACTAGCGGTTGAAATCACCGAGGGAACATTCGCTCCAGCTTGTCCATGGAGACCTGCGCGCCGTACTCGCTGTGTTCAAAGGCTTCTGCATGTTCGACGTGCTCGCCGATCGGCGCGCCATACCTCTCCACCAGTTGTGGGCGAAACCGTTCAGCAATTCGCCGCTCGCGCCCGAGTAACCATTCACGAATCTTGATCCGCCTGGCGTCATCGTCGTCTGGCAAGCCCGGCATTTTTGCGCCCATCCACGAGTCCCGGTCGGCAAACTGGGAGGGCAGGGCATCAATCAAAGCCCGCCGGATTTCAATGACATCATCGACG
>JANNBJ010000226.1:0-20214 GCA_031385325.1 Gammaproteobacteria bacterium | reverse complement strand
TCTTGCTTGCGCCTGGATTGGTGATTGGCGGCGCGGTGAGCTGGACCGTTTTTGCCGGGGCACCTAGCGCATCACCAGCCCAGTTGCTGATGTAATTCTGGATGATATCGCCGCAGGCGTTGGCATCTGACAACCAGCAGTTGTGACCACCACGGACCTTGGTAACCATGATGCTCTGGCCGGGATCCTGCAGATTGACGACTGTATTGGCGGCGTCATAGGCCAGGTTGATATCGTCGGTGCGGACGAAACGCGGGGACTGGCTTGGGTTGTGACAGGTCCCACACCGGTTGTTGGGGACCAGGTTGTCCCACACGGCGAGTTTGAAACTTTGAACGTCGGCAGTGCGTGGTGCCGGGCCACTGTAGTTGCTCACGGTCGGGGCGACGGTAACCGGCTTTTGCACTGTTGCAGCGCCACTGCCACCACCGCAGGCGGACAGCAGAGCGAGAAGGATGAAACCAGCCAGCCCGTGACGAAGTGTCAGTGTGTTCATCTTAATCCCCCATGCAATAGGTAGCGGATTCAGCAAAGACTCTGCGCAGGTTGTAGCCGTTGGCTTTGAATGAGCCCGTCATGGCATCAATCTGCGCACGATCCGCCGAGTCCTGAGGGGGGCGAAGACAGACGTTGGTAAAAACTTTTTCCACGTGGCACGCGGCGAAGGCTTCGGTGTTGGCCAACTCCTGGCCAAGCGACTTCGCGCCCGTACCTTGGCCCGACAGGCCTTGATCCCATCCCAGCAACGCATTCGCGCCAGCACGCCAGTAGTTGCTCCATTGATCGTTGGGAGTAGTAAATCCTGGCGCGAACGTCGTGTCGTTGTTGAAGTATTTGGATTCGACGCGAGTTCCCGTAGCAGGATCAGTCGTACCGGCGCCGTTGTAGCTGATGGTGCCGGAAACCGCCGACGGGTCATTGGCGCGGTCGTAGACAAAGTCGTAGTACGCAAATCCCTGGGCGAGGGGATCCATGCCCGAGTGGCAGCCGATGCAGTTGTTGAGAAATATTCGGCTATCGCCTCCAGGACTGCGGGAAACATCCTGACGAATGCGATCTGGTGCACGGGACGTATCCTGTAGCTGCTCCATGTCGTGACAGAGGTGGTTTTTCAAGGTGAACCGGAGCATCGCCCGGTTGGTGCCGTCAATGAAAAAGGCGCGTGCCGCCTGGCGGGTGGTCATCACGCCGGCGGTTGCATCGGCTGGTAGTGGGCTCACGCTTGACTGGGTAACCGGGCGGAGGTTTGCCTTCAGGTCAGCGCCAGTGGTTTCCAGTGCTTCGTGATGCGCGTTGTTGTTCGGATTGTAGGCAGGCACGCCATTGCCCGAGCCGATATATACGACGTCGCCAGAAAGCACATCTCTGAAGTCAGCATCGTCCCGGACCAGGCCGATCACGGTCGCCGTGTAATCGCTCAGGGGGACAAAGATGTCGCCATCACGATTGGTCCACGGTGCGACGTGGTTCTTCAGCGTGACGTTGTAGAACTCCGGTGCCTGGGTTGCGAGTAGTGCGGCGCCCAGCTGATCGCCACCAGTGATCATCGCCTCCATGGAATTCAGAGTGGCTGTACTGGGCGGAACGCCAGCGATGCGATCGTGGATGCGTTTGGCCTGATCTCGCGCGCTCGCCCAACCGGAAGAAGAACAAGCCAGCAGGAGTGCCGTCACTATCAGCGTACGCAATGGACTGTTGGTCCGCTGGTTCGCTTTCCCGCGGCCATTGCCTTCACCAACAATGGTGAGCGGCGCGGATGCGCTCTTGAACATGTCTTCCACTCCTGGTCTTGGCGTGGCCCACTGTTCATTGCGTGGCTCAGCCCTGCTTACCGTGAATGCCGCATCCGGCGGTATTGATTGCGCCAGCTTCGTGAAAAGGATGTAAGCATTCTGTGAATCAGTTCCGCTTTCTGGCTTCGACCGCGGTTTTTTTCCAATCACGGCTCAAGGCTTGTGCTTGTGACCTGCCTCACGTTTGCACGTAAGCACGATGTGAAAGAATTTCAGTGAATTGCAGCCACGGGGAACACTCCGTTGAACCGAAGCGTCCGCTACATCCCCTGGCTAGTCCTGTTGTCCATGCTGCTTGCAGGTTGCGGCGGCGGAGGCAACAGCACTGTTCTCGGTGGCAGTCAGTCTCCTGATCCGGTGGTCGTTGATTTCCCGATCGTCTATGTGAAGCGGCCACTGCTCGTGGATGAAGACGGTGAGCTGCTGACCAAGGAAGTGCGTAACGCCGTCGGTTTCTTCCCAGGTGCCGAGCTGATCGTGCGAGACCGCGCCTCACCGACGGCGAAAGAAACGGTGGTGTCTGCGGGTTTGTTTCCCAATCTGGCGGGTGGAACGCCGGCCAGAATTGACATCAAGGATCTCGACGTTTCGGCGGATGGAAAGCAGCTCGTGTTTGCGCTGCGTGCACCTGAAATTCCCAATGCGGACCCTGAAGATCAACCGACCTGGAATATCTGGCTCTACGACCATCCGTCTCGATCCGTTCGCCGTGTCATCACCTCCGACCTTACGGCAGAGGATGGTGATGACATCGCACCCCGTTTCCTGCCTGATGGCCGCATCGTGTTTTCTTCGACACGTCAGCGCATTGCCAAATCCGTTCTGCTAGACGAAGGCAAGCCCCAGTTTGCAGCTCTGGATGAAGATCGCAATCTGCCGGCGTTGTCCCTGCATGTCATGGATGCCAATGGCACAAACATCAGGCAGATCACGTTTAACCAGAGTTCAGATCTTGATCCGGTTGTGATGGCGGACGGCCACATTGTGTTCAGCCGATGGGACAACGTTGCGGGCATCGATCGGGTCAGTCTGTATCGAACCACTCCAGATGGCCGGAACACCGAGCTTCTATATGGTGTGCACAGCCACGACACGGGGCCAGACGGGCAGATCATTGAATTTGTCGAGAGTGCCGAGTTGCCCGATGGTCGCCTGCTGGTGATGCTGCGTCCCGGCACCGAGCAAAGACGTTTTGGTGTGTTACCCGTTGCGATCGACATCGAGGGATTTGTCGAGAACGATCAAGCCGTCGCTTCCTCAGCGGGAGCGGCGGGAGCGGCGGGACCTGCGCAGGAACCGTTGTTCGAAGGTGATCTGAACCTCGACGATGACACCCCCGCCAGGCAGGGTCGATACGCCTCTGCCCAGCCTCTCTTTGATGATTCCAATCGCTTGTTAGTCAGTTGGAGTCAGTGTCGGCTGCGGGACACCCGATCGCCTGTGAACAATCCGATCATTCAGCCGTGCACCGATACCTTGTTGGCTGATGCCAATTTTGTTGAAGCCGACCCGTTGTATGGCGTCTGGATGCATGACCTGGACAACAACACCGCGCTGCCGATCGTGCAAGGCGTGAATGGATTTGTCTATCAGGATGCGGTGGTCATGGAGGCCAGGGCACCATCTGCGGTGATTCTCGATGGCGTTGCTGGCGGCGATCTCGACAGCGATCTGGTTTCGGAGAGTGTTGGTGTGCTGCATATTCGCAGTGTTTACGACTTTGCCGGCACCAGCGCGGTCAATCTGGACGTCGTTGCTGATCCACTTCGCACCCTGGCAGCGGCGCGACCGGCGCGATTTGTGCGGATCGTCAAGGCAGTGTCCATGCCGGATGACGACCTGGTTGATTTGCCTGGTACGGCGTTCGGCGCCTCGGCTGCGCAGCTGATGCGTGAAGTGCTTGGTTATACGCCAGTTGAGCCGGACGGGTCCGTCAAGGTCAAGGTGCCAGCCAACACAGCCTTCTGGGTGGACGTGCTGGATGGCAACGGTCGGCGTGTGACTGCTCGTCACAACAACTGGATGCAGTTGCGTCCCGGTGAAGAGCTTGAGTGTAACGGTTGCCACACACCACAAAGTGAATTGCCCCATGGCCGCCCAGATGCGGAAGCCACTTCTGCCAATGATGGAGCCAATGCCACTGGCTCACCGTTCCCGAATACGGTACCCACACTGTTTGCCGATGCGGGCGAAACCATGGCCGAGACGTGGGCACGGGTGATGGGAACGCGGAATCCGACTGTGGATGTTCGTTATGCCGACGTCTGGACAGACCCAAATGTCCGTGCGCCGGATGCGACCTTCGCCTGGAACTACGCCGATTTGCGGACACCTGCACCGGTTGATGCGGGATGCGCAACCAACTGGCAGGCCAATTGCCGCATCGTCGTCAACTTCCCGACTCATATCCATCCCGTGTGGGCCGTGGACCGACGGGTTTTTGACGTTACAGGTGTGACGCTGGTCCAGGACAACACCTGCACGTCGTGTCATAACGTGGTCGACGCTAACGGTATGGCTATGGTGCCGGCGGCGCAGCTCGACCTGAGCGATGGACCTTCGGCCGACGAGGCCGATCACCTGAAGAGCTATCGTGAACTACTCTTCAATGACAACGAGCAGGAAGTTGTGAACGGTGCTGTGCAGGATCGCCTGGTACAGGCTCGAGATGCTCAAGGCAATCTGCGTTTTCAGCGTGACGGCCAGGGCAATCTGATTCTTGACGGCAACGGCAATCCGATACCGGTGCAGGTGACCGTCAATGTCACGCCGGTGCTGAGCGTCGGTGGTGCCAATGCCAGCCCAAGGTTCTTCGGCCGGTTTGCACCAGGTGGTACACACGCAGGCCGATTGAGTGGCGCTGAGCTCAAACTGATCAGCGAATGGATCGATGTGGGTGGCCAGTACTACAACAACCCGTTCGACGTGCCGCAATAACTGGCTCGCGATCGATGAGGAAAGGACTGATCTCGATGATGGGTAGTTGCCGAACGCTGCTGTGGATTGCAGGCACGATGCTGCTGGGCTTCAGCACGTCCGTCCATGCCTGGTTCGAAGACTACACGCCAGAGGTCAAGGTCAATGATCCCTATCTGGACATGCACACCGGTCCTGGTCGGGGTTATCCGGTGTTTTATGTTGCCGGGCAAGGTGAGTCGGTGACGATCCTCAAACGAAAAACCGACTGGTACAAGATTCGTAGCGCGCGTGGCAAGGAAGGCTGGGTGCCACTGGCGCAAATGCGCAACACGCTTGATCTGGATGGCCATGAAATCGACTGGAAAAAGGCGGATCGAAGTGAGTTCGTCAATCGACGCTGGGAGTTTGGCTTTGCCGGCGGTGATCTGGATGGCGCGAGATTGCTCAGCGGGTACGTTGGCTATTCACTGACACCGAACATCATGTTGCAGGTGGAAGCCGACAAGATCCTCGGTGACTTCTCCGACGGCGAGCTTGCAACGGCGAGCATTGTCATGACCCCGTTTCCCGAATGGTGGGTCTCACCTTTTTTCACGGTGGGCACGGGCGTGATTCACGTCAAACCCCACAGCACCGTGGTGCGTTCTGAAGACCGCACCGATGAAATCGCCCATGCCGGACTCGGCGCAAATGTCTATCTCACGGACCGGTTCGTGATGCGGTTGGAATATCGACGCCACACCGTACTCACGAGTCGAAATGACAACGAAGAGGTTGATCAATGGAAAGCAGGATTCAGCGTATTTTTCTGAGCAGCTCCGTCTGCATGATGGATCGTGTACTCACACGCAGCTCGCTGGCTGTGTTGTCACTGTTGTTGTTTTGCGGCATACCGCTTGCGCAGGCCAGGGACGAAGCCGATGTCGAGCCGTTGCCGATCCGTGAAGTGGAGCGGCGCGAAATCGACGTTGACCAGATCGATGACGAGAATTTCGAGATCGGTGTGTACGCCGGTTTGCTGGATGTCGAGGACTTTGGCAGTCACGCGTCCACCGGCATCAGGGCCGCTTATCACATCACCGAAGACTTCTTTGTTGAAGGCACCTATGGAACCTCGAAGCTCGGACAGACGAGCTTCGAGAAGCTCAGCGGTGGCGCGCGACTGCTCACCAACAAGGAGCGTGATCTGACTTACTACAACGCGGCCATTGGCTGGAATGTCTTGCCAGGTGAATCGTTCGTCGGCAGTCGGCTATCGTTCAAGAGTTCCCTTTACCTGCTGGTTGGCGCTGGCGCGACCAAATTCGGGGGTGATGATGTCTTCACCATCAACGCGGGATTAGGTTATCGACTGGTGATGCTCGACTGGCTGGCCTTGCATGTCACCGCCCGCGATCACATGTTCGAGTCAGATCTGCTGGGTGAATCGGATAACAAACACAATATCGAAGTCACCGGCGGCGTGACGGTGTTCTTTTGATGAGTACCTCATCAGCGAAACGCAGAGTGTTGGTTGGTGGCCTGTTGTCGATACTGACTGCAGGGTGTGGAACCATCGAACCCTGGGTGAGTCCGTTTGAACGTAACAATCTGGCCGACCCGATCATGAGTTTCAGTCGCGCACCCGTGGCTGAAGGTTATCTGCATCACGTCTACCAGGCACGCGAGGGGGCACGCGGTGCGGAAGGCGGATCCGGAGGAGGTTGCGGATGCAACTAATGTCCAAGTATAGAAGCAGTGTTCTGATCGGCTGTCTGGTGCTGCCACTGGTTACACAGGCTGCAGTACTGCCAGAAGATCGTGCGGACGTGATGTACCACGGTTACAACGGCGGTGGGTTGCAGGTTGATGGCCCTTCGGTTCTCGTTCGCAAAGCCTACAAGGACAAGGTATCCGTGTGGGCGAATTACTATGTCGACATGATCACCAGCGCGTCCATCGACGTGGTGACCACTGCGAGTGAATACACCGAACAACGTGACGAACAGAGCGTTGGCATCGACTACCTGACGGGCAAGACGTTCATGGGCTTGTCTTATACCACGTCAGAGGAATCCGACTACTCGTCGGACTCGGTTCGTTTTGGCATCAGCCAGGATTTCTTCGGTGATCTGACCACGATCGGCGTCAGTTATGCGCGCGGACGTGATGAAGTGCGGCGTAATGGCGATGAGACCTTTGCCGAGAAGACAGATCGGCAGAACTATCGGGTCGACGTCACGCAGATCCTCACCCGCAGTCTGGTGCTCAGCCTCAACTACGAAGGCATCACCGACGAAGGTTTCCTCAACAATCCCTATCGTCAGGTACGTTTTGTCGATCCGCGCGAAGCCCGTGGTTATGCCTATCAGGCCGAGCTGTATCCGGATACCAAGACCAGCAGCGCTTTTGCGGTTCGTGGCATGTACTACCTGCCATGGCGAGCTTCACTGCGCGCGGAGTACAGAAACTACAGCGACAGCTGGGGTGTCAGCGCATGGAATGTCGAGGTGGGGTATGTCCATCCGTTTGATTTTGGCCTGACGCTGGAAGCGCGCTATCGCTACTACGATCAGACCTCGGCGGACTTTTACAACGATCTCTTTCCGTTTGCGAGTTCGCAGAATTTCCTGGCTCGGGACAAGGAACTCGCGTCGTTTGCCAATCACTCAGTTGGCGCAGGCGCGACTTACAGCTTCAACACGCCATGGTTGCCGTTTGTCGAGCGTGGCTCGGTGAATCTGTTTGTTGATTACATGACGTTCGACTACGACGATTTCCGCGATGTACGGGTAACCGGGGGGGCAGCGGGGACGGAGCCGTTGTATTCGTTCGACAGTCTCGTGCTGCGGGCGTTTGTCTCGCTCTATTTCTAGACGCGAATGCATCGGGGTCAGGAGACTCCGCCTGCAGTGCAGGATTCTCATCGGCTCGCCTACTTGAGGATCGAACCCAGAATGCCCCGTACGATCTTGCTACCCAGCGAACGACCAATGCTGCTCGCCGCACTCTTGAGAAAGGCTTCCCCGGCCGACTGACGACGCGACTGGCCCCGATCTTCGCGGCGTGCTTCACGATCTGCTGCCGCCTCTGCTTTTTCGCGTGTCCTGCGTTCGGCCTCTTCGTGTTTACGGGCCATCGCTTCATCCTTTTCGCGCTGCGTGGCGGCCGCAGCTTCTACATTTCTGGTCTGCACACCCTGCGCACGAGCCGTGAGGATTTCGTGCGCACTCTCCCGATCCACGGTCTGGTCATAACGGCCGGCGAGAGGGGAATCCTGCAGGCGCTGACTGCGCTCTTCATCGGTCAACGGACCAATGCGTGACTCCGGAGGCGCGATGGTGACGGGCAGTGCGGTTGACGGGGTGCCCTGTTCGTCCAGGGTTGACGTCAACGCCTCCCCAACCCCCATGGTCGTCAGGATCGCGGCGATATCGAGATTGTTGTCGTTGCGAAATCCGGCGGCCACACCGCGCAGTGAGGCCTGGTCCTTCGGCGTGAACGCGCGCAATGCATGTTGAATCTTCAGCCCGAGTTGTCCCAGTACATCGTCCGGTACGTCGGTTGGACTCTGCGTGACCAGATACACACCGACACCTTTGGAGCGAATGAGCCGAAACACGGTCTCGATCTTGTCCAGCAGCGGCTTTGGCATGCCGGAGAACAGCAGATGGGCTTCGTCGAAAAACAGCACGATCCTGGGTCGGTCGAGGTCGCCCGCTTCAGGCAGTTCTTCGAAGAGTTCCGACAGCAGCCAGAGCAGGAACGCGGCGTAGAGTTTGGGCGAGTCGCGCAGCAGCCGGTCGGAATCCAGCAGGCTGATGACACCGTTGCCGGAAAAATCCTTGCGCATGAAATCTTTCAGATCAAGCGCGGGCTCACCAAAAAAATGCTCCGCCCCTTGTTCCTGCAGAACCAGCAAGCGGCGCTGGATGGCGCCAACGGAGGCGGCGGTGATGTTGCCGTACTTGGTGCGCAGTTCGTCGGCGTTTTCACTCATCCAGCCGAGCAGTGATCGCAGGTCCTTGAGATCGAGCAGCAGCATGCCTTCGTCGTCCGCAATGGCAAAACAGGCATAGAGAACGCCGGACTGGGTTTCGTTGAGTTCAAGCAGGGCAGTGAGGATGTGTGGCCCCATCTCGGAGATGGTGGTGCGTACGGGATGACCACGTTTGCCAAAGATGTCCCAGAACACGGTCGGGCTGCCTCGCTGGGTATGCTCGGTGATCGCGCATAGGGCTTTGCGTCGATCTACTTCCTTGTGCGGTTTGCCAGGCGCGGCGATACCCGACAGGTCGCCTTTCACGTCGGCTGCAAAGACCGGCACACCGGCCCTGGAAAAAGCCTCGGCCAGAACCTGCAGGGTCACCGTCTTGCCCGTGCCGGTGGCCCCGGTAATCAGGCCGTGACGGTTGCTCATTTTCGTCAACTGCACCGCCTGCAGCTTTCCGTCCCCGCCAATGATCAGCCTGTCCATTGCCCCGTCCCGAAATCGAATGGTTCCCGGATGATAAGACATCCCTATAATGCCGCGCCATGAAAGTACGAACCCGCATAGCTCCATCTCCAACCGGTGATCCGCACGTCGGCACCGCCTACATTGCGCTGTTCAACTGGGCGTTTGCCCGGAAACACGGTGGCGAATTCATTCTGCGACTGGAAGACACCGATGCCGCTCGCAGTACCCGTGCGTCGGAGGAAAAGATCTTCTCGGCCTTGCGCTGGCTCGGCATCAACTGGACCGAAGGGCCGGATGTTGGCGGACCGCATGGATCCTATCGTCAGAGCGAACGGCTGCCGATCTATCGCCAACATCTGGATCAACTGGTCAATGCAGGGCACGCGTTTCCCTGTTTCTGCACCAGCGAACGACTGGACACGATGCGCGAAGCGCAGCGAGCCAAGGGCGAAACTACCCGCTACGACGGGTTATGCCTGACGTTATCGGCGAATGAAGTTCAGACGCGTCTGGCCGCGGGCGAAAGCCATGTGATCCGGTTGCGGGTGCCGCAGGAAGGGGTCTGCCAGTTTGACGACTTGTTACGCGGCACCATCGAGATTCCGTGGTCGCAGGTGGACATGCAGGTGTTGATGAAGGCGGATGGGTTTCCGACTTATCACCTGGCAGTTGTGGTCGATGATCACCTGATGGAAATCAGCCACGTACTGCGCGGTGAGGAGTGGATCAACTCCGTGCCCAAACACCAGTTGCTGTATCGCTATTTCGGTTGGGACATGCCCGCGCATGCACATCTGCCGTTGTTGCGTAATCCGGACCACAGCAAGCTGTCCAAACGCAAGAACCCCACCAGCATCAACTACTACCGCGATATCGGTATCCTGCCGGAAGCCTTGCTCAATTATCTGGGCATGATGGGTTGGTCGATGCCGGATGAGCGGGAGATATTTACCGCGCAGGAGATGGCCGAGCACTTCGATCTGCAGCGGATATCCCTAGGCGGACCAGTGTTCGATCTGGCCAAGCTCTCGTGGCTCAACGGGCAATACTTGCGCGCGTTGTCAGCCGATTCGTTCGCCGATCGGATCAGTGGATGGATGCTCAACCGTGATCGCCTGGCGGCGCTCATTCCACTGGTCCATCAGCGTACCGGCAGGATGGCGGATCTGGTCCAGCAGATCGATTATCTGCTGGGTGATCGTCGGTGCCCCGATGCAGCAAGTTTCGAATCCATCGGTTTAGAATCGAACAGGGCACCCGCACTGCAGATCATCGACCACACACTGCGTTCCCTCGAAGTACTGCCGGACTGGGAGCGGGAAACCCTCTTCAATGCCTGCAAGGCGCTGGCCGACCACCTCGGTCTGAAGATGAAGGATTTCATGCAGCCGCTGTTCCTTGCCATCAGTGGGCGGGAGGTGTCTCTGCCACTGTTCGATTCCATGGTGTTTCTTGGCTCCGATATCACCCGCGTTCGTTTGCGCGAAGCGCTCGATGTGATCGGTGTCTCAAAGAAGGTGCAGAAGCAGATGGAGAAGAACTACGCCGCATTTCTTGTCACATTGAGTCAGTAGATTGTCCCGACGTGCGGTGGCGCTGATCTTGAGCCATCTGCCGACCATCAACAGGGGCAAGCTGATCGTGACCGGTCTCGAGTGGTTGACAGTGTTATTGATGTTGTCCCTGGGCGGCATCGGTCTGTGGTATGCAAGGGAACAAGCGTCCCTGCGAACACGCAAGAAGTTCCAGCAGGAATAACACAGGATCCAACAGGCGGTTAGCCCAGCGCTTCGTCCAGTCCGTACTGCATCATGCGCGCCTGAAATTCGGCGACGTTGTGGGAGAGGATGAATATATCGTGGGTTTCTCCTTCCGGATCACGCACGTGGTCACGCAGCAATGCCTCGGTAATGAAGCCGAGATCCTGAAATACCGCAATCGCGCCTTTCTGATCCGCAGTCATGTGCGCGGTGAGTTTGTCAAGGTTGCGAGACACAGCCATCAGAAAACTCTCCTGGATCAGCGTTCTGCCAAGGCCGAATGCCCGGGCTGAAGGCGCCAGCAACACCCGCAGTTCGCCAACGTGAGGTGACCACGAGTGAGGGTCAGTCACCACCGCGGAAAAACCGACGATGCCCTGTTCGCCGGATATCACCAGGCTCGCGATTTCGCCGCTACGCAGTTGATCCATCCAGGCGGCCATGACACGCGGTTCGCTGATGTCACGCGGCAGGAACAGCAGATCGTGCGCGGGTAGTGTCTGGCTGACAGCCAGCGCTTCATCCGCATCGGTGGGTTGCATGAGCCGGATCGTGAACGTGCCATGTTCGTTGGTGAACGCCCTGGGATAGCGGGCGGCAAACTCCTCGGTCATAGCCCCTCCTTCATACACTGCGCTCCGCCAGCCAGGCGTCAAGTTGTGGCCACATGCGCTTGACCGCGTTTGGCCCGGCAATGAGGCTCACATGGCCACCCTTGAGCAGCAGTTCGCGTTTGTCGGCTGAACCCACTTTTTCCATCAATGGTTTGACGGAAGTATATGGCGCCAGGTGATCGTGCTCGGCGCAAACACTCAGCACTGGCACGCGAATGTTGGCCAGATCAGCGGATTTGCCGTCGATGACCAGCGTTCCGTTGAGCAGCTTGTTGTCCCACAGCAGTTCCTTGGTCATCTGGCGCACGTATGCACCGGCCAGTGGCAAGGTTTCGTTCCCCCAGCGTTCAAACGCGCGGAATGACTTCACAAAGTCATCGTTCCACATCTGCTCCCAGACGCGCAGCTGGCCGGCTACGCGTTGGGCAGGACGCTGCATCTCGAAGCTCTGCGTGATGAAATCGGCCGGGACGATGCCGAGCGTGTCGACCATGCGATCGACATCAAAATAGCGTGGATCCTGCCAGACCCGGATCAATCCCATCTGATGCCAGTCGATCGGGGTGGTCAGACAGGCCAGATTCTTCAGTGGGCCGTCGGGGTGGGTTGCCGCATAGATACAGGACAGCACGCCTCCCATGCAGTAGCCGACAATCGACACGTCTGGTTCGCCGGACAGTTCGGCAACACGTCGAATGCAGGCCGGGATGAAGTCCTGGGTATAGTCGGAGAGATCGAGATTGCGCTCGAACTGCTGCGGGGGTTCCCAGTCCAGAACAAAGACGTCGAAGCCACGCTTCAACAGATATTCAACCATGCTCTGGCCCGGCGCGAGGTCGAACACATAGGCCTTGTTGGTGGTGGCCATCACCAGCAGCACCGGCACGCGATAGATTTCATCGGCCTGCGGATGATAGTGGTACAGCCGGAGCGTCCCGCGTTCGAGCACCACGTCCTTGGGGGTGAGTCCCACCGCGGCGGCGGGCGCGCGGATGTAATCAAGACCTTTCATGTTGCGCGCGATGGTCCGCTCGACCATGCGATTCACCTGGGCTGCGATGGACGCATCAAATTCGGCCATGGTCAGACACCTCCTTCTGGTTTGAGGGCAGGTTTGGGGGGTTGTTTGGTTCGCGGTGGACCACTGCGTGGTGCCGGAGGTGAGGCATTGCTGAGCATGGAGGAGAGCATCTCTTCGATTCTGGCCAGTCGTCGATCCACGCTCTGCACACTTTCTGCCACTCTGACGAGATCTTCACGGCTTGGCATGTTGACGTTTTCGAGGCTCTTGCCCATGAATTCCTGGAACATCTTGCGCAGGGCGAGTTGTGCATCCTGCGCCTGGTTCATGCCACGGCTGAATGTCTCGGTACCCATGAACTGGTTGGCAAAGGTGTCAAAGTTGCGCTCCCACTGCGTCACCATTTCCCGATAGCTTTCATCGAGATTCTTGGCCGGTTTGTCCGCGGGCTTTCCTTGGGGCTTGTCGCTCATGTTGGCTCCAGACTGGTGATCGTCCAAGTGTGCGCCATTCTAATGACACGCACATTGCCAAAGATAGACATGCCAAAGATAGACATGCCAAAAATAGACCATTGACCAGCGAGAGCCGATTAGAACTCTCACTGCATCCATTTACGCTGTTGATCCTGTCGAATCAGATGGCGGTCATGCCCGCGTCGACCGTGAACTCGGCGCCGGTCACATAGTTCGATTCGTCCGATGACAGATAGAGTATGCAGTTGGCGATGTCATCCGGCTGACCGACGCGCCCAAGTGGAATGCGCGAAGGGCCTGCCTCTGGCGCGGCAGCACCACGTCCGGCCACGGCCCCTGCCTGCATGTTGGTCCAGATCACACCCGGGTGGACGGAGTTGCATCGAATGTTGTCCGGACCGCCTTCCACGGCGATGCACTTGGACATCAGGCGCACGCCACCTTTGGACGCGCTGTAGGCGCCACAGGTAGCCATACCCACCAGACCTGCGACGGAGGAGAGGTTGACGATGGATCCGCCGCCGTTTTTCTTCATCTGCTCCATGCCGTACTTGCTGCCCAGGAACACGCTGGTGAGGTTCACTTCGATCTGCCGATTGAAATCGGCAAGGGTGAGGTCAGCCATGGTCTTGAGCACGGCGATGCCGGCGTTGTTGACGAGCACATCGAGGCGACCGAACTTGGCGACGGTTGAGGCGATCACCTCCTTCCAGCGAGCCTCATTGGTGACGTCCTGAACCAGGGCGATTGCGGTGCCACCCGCTTCACGAATGGCGGCGGCAGTCTGCTCTGCTCCTTCCAGATTGACGTCGGTCACCACTACTTTTGCGCCTTCGCGGCCAAGTGCCAGGGCGGTTGCGCGCCCGAGTCCGGGATTGGATGCGCCGCCGGTGACGATGCTGACCTTGCCTGCTACTCGACCCATGTGAACTCCCTCGATATTGTTGGAGGCTCATCATAGATCGGACAAGGCGCCTCATGAAATTCGGTATTCACGCAGGTCCCCAGGACCTCACCATGGACGAGTTGATTCGCCTGTGGAAAACCGCTGACAACAACGGCTTCCATTGGGTATCGGTGTGGGATCATTTTTACGCCAATCCGCTGCGGGACCGCGGCCGGGACAATCCCTGCTTCGAAGCCGTGGCGACCATGGCTGGACTGGCGGCGCATACGAAGAACGTCCGGGTTGGCTGTCTCATGTTCTGTGCGTTGTTCAGAACCCCCGGCATGCTCGCCAAAGCGGCGGTGACCATCGATCACCTGTCCCAGGGACGCGCCGAGATCGGTATCGGTGCCGGCTGGTTCGAAGAGGAGTTTCGCGAGTTCGGTTATGGATTCCCACCGCTGGGGCAGCGACTCGACCAGCTCGAAGAAGCGCTGACCATCATTCGCTCGCTCTGGCGGGATGACGTCACCCACTTCAAAGGCGAGTACTACGATGTGCAGGGCGCGGTGTGTGCTCCGAAACCGTACAACCCGAAGATGAAGATCTGGATCGGCGGCACCGGCCGATCACGCACGCCAAAGATCGCGGCGAAATTCGCTGACGGTTTTAATCTGCCGTACATCCCGCCTAAGGCGGCGGCCACGAGACTTGCCGTGATGCGCCAGGAGTGTGAGCGGATTGGACGAGATCCAGCGGAAATCGAAACCAGCGTCAACCTTGGTTTCTATCTGGGTGATCGCAAGCCCGAGATGAATCCCGAAGGCTGCATTTCCGGCTCCATCCAGCAGGCGATCGACAAGATTGGGGAGTATCAGGATATGGGGATCGAAGGCGTGAACATCGCGTTTCGTCCGCCGGTGGACTGGGAAGGACTGCAGCGCTACATCGAAGACGTCATGCCTTGTTTTCGGTAGGCTCCGCACGAGTGGCATTGGCGAACTTGTCGACGCGGAGGATCGATTTGATCAGAAGATCCAATGGAAGCGGCGCTGCCAGACAGCTTCCCTCGATCCGTTCTTGCAATGCGTGTCTTCTTTGGAGGGAGTTTTGAGGCCTGATTATGTCGATGTTCGAGTTTGTGCTGACTGGATTCACGATTGTCCTGGCATTGGTCATCACCCGTGTTTTGTCCGGACTGCGTTGGGTGTTTGCTCCCGGACGAATCTACTGGGTTCACGCATTGTTCGTGGTGTCACTGCTGGTCGCGACGAGTCTGGTCTGGTGGAGTCTATGGTATCAACGGGATAACACATGGACTTACCTGCCTTTTGCATTCAACCTGCTGGTTGGGCCCGGCATCATGTATTTCCTCGCGGTGCTGCTGATCCCGGAACAACCACGGCGCATAGGCAACTGGCGCACGTACTTCTTCTCAATTCGCAAACTGCTGTATGGTTCTGTGGCACTGATGGTCATCGCAGCGTTTATTGGTGCCATTGCAATCAACGGAATGCCGCTGTGGCATCCTACTCAATTCATCATGGCGGGAGTGCTTGCTCTTGCTACTACCGGCTGGCGAGCCAAGACGCATGGGATGCATGGGGTCCTTGCGGTCACGCTGAGCGTGCTCGTCCTCGCAGCCACGGTGCTTGCAGCACTGTCACCGACAGCCTGATGCGAAGCGAACATCAACTTCGTCTTCGTGCCGCACCCGCTCACCGCGAGTAGTCTGATACGGAACGAACAACGTGCAGTGTGATGCCCCTCAGGAACCCGGTTAGACGTGTGTGAGGCTTCCAGGGGAGCCGTCAGTTTCTCCCCCGCAGCCAGGCTGATCGCCGGGATACGAACCGGGCTGAAATCCCAGCGTCCGTCGGGAGACGTGCAAGTGAGGTGCACGCTGATGGCGCGTTTCGAGGTGTTGTGTAATGGCAGCTCGACCTTCCAACGTTTTTTTGCCGCTTCCGGTGGCCCGGATGAGTCCTATGAAAGGCTTCGAGCCCGGGCCAAGATGGCTTCAAAGAGTAGGCACGGATGCGTAATGGAAAAAAAGAGCTCCGAAGCCGCGAGGTGGGTCCTGGTCTTTCTCGTGTTCTACGCCGAAGGATTCGATCAACTCGACGATGCGATAAACGCATACCTGCACATCAGCAGGTCACGGATAGGGGCTCGTTCGATGACACGCCTCGGATTCGGAACAAGAAGTCTGCAAAGCGTGGTCAACGTTTCGCGACATAAAATAAGCACCTCGGCATCCCTAACGGTAACGCCCTAAAGGTAACGCCCTAACGGTATCCGCTTGACTGATTCTATCGATGGGGATATCGTAATACGAAAGCTGAATCGATAGGGTGATCGCATGACAGCGGTGACGGTCTCACCAAAGTTCCAAGTCGTCATTCCGAAGGAAATCCGCGATGCTCTGGGAATCGTCTCCGGCCAAAAAATACAGATGCTGACGTACCAGGGCAGGATAGAGCTCATTCCCCTGAAACCCATGCGGGAGATGAGAGGGTCCCTGAAGGGCATTGATAGCAGAGTTGAGAGGGACAAAGATCGCCCATGAACGTCATCGATTCATCGGCCTGGCTGTCCTATTTCGCCGGAGACCGGAATGCATCCGCATTCTCGAGTGCGATCGAAAACCTCGATGACCTGCTGGTGCCCAGTATCACGTTGACGGAGGTCTTCAGGACGGTGCGACGACAACGGGACGAAGAGTCCGCGTTGACAGTCATTGCGCACATGCGGCAAGGCCGGGTGATGGTTCTTGATGCGGAACTCGCGATTGACGCCGGCAATTACGGAATACTCTACAAGCTGCCCCTTGCCGACAGCATCATCTTTGCCACGGCGCAAAAGTTCAGCGCGGTCATCTGGACTCAGGATGCAGACTTCAAGGGTTTGCCGAATGTGAAATATCTCCCGCACCGGACATGACAGCTTGCCGCGGAACTTTCTATGCAGTACGACGTATTGTGGTTTCGCGAAACGAGTCCTCGACTACTCCGCTTTCTCCAATCTGTTTCACTGCAAAAATAAGACGCTGTGCTTGGGAGGGTACTTTTTCCTTCATTCGCGCCGAGTATGTGGCACGAGGTGGCGATTCGTTGTGGTCAGCTCACATCAAGGCCAACGGGTGTGTCCACACCAGCGAGT
Source organism: Gammaproteobacteria bacterium (assembly GCA_031385325.1). Taxonomy (GTDB): domain Bacteria; phylum Pseudomonadota; class Gammaproteobacteria; order Pseudomonadales; family Azotimanducaceae; genus SYFY01. The sequence continues at coordinate 3,145 of JANNBJ010000226.1, read as the reverse complement.
ATCTCCTCCAGCGTGTCGATGCTGAATTTTGAGGTTTTCAGATTCACAATGCCCGATGTTCGCGGCCGCGACACTTTCACGATCAGTGCTGCAGCGCCCTATTTCTCCAGCGCGATCTGCGCACCCTTGATGGCGCCGGCGTAGATGCCGGTGGCCAGTTTGATGGCGTCCGCTTCCGGCACACCTCGTGCGTTGAAGGTCCCCGTCCAGTTGACGGTGCTGGTGGCGTCGCCGTTGTCCAGAATTTTCACGGTGGCCGAATAACCGGTGAAGGGGAGTGGGCTGTCGTCGTTGATGATTGAATAGGCAAACGTGTGCGTGGCTGCGTCGTGTACGTCCAGTCGCTCGATCACCTTGCCGCCATTCATGCCTAGGGTGCGTACCATGCCGATGCCCGTGCCTTCATAAGTGACAGACGCAATCGGACCGCCGACCTTGATCGCGGCGAAATCGCTGAGTGCCGTCCAGACGGCGTCTACGGGTGCGTTGACTTTCTTGGTGACATTGGCCTGTGTCATGGTGTTCTCTCCCTTTCTCGTTAAATATCTTGCAGGCGCGTCATTCGGGTTCCCTGTCTAGTGCGGAATCTGCAATCTTGAATCATCCGTCCGCATGACAGCCAACTCACCGGCTGCCTGATGCAAACCGCACATCAACCTCATCTTCATGCCGCACCCACTCACCGCGCGTGGTCTGGTACGGCACGAACAACGTGCAATGTGGTCGCCCCTCAGGAACCCGGTTGGACGCGTGTGAGGCTTCCACGGTAATCGTCTGTTTCTCCCCCGCAGCCAGATTGATTGCCGGAATACGAACCGGGCTGAGATCCCAGCGTCCATCAGGAGAGGTGCAGGTGAGGTGCACGCTGATGGCGCGTTTCGAGGCGTTATGCAATGGCAGTTCGACCTTCCAGCGTTGTTTACCGGCTTTGGTGGCCTTGACCCAATCCGGCAGCAGACCCTCGGCCAGGCTGAAGTTGTCGTAGTTGTCGATGGGGGCGACGATGTCTTCGGGTAACACGCTACCAGCCTTGATGGGCGCCAGGCTGACTGCGCTATCTCGCACGCTGACGTGCAGCAAATGATCGAATGAGCCGGTTTCCGCCAGCACGGTGCCGGAATTGGCGGCGGCATTGGTCATCACATAGCGGATACCATCGGTCTGCCGGAAGTGATAGTGATGATGATGGCCGTAGATGACAAACTTCACACCATGCCTGCGAAACAGTTCGTGCATGGCGCGGGCATTGGTCAGCAGATCCGGGGGGCGATGCATGAACACAAATGTGTGGGTCTGTTTGTTTTCCGCGAGTACTTTGTTCAGCCACTGCAGTTGCTGGCCGACGATCGAACGATCTTCGCCCACCTGGTCTGAGTTGAGCACGATGAAGCGGGCGTTTTCGTAGGTAAACGTGAAGAACAGATCACCCCAGTATTCCCGGTAGATTGCAGTGGCTGTGGGGGAGGGCAGCTTGGTTGCGTCGTAGACATCGTGATTCCCCGGTACTGCTACAAAAGGAATCGATCCAAGCGGCGCGATCTGGTTGCGGAATCGCTTCCATTCGGCGTGCAGTGACGGGGTGTCCGGAAGGTAGCCTTCGATCATGTCACCAACCTGCACCACAAGCGCCGGCTGCAATCGAGTTACTTCATCAACGATCCGATTGAAGCCGGCTGCATCGTGAAACTGGCTGTCGCCGAGAACGACGAAGTGAAACTCGTGTCTGGCATCGGGTACGTCAACGGCCTGCAGTGGCAGACTCGCGGCCGCGAACACGGCAAGCATGAACAACGCCGAGGCTGTCCTGAAATGACGATTCATCAATCCCCCATTCCCGCATGGCCGTGGGTCAGCGGTTCACGTAACAGTGACAGCAGTTCATCGGCGCCCAGTCGAGCGCTGTTGTCTGCGCCTTCCAGCAATCGTTGGGCGAGATCGCGTTTGCGATGGTGCAGGGCGACGATCTGCTCTTCGATGGTGCCACGAGCAACCAGACGATAGATGGTCACCGGACGGGTCTGGCCGATCCGATGGGCGCGATCCGATGCCTGGTCTTCAGCGGCCGGATTCCACCAGGGGTCCATATGGATGACATAGTCGGCGGCCGTCAGGTTAAGTCCCATACCGCCTGCCTTGAGTGAAATGAGGAAGACATTACCCGTGCCGGCCTGAAACGCATTGATGCGTTCGCTGCGTTGTTGGCGAGGTGTCTGCCCGTCCAGATACTGGTAGCTGATATCGGCGCTGACCAGTCGCTCTTCGATCAGCCGCAGGTGTTTCACGAACTGGGAAAACACCAGCACCTTGTGTTTGTTCTGCAGCAGTTCTTCGAGCAGTTCCATGAACTCGGTGAGTTTGGCGCTGTCGCGTATGCCAGTGTCCTGAACGAGGCGCGGATGACAACAGGCCAGACGCAACCGAGTGAGGTGCGCAAGCACCTGGAACTGCTTCTGTCCTTCGCTGACTTCACCCAGCCCTTCCAGATCGGCAACAGCCTGCCGACGCAGCGCCTCATAGAACAGCGCTTCATCGGGAGTCAGTGTGACCGAACGCGTGATTTCCGTGCGTGAAGGCAGGTCGTCGAGGACTTCGGTCTTGGTGCGGCGAAGCACAAATGGCTGGATCAATCGCGCCAGTCGCATTCGAGCGTCCGGATCGTTGTCGCGCTCGATGGGCAGTGCATGCACCTCGCGAAAGTGCGCGGCAGAACCGAGCATGCCCGGGTTCAGGAAACTGAACAGTGAAAAGAGGTCCATGAGATTGTTCTGCACCGGCGTGCCCGTGGTCGCCAATCGGAACCCGGCGTCCAGTGACCGCACGGCTTGCGCGCGCTTCGTTGCCGCGTTCTTGATCGCCTGTGCTTCATCGATCACTGCACTGTGGAAACGGGTTGCAGAAATGGACTCGATGTCATTCTGCAGTAACCCGTACGTCACCATCAGCACATCGAAGGGTCCGAGTGTTGTCAGCATCAACTTCCGTTCACTCGGACTGCCGGCATAGATCAGCAGATTCAACGTTGGCGCAAATCGTCGCGCCTCGTCGATCCAGTTGTCGACCAGTGATGTGGGGACAACTACCACCGCCGCACCTTCCGGGGCGCGAATCAGCAACAGGCCAAGTGTCTGCAGGGTTTTGCCAAGCC
>JANNBJ010000199.1:0-17456 GCA_031385325.1 Gammaproteobacteria bacterium | reverse complement strand
TTCGGGCTCGTCGAGCGTCGTTTTTTTCGCAATCTTCAACAAGGCTCGGTACGTCGCCAGCAGATCATCCATCAGAGCAGCCGGGTCGGGAAGTGCGCGTTCGCAGGCAGTGATGCCGAAGAACAGCGTGTTGGCGTAACTCTGAACCGTGATGTTGACACCCAGACCATGCGCTGGAATGGACACCGGATAGTGAGTCAGCACTTTTGCACCGTTGAAGTAGAGGGGAGCCTTTGGCCCCGGCACGTTTGAAACCACGACGTTGACCGCAGTTGGAACCGCTGTATCGGTGGACGCGAGCCAGCCACTGCCCAGTGCGCTCATCTGCATCATCCACGGCAGTCCTGGCGCGGCGACGGCCTGTCTGATCAGCCCCAGTCCATCGAGTGTCAGTCGTTTGGCATGTTTGCTGGCATCCTTGATGTGCAGCAGTCGGATCATGGGGTTGGCGATTTCCGTGCCAAGGGAAACCCGCATCATGCTGACCTGGTTGTTGGCGCTGTGGTCACCGGGCTTGCGCAGACTGACCGGGCATCCGGCCAGCAGACTTTCGTTCGGAAGTGCTTCCATCCTGCGCAGGTAGGTGCGCAGTGCACCGCCGCACAGAGCCAGGACGACGTCATTGACGGAGGCGTTGACTGAACCCGCCACGGCCTTGATGCCGGACATCAGGATCTCTCCAACCGCAAAGGTTCGCCCTGTGCCGACGGCCTTGTTCAGCGGCGTCGACGGCGCCAGGCTATTGCCACCATTCCATTGTGCTTCGGAACCCATCCAGTGCTGCTGGAGGTGTTGCCAGGCGTCCAGCATGCGCGGCAGTGTGTGCAGATATTCGGCTTGTGAGCGGGCGAGGTTTTCAAAAGCAGATACCAGCGACTGTGCTGGTGATGGTGCCTCCTCTGCCAAAGCCTGCGGTTCATCGAGCGAAACGCTGGTCACTACCCCATCAGGCGTGTCGTCCATCAGCTGACGGATGGCGTCCTGCCCAGCCATGCCATCGACACAGGCATGGTGTACGCGGTTGTAAACTGCAACCTGTCCGTCATCCTTCAAGCCGCACAGGATGGCCATGTCCCAGAGTGGGCGCCTTCGGTCGAGTGGGTGTTCGTGCAACCGCGCAATGGTGGCTTCAAATTCCCGTTGGCCGCCTGGGGCCGGCACGTTGACGCGGTGTATGTGTCGCGCCAGATCGACGTCGCTGGTTTGAATCCAGTTTGGATGATCAAGTTGCCACGGTGTGATCATCAATTTGCGTGTGAGGTAGGGTACGCGCGCGAGGCGCTGCCCCATATAGGTTCGCAGTGAGTGAATCCATTGATCACAGGTGATGCCCGGGGGAAGTTCCAGCACCTGAACGCTTGCGATGTGCATCGGTGTTCGGGTTGTCTCGGAATAGAGGAATGCGGCGTCGGCGGCGTTAAGCTTGAGCATCTGTAAATTCCTGTGTCGAGCAGGCGCTTAGCCTGGTAATTCTGGACCGGTGAACACACATTGATTGAGTTACAAGGAACTCACCCGGATCTGGATTGCAACAAGCGTGCCTGATCGATTCGCCGCTGGGATTTGATCAAGTCCGCGCCAGTGGCTCAGCAAGCTCTGACATAGCAGAGCATCGTGTGTTCAGTCTGCCGCAGACTACTTGCGGTTGATGACGACTTCGTAACGACCTTTCGACCCGATGAACCATGAGGCCATCCAGGAGATGAGACTGACGACGAGAGCGCCACCGAGCGCAGACCAGAAACTGGCCACCTGGAAGCCGGAAAAAAATGCTGCGGCGAGTCCGAACATCGATGCGTTGAGTACCAGCACAAAGATGCCGAGCGTGACGATGGTGAGTGGCAACGTGAGGAAAAACAAAACCGGTCTGACAACACCGTTCAGTACACCCAGCACGATGGCCGCCAGAATCAGGGTGCCGGTTGAATTTATGGCGATGCCGTCGAACAGGCTATCCGCAAGCCAGAGTCCGAGCCCCGTGATGACGCAGCGCAACAGGAATCCGGTCATGATGTCTCCAGCCGTTTTTGCAGAGACTGGATTGTACAGGCTGGGAGCGAACCAGGGATGCTCGACCGAATCGCCCCTCTGACATGGCCAGGTGAGAGTCCTAGCCTCAGCGCAGATAGACCCGATGCAGAATGAAGCTGCGGCCGGCCTGTTCACCATAACCGTAGATGTAAAGATCCAGTCCGTATCGGTAGGGATAGCGGCCATCGAGATTCTCAACAGGAATGATGAGTTCCTGATGTCCTGGATCCAGCCAGTGGTCCTGCCAGCCCGGTTCCGGAGTTTCCCAGTAGCGCATGCTGGTGCCTAAGCGAAGCGAGGAATTGCCTTCCACGGTCAGGTCGAGCACCAGATGCTGGAGCAGTACCTCAGGTCCCGGCAGCTCACGCAGATGCACGCCGGACCATTGCTGGTCTGTCAGTGAGATTCGCAGCCCGGGTAACGGCCCATCGATGCGTTGAAAATCGGCGGTAAATTCTGCCAGGTAATTCCCTCGCAGATCGGATGCTTCGAGCATGACGGGTACGTGCTGCATGAGCCAGTTGCGGCTCATGTACACCATCACGATGGGCCACAAGGTATAGCCGGTGATGACCACGGCTACTGCAACAGCCAGCAGTTTCGTCTGCCAACGCCTCGATCGATACAAGGCATGGATAGCCGTTGCCAGTGAAATTCCAAGCAGGTCTGACAGGACGTCCGTCAAACTTGCAGTACGACTGGTGATGAGCTGGGCCGCTTCGCTACCTAGCCCGATCGTCAGGGCGATGAGTACGGCGTAGTTCCACCTGCCCGTCAGACGCCAGAGGAGAAACGTGACGACCGCGCTCCACGGCACGTGCATCGCGTTGTGAATGGTCGATGCGAGACGTGAGTCGCCGGGAACTATGAGTGTCTGCTGACCGATCAGCAGCAGACCAATGGCAAGCGCTATCCACGCTGTGTGTCTGGCAATCGGCCGGTGGGTCGCGACGAGATTCAATTCAGTTCGCGGTAGAAGTCGGTGGTTCTTGCGGCAACGACAGCGGGATGGAATCGGTCCAGTGCAATGCGACGACCAAAGGCGCCTAGTTCGTCGCGTGTCTGGTCGCAAATCAGTATACGTTTCAGAGCGTTCGCAACGTCATCGGCGTCCTGTGGATCAACCAGAAAGCCACTGACGCCATGCCTGATCATGTAGGGCATTCCACAGCGATTCGAACTGACCACAGGCAGCCCGACTGCCATGGCTTCTTCAATACCCATGGGCGAATTTTCCTCGAGGGAAACCAGCGCGAAGACGCTGGCCTTGCACAGTTCGGCCCGGATCTCAGATGAGGGTAGTGAGCCCAGCAAGTGAACGACTTGATGCAGGCCATGCGTGTTGATGTAGGTCTTGATCAACTCGCCATACGCCGCGTCAACGATCGGGCCGGCGAGTCGTAGTTGAACCAGTTGGCCCTGCTGGTGCAATCGATGGCAAGCCTCGATCAATCGCAGGGTGTTCTTGCGCGGCGATATCACTGCAGCGCTGAAGATGGTGTGCGGTGTCGGCTGCCATTGGAGATCGAAGAACTCCCGCGCCACCGGGTTGTCGATATCGCGAATACAGGCACTGGAGTACTGTGAAACAAGCTCACGCACATAGGGACTGATCGAGATGATGTTCGGCTGGTCGGCCCATCCCCTGGTCTCGATGAATTTCCACAGCAGCGCTCGCAGCGCAGCAAATCGGGTGCCGGAGATGCGCGTATCGCCGTGGATGAAGCCATGCACTGTGAACACACGTGGTCCTGCATAACCCTGCACCATCAGCCCGTAGGTGTCGTGCGCATGGACGAGGTCCGGCCGTAGAGTATCGAGGAAACTCAGGATGGTCTGTCTGCCTGCGCCGGTTGCCATCGTCAGCATGTTGCCGCTCGGTCGTGGCAGAAAATGAACCGTCGCGTCCAGCATGGATCTTGATTCAATCGTCTTCGTGGATTCATCCAACGTCACAACATGGATGTCCAGGGTCTTGTCACTGGCCAACTCGCGAACGAGATTTACCGATACCGCTTCCACGCCACCAACCGGCCTGTCGGGATCCGTCGGAAACTGGGTAACCACGGCAACCTTCAATTCCTCCGTCATGACACGAGTAGTTCCCTGAAGAGCGCCTCAAACCTGGGCATTGCGCCGGCCAAGTGGTGATTGGCGTAGTAGTAGTCCCAGGCGTTGTGTGCCATCTGCATGCGGACCCGCGAATCGTTGACGAGGGATTGCAGTTGCGCAGCCAGACAATTGGCATCACTGCCGTGGCGACCGAGCGCCTGATCCTGCAACAACCCGTCGGGGTCAACGGTGGAGACTACCGGGACGCCGTGTGCCCACGCTTCGAGAAACGTATTCGGGAAGCCCTCGTAGTCCGACGTACAACACAGTACATGGCTGGATCTGATCTGCTGGAGTACGGCACTGCGATCCAGCTTGCCGTGCACACGCATGTTTGACTGGGATCGGGCGCGGGCCAGCATGGCTTCGGCATAGACCGGGTCCTGATCGATACCGCCGACAAGATTGAAATTGATGCCAGGCAGGCGATCGGCGATATCGAGGAACAGCGCGACGTTCTTCACTGGCATCAATCGGCCAATCCACAACACGTTGGCAGACGCAGGTCGGGCGGCTTCGAGTGTGTCCAGGGATTCAGCCGAGACCACCTCGCTCGGCATCGGCAGTACCGTGCTGGCCAACCCGAAGCCTGATTTCAACAGCTGCTGCTGGTGTCCGGTCTGCGCAATGATGCAGTCAGCGAGTGCCAATCCGCGACGATACAACCACCGTTCGCGGAAGCTGTGCAGAATTGGCAGCGTCGGGTCGCACTCCGGATCGGAAGCCACCGAGTAAACAAATCGCCGGCCATGTCGCTTTGCCCACAAGGCAACCTGTCCGGTCACAGTCTCTGCGCAGTTATGGTAGTAGAGGTCAGCATCAGCCCGTTTGAGCGCGGCGTTGAGTGCCGTCCAGCGTGGATGAACAAAACGCAAACCTGGTAAACCTTCGTCGGCAGGACAGATCTTCAGAACACGAATGCCATCGATGTTTTCGTCGTCGACCGCACCCTCGGTCCAGGTACAGACACTCACGGTATGCCCCCGGTCTGCCAGCCAGCGGGCCATCAACGCGGTCTGCCGTTCAACGCCGCCGACGTGTCCTTGCCCGTTGCCGACCAGGGCACCATAGGCAAAGTGGGCGACGAAGCAGATCTTCAAGGCTGTGTCTCGAACTATGGCGACGTCCTGTCGCGGTTAGGGTCCATTCTAATCACGCAGGCACCAAGCCGTGGGTAAGCGTGGGGAAACTGTGCAGCACGGCTATGGCAAATCAGCGCTGTGTCACACATCGGTGGCGGCATTCCCCACCGGGGTGGTGACGGCGGGTATCGAGAGGCGCTCCGGACAGACTCCGGGACGGATCTGTCGAGCACCGCTCAGTTGGTGGGTGTCGCGGTGGGTGCCCGATGGCTGAAGGCCAGTGCGGCGATGACGGCAATGATGGCGGGCAGGCTGATGACGAGCACGCTGGCCCAGCCATAGGCGTGCATCAGTGTGCCTGCGCCGAGGCTTGCCGCCGCTGACATACCGAATACGCTGAATTCGTTGACCGCCTGTGCCCCGAAACGCTCACTGGCCGAGTAGGTGGTGACCAGCAGGGTGGTGCCGCCGATATAGAGAAGGTTCCAGCCGAGACCGAGCAGAACCATGGCCCACCAGTAGTGCAGATAAGCTTGCCCCTGGGTACCGATAACAACGGTCGTCAGCAGGCAGAACACTCCAGCCATCATCATCCTGCGTACGCCGAATTGGGCGACCAGCACACCTGAGACCAGTGAGGGAAGAAACATGGCAAGCACATGAGCACGAATGACATTGGATGTTTCGGCCAGTGAATAACCATCATGCGCGTGCATGCTCAGCGGCGCTGCGGTCATGATAAAGGTCATGACGCCCTGACCCACCACTCCAGCAAGCAATGCCAGCAGATAAGCGGGCTGACGGACAATCGACGACAGTTTGCGTGTTGCTGTGCCGCTCCCGGCATCGGTGTGCGACGTATTGTTACGGTACAGCAGGCAGACCGCTGCGGCCGCCAGATACAGCCAGACCAGCCACGACAATGCCAGATGGAAGGGAGAGTCTGGATCGCGGTGGTCGCTCATGGCCGCCAACGCTGGTCCCAAAAAAGCCGCAGCAACGCTGCCCAGGAGGATGAAGGAGACCGCCTGGCTGACGCGGTCCGAAGTGACGTTTTCGGCAGCCGCAAAACGGAACTGCTGGCTGAAGGCCATACTCATGCCAATGCCGATAGCACCGGTACAAAAGCGATTGAAATCGCCTTCAATCAGCGCCTGTGCGGCAAACCAGGCCGATGCCGCGCCTAAACTTGCGGCGAACACAAATCCTGCCCGACGTCCAACCCGGCGCATGAGCAACGCAGCGGGGATGGTGGCCGCAGCGGTACCAAGCACCAGCAGCGAAAGTGGCAGGGTGGCAAATTTCGGATCTGTGGCGAGGGTTGAACCGATGATCCCGCCCATTGTCACGAACAGCACCGAGCCTGAGACAAAGATGATCTGGGCAAAAAACAGGCAGCCCAGATTTACCACGCTCGTCATTCCGATTATCGGTGGTTCTTTGGCCTGGCTCGGTATCATGCTGGCAACGATTGGGTTCGGGCGACGAGTATAGCCGTCGAATTTCCTGAACCGGGTGGAATGCCGTTCATTCATGAGTTGAAACTGGAGCGCGCAGGAGATGACGGGGGAGGGTAACAACGGCGCCGACATGGTGGCCAATCGGTTGCGCAAGAACTTCGCGCGTCTCAAAGGCTGGCTGACCCAGCAGCAGATCGGCTGCTACCGGCTCTATGACGCGGACCTTCCCGAGTACGCCGCCGCAGTGGATATCTACACGTCTGAAGCCGGCGAGCGATTTGCCCATGTCCAGGAGTATCAGGCGCCGGGACACATCGAAGCACAGACGGTTCAGCGCCGCTTCGCTGAACTGTTATTGGGAGTGCGATCAGGCCTGGACCTGGACGATGCCCACATCGCTGTGAAAACGCGATCCCGTACCACGGGTGGGGGTCAGTATGGCCGGGTCGCTGATCGCGGAGAATTGCTGGTGGTCCGCGAAGGTCGTGCGAGGCTTGAGATCAACCTGCACGACTACCTGGACACGGGTCTGTTCCTCGATCATCGGCCAGTTCGGTTGGCGATTGCCGAGCGGGCAGGTGGCGGCCGGATGCTCAACCTGTTTTCTTATACCGGGGCGGCGTCTGTGCATGCTGCACTGGGCGGCGCGGCATCCACCACCAGTGTCGATCTTTCCAGACCCTACCTTGAATGGGCGCAGCGCAATCTGATTCTGAATCGGCAGGATCTGTCGCGGCATGAACTGGTTGCGGCCGACGTCATGAGCTGGTTGGCCGATCATCGCTGGCGGTACGATCTGATCTTCTGCGACCCCCCAACCTTTTCGAATTCGAAACGCGCGGCAGACTTTGATGTGCAGCGTGAACATGTGGAACTGCTCAGACGCTGCATGCGATGTCTGGCCCCAGCTGGCGTTCTGATCTTCTCCAACAACTTCCGGCGGTTTGATCCGGATCTTGAATCCATCGCCGGCTTTGCGCAGTGCAAGGAAACTTCCGCTCAGACCATTGATCGGGATTTTGCCCGCAATCCGCGTATTCACCGCACCTTTGAGCTGCGCCATCCGTAAGCCGTTGCTGATCGTGCATTCCCGCAGGCGTTCGGGTAGCTTTCATGAATCAGGCATCGGCTCGGGAATCTGAACCGCCATTACGACGAGGGGAACACAACATGACGATTGAAATGTCCGGCCGCCGCAAACTGCTGGCGCTGGTGGGAGGCGCGGTTGCGGCGCTTGGGCTCAGCCGTATAGCGCAGGCTTCGCACCACGATAAGGGTGGGGGCAAGGGAGGGCATCACGACAACGGGCATCAGGCCATGCATGAAGCGCTGGCCAGACAGGAAATCAAGGAGTTACGCCATGCCTATGGCATTGCGACCGACCTGATTGGCACCAATACCGAAGTGGGTATCGCCGAAGGCCGAGCGATTTACCATCGCATATTTACGCCCAAAGCCGACATTGGTGCGGCAGGAGTTGAGCCGAGTATCGGGCCGGATGCCTGGGTTGATGTGGTGAAAAAGGCGCTCGCGCCGTACAACGCCACACAGCACCTGATCGGCACCCAGTACGTCACCGATCTGGTGCTGCCGGGCGCTGATGGCAGCGGCGGCAAGGCCCACATGTCGAGTTACCTGCAGGCCTGGCACTCCAAGGCGAACGCCGACCTCTGGCTGTTCATGGGGGTGTATGACGAGGATGTGGTATTCAATCCCGGTACGGGGTGGCAGATCAACCGGATGATGCTGAAGAATATCGCTTCGGATTTTCGCAAGATCCACGACCGTCCGGCAGAGTAACATCGGCGACGTCAATTCTTGACCGCGTCAAATCTTGACCGGCGCGCCGGCTGTCGTCATTGTGCGCGCCGTCTGGGGGCATGACTTGGGGTCGAACTCGTGAGTACAAGAACTGCGGCGGATCTGGTCGTCATTGGCAACATATCCGATGAACCATTTGCCATCGACATGGCCTTTGCCATGCGGCAGACGGAGGACATTGCCGATCTGATCAGCCTGAAGACCTTTGCCAATTCCGAATTCTGTCCTCGATTCATCTCCGACGAGCAGGACTTCACCCGCATTGGCCGCAAGCTAGACGGCAAGACCGTCGTTATCGTGAGCACCTCAAATCGGCTGGTCAGCCGCAACGATCTGGCGATGCGTAATTTTCTGATGGCGCGTGCGGCCAAGGAAAATGGTGCGGGCGAAGTTGTTCTGGTGGAACCCGACCTGTTTTACAGCGCTCAGGATCGTGGCCCGCGTGCGGAACTTGGTGAGACTTCCTTTTCACGCGACGAACAGGACCTGAAAAAATTCGATGGTCAGCCGTTCACGGCCAACCTCTATGCCGAGATGTTGAAACTCTCCGGCGTGGATCGAGTAGTGACGGTTCACAACCACTCTCAATCGGTGCAGCAGCGGTTTTCAGACATTTTTTCCGGGCAGTTTCACAACCTCATCCCGTACGAACTCTACATCGACTATCTGCGCAACTCGAACATCGTTCGACCAACCGCCGACGGTGAAGGCTTGTTCTTGTGTGCGCCGGACAAGGGTGCCCGTGAATTTGTCAGCGAAATGCACTCGCGTCTTGCCCTGCCAAAGGCAGGATTCATCATGCTCGACAAACAGCGCTCCGGAGAGCGCGATGTCTTCATTACGATGCATGACGACAGCACGTCGGGCCTGAAGGACATTGCCGATCACGATGTCGTGCTGTTCGATGACATGGTGCGCACCGGGTCGACAGTGGTGAAATCGTGTCAGTTTCTGCGTCGTGGCAAACCCTCCCGGGTGGTGTTTGCGGTATCGCACTTTTACGCCAGCGAAGAAGGGCGCGAAAAGATGGCGAACTCTGCGATCGATGAAATTCTTACCCTCAACACCCTGCCCACAGTACTGAACCGTGATGAGCAGGGTCGATTGCGGCGCAAGATGGTCGTGCTCAAGATTGAACACTGGCTGGCGCGCAACCTGTGTGAAATCCTGGGCATTCCTCTCAAACGCGATGTCAGTCTGTACCAGATTGATATGTCGTCGAAGAACCCGCGTTTCATCCGCAAGATCTACCACAGCGACCAGTTGAAGGGATTGCACGACGAACCTAACGGCAACCCATGACTGATCAGTCCTACTCGACCACACCGCCAGAGCGATCAGCGATCGACGCAGGTCGGGGTTTTATGGTGCTCGAGTTTGGAACGGGTTGGTGTGGATGGTGTCGCGCCGCACAGCCGATATTGAGGGCGGCGTTTGACAAGCACCCGGACGTGCCGCGCCTGCGTGTCGAAGATGGTCCAGGGCGGCCATTGGGACGCAGTTTCAAGGTCAAGTTGTGGCCGACACTGATCTTCCTGCAGGATGGCGTCGAAATCACCCGGGTCGTACGCCCACCAGACGCAGCGACGGTCGAAGCGGCGTTCGACCGCTTGTTGGCGGCAGGCGATGGTGAGCCCGCTCATTCTTAGAACCCGCAGGTTTCACCCGGCCAGTGTCGGGTCATCCGTCTGCACCTGCACCAGTTCCAGGTAAGAATCCCGGAAGTAGACAAACGACACATCACCACCATCGGGAAAAGCCTGGCGAGAGGCTGCAAGTGTCCTGGCTTTGTCCGGTGATCCCATACGGTAGTGCGAATAACCAGCTTCCACGAAGATGTCGTCCGACCAGCGTGGCGCGACCTGTTCTCCTGGCAGCGCTGTCAGCAGGCCGATGGTCATGCCTGGGCGCTGACGTTGTAGACGCTTCACGGTCCCGACATCATGGAAGCGGCCCGCATCTGACTCTGACATCCCGAATTGCGTACAAAAATCACTGGCGGTCTGCTCAAGCGCATCAGCCGCTGTCCAGATGTAAACGACGTTGTTGTCTCGACGGGTGGCCTGGGTAACACCGAGTTCGAACAGCTGGCCGTTGGGTCCGCTGGCAAGCAGCCAGGGACTGTCGCCACGCAGAAAGGCGGTGGCGTCGGCCGACCTGTTAGCCGGGGTCAGCAATCCGAGGCTGGCTGCCTGTGTATAAACCTCGAGCGGGTGTCGATGCGTCAAACGAAAAATCGTATCGCCGACTCGCGCAGTGGAGGTTGCAGGCCTGCGTACCGCGCTATAGGAAGTGAAGGCATCAAATTCGATGTAGTCCGGATCGCTGATCTGACCGCGACGACGAATGTACTGGCGTCCAACACCGTCGTACATGTTCTCGATCAATGGTTCGAAACCATAGAGTTCAAGCAAACGCAGGGTGGCAGCCAGGGCGCCGGTATGTGGAATGGCGCGTTGATCGACACCAGCGGGCGCTGGTTCTTCGATGATGGTGGTGCCGTAGTGGGCAATTGCGGGTGATGCCATGGTAGCCTCCTTCTGTTTCAGAATTGATCCTACCAGAGCCTGATCGGACGCGACCAGACGGACACAGCCCAGGGGCGACACCATGGCCATCATTCAGACCCATCACGGCATTCACTGCTCCGATATCGTTGCGACCAAGCGGGTTCTGCGCGTGCTCGGCTTCACGGACTACCAGCCAGGTGCGCCAGAGCCTCTGGTCTTTCGCAACGTGCCCGATGACTACATTGGACAGGTCACTGCTGCAGTGCTGGGTGATGAATACCACACACACTACGTCGAGAATCCTTCGATCCCGCATCAGATCGATCTCATACAGATTCGTCCGGAGGCCATGACTCCGCGGCTGTGGAATGAACCCGTGCAGGGCGACCTTGTCATCGCAATTCCCGTGACCGATCCGATCGCCGCCTATCAGGCGATGCAGGCCAGTGATCCGTATTGTGTTTACTCGGCACCCATCGAGGTGCCGGAAGAAAACGGTATCCGGTTTGTCTGGCGGGATGGGCAACACACCATACTGACCCGTGATCCCGAGCCCTTTGCAGTGGTGCACTACAACACGTTGGACTGGCCGGTGATGCGCGCATTCCTCGAAGAAGTGCTGGATGTCCCGGTGCAGCCGCTGCCTGGCCGTGGTGATGCCGTTGATCGTTATCGCCTGGATGCCAGTATCGGCGGTCGACTGGATGTCGAGGTTCGCACCACCACACCGCGTCTGGATTTTCGCGCCTGGGGCAAACACTATCCGGCGGCCAATCACTTTCGACTGCTGGAACGGGATGTCTCGGCGATTGAAACCAGAATTCGCGAGACAGGACGTGGCGGATTTGTGATTCCACCGGCGAACGGGTTTGTGTTCATTCATGGACCGGTATCCGAAACTATCGAGATGTTTGATATCGGGATGGTGAGCGGGCAACGACGCGCTGCATAATCGAAGAAACAAGGCAGGAACAACATGCCAACACCGATGATCGATCCAGGCGTGGACATTACGAAAGCCGCCTACGTCCATCCCACCGCCTGCATCTATGGCAATGTAACCCTCGGTGAGGGGGTCAGTCTCTGGCCATACTCGGTCATTCGTACCGAAAACAAAGCCACCATCATTGGTGACATGACCAACATCCAGGACTTCGTGATGATTCACGGAGGCGGTGTGAAGATCGGGGCGAACTGTTCCATCACCCACCATTGCACCATCCACGTCTGCGAAATCGGTAACAACTGTCTGATTGGTATCAACGCAACCGTCATGGACGGCGCCGTGATTGGTGACAACTGCATTCTGGCTGGCGGTGCGTTCATTACTGAAGGCACGGTGATTCCATCCAACAGTATCGTGATGGGAGCGCCCGGCAAGGTTCGCATGCAACGCAACAGCTACGTCGCCAACAAGATGAATGCGTGGATGTACTATCGCAACGCGCTCGCTTATGCGCGCGGTGAGTTTCGGGAGTGGGAGAGTGAAGCATTGAAAGTTGACCTGCAGGCCATGCAGGCCGCTGTGCAGGCGGAGTTCGACGTTCTCTATCGACAGGTTCGGTAGCCGACACTCACCTGAAAGATGCGAGAGTGCCAGTACTACGTGATGTTTGATGGCTCTTGTTGCAACACGTTCAGTTGGTTGACGTGCAGCGCGAGGTTTGATGTGTGGGTTAATGCTGTCGAGCCATACCAGCAGGAGTACCAGATAACATGATCATGGAAGTACTTGCAGTCAGCACAGTAGCGGCGGTGGCCGTCGTTACTTTCCTGGCCGCACGATATCGCGCGCCGGATCACACCCTGTACGATTCGCCGCAGACCGCGCCTGTGATCGCCGATGCACAGGTGAGCCCGGGGCACGATGACGTCGTCCGCACTTTGCACGAATACCATCGCAACAACCGGTCAAGGGACATTCACGTCGCGCGAAAGCGCATGGAAGACCTGTTCTACCGTGACGTCGACGCGAGAATAGTTCCGGTCAGCGTTGATGGCATGCCTGGTGAATGGGTGCTGGCTGACAACGCAGATCCGACGCGTCGGCTGCTCTACCTGCATGGTGGCGCGTTTCGTGTCGGCAGCCCGCGTTCACATCGTCACATCACTTCCGAACTGTCGAGGCGCAGCGGAGTTGCCGTGCTGGCTGTGGACTATCGCATGCAGCCGGAGGTGAAAACGGTGCAATGCCATGAGGACGCCCGCGCTGCCTATCAGTGGATTCTGCACAACGGACCCGAGGGAGTCAGCGAATTGAAATCCCTGTTTGTCGCCGGCGATTCTGCCGGTGGCAATCTCACACTTTCTGTCATCGCCTGGGCACGGGACCAGGGCCTGAGGCCGGCAGACGGTGCGGTGGCTTTCGCGCCATTGACCGATGCAACGTTTGGCAGCCCGACGTGGAAGTCGAACATGCGGACCGACCCATTTCTGGGTCCAGGAATCGGCCCGCTTCTGTCCATACCGAAATTCGTGATTGCGATATCGAGTCGCTGGACCTCCGGACGTCCGGTCAATGACCCGATGCTGTCGCCGCTGCTCGGAGATCTGAAAGCCCTGCCAAGAACGTTGATCCAGGTGAGTCGCGATGAAATGCTCTACGGTGACGCGCAGCGTTACGCCAACAAGGCCAAGGCGCACGGCAGCGAAGTGACACTGCAAGTCTGGCCAAAGATGGTTCACGTCTTCCAGGGTTTTGCTGACCTGCCCGAATCAGGCGTCGCGCTCGGGCATGCAGCAGAATTCATCAAGGCCCGATTCGGGAACAACGAATCGATGTCGCCAGTCAGCCCGAATGGTGAGGCAATTCCAGAATGTTCCGAACCCAGGCACGATAGTTTCAACAGGTCAGACAAGGAATTGTTTTGAGCCAGGAACTGGAGCAAATAGTCGATAGCGCATGGGAGGCCCGTGCCGAGATCAACTATGAGACGCGTGGGGAGATCCGAGCCGCAGTCGAGGAGGCGATGCGCCTTCTGGATAGCGGGACAGTTCGCGTTGCGGAAAAGTCGGGGGACGGATGGATCGTTCACCAATGGCTGAAAAAAGTGGTGCTGTTGAGTTTTGCGCTGAATGACATGCGCAAGATTGAAGGCGGACCTGGTGGTGGCGCCTGGTGGGACAAGGTGCCATCGAAGTTTTCCGAGTGGGGTGAAACCGAATTTCGGAAATCCGGTTTTCGCGCAGTGCCATCGGCCGTGGTGCGCTATTCGGCTTATGTTGCGCCGAGCGTTGTGTTGATGCCCAGCTTCATCAACGTCGGCGCCTATGTCGGCAGCGGAACAATGATTGATACCTGGGCGACGATTGGATCTTGCGCACAGATCGGCAAGAACTGTCATATTTCCGGAGGCACCGGCATCGCTGGGGTTCTGGAACCCCTGCAAAACGAACCTGTCATCATCGAGGACGATTGTTTCATTGGCGCTCGATCCGAGGTCGCAGAAGGCGTCATCGTCGAACAGGGTTCTGTGCTCTCGATGGGTGTATTCATCGGCGCGTCCACCAAGATCATTTATCGGGAAACGGGCGAAATCATCACGGGTCGAGTTCCTGCCTACTCCGTTGTGGTCCCAGGCACGATGGGCGGAGGCCAGAGAGCGGATGGCAGTGTGGTACCCAATCTCTATTGTGCCGTGATCATCAAACAAGTCGATGCACGAACCCGATCAAAGACGTCGATCAACGAGCTGCTAAGGGACTGACGGATTGGCCCACGGCAGGGCGTGTGCGTGACGTTTCAGCAGAGGAACGGATCTATTGGTCGTTGGACAAAAACCGGTGTTTCGCGGCGGGTGATCGATGTCCGCTTTGGACCCATAACGGCCGCTGGTCCACACGGACATCGTCATTGTATGCTGGGCCTAATCAAGGGGGAGAACGATGGCGGACGTATTCGTCTCATACGCTGCTGACGACCGAAACCGCGTACAGTCCTTAGTCGAAGAGCTGAAGACCTCGGGACTCTCGGTCTGGTGGGACCGCCAGATCGATTCTGGGACGCGCTTTGACAGAACCTTAGAAAAAGAATTGGCTTCTGCGTCTTGCGTGCTGGTTGTCTGGTCAACCACGTCCGTCGAATCAGATTGGGTCCGCGAAGAGGCGGACGAAGGATTGCGTCGCGGAATTCTAGTTCCGGTGCAGATAGACCCCTGTCAGATTCCATTGGGCTTCCGCCGAATACAGGCTGCACAGCTCGTGAACTGGCCGAAATCCCAGCCGGATCTATCGTCGTTGATCGAACGAATTGGTGAGTTGGCGAATACAGAATCAGTAACCACCAAGTTGCCGAAGAGAAAAAGATCGCGCAAGAAGCTGATCGCGCTGACTTGTGTTGCTGTAGTTTTGCTACCCGTAGCCTACCTTTACGGCGGCGCGCTGGTTAGCGCACTCGTTCTGAATGCGCCCAGCACATTCTTCGGTAATCCGATTGACCAGGAAATTGGAGTCGCGACTTCCGCCGATGGAACGAAGATTTCGTTTGCGGTGTCCGGAGAGGGGCTGCCTTTAGTTTACGTACTTGGTTGGATGACCCATCTAGAAAGTGGTTTCAACAGCCCGCTCTACGACAACGAGCAGTTGGTGGCAATGACGTCGAAACAGCATCGTTTCGTGCGATACGATGGTCGGGGATTCGGGCTGTCTGATAGAAATGTCGAAGATTTTTCACTGGAGGCCCAGGTCAGTGATCTCAAAGCTGTCGTGGATGCGGCTGGTTTGGAGCGAGTGGCCATACTAGCGGCGTCATCTGGTGGCCCTATTGCAATAGCGTTTACGGCTGCGTATCCGGATAGAGTTTCCAGCTTGGTTTTAGCCAGCACTTTCGCATCGCACTCCGGTTCCAGCGAAGAGGAACGGGAACAGAGCCGTCGATTTCTTGATTTTGTGGAGATGGCCTGGGGCCAACCTCCTGTCAGAGAGATGTTCGCGGCCAACGCGTTGGAACCAACCGGTACTGCGGTTCAGCGGGCAGTTTACGGAGGATTATTGGGGCGGTGCTGCGATGGACCGAACGTAGCGCGCTACTTTCGAGTGTCCGCAGAAATTGATGTGCGGGCGGAAGCGCAACAGATCAAGGTTCCTACACTCGTGTTGCATGCGCGCGATGACGTCGCCACTCCACTAGAGGCTGGCAAGGAACTAGCCGCGATCATCCCCAATTCACGCTTTACGATTGTCGAAGGTGGCCATCGGGAGGGATCCGCGAGTACGGCTGAGACGCGCCAACTCGTACTGGACTTTTTTTCCGCACTACCGTGAGTTTACTCGAAGAGAAAGTGTTCTTGTCCTCTATTGGCCGGGAACCGACAATGATCCGACCTACCTGTGCGTCCGGTTCGGACCCACTAAGGTCATTCGAATATTTTTGACAAGCCAATCCACATCGGTTTTGTATACATAGATACGCCCGTTAGCGTCAGCGGCTTCCCACGAATCGACATCTGTTTTGAAGTAGTTGTACCCAAGTTTTTCATAGAGCCTCCGAGCACGGGGATTGACTGTTTCAACCCCCAGAACTGATTTGGTAACTCCCATGCTCAAAATTCGATTTTCGATTGCTTCAATTAGCATCGTCCCCAAGCCGAGGCTCTGCAAGGCAGGATGAGTCGCTAACTGAGAAACTGTTGATTCCCCTTTGCTCAGGTCATGAACAACGTAGCCTTTGGAAACGGGAGTGCCACATGGAGCATAAACAGCTAGCGTTGCCGAGGCTTTGGTCTTATCACCAATTTGATTGCGCATGATGTCGAAATGCAAAGAATCACCTGCCCAACTCATGTCATCCAAGTCGTGCTCACACAGATTCGACACCTCGAAACGGCTCAAACCTCGACGTTCTATCTCAACGCGTATGTGTTCCATTCGTCCAGAGATACCTCGTATCGAACGGCATTGCTAGTGTGATACGACCGGCCGCAATGCGGCCGGTTGACGACCCTGGTTCAAGGGCCGCTTTGACGGGTTAGACCTCGGTCTGTTCCGCCATCTCTAAGGCGTCTTCGACCTCGATTCCGAGATACCTCACTGTGTGCTCCAGCTTGGAGTGTCCGAGAAGCAACTGGATGGCACGAAGGTTCTTCGTGCGTCGGTAAATCAGCGTGGCTTTGGTTCGCCGCATCGAGTGAGTGCCATAAGGTCCCGGATCGAGACCGATGTCAGTAACCCATCCGTGGAGAATCCGCGCGTACTGTCTGGTAGACAGGTGCTCACAGGACGTAAGCCGACTGGGAAAGAGGAACTCAGAAGCATCCTTGGAGCCTCCTTCCATCCATGCCGAGATCGATTCGCGAGTTTCAGCAGAGATCTCAAACTGGACAGGTAGCCCAGTCTTCAGTTGCATGACCTTCGCTCTTGAGGCCACCCGTCCGCCGTGCATCACGTCGGTGACTCGCAATCTAACGAGATCACAGCTGCGCAGCTTGCTGTCGATGGCGAGA
>JANNBJ010000213.1:0-8555 GCA_031385325.1 Gammaproteobacteria bacterium | reverse complement strand
GACACGATGTGGCCTGCGGTCGGTGTGGCAAAGTGCGTACCGATCACCAGTACCGGTCGATCAGCATAACGACCGATGAAGTCGTGCCGTGTGTCCGCACTCATGTGCTGATCCCAGTCTGCCAGACTCGACCAGTGCGGCCGCGCAATCTGGCAGGGATGATGAATCATGTCGCCGGTGATCACCGCCTGCGCGCCCAACGAAGCAATGCGGATACTCACATGCCCAGGCGTGTGTCCCGGCGTGGGTTCGAGCCAGACTTCATCGCAGATGCGATGATCCGATGCCACGACATCGGCAAGACCCGCGTCGAAGATGGGCTGCACCGAATCTTCGAATACAGGCCCATATGGCTGTGGCTCTGCTTTCCAGTGCTGCCATTCGGCGTCGGCAAAAAGATAGCGGGCATTGGGAAACGTTGGCACCCATCGACCTTCCACAAGCCGCGTGTTCCAGCCCACATGATCCACATGCATGTGCGTGCACAACACGGTATCCACACGGGACGGGGTAAAACCCGCAGCCTCGAAACGTGACATGAAGTCGCCTTGCATGTTGTTCCACTTCGGGTACGTGCGCGCTTTGTCATTGCCGATGCAGGTGTCGACAACGATGGTTCGGCCACCCACTTCGATAACAAGGCAGTGAATTCTGAGCAGGAGTTTGCCGTCCTGCAGGAACGGCGCGAGCCAAGGCATGGTGGCAAGTTCCACGGGGGTTGCCTGTGGCAGCAGATGTGGTCCCAGCGAAGCCGTGGTGAGTTCCACCACCTGGGTCACCTTCACCTCGCCGATCTGCCACTTCAACATCGCGTGCTTCTCCCGAATCCATCCCTGCCAGCCTCATTTGCAAAGTACCCGCTATCTGCGCAAACATCCACCAACGACACAGCGTGCAAACGGGGAACGATATGAAATTTGGCGACGTGGAAATTGAAAAGCAGGGTCACGTGGCAGTGCTCGAGATCCAGCGACCACCGAACAACTTCTTTGATGTCGACCTGATCAACGCGCTGGGTGACGCCTTCGAAGCGATGGATCAGGACCCGGAAGTACGCGCGCTCGTACTCGCCGCCCAGGGCAAGAATTTCTGTGCCGGCGCCAACTTCAGCAACCCCCGCGAACAGGTCAAGCGGGCGGAACGAACCGAATCAACAGGCAACCCTCTCTACACCGCTGCGGTTCGTCTGTTTGCCTGCAAAAAGCCGGTGATCGCCGCCGTACAGGGTGCGGCTGTCGGTGGTGGTTTCGGTCTTGCAGTGATGCCGGATTTTCGGGTGGTCACACCCGATGCACGATTCACCGCGAACTTTGTGAAGCTCGGCTTTCATCCCGGTTTTGCCCTGACCCTGACCCTGCCGAAGCTGATCGGCCAGCAGAAAGCCAACCTCATGTTCCTCACTGGTCGACGCATCGACGGAGAAACCGCCTACGCGTGGGGGCTGGCGGATCGCATTACCGACAGCGAGAACCTGCGTGCGGAAGCCCTCGCCTTCGCCAACGAGATCGCCGAAAACGCGCCGCTGGCGATCATGAGTGTGCGGGCGACCTTGCGGGGTGATCTGGCTGCGCAGGCCAAGAAGCAGACCGATCATGAGTTCATCGAGCAACACCGCCTGCAGCAGACGGCAGATCACAAGGAAGGGGTTAAAGCCGTGGCTGAACGCAGACCGGGGAACTTCATCGGTCGTTGATCAGGCCGCGCGACTCGAGGGCCAACAAACCATCGGGGTCGATTGATCGGAACAATCGACCTGTGTCAGGACTATGTTCGGCCGAGCGCAGTCCTGATGTCCTGGTGCGATGCCTCATCCAGCTTGAATCGCCGCATCAGGATCGCCCCACCGGTACACAGAATGAGCGGGAAGATGGCGTAGAGCAGGATCATGGTGAATTTGACCTCCATCGTCTGCTCGGCATTGGGCGCAAAGCCAGCCACTTGCAGTGCAAAACCCGTCATGAGCAGCACCACGCCCAGCGCACTTTTGGCCACAAAATTCCACGCCGCGTAATACGAGCCTTCTTTTCGCTGCCCCGTGCGCATTTCGTCAAAGTCGATCACATCACTCTGTACCGATGGCCCGATGGAACCACCGCCAGCAGCACTGAAGCCTGCAAACATAGCCATGACCATGATCCAGGCCAGCCGGGCGTTCACGCTGTCCAGCGCCAGCAGCATGACCATGGCACCGAAACTCAACCCCGTTCCGACCATGGCAATCTGCCACGCCCTGATCTTGCCGATGCGTCGTGACAAGGCGAGCCACGCAGGTACGCCAATCGTGGAGGGGACCATATAACAGAGGATGATCAGCGGCGCCCACTGCGGCGCACCGACAATGTAGGCGGTGACGTAAAGGGTCAGCGCCCCGATTGCAGAAGAACCGACGTTTTCGATGAACCACACCAGGTACAACGTACGTGCATGCGGATTAGCCAGCACATCCTTCAGTGCCTGAAAGGGACCGGTAGAACCACGACCCTGATAGTCCTCCCGTTCTTTCAGCCGAACCACGGCATAAAGGATGAGGCCACTCATGACACCCGCCGCAATCCAGGCTTGCCAGGCGGCCACTGATCGCACTGCGGATTCACTCTGGATTTCCGCATTGATAAGGAACTGCATGCTCACCAGCGCAAGGATCGAGCCGACGGTATAAAACGCATGGCGCATGCCAAACAACCGCGTGCGTTCGTGATAGTCGTCGGAGAGTTCTGCGCCCAACGACATGTGGGGAACAAAAAAGATCGTCATCGCCGAATAGAAGCCGATGATCGCCACTGCCATCCATGCAATCAGCGCTCCTCCTTCAAGCCCCGGCGGTGGCGAAAACACCATCACGAAACTGAGCCCGACTGGAATCAGGCTGGCAAGAATCCATGAACGCCGTCGACCGAGACGTGATCGCGTGCCATCGCTGAGATAGCCTGCCAGCGGATCGGACACCGCATCCCAGATGCGCGAAGCACTGAAGATCAGCCCCATCACGGCCGGGGCGATCAACAGCACGTCGGTGGCAAATTTCATCACGTACAGCGACAACAGCAGGTACATGTACCCGGCGCCAACGGCCGGTGCGCCGAAGGCAAAAACAACTCGCAACGACGTGCGACCAGCGATCTGACTCATGACTGCAGTCTCGACGAGTGGTTGGGGTTCAGGCGTTCCTGATCGTGAGTCCACCATCCACCGGCAGCGTTGCACCGGTGATGAAACTCGATGCCGGCAGACAGAAGTTCAGTGTGCCGTGTGCTACTTCTTCCGGATCGGCATAACGCTTGAGCGCCACCCGTCGTCGTGCGTATTCCTGTTTCTGCTCTTCCGGAATGCCCGCGGTCATGCCGGTACGAATCGGCCCGGGGCATATGCAATTGACGGTGATACCTTCGGTGCCAAGTTCCACGGCCAGCGAGCGGGTGAGCCCGATGACGCCGGTTTTGGCAGCCGTGTACGGGCTGCCGAACTTGGTAGCACCCAACCCTTCGGTTGACGCGATGTTGACGATGCGCCCACCACCGGACTTGCGCAGATGTGGCAGCGCGGCGCGAATCGTTGCCGTATGCGCGGTGAGCAGAACGGCAACGGTTTTGTCCCACGCCGATTCGTACTCATCTCCATCGATGGGAGTAAAGATCGAGATTCCTGCGTTGTTGACGAGAATGTCGATCCCGCCAAAGTGAGCTGCGATTTCATCGAACACAGGCTTGATGGAGGCACGGTTCGACAGATCCAGCGTCCAGCCTTTCACCGGATAGCCCGCGGCTTCAATTTCACCAACCACTCGGGCGAGGGGCGCGGCGTTCAGATCAATGGCTGCAACTTTGGCGCCTTCATCGGCAAACAGCTTGGCGGTGGCTTCACCCATCCCGCTGGCGGCGCCGGTGATGACGGCAACCTTGCCGGCGATGGATCGACTGAACTTGCTGAGTTTCATGGTATTTCTCCAGACAGGACTGCTTAGAAGGGTGCGTCGCCGTACAGGCCACGCGCAAAGGTATCGAGATTCGGACCCCGGCGAAGATGATGCCCACCATCGACAGGCAGATTCACGCCGGTGATCCATGAACTTTCCGGCCCACAGAGAAAACGCACGGCGCGTCCGATGTCATCGGCCATACCGGTTCGCTCAAGGGGCATGCACGACAGGTAATCGTCGTGCACATCGCTGGTGGTAAACAGACCAGCGGCAATTTCGGTGTCCACAAGGCCAGGGCACACACTGTTCACCCGTACTTTGACACCACCCATCTCATCGGCAAGGTTACGCACCAGCATATCGATGCCCGCCTTGCTCACACAGTAGGTGGACATGAATCGATGAGTGCGCAGCCCGGCGATGGACGAAATGGCGCACATGGCACCACCGCCCGCACGCATGATGGCCTGGCCTGCGTGTTTGAACGTGTAAAACGTACCATCCAGGTTGGTCTGCATGACCCGTCGCCATTCATCGCTGCTGGTTTTGACCACCGTGCCCAGCGCACCAGTGCCGGCATTGGCAACGGCGATGGTAAGGGGCGACCACGTGTTGGCCTGCGCGACAGCAGCCTGCACAGCGTCTTCATCGCCGACGTCACCTGCAAAAACCTGCACCTCGCCTAGCGAGGCCAGCGACTGCGCGGCGCGTTCGAGCTTCGCGCGATCCCGACCCATCAACGTCACTCGCGCACCATCGGTAACAAACGCACGTGCACACGCCAGACCAATGCCACTGCCACCACCAGTAACCAGCGCATGCTGTCCCTGCAGCGAACTCATGCGGCCTCCTTGCGCGCTGGAGTGAACACCACCGGCATCGATTCAAAGCCGAGCACAAAATTGCCATGGCGATACGGATTGGGGGCCTCGCTTGCAAGCGCCATGTCAGGCAGACGCCGCAGCAGTTCTTCAAACATCACACGAATCTCCAGCCGCGCGAGGTTCGCGCCCAGGCAGAAGTGGCGACCATAACCGCCAAACGCGAGGTGATGATTCGGATTGCGATCGATACGAAATTCATCAGGCGCATCAAACACCGATTCATCGCGATTGCCGGATTCGTAGAGCAGCAGCAGCTTGTCACCACGACGAATCACTTGACCACCCACCTCGGTATCCGCCGTGGCGGTGCGATTCATGTTTTTCACGGGTGTGGTCCAGCGCAGCATTTCTTCAATCGCGTCCGGTAACCGATCGGGATGCGCGACCAGCTGCCGATGCAATCGCGGCCGTCGCAGCAGCGCTTCCATACCGCCGGTGATGGTGTGACGCGTGGTCTCGTCGCCCCCGACCAGAATGAGCATGGCCTCGTACATCAGTTCGACATGCGACATTTTTGCGCCCTGGATCTTCGCATGCACAATGGCACTGATCAGATCATCACTGGGTTCCGCGCGACGTTTCTCGAACCAGAACGTGATGTATTCGTTCCACGCATTGGCGGCCTCGATCACTTTCTGCAGGTGTTCGGGTGGCATGTCCTGCAAACCCGTCGCAAACAGATCCGACCAGTGCAGCAGTTTTTCGTAATCGTCGATGGGAACGCCGAGCATGTGACCAATCAGCATCATGGGCAGTGGCGTCGCGATGTCCTTCACGAAGTCGGCTTCACCGCGCTCGATCACCCGATCGATGAGTTGCGTGGCGCACTGCCGCGCAAACGTCTCATGGGAACGCACTGCCTGCGGCGTGAAACGCTTGCGGATCACACTGCGTTTGGCCATGTGCACGGGCTCGTCGTGATTGATCATCGACGGCACGGGCGGCGAATCCGGGCGCGAACTGTTACCGGAACAGAACAGCTCCTGATCCGACGCCACATGACGAATGTCTTCGTAACGGGACACACCCCACAGCCCCAACCCACCATCCCAGGTGCGTGCCTGCGCATCGAAGTAGACCGGCGCGTTCGTGCGCATCCAGCGGAATCGCTCGAACGGGTTCGCATGAAATTCGGGATGCAGCAGTCGTATATCGTCCCGTGTCGGATGATCCGGCATTGTTGTCTCTGAGGTTCCCCCTGGAGGGAACGAGCGTATCACCAATCTTCCGGGCAGGTGAACGCGTTGGGGGCAGGGATTCATGATTGTGGATCGATATTCGCGGACGGAAGTCCGTTCTCACAAGGTCGCTCCAGCACGCCCGCGTGATCCAGGGCTCACTATAACTTTGGCCCGCCGCTCACACCGAACGACGCGGCACACAGGCAATCCGCGTGGCTCTCACCGCGCATGGCTCACTCAATCCCCAGATAACCTGAAAGGAAGCAGATTCACGATGCGTTGAATTGAAGCGGTATACGCTTTAGAGCGTATAGTTCCGGTGTACACCGTTGTCGAGACATTGCTGTTCCGCAATCAGTGGCCCTCGCTATGGACACCAGCGATACATGATCAATTCGCTGCATACATTTCCGATCAACCGCAGATCGGGAAAGTCATCCCGGGATCCAGAGGCCTCCGAAAGGTGCGATGGGGTCGCGCTGGCACCGGGAAGTCTGGCGGCGTACGAATCATCTACTTACTGCAGATGCCAGATCGTGTCGTGCTGCTGACGATCTACTCAAAGTCGGCAACCGACGACCTGACGTTTGCAGAACTAAAGGAGTTGCGCCGTGTCGTCGAAGAGTGAATCAAAGCGAATTCCGGTCCCAAAAAAATTGCAGCCTTCAACGCTTGCGCAAGATCTGATCGAGTCGATCCGGCAGATGAAATCGGGTCGGGTGCACATCGCCTTTTCCCCTGTCGCGCGGACCCGCGAACGGCTTGGGCTATCGCAGAGTGAGTTCTCGAAACTGCTCGGTGTATCGGTGCGTACACTGCAGGGCTGGGAACAGGGGTACAAACAACCCAGCGGCGCAGCGCGTACGCTGCTGTTGATTGCGGATCGAAATCCGCAGGCGCTGCTGGACGTCCGCAAACGGTTATAGCTCTGCGCACAGGCCAGACGCAGCATGCTCTTTACCCCGAACTGATTGGCTGTCACGAAGGAGGATGTGCGCGTTTTTATCGAGCCGCTCATTCACAAGACAACGGGTGCGCCGCTGACACCGCGGTAAGCAATCAACCCAGCCGGACCACTGATCTGCAAATTGCAGCGTCCGATACTCAGTTACGCAGGTGTCCTGGGCTGTTCACATGCGCCCAGAACGACGACTTGCGTTTGTGTGCCAAACGGATCTGCGCATCGAACGTTTCGTGCGACGGCAGCGGCGACAGGTCATATCCGGACTCTGCGATCTTGCACAATCGAAGCCAGTACCGAGCCGCATGCGAGTACGCCTTGGCATAACCGCGTTCGAGTATGGCCATGAGCAGAGCCCGATAGACCACAGACTCCGCAGCATGTTGTCCATGCGTGGCAAGTGCATTCGCGATCGGGACCAGCTCGTCATACAGGCGGCCATCAACCCGATCTGGCATCGCCAGAAGTTTGGCCGCGGCGGCCGCAACATCACCGAGTTCGATGAGCATCGTTGCCGCAGCCGTCGGGTCATCGTTATCCACTGCCAGTTGGTGAGCCAGTACCAATGCCTGCGGATGATCGGCCTCTGACAGCTGTTCGAGCCATTGGTGCAGATTGAAAACCGATAGCGTCTTTTCAAAGATCGATCGTCGAATGGTCGCACTCTCTTCCGTGCGCCCGAGACGACCCAAGACCTCGGCCCGCAAGTTCAAGCGCATCGGCTCATGAAACTCCCACGATTCATGCAGCCATTCCAGTGCGCGTTCCGGCTGATCCGCCGCGAGATACGCACGAACGAATGCCTCTTGCTGCAAGCCGTTCGGAATCGGACTGTACTGCATGGTCGCACGGACCTTGATGTCCGGATCTCTCAAGGCCACGGACAAACATGAAAGCGCACCAGCCAATCGGTACACATCGACTGGCAGACGGGCCTGGTCGGTGCTTGCGGCCAGGCAATTTGCGAGTTGGCCCTCGAAATACACCACCAGATCACGCAGCGCCAGCTCATCAAGCAACAGGTTCGCACTGCGCAGTAACTGTTCACGAACGCCGTAGTCGTCTTTCCCTTCCAGCCGCAACAGCCGGGCCTTCCAGATGTCTGCTGGCTGATGGCAACGGGCTGCCGCCTTGAGCCAGTGTTCACAGGCAGAACGCATGACGCTGCCGATCGCTCCATTGGAATCGTCAGCACTTTCCATCCATCTACCATCCGTCTCGATGAATTCTTCGAACAGATCAACGGCTGTGTCCGGGTCCGTCGGCAACACCTCGCGGGCCACCTGGTCAAGCCAGTCTTCGAGCAAACCGAGAAACCTCGGCGCGGAACGATAGTCGTGGAACTCATGCGAGAGCCGCCATCCGGAAAGGGATTTCCTCAAACCGCTGACCAGATTGTTGATTCCCTTGGATCGTTGATTCGACTGATTGGTCAGCGGGATACAGTCAAGCCGCTCGTGAACAGCGTCATGGCCGGACGCGAGTTCGAGCAAGAGGGAAACGAGCGAACGTTTGTCCAGGCGTTTCAGGCGCTTTTCAAGGTTTTCAGGCGTGTCGGTCACAGGTGTAACAATCGGGGTTGCGCAAATGTTGATCCAGTGCATTGGTCTTGC
>JANNBJ010000177.1:0-1840 GCA_031385325.1 Gammaproteobacteria bacterium | reverse complement strand
GACGCGCACACGCCTCTGTCACTGCCTTGCAACAGATGCGCCGGGCCAAAGGCCCGGTCCTACTTGCGGCACTCTCATCAGAATGCAGCGTTTGTCACCGATTGACTTTCGGCACCGGCAATCACTCCGGCGGCTGCATTCCTTGCACGGTTATTCAGACTCTTTGCTCAATCGTTCACGTTGGTCAGGGCGCTTGGTGGCCCGGCCCACTCAGAAGAATCCAGCGCCTTCCAGCGTTGGAACATTTGCAGATATCTTGGATCTGATTTCGGGGGACAGAATACAGAAGCTTCCCCTTACCTGTTTCTGAATGGATTTTTCCTGTTCGGCTCCGTCTCCGCTTGAACTGACTGGCAAGGGCTTGTCGCCCCTTTCATCGTTGAGCTTTTCGCGTCCTCATTTCGGAGGAACCCGGAAGCTGTCTGCTTCCGGCTGATCAGTGTCGCCACCGTCAGGCTCCCGACGCCAGCGCGTGTTAAACGAACCACTCATGCGACGCATGAGTTTGGTCACGAGTCCCACGCGAAGGATTTGAAATCTCCCTGGAAATTTCTCACCCGCTTTGAATCTGACCGACCTTGAGCATTGCATCTCAAGACGTGTCCCGTTCGCCCGTGTTCAACTACGATTTGCACAACTCGAAAACGCCATGGGATAGAAGCTGAAGATTACTCCGTTTGAAAAACGGGATTACTTTCAGAAGCCTCCCTCGAACTGGACGGGCCACTCGCGCGGCATCCAGCTCTACGGAACACGGGCATGGCGGGTGATTAAGTCCGCCCCCTTAGCCGATTGATGAGATCGGTTTACCGAGTTCTCCATTCCGGCGTCCCCTGCCGAGAGCAAGTATCACATTTACGGGTATGCTGAAGATGGCGGCTCGCACATCATTCGCGACTGCCAGTTTCATGGCGGCGATATCTGGTCGGATCGCCCCACTCTTAACGTCACCAACTGCCTGTTCAATCGAACGCGTACTGTCATCGCGGAAAGTTTGGACATGAACCCGACCTTTCGGAATTGCACCTTTGTCGGCGGCGATCTTCAGTTGTATCAGGGGAATTCGACCATCTGGACCTTCAAGGACAACCTCTTCGATGGCACTACCAGCTACATGGAAGGAACCATCACGAACAGCTACAATGCCTACACGACAAACGCCACTCGCCTGACGCCCACGGCTGCCAGCGACATCAAGCTGAGCGTCACCAACATCACTTATGCGAAAGGGTTGCTGGGCAGCTTCTATCTCCCGACCAATCTCACCAGCCACAGCACGCTGTTCAATTCCGGCAGTTGGAATGCCACCAATGCCGGTCTCTACCATTTCACCACCACCACCAATCAGGTGAAGGAAACGAATTCCGTTATCGACATCGGATTTCACTATGTGGCGGTCAACAGCAGCGGCTCTCCGTTAGACAACGATGGAGATGGGCGTGCGGACTACTTTGAAGACACCGACGGGGATGGCATCGCCGATGCCGGCGAAACCGGATGGCAGGTCTATAACTCATTGTTCGGTGCCGGAGGCGGGCCGGGACTCGTTCTGTTTACCCCTCTTCGTTGAGTTATCCCTGCTGCTGCGCAAAATTCTACGAACCCTAACTAGTCACACGACCATGAATCTTAACTGCTTTGCGAAAGTTGCGGGAGCTGCTCAAAATTCCGAGTTGCACGCTACGAAGTGTGCGTCCGTTTCAGCCGGAGGGAGATGGTGCGACATGATATTGTCGCTTCGAAGCATGCTTCTATTCCTCATTCTTGCTCTCTACTACCACCTTCCATCATCGTCGTACGGAGGGACAGCTCCCCCAGCATCAGGCAGTGCACAGGGAGC
>JANNBJ010000166.1:0-2257 GCA_031385325.1 Gammaproteobacteria bacterium | reverse complement strand
ACCTCACCAACGTCGCCCGTGAGCTACCATGTCAGGGCATTGCAGACGTCATTTGTCGCCGTTGGTAATCAGGTCAACGCAGCCGATCTGCCTGGTGCAACCACCACCACCGCCTGGTACTACCTCAGTGGTGTGGATGTTCAACGTAACAACCGATTGCCCGTCATCGCCGCGTTCGGTGATTCCATCACCGACGGTGATCAGATGGCCGCACCGAATGAACCCGTGGATCAGAACGCGCGTTACACCGATTTCCTCGCCCGCGAGCTGAATACCAACAATGGAGGCAACGGACCAACCCGCGCCGCTGTCATTAACCTGGGGATTTCCGGCAACCAGGTGACTCAAACCTTCATCGGCGAAAATGCCGTGGGTCGCTTCGATTCGGATGTGCTGACACGAACCGGAGTCACGCATCTGGTGGTGCTCGAAGGGATCAATGACATCGGCTTGCCGGGGCTGCTCCCCTTGATAGGTTTTCCCACTCCGTCGATCAGTTCCGCTGCAATCATTGCCGGATTACAACAGATCGCCGCGCAGGCTCGTGCCCATGGAATCGTTGTGATTGGTGGCACACTGACACCATCTGGCAGCAGCGGATTACCCGGCTATTCGGGTCCGGATGTGGAGACCAAGCGCCAGGCCGTCAATCACTGGATTCGCAACAGCCGGGCGTTTGATGGCGTCGTCGACTTCGATCGATTGCTGCGTGATCCGAGTGATGCGACGCGTATGCAGGCGGCGTTGACGGCGGATGGGCTGCATCCGAATTCGGAAGGGTATCGCCGGATGGCGGAAGAACTCGCTCGTCTGCTCAATCGCCGCTTCCTGCGCTGATTATCAGAGTGCCATGGAGAGTGGGTGACGTTGCCAGCGTCTGGCAGCGTCACCCCTGGTTGAGCAGGAACTACCCCTGCGAACGATTACCCCATGCGCATGCCACCTGAAATCGTAATCGTCTGACCCGTCATTCCATCCGACTCTCGACTGCCGAGATAGACTGCAATGTGGGCCACCTCTTCCGGTTCGATGAATCGGCCCAGCGGAATGCGGCCGAGAATGCCCGCCTTGAGTTGATCCATGGTGACCCCGGTACGTTCTGCATGGCCACCAAAGTCTGCCCACATGTCCGTATTGACCATGCCGGGACAGATGGCATTGATGTTGAGTTGGTGCACACCATTTTCCAGTGCAGCACAGCGCGTGAGTCCGACTACGGCATGTTTCGATGCGTTGTACGCAGCCTGATTCGCGCTCTCCCACTTGCCTGCGGTTGAGGCGATGTTGACGATCTTGCCGGCGGCGCGTGGCTGCATGTGCTGGAGAGCAAGTTGCATGAGTCTGAACACCGCATAGACGTTGGTTTTTTGCAGTTGGTCAAACTCATCGAACGAATAATCGGTAAACGGTTTACCGATGTAGATGCCGGCGTTGTTGACAAGGATGTCCACACCACCGCGCCAGGCAACTGCAGCGGCAAACAGCTGGTCAAGCTGCTGCGGATCAGTGACATCACACGCATGAGTGGTGACGCGATCACCGGCATCGAGTGATCGTGCAACGTGAGTCAGCCGCTGCGCATCCCGCGCACTGAGCATCACACTGGCGCCCTCCGCCAGATAGGCTTGCACGATGGCAAGACCAATGCCACGACTGGCACCAGTCACGAGCGCACAGCGATCGGCCAGGCGGCCCGTGACCTCACGCGTTGTCATGCACAAACTCCTCAGGAATTGACCGGTCGGGATTCAATCATGAATCGGTAGACGCGCCCATGTGTCCCGCCTCGAATCGCATCGGCAATCACCCCCTCGTCATCACATCGCTCCGCCAATCGCAGCAGACGCTCGAAGGCCTGGACAAAGTTCTGGGTGTGGCCACTGCGGATCGGTGTCCCCCAGAAGAGTTCGAAAGGCTTCACCTGGCCGATGTAGATCGCCTGCGCCATAGCACGATTGAACGCGCCATGGTCACCTGAACCTTGCGTTCGCCAGATGTCGAGCGCACCACCCGGCCCCTTCAACGCCAGTTCACTCACCTCCGCCGCCCACGAGGTGTATAACCAGCCAGCCGTCGTGCCGAGTTGTTCACTTACCATCTCGGCGATACGCAGAAAGGTATCCTGGCGCGAGTGCAATTCATCCGCCGCGATCGCCCGCGATTGTAATTCGGACTGAGCCGCACCCTGACGCATCACCTCCAGTTGCTGCGAGAGCATGGCTGTGTTGTTTTCCAGCTGGCGCTGCTGCAGGAAAAA
>JANNBJ010000145.1:0-21491 GCA_031385325.1 Gammaproteobacteria bacterium | reverse complement strand
TAGCAGCGAAAACACTCGGCGTGCTCCCTCCGCGTGCTCGACGTGCTGTAAAGCACGCCTGTGCGCGCTCCGGTCCGCGCCACCCAGTCTTTTCGTTACTCTCGACGCCCTCGCTACGTTCCTTCATGAATAATGCGGGCTGGCCCGCAGTCGAGGTTGTTTTGGGCTCGCAGTCTCCTGACCGCGAACCCCTCAGCGCATTGCACTGCCTACGCACTGATCTGCTCCAGCACCTCCCAGTGCAGATCCCCGAACTTGCCATTCGGATTCACCGGCTGAATGCACACGTGATCGGCGCCGGCGTCCAGGTGCTCCTGTATCCGCACCTTGATCCGATCGGCATTGCCCCAGGCAAACGTCGTGTCTATGAACTTGTCTGAACCGCCGTTGTCGAGGTCTGCCTCGGAGAGACCCATTCGCAGCCAGTTGTTACGGTAGTTGGGCAGACCGAGATACATCGATGCGATCGGACGCGCCAGTTTGCGGGCGGTGGCTGCGTCATCGCACAGTAAAACCTTCTGCTCGACACACAACAGCGGCCCTTTACCCATGACTGTTCTTGCCATGGCCGTGTGATCGGGTGAGCTGAAATAGGGATGCGCGCCCTGGGCTTTGCTTGCAGCCAGTTCGAGCATCTTCGGTCCCAGCGCTGCAATCACCGTCTTCGGCTGTTCGGCCGGTCGCACCCCTTGATAGGGCGATGCAGCCATCTTGTCGAGGTAGGCACGCATGGTGGGAACTGGCGGGCCGTACTGCAGCCCACGCACCCCTTCGACCATTGGTTTGTGTGAAACGCCGAGTCCGAGCAGGAATCGTCCGCCAGATTGTTCCGCCAGTGCCATTTGGCCCGCCAGGGTGACACCTGGCTCGCGGTGATAGATGTTGGCGATACCGGTGGCGAGATTGAGTGTCTTGGTGTTGGCGAGCAGCCAGCTCGCCGTCACGAACGGATGCTTGCCAACCGTCTCCGGAATCCAGAGTGTCTTGTAGCCCGCTTTTTCGATGCGTTGCGCCGTTGCTGCTGCCTGTGGCGCAGTTAGTCCATCGAGGAAGTACCAGACGCCGAGTTTGCCGAGATCCATCTTTTCGCTCCTTATTTGCCGGTGAAAACGCCAGGACGTCGATCTGCCACAGAACGGATGCCTTCGTCGGCATCACTGGTTGCGCGCAACCATTTCTGTTCAGAGAGTTCGTGCTCGGTGGCTTTGATCACTGCGTCAGAAAGACCTTGACGAACGGTGGCGCGAACCGACATCACTGCCAGCGGCGCGTTCTCGGCGATCTCATAGGCAAGTGCAAATGCCGCCGACTTGAGTTGGTCGTGTTCGACCACCTGATCGACCAGACCCATCACCAGTGCTTCATCGGCTTTCACGCGTCGGCCGGTCAACAGCATGTTGTTGGCGGCTTGTTGGCCGATCAGGCGGGGCAGGGTGACCGAGATGCCGAAACCCTGATGGATGCCGAGTTTTACGAAGTTCGCGCCAAACCGTGCTTCAGTTGAAGCAACCCGGAAATCCGGCACCAGAGCCAGGCCAAAACCACCGCCGATGGCCGCGCCATTGATGGCCCCGACAATGGGTTTCTTGTTGCCAAACAGGCGCGCTGCCTCGCGATAAAGTTTTCCGGTGGTGTTCCGGAAGCCTTCCTCGGTAAAATCCTGACTCCCCGACCCGTCTGACTGACCCGTTCCGAAATTTGCACCGGCGCAAAATGACTTGCCATTGGCCGCAAGAATGATCGCCCGGCAGTTCGCGTCCTGGTCGAGTGCATCGAAAGCATCTGCGATCTGGCCGATCAAGCTATAGTCAAAGAAGTTATGGGGTGGCCGCTGGATTTCGACCGTGGCCACAAATTTGTCCAGCGTCACCGTGATATCGGCATAGCCGCTCATCAGGAATGTCCCCCGAAAGAAGAAATGAATGGATTCGACGGATACTAACAGCAAAGACGACCAGCCTCACGACACGAGGGGGAATCGGGGGAGCATCTGGGCACTGGCGCTGCCGTCGATGCTGGGCAACCTTTCCTACACGATTGTCGGCATGGTGCAGACCAAGTTTGTCGGCGAACTCGGCACGCAGGCGATTGCGGCTGTAGGTGCTGGGCAGCGAGTATTTTTTGCGATTCAGGCGATCCTGATGGCGCTCAGTGCGGGTACTACTGCGCTGGTGGCTCGTGCCTGGGGTGCGGGAGATTATGAGGAAGCCAGTCGTGTGACGATGGCATCGCTGGCGCTGGCAACAGTACTGGCCATGATCATGTCGACGGCAGGGCTGATTTTCGCGGACGACATGGCCTCGGCCTATGGTCTGGATGCAAAGACGCTGGCACTCGCGGCGGAGTACATCCGGTGGCTGTGTGTGTTCAACGTTGCCTTTGCGGCGAACTTCATTCTCGGCGCGGCGCTGCGCGCCTCCGGTGACGCGTGGACACCTCTGTGGACCGGCTTCGGAATCAATCTGGTGAACCTGCCTTTGCTGTACGTTCTTGTGTACGGCAAGTTTGGCTTTCCTGAGCTCGGTGCCAGCGGTGCTGCCGTGGCCGGCGGATTTGCATTTGGCCTTGGTGGCCTCGTGTTGCTCTGGCTCTGGATCAAACAGAAATTTCGCGTTCGGCACGTCAAGGGTGGATGGTGGCGCAAAGAGCGGCTCAAGCGTCTGGTCGACATCGGTTATCCCGCAGCCATCGAACAAGGCGTCTTCCAGATCGGCTTTTTCATCTTCCTCATGCTGATTGGTCGTTATTACGGCACGGAGGCCTTTGCGGCGTACAACATCGGCGCGAATCTGCTGATGGTGTGCATGACCGTCGGCTTTGGCTTTTCAATCGCCGGTTCCACGCTGGTGGGACAGTCCATTGGTGCCGGGGATCATGCCGGCGCGATGCGTACAGGTTGGCGGGCGATGTGGCTGGCGATTCTGTTCATGGGTTTGCTTGGCGGCGTCATCGTGTTCTTCGCCCGCGAGCTGGCAGGATTTTTCCTCAATGATGCCCCGAAGACGATTGAATACACGGTGCAGTTCACACGCCTGCTTGGCGCGATGATGCCGTTGATGGCCATCGACTTTGCCATTGGTGGTGCGTTACGCGGCGCAGGTGATACACGCTTCCCGCTGATGGCCACCTTTGCCGGCCTGATCGGTATGCGCTGTGGTCTGGCCATCATCGCGACATGGCTTGGTTTACCAGTGGTCTGGGTATATGCCGCTCTGGTGGGGGACTATGTCCTCAAGGGCATATTGCTGGTGTGGCGATTCCGCAGTGGTCGATGGAAGACGGTGATGAAGCCCTATTAGACACGGTCTAAGAATCAGAGGAATCAGGGTCCGCAGTTGCATCGTTGGTCCGCTTGTTATCACCTCGCCCGACCGCATCAACCACTTCGAAGATGAGACCCGACAGCGGCGCGACACGGGTGACACGAAATATGAGACCCCTGCTCGACATGGGTCTGACTCGCCTGGCTTCGCGCAAGCGCCGCATGAAAAACCCGACGGTGGTGATGCGGGCGAGCGCGGAAATGAGGAACACGCCATACAACGGCGTCAGCCAGTTGAAGGATTCACCGTTGACCGTGATCTCCCGTGGCAGGTGAGTGCCGAGCCAGGCGCCGATCAGCGCACCGGTAAACGTGCCGGTGGCTGCCACGACATTGTGGGCGGCCATTAGCGTGACACGTCTTTCACTGGGGGTGAGGTCGTACACAGTGTTGCCTGCGCTCAGCGTAAAGCCTGCCCAGACCAGACCCGACATCGCCTGCACGACCAACAGGTAGTAATAGTTGGTTGAGAGCACCCACAGTGCCGGCATGATGGGAATGATGAGGCCAGTGGTGGCGAGGATGAGCCGGTTGCCAAACAGGTCGGAGAGTCTTCCCCAACGATTCAGCGTCAGAAATTGAATACACACTGACGCTGCGGTGTTGAACATGAACGCGAGATAGCTGAACTCCAGGTCGCGCAGCATGTACAGCGCAAAATAGGGCGAGGCAATCGCCACCGACATCTGCATAGAGGCAAAGAAGATCGTGAATGGCAGCAGGCCCGATGTTTTCCACGTCGCCCACAGGCCGTGATACCACGCGGTCTCGATCGCCGCGACATGGCCAGGTGGATCGTACATCTGCGACAGATGCCAGGCCGATGCGAGGCGCAAGAGACTGGCAATCGAGAAGATGGCCACGAACCCCCAGTAAGTCTGCTGCGCGCTCGCAAACAGATGCAGCAGCAGACCTGCACCACCCAGCGCGGAGAAGTTGGCGAGACTGGACAGTCTGGTTCGCAGTGCGAAAAAACGACCGCGTCGATTCTCGCGCACCAGTTCGCCCATCATCGATCCCCACTGCG
Organism: Gammaproteobacteria bacterium; assembly: GCA_031385325.1. GTDB lineage: Bacteria > Pseudomonadota > Gammaproteobacteria > Pseudomonadales > Azotimanducaceae > SYFY01. Next base: position 17,142 of record JANNBJ010000145.1, on the reverse strand, counting down.
GAGAGCCGAGATTGGGTCCGATGAAGTAAATCACTGCAAACAGGATAACGAGGGGCAGGGCGGTGTCCGGATACCACACCGGTACCAGCATGAGCGGGATCAGGCTGGCGGCCTGTAACAAGGCACCGCCAACAATGATCTCCTTGCGCTTGCCTAATCTGCGACCGAGCCACGCCGAGATCACCTGCATGAACGAGGCAAGCAGTGGTGGCAGTGAAGCCAGAACGCCGACCTGAGCGGTGCTGGCCTTGAGAAAGACGGCAAATGCCGAAAAGTAGTTTTCCGCAGTGCCCATCATGGCCGAGAAGTACACCCCATCCCTGATGGAGTGCCTCAGCGTGCGGTCGATGCGCGGATCCGGATCCAGGCGTTCGATGGTGTCGGGAGGTGATGCCACGATGGAGTTGTTGACTCAGGCGCGAATAGTTACTGGCGCCGGATCATAGACAACGAAGCCACAATTGCCAGTCTCCGCCTTTGCCAATGACAGACAGCAGATCATGGCGATCATGATCTGCCGGGTACGAGCGATCAGCCGGGAATGCGGATCTTCTGTCCAGGGTAGATCTTGTCGGGATCCAGAATGACTTCCCGATTTGCTTCGAAGATCTCGGGATACCGCGCGCCTTTGCCGAGTGCGGTGGCGGCGATCTTCCACAGCGTGTCACCCTTCTGGATCGTGTAAAAGCGGCTCTCAGGTTCTGCAGGAGTTGGCTCCGATGCCGGTGTCGGGGCGGCTGCTGAGGGCGTGGAGGCAGTGGCTGCAGCGGCGGTTGGCGCATCGTTCAAGGCAGGCCTTATTTGTCTGGCAACTCGCAAGTTGTCGGCGACCACCTTCTCGACTCCACGGACGTTACCGGCCATCAGCACGCACTTTTCCTTGGCTGCGGTTGATTCGGCCGAGCCGCTGAGCGTGACGCAGCCCCCGTCGTATTTGACGTCCAACGGGTTCACGCCAGGATTGTTGGCTTCGATGTGCTTGAGAATGGACATCGCTGCTTCCGCATCACTGGTGAAAAGTCGTGTGCCGACGTCTTTGGCAAATTCGAAAAGCGATCCGAACATGGTGGTTCTCCTGCCTGTCTTGTTCGTGAGGAATCAGCGCTTGAAAAAGCTGCCGGCCATGCCGATGAGGTCATCCAGTGCAGAGCCATCCTTGTTGCGATCGAGCATCGAGCCGAGGATGTCGGTGATCTGATTCCCGCCGGCTGGCGCGCTGCTGGTTTGTTTGTTGAGCGCGCCCATGGCGAGTGAAGCGACCAGGGGCAGGATCTGTTTGATGATGTCGGCGCTGAGTCCGGTCTGCGCGGCCGCTTTGCCGGCGAGTGCACGGCTGACATCCTTGCTGCCGAGAATGTGGCCGAGAATGTTGTTGCCTTCTTCTGTGCTCGAAGCCTGACTGAGGATTGATGGGTCATCCAGATATTTGCCGTGCCCACCTTTCTGCAGAGCACCGATCAGTGCATCCAGGCCACCACTGCCCTGCGCGTTGCGTGCCATACCCTGGCCCAGAACTGGCGCGAGATGACCGATGACATCACGTACCTGGGTGTCATCGATCCCAAACTGTTTGGCGATCTGACCGATTGCCGCGTTACCCTGACCACCGACCAATGCGTCGAGAATGTTCATTCTTGTCGTTTCCCCTGCAGTTGAGGTGATTGAGACTGGTGGAAAGAGGTGACACCAGCAAGGTTCCTTTGCAAAACTTGGGAGCACGATTGGAGTGCATCGCTGGATCAGTAGAAACGTCGGTGTAAACAAGGAGTGTTCATGACCAGAGCAGTCGTACCTCTGATTCTTCTCTACTGGTTGCTGCTTTGGCCTGCAGCGCTGATTGAAGCGGCTGAAGGAACGAAGCCTGTAGAGATTTACGAGCCTCCCGTGCTTCTCACAAGGGTCAACCCAGTCTATCCGCGGTCGGCGCAAGTCAAGGGTGAAGAAGCATGGGTTGATCTTCAGTTCATGGTTAGAACTGATGGCAGGCCTTATGAAGTTGCAGTTGCCGATTCGATGGGCGCTGAAGAATTTTCCGAGATCGCGGCCAAGGTGGTTGAGAGATGGGTATATCAAGCTGGCCGGATGAACGGTCAGCCGCTTGACGCAGCTGTGAGAATACGTCTTATGTTTTCGCTGGATAGGGGAAAGTCGGGAGCCAGGTCGCTGTTTTCGCAGCAATTTAAAAGTATCAAAAAGCACATAGAAAAAAATGAACGTGCGGAAGCATTGGAATTGCTTGAAAAAGCCGATGCGCGGAATCACTTTGAAGAGGTGTTTCTCCAGATTGGCTGGTACCTGTTTCATGTGCGTTGGGGTACGCCTGAACAACAGCGAGTTGCCCTGACCAGAGCCAGCGCTTCTGATCCTGATGTGAGCCACATACCGCTCGATTTTATCCAGATGATCATGCTTTCCAGGTTTGGAGCGGAGATCCGAACCAATCATCTTGGTGCTGCCTTGAATACTGCGAAGGCACTGAACCAACTTCAGGAAGCGGGTACCGTGAAGCTGGAGGCGGATCGTCTGCTATCTCTCGGCGAGACAGTGAGCAAGATTGAAGCGCTCAAAAGGGACGACACCGCCTTTCCGGTCGATGGAGTGATTGGAGAGCACGCCAACTGGACCTATACCCTGTTGAAGGATGAGATGACGTTTCATGTGCTCGACGGCGAGATTGCTGAACTCAAACTGCGCTGTGAGCGACGCTATGTAGGCTTTCGATTTGCCGCAGATTCAACGTTCAAGATCCCGGAGAGTTATGGAAATTGTCAGCTTGAAGTGATTGGCAATCCGGGAACGAAGTTCACTCTCACGCAGAGTTAAGAAAGAGCTCACAAGCCGGATCCCTCACGAGTCGCAACACGAGAGCGTCAAGGCCCAACGTTGCGCAGGTCCGTAGAAGAAACGTCCGCGCGGAATTCGTCCTCGCTGATCTCGATGCATAGATTCGCAAGGGTGCGTGGCAGGGTGAGCGTGGACAGCGTCCTGAATTCACCGTCCATGGTCCGACCAAACACCATGAACCGTGTGCCTTGTTCAGCGAGGAAATCCATCGCCGCGTCTCGATCATCGGAATTGGCGTAGTAACGGCCCTCCGCGATTCGCACGATCGTATCAACGCCGACCGCAAAGGTTGCACCGGGGAACCGCCTCGCCTTTTCGACAAACGTTGGCATTCTTGTCAGCCAGGCCGGACGGTTCAAGGTGCTCGCGATGTCCCGCAGCCGGGTGCCGATTTCCTGATAGTCGAGTGGTGGCTTGTCGACATTACCGAAGGAAAGTTCGAGAGCAGCAACCAGGCCGGTGCGCGCTTCGGCGATGTTGATGATCTGCTGGTGTCCAGCATGTGGAGGATTGAATGAGCCGGGAATCAGGAGCTTGCCGTCATGTTGTGCAGTGGCGATCGCGGTTTGTTTGCCGATGACCAGATCCTGCCAGTCAGCTGGCGCGACTGTCGTTCGGATAGCAGCTGATGGCGGCTCACCCAGCAACACGGAGCTCAGATCCCAGAGTGCATCGCACAGCAATGTTTCTTCGGTCTGGCGGTCCGATGAGAAATTCAACTGCACGCTGTAAGTCGTGCTGTGGGTCTGCAACGCCAGGTGCGCGCGATGCGCCCCTTTTTTGTCTCGATCAGTGGCAAGGCTTGCGGTGCAACCCAGGCCGAATACTGCTTGGTCGGACAAGGCGCGGGCATGCATGAATGCGGACATCGCCAGGGCACGGGCGGTGGTATCGGAACACGCCCCTGAAGACAGCTTGCCGAGTAATTGATGCAGCGCCGCTTCGGCATAAGGAACTCGAATGTCGAGCACTGTTCGTGACGCGCCCGGCGTAGTCAGCATTTCGCTGAGGAACAGGCTGCCTCCACCGGTCACGTGAAATACACCTCTACAGTCGGCCGCATGCAGCCGACGTGCGCGCTCACTCATCGTTCAGGAAGTCACGGGTGATGCTCACAAATTCATCGAGCTGATCGTGGTGTACCCAGTGGCCGGCCTTCTTCACGTTGGCCATCTTGACCTTGGTGCCGGAAAAGTGGGTCGCTCGCCCATCCTTGGTGGGATCCGACGCCCACGACTCGGTGCCACGAAACAGTAGTGTTGGGCAAGTGATTCGCGCATAGAGTTTGTATTGTTCTTCGAATGGCAGCTGATTTGGCGCAAATGAGCGGACGTAGTTGTCGAACTTCCAGCTGAACGTTCCGTCTTCGTTCTGGTTACTGCCGTGAATCGTCAGATGTCGTGCCTGTGCTTCTGACAGATTCGGATTTTCCGACTGCATTCGCTCGTAGGCTTCTTCAAGCGTGTCGTATCGACGAGGGCTGCGGCCGGAAATTTTGCGCAGTTCGGCGATCCAGTCCTTCAGTCGTCGTTCGATCGGTTGGTTGATGCGCTCGGCAATCATCTGCGGTGGCGGACCCATGCCTTCTATGGCGACCAGCTTGTGCACGGTTTCCGGAAACAGGCCGGTATACATCAGCGATATTGAGCCACCCAGCGAGTGACCGATGATGGTGACGGGCTGCATGTTCTTCTGATGAATCAGATGCGCGATGTCGTAGACGTAGTCGATGATGCTGTAACTGCCACCCATCATCCATTGCGAGTCACCATGACCACGCAGGTCAGGCGCGACGATGTGGTACTGGTCACGAAACTTTTCCGCGACCCAATCCCAGTTGCGGCAATGATCCCGACCACCATGAATGAGCAGCATGGGCGGTGCCTGTTCGTTACCCCAGTCCACATAATGCAGGCGCAGGCGTTGGGAAAAATAGACGTGTGAGGTCGGTCCGTGCATGGGCTTTTGTTAACTTCCGGTTGGATAGCTGGAGTATAGATTCTCTACGGCTGGGCCGCGAACAGGCGAATGCCTCTGGAGTACGTCGCCATCACCTGCAGGTCCATAAGGTCCTGGGTCTGCATCTTGAGCGGATTCGCAGAGAGAATGACGAGATCAGCCAGTTTGCCCACCGTCAGCGTGCCTTTGCGGTCTTCCTCGAAGTTCTGCCAGGCCGCTGTGCGGGTCATGGCGGCGAGTGCGACTTCGGTGGACACACGTTCATCTGCGCCCAGAATTTTCCCGGAACGCGTCTGCCGATTGGTGGTGGCCCACAACAGCCGGATCATGTTGCTGGGGACGACCGGTGAGTCGTTGTGCACGGTGAACGGGATGCCACGGTCCAGGGTTGATCGGGTTGGGCTGATTCGTTGTGCACGGCTGCCCAATACTGAATCGCGATGCCAGTCCCCCCAATAAAAAGTGTGCGCTGAAAAGAAGGACGGCATGACCTGCAGTTCTCGCATGCGATCCAGTTGATCGGTGCGGACGGTTTGGGCATGAATCATCACCGTGCGATGGTCGGGCATGACGGACATCTTGCCCAGACTCTTCCCGACTGCATCGAGCAGCATGTCGCCCGCCGCATCACCATTGGCGTGAGCGATGAGCTGGATCTTTCGACTCAGTGCATAGTCAACAAGCTGGTCCACGCTGGCCTGTTCCTGGATGGGATAACCTCGATAGTCCGCCGGTTTGCCGGCGGGAGGGCGGTGATATGGTTGAGAAAGGTAGGCCGTCTTGCCTTGGGGAGAGCCATCCAGCACCAGTTTGACACCGGCGATTCGCAGGCCGTTGTCTGTGCGCCTGAAGGCATACGGCAGCTCGCCGTCGAGATCTGCTGGACGCAGCACCGGGTACACAAGGATGTCTTGCGTGAGTACGCCGGCATCAGCAAATTGTCGCAGCAGGGCGATGCTGGGCGCATCACTCGCTGCATCCTGAATGGTGGTCACGCCAAAAGCCGCGTAGGCCAGAAGCGCGCGTCGAATCACGTCTGCCGACCACTTCGGTGCAGCCTGTTTACGCAGTGCGTAAGTGGCAGTCTCTTCGAGCACGCCGTCAGGTTCGGTTGACCCCACGCGTCTTCGAATGACACCGCCTTCCGGATCGGGAGACTGGCTGGTGATATTCGCCACAGCCAGGGCCAGGCTGTTGGCGGCCATGAGATGCCCGGACACATGGGTGAGGATGATCGGGTGATCTATGCTCACGGCGTCGAGGTCATCACGCGTTGGATGTCGCTTTTCGGCCAGAAGCGAATCGTCGTACCCGTAGCCGATGACCCATTCCCCTGTTTTCAGCTGTTTCCCGGCGATGTGATCGGCAAGCACTTTCTTGAGCGATGCGATGTCGGTGGCCGGCCCGACAGGAGGAGATGACACGTTGGCGAAATCGACGGTGGCTGCGGTGAACAGGAAATGCCCGTGAGCGTCGATAAAACCTGGCAGCAGTGCCTGCTCGCCAAGTTCGATGACTTTTGTATCTTTATCAGTCCAATTGGCTGCGTCCTTGCGATCTCCAACCCATGAGATGTGGTCTGCGTCGATGGCGACGGCGCTGGGTCGGTTAGTCGAGGTCTCTTCCATCGTCAGGATGTTTTCGCCGAGAAACAGGACATCTGCAGGCGCTGCTGCCAGCGCTGCAAGGGATGCGCTGATCAGTAACAGACTAAACGCGATGGAACGCATATCGATTGATCTCCTGTTTGATGACCGGCGCCAGCAGATACAGGCCGATCAGATTAGGGATGGCGACGACAAAGACGAGTGCGTCGGAAAGATCGACCACAGAGGACAGCTCGATACTCGCGCCGATGACAACAAACGCAAGAAAGAACAGTTTGAAAGACACCTCGGCAATTTTTGAATCACCCACCAGATAAGTAAACGCGGTAAGTCCGTAGTAGGACCACGCGATGATGGTGGAGAAGGCAAACAACAACGCACAGATGGCGAGTGGAATGCCGGACCAGCTGAGTGTTCCCTGGAAGGCGCGCGTCGATAGTTCAATTCCGCTGAGAGTACCGGTGGTCGACAGATCGCTCGACGTAATGACGATGACGAGCGCGGTGATCGTGCAGATCACCACGGTGTCGATAAATGGCTCTAACAACGCAACATACCCCTCGCTGGCCGGATAAGGCGTGCGAGCGGTTGCGTGGGCGATGGCCGCTGAGCCCAGCCCTGCCTCATTCGAGAACACGGCGCGGCGAAAACCGATGATCATGACGCCAATAAATCCGCCGGCGATGCCATCAGGAGAGAACGCCCCATCCCAGATCCGTCCGCAGGCGTCCGGGAGGGCTTCGTAGTTCATGACGATTACCGTCAGGCCGAGCAATATGTACAACAAGGCCATGAACGGGACCATGCGCTCGGTGGTTGCAGCAATGGAACGAATGCCGCCGATGGTGATGATGCCAACAGCGATTGCCATGATGACGCCGATGAGCCAGCCTTTGTCCGCGAACCAGCTGTGCACACCACCGGTCATGTCGATCAGAATGGCGGCAGACTGGTTGGACTGGAACATGTTGCCGATCCCAAGGCAGCCCACCACCATCGCCATCGCATAAAAGACCCCCAGCGCCTTGCCCAGGCGTGGATGTCCGAGCTCGCCAAAACCATGTTGGAGGTAGTACATCGGCCCGCCAGCTACCTTGCCTTGCGGACTGAGCCGGCGGTATCGCACACCTAGCCCGGAAAATTCATGAAGCGATAAGACAAAAGCCTCGAACATGCGAAGATGAGGTTGCGAGACCAACAAATTTGCAGGAAACGAGGCTTTTGCATGGGCAACGATACCACTGTAGAGGGTGTTTTGTTTGAGGGACTGACGACAAAGCCGGTGGTTGCTCTTTTTGATCAGGACCACACGTCGTCTGATGGTGGTGCCATTCTCCTTAAGGCCTGCGACGAAGCACTCGATCTGACCGCGCTTCTGGCGGCTTGTCTGGTCGACCGACGTCAGGAAGGCAAGGTTCAACACAGCCTGCTCGACCTGTTCCGGCAACGAGTCTATGGACTGGCCTGTGGTTACGAAGATGTGAACGATGCGGCGCGCCTGAAGCATGATCCGTCGTTCAAGCTGTTGCTCGACCGTGATCCGCTGAACGGGTCGGCATTACCGTCACAACCGACCCTGTGCCGGTTTGAACAGACCGCAGGGCCACGTGAACTGCTGCAGTTGGCTTACACGTTGGCGGACACCGTCATCGAACGCCATCGGCGACGAACCGGTGGTCGCGTCAAACACATCACCATCGATCTGGATCCAACCGTTGATCCGGCACACGGTCAGCAGCAACTGTCATTCTTCAACAGCGTCTACGACAATCGGTGCTTTCTGCCGCTGGCAGGCTTTCTGACGTTCGACGACGAGCCCGAGCAGTATCTGTTCGGTCATGTACTGCGGCCAGGCAACGCGTCGACGAAGAAGGGCTGTATCGCACTGTTGCGTCGACTGCTGCCACGCCTGCGCCACGCGTTCCCGAAGTCTCAGCTACGCATCCGCCTCGATGCCGGCTTCGCCGGTTCGGAGCTGTTCGATTTCTTCGAAGCCGAGCGTCTGGAGTATGTGGTGTGCATGGCGCAGAACAGCATTTTGCTTGAGCAGGCGGAGCGTTACATGCAACCCGTTCGCGATCATCTGGCACAGCACCAGGAGATCATCTGCCGCTATGGTCAGACTCGCTATCAGGCGCGCAGCTGGTCACGCAAACGGCGCGTGATCATCCGTGCCAGCATGGTCGAGCACCCGGGTCGGGAACCCAGGGACAACGCACGTTTCATTGTCACCAACATCCGTGGCTGGCCACGGCATCTCTACGAGCAGGTCTACTGTGCACGGGGTGATGTGGAAAATCGCATCAAGGAACTCAAGGACGGGCTGTCGATCGACCGAACGAGTTGCAGTGATTTCCATGCCAACCAGCTGCGTGTGCTGATGACGGCGGCCGCGTACATTCTGATGCAGGAGCTACGGCTCAAAGCCAGACATACCTCATGTGCCCGGGCGCAGGTCAACACGCTACGTCTGCGCCTGTTCAAGATCGGTGCCTGGATTGAGTGTTCGGTACGCCGCATTGTTCTGCATCTACCCACCTCGATGCCCTATGCAGACGACTGGTGGCGCATCGCACGTGCTGTCGGTGCTGTGCCCACCTGATCGAGCTGGTACTTAGCTCCCGACAACACCTGAAACCGGCTCGTCCGGGATGTCCGTTCGCTTGTCTTACACACCTGAGCCAGCAGTCTGGGCCTGGGTCTCGTCATTGATAGCTTTTGCACGGCCACAACCCACAATTTCTGGTCGCTATCACTGAATCAGCCTCGCCAATGCACCGCCAACTCGCCAAATCCTGGTAACGAGCCTACGTTCGTGAATAGTGCGGGCTAGGAGTCTGCGCGGCAGAAGGCGGCGGTGCGAGGCGAGTGTCAATTCGAGTCCGATTTTTCGTTCGTTTGAGACGCGTAGTGGGTGCTACGCAACGAAAACGAACGGAAAAGCGGGTCATCGTTGCGCCGCCGCAGCCTGTCGAGCTTCTGCCGCGCAGACTCCTAGGGTCGCGATGGAATAATGCCGGCCTTTGCCAACCCTCTGGCGAACTCGGCTGCGATCGCTGCGTTGTTGCCAGCAAGTCGCAGGAGAGTCGGTGCGATGTCGGCCGGCGAGGGTAGTAGACCTATGCTTTGAACTGCCTCGAAAACTTGCCTTGCTCTGAGGGGGTCCCCCAACTCTGCGCCAGCCGCTGCCACGATGGTCCATATGGCAACGCTTTCACGCGGCTACCTCAGGCAATTTTCCATGAATTCCTGAATGACGAATTCGTATTGCTTCAGGCGAAATCGGGCAATCGCGTTGATGGCTACGAAGTCTCTGCCGACCGGGTTGCTTCTACTTTGGGTATTGATGCGATCACAGATCGTGATCACGCTCTGCAGATCAGTATGGTTACCGGTGTAGACGCGGGCGATGCAATAGAACAACCAGGCGAGAGAATCATAGGGCAATTGCTCTACCGCCTGATCCACGGCGCGCCGTCCTTGCGCCACGGCGCCACACAGGTTCCAGGCCTGACCGCAATTCATCAGCACATAAGGATCGTAAGGGGCAAGACGAGATGCTGTCTGCGCCGCGTCCAGCGCTTCACGCGCGTCTTTCCCGGAGTCGGCAGACAGAAGGAACGCAGCGCGTTCTGCGAGCAACGCAGCCAGGCGTGCATGTGCGGCGCCGAATTCAGCATCCAGAGCGATGGCTCGGCGGGCTAGCGGGATGGCACGAGCCCAATAGGGAAAGTTTTCCATGCTGATCACAAGGTTGGCGGAATGTTGGGTCATCGCCCTGGCGTCGAGGCTGTCGGTCGGCCGTTCACGAATCCGGATGTACTCACTGCGAAAGAGTTCGCCACCCAACGCCGTAGCCACCCCTTCGGTGATCCGCTGCTGGACTGCGAAGAACTCGGACATCGGCTCCTGAAATGACTCCGACCAGTCGACAAAACCGTTGGGTAAACGGTGCAGTTCTGCTCTGACTCGGACTTGTCCCGATGCGACCGTTAAAGCCATGGAGAGCGCGTAGTCGACCTGAAACTCTTCGGCAATTCCTCAGTAGTCGATAGCTTCGCCATCACCATATTTGCGTTGCAGTCGCGAGATTACTCTGACACCGCCGATTCGAGTCAGCGCGTCCGCGATCTCACCGTCCAGTCCGATTGCCAGGATTTCACTGTCTTCTCCCGCAGAAACAGACTGCACTGGCATGACCATGATCGAAGTTTTTGCGGATGCGGGTGCCGGAGGCAGGCGTGACGGCAAGGGCAGCAGCTCGGACACGATTGCTTCAGAATTTTCAGGTGCGTCGGCACGCTTGGTATTATCGGGTGTCAGTTCGTAAGCCCAGGACAGTACCAGTGCGATTGGGAAACCGAGAGCAAGCAATAACAGGATCACCTGGATGGCCCATTCTGGCGCGCTGGTGTTCGACAAGACCAGATCGGCGCCCTGGGCAAGCATCCATGCAACGACGACGTAGGCAGCGGCGACTCGATACACTTTGCGCCGCTTCAATTCCGCGAAGAACGACTTCACTGTCGCGCGACTCCTGCAGGTTTTGCGAAGGATGCTGCAGCGGTGATGGAGTCGACGCAAACAATGCCCGCCAGAGCAGTGTCCCGTACGGTCACTATGCCTGCTTCACAGGTTGGCTGAACGAGCGTTGCGACCAGTGAGCGGTCGACCGCTGCGAGCATCGATGCCATGCTTCGTCAGCGTTGTCCTACGGCCGGGATAACTACCATGCGCGAAATCAATCTATGTGAGGGGGAGTGTTGATGAACAAGCTGATGTTGTCGGTTGCGATTCTGATGCTGCAGGCACCTGTCCAGGCTGCAGAGCCGGACTTTTCTGCGGTTGAAATAGTCACTACACCACTTGCCGACGGGCTTGCCATGCTGGTGGGGCAGGGAGGCAACATTGTGGTCTCCACTGGTGGTGATGGCCCGGTGATCATCGATGATCAGTTTGCGCCGTTGGTGCCAAAGATCGAGGCTGCAGTGAGGAAACTGCAAGACGCACCGGTTCGGTTTGTCATCAACACCCATCACCACTTCGACCATACCGGTGGGAATGAAGCCTTTGGCAAAGCCGGCGCGTTGATATTTGCGCACGACAATGTGCGGGCGCGCATGTCGACGGAACAACTGTCAAAGCTGATGAACAGGACCATGCCGGCATCACCGCCTGCGGCTTTGCCGGTGGTGACCTTCGATGATGGAGTCACTCTGCACTGGAACGGTGAAACGATCCGGGTCGAGCATGTGGCACCAGCGCACACCGATGGGGACAGCCATGTCTGGTTTGAGCGAGCTAACGTCGTCCATATGGGTGACACGTTTGTGAACGGTACCTTTCCACTGGTCGACATCGAGAGTGGTGGAACCCTCGCCGGTTTGATTACTTCGGCCGAACTGGTGCTGGCTCGAGTGAATGCGGAGACGCAAATCGTGCCTGGCCATGGACCGCTTGCCCATCGTGATGACCTGCAGAAATTCCATGACATGCTGGTGGACGTTCGCGCCAGAATCCAGGGCGGCATTCAAAGCGGCAAGACCATGGAGGCGTTTATCGCAAGCAAACCGCTTGCTGATATGGATGCGCAGTGGGGCAAGGGTTTTCTGACCACCGATCAGGTGATCACGCTCATGTGGATGAGCTTGTCAGCACACTGATCGCCTATCCGTTGGCTGGCATGGTCGGGGGTGTAACATGAGCAGATTTGGATTCTCGGGAGGCGGGGAACACGCGGCGTGGCTTGAACGCCTGGTCGAACCTGTCCTTGATGCTGCTCGCCCGATAGTCGACGCGCACCATCATTTGTGGATGCGTGACGGTGCGCCGTATCTGTTCCCCGAACTGCTGTCCGACCTCGAAACAGGTCACAACATTGTGGCGACCGTGTTTGCCGAGTGTCATTCAATGTATCGCGCGGGAGGACCGGTGGCGTTTCGGCCGGTGGGTGAGTCCGAGTTTGTTGCCGGGGTGGCGGCGATGAGTGACTCAGGAGTGTTCGGTACAACGCGCGCCTGTTGTGCGATGTTTGGTGCCGTGGATCTTGGCCTTGGAACAGCAGCTGAGCCCGTTCTTCAGGCCCACATCAATGCGTCGGGAGGGCGTTTTCGGGGCATACGTGCGTCGACCTGTTGGCACCAGGATGCGAAGTTGCATCGCGCGGATCCAGATGAGGGCACGTTGATCCGGCCGTCTTCGCTGGAAGTTTTTGCCGTGCTTGCGCGGTTGGGTCTGTCACTCGATGCGTGGGTTTATCACACCCAGTTGCGTGAAGTGATGGCAGTAGCCGACCGGTTTCCCGACCTCAAAATGATTCTCGACCATTTTGGTACGCCAATACTGGGTGGTCCGTATCGTGGGCGACCGGATGATGTGTTGAAGGAATGGCGAAGGGACATCGCTGAGCTTGCGCGTCGGCCCAATGTCACGATTAAACTGGGTGCGCTGCCGATACGTCTTGCCGGCAGTCCCGCTGATCGAACGCTGCCACCATCATCTATCGAAATCGAACAGGCTTGGCGACCATGGTTTGACGTTGCTCTCGAAGCGTTTGGTGCGCAGCGGTCAATGTTCGAAAGCAACTTCCCGGTGCACAAAAACTGGTGCAGTTATGCCACCCACTGGAATGCGTGCAAACGATTATCGATGGGGGCGTCAGAAAGTGAAAAGGATGCACTGTTCAGTCAAACCGCCTTGCGTGTGTACAAGATTGGAGCGCCTGATGCCTCGACCTGAACGGAGAAGCCACGCGACCAGCACTTCGATAGTATTGCGGAACCTTAAACCACTGCGGCGATTGCGATGAAGATCAGTCAGTACCCCGACCCTGCGCAGATTGCACAACTCCTGGCCGATGATCCCGGCGGTCCTGTGGTGATGGTCAATCTGCTGAAGTTCAAGCCTCAGGCTGACGGCGCCGACGTGGGTGTTTCAGGGGCGATTGCGTACATGCGTTATGGCACGCTGATGCGTGAGTTCGTGGAAGCCAAAGGTGGACGGATGCTGTATTCCGGTCGGGTGGATCGCCAGTTGATCGGAGTCTCGGATGTTGAGTTCGACGTTGTGGCGCTGATGGAATATCCATCCCGTAAGGCCTTTGTCGAGATCGTCTCCGCACCGGAAGTACAGGAGTTTGGCAAGCATCGTGCGAACGGATTGGAAGGTCAGTGGTTGATCGCGACTTCGGAATCGACATAGAGGAGTCGATATAGCGAGCATCGCGCGCTGACATCCATCACACGACCAAGGTCGGTGGTTCGCTGTCGCTCGGTTCGATCATTGCGCAGGCAAGCTGTTGCGGCGATGTAATCCTCGCGTGGGCGGGTGTGGGGCACAAAACCGGTATGTGTGTCCTGGTGGGAGCCTGCTAGGCATCAAAACCGATGTGTGTGTCCTGGTCGGAAGATTGGTGAGAGTCTGCTGGGCATCAAAACCGATATGTGTGTCCTGGTCGGAATCTTGTCCTGGTCGGAATCTGCCGGGAATCTCACACCGTATACGTCCCGCCATCCACGCCGATGGTCTTGCCGGTGATGTAGCTTGATTGAGCTGTGGAGAGAAACAGCACTACGTTGGCGACTTCCTCGGGCTGGGCGGTCCGCCCGAGCGGGAGGGACGCGCCCTGTTTCTGTAACCTGCCCATATCGAGCAGCGATTGGGTCATGCCAGTCTCGATCGGTCCCGGTGCTACTGCATTGACGCGGATACCAGCGCGGCCGACTTCAGCGGCGAAACACTTGGTCAGCATCACCACACCTGCCTTCGACACACAATAGTCGGCGATGGTTGGCGCTGGAGCATAGGCCGCGATGGAGGCAAAGTTGACGATAGTGCCGCCGTGACCTTCTTTGATCATTTGTCTGGCTACTTCCCGTGCGCAGATCATGACACCGGTGAGATTCACATCCAGCACCTTCTGCCAACGGGCAGTGGACTTGTTCAGAATGAAACCGGCGTCCGGATTACGGAAAGGATCAGTGCTTTGATCCTGTTCGATGAAGTTCGAATAGGAGATGCCAGCGGCTGTAACCAACGCATCAACGCTGCCATAGGTTCGCGCGGCAGTCTGCACCAGGCTTACGATCTGTTCTTCGTTGGCGGTGTCGGTGTGGACGTAGATGGCACGACCGCCGGCAGCGACGATCTGTTGGACAGTCGCATTACCACCTGAATCGTTGATATCGGCAACGATCACCGCCGCGCCTTCGCGCGCAAACAAGAGGCTGGTGGCGCGTCCCATACCCGACCCGCCACCAGTGATGATGGCCGCCTTGCCTGACAGTTGGCCCGTGGAATTGATTGATGTCTGGGTCATGGTTCGTACCGGTTTGTTCGCTTTGGAAACGGAAGCCTATGCAGGTGGGGTCTGTCGTAGATCTGCTAACACTTTCCGGCGGTCTACCCTGCCTACCCCGCGTGTCGAGGATATCGGGATGCGGGGTTAGCGGCGACAACTTCGATGCCCACCTATCGGCGGGATTTCGGTTGGTGATCGCAGTTAAGTCGATATGGATCGTAACGGTTTGCGAGAACGGGATGGCTGCAATCCGTCGCACCTGCTGGCCGAAAGCTCGACGTATACCCGAGTTCCCGCGCAATTTCTGAGGAGAGGTGTCACCACGGCGCCCACATCCCGCAGCGCGATCTGTTAGTCCGAAAAACCAGGATGTGTGTCTTGCTGAGTGGAAAACCAGGATGTGTATCTTGCTCGGGTCGCTTGCTCGGGTCGCTCGGGTCGCAGCTGCGTCTGATTAGTTTCGAACCGTAACGGAGCGGCTAGCCGACGTTCTGGTGTTCCCCGATGAATCGCGTGCCACGGCTGTCACCGAGTGAGCACCATTCGTGACAGAACCAGGTTCCAGGTGACGCTATAGGGTGCCTGGGTATTCTCAGCTCCCACTGCAACGCCATCGATGCGGAACTGAACGCCGGTCACGGAGACGTTGTCGGAAGCACTTGCACTGATCGTGGATCCGCCTTGGACACACATCTCCGTTCCTGATTTGTGAGTGTATGACTAGGACATAACGCTGAAACACCGCTTGATGAATCGGTCACCCTGCCAGTGCCGAAATCTCGGACGGGCAAATGGCTAGGTGAGGCACGAAGTTTGTAAAGTCGAATGAGGACTAAGATCGGGGGGGTGAAAAGCGAGTCAACTCTTAACGGGCTCGACGATTTGCAAGAGTCCAACGCGTAGGCAGACTAACCAGATATCGGCTTTTCGAGCCTGCGCATCCCGCGAGCGTCGAGCCAGGGTTCGATAAGATGAGAAGGCCCGTACGCACGCTGCCGGCGCGCGAACGCAGCGATGTCCTGGCACCACTGAAGCGCTTCTGCAGTCAGTGATGCTACGCTATCTCGGATCGCGATAGACCTCGCGACCTCCATGTAATCACGCAGTGTGATGTTGACGATGCGTCCTGCTCCTTCAAGCCCGGAGACGAGAGGGGCGAGCGCGGCTTGGAGCGCTTCAGGCGAGTTTTCTAAAACCAACAACCGCTTGGCCATGGAAGTGTCCTCGCACAGTTCAATGGTCCTGACGATCTCGGCTCGGATCGGATTGATATCGACGTAGGCCATGGCCGCGATGATCGCTCGATCGCTGAGCAAAGCGCCGGAGTAGAACCGCTGTTCGAAGAAGTGGCCCCTGCACCCATCTTCCTGGTTGGCCCGACGAGCAATGGGTTGTTTCAGATGTTTCATGAACGAAGACATTGATCCTAATTCCGTGCGAACGTGCCGCAACCGATCAGGATTGGTGAGCAGGAGGATTTTTGCCTCAGGTATCGCTTCCAGATCAATCTCTCCGGCCCAGGTTCTCGGCGGGCAGACCGACAGCCAACGGTCGGCAACCTGCTCATCCGACCAACGCAGGCAGGCTTGCGGGTCGTAGAAAAGCACCAGATGAAAGTGGTTACTCATGATGGCGTAGGCATGCACTTCGACGGCAAAAAATTGAGCGAGGAACTGGAGTCGCTCGATCAGCCACTTTCGACGGTGTCGATAGTTCTTCCCGGTGTGTTTGTCTTTGCCGCACAACCAGCTGCGACGGACGCATCGCGAGACGACGTGGTAGAACAAGGGGATCACTGGATCGACCAGCAATTTGCGAGGAGTAGCCATGCACGCAGTTTCCGCCGTCCCGCTTTCGGCTGAAGCAGCTTGAGCCGCAAAGTGAGGCCGACTCTGACGGCACTGGGTGTAGGTCTGCGCTGCACGAGGTCCCCGAGCAACCCAAAGGCGGCAAAAACCGGTATGTGTGTCCCGCCCGAAAAGGACGTGTGTCCCGCCCGAAAAGGACGCCAGGAGTGTGTGTCCTCCTTGGAAACATGCGTATCCTGTCGCGAGGACATGACATTACGAGGACGCTTCGATGCAGTTCGGAGTTCTGCAATTCTTCAGCTGGCCGGGGCGGCGCATCCCGCTGCCGGAAGTTTATCAACGGGCGTTTGAGCGGATCGACGTGATGGAACATGCCGGCTATGAGGCAGTCTGGCTGGCCGAACATCACTTCGGGACGTACAGCGTCTGCCCTTCGATCCACATGATGGGCGCGCACATCGCGGCACGAACGAAGCGATTGCGCATCGGCACTGCGGTGTCGCTGGCGCCGTTCTATCATCCGCTGCGCCTGGCGGAGGAGATCGCGCTGCTCGACGTGCTGTCGGGTGGCCGCGTCAACTTCGGTGTCGGACGAGGCTTCGATGCCACCGAGTACAAGAACTTC
>JANNBJ010000106.1:0-4776 GCA_031385325.1 Gammaproteobacteria bacterium | reverse complement strand
CACCCGTCCGCCGTGCATCACGTCGGTGACTCGCAATCTAACGAGATCACAGCTGCGCAGCTTGCTGTCGATGGCGAGATTGAAAAGCGCGAGATCTCGAGCTCGTCCTGCGATCTTCAACCTGATTCTGATTTCCCATATTTCCTTGAGTTTTAGCGGCTTTTTCTGTCCGACAAGTTTGCGCTTGTTCCACGGCTCGGGCCGAACCTTCCCTGATGCCGTCGTGTCGTCCAGGAATTCGAACATTCCTTCCATAATCGCTTCCGTCCTTCGGTGACTGGAAGCGTATTGCCCGCTATCGTATCGAGAGAATCTGTGAGCAGATACTCGGATACACCCATCAGCATGGCTGCTACGGACCCGAAACAGGCGAGAGTCCTGAACGGCGGATGACCCTGCCCATCAAACCAAGACACCTTGTTGAGCGAGCAAGCTTTCGAAAGCAGGGATTAAGGTATGGCAAAACCAACCCTGAGAAAGAC
Organism: Gammaproteobacteria bacterium; assembly: GCA_031385325.1. Classification (GTDB taxonomy): domain Bacteria; phylum Pseudomonadota; class Gammaproteobacteria; order Pseudomonadales; family Azotimanducaceae; genus SYFY01. The sequence continues at coordinate 4,294 of JANNBJ010000106.1, read as the reverse complement.
TGCGGAATGACCCTGCCTCGGTCTGACGTACACTAGAAATTGCAGAATCAGGCCTTGTGGCTGCGTAATGTATTGTTCGTGGAAGCGATGCAGTGTCAACGCTCGCCGAACTGACTCCAACGTCCGGACTTGCACTCGACACTGATGTGCGAGCGTGTTTCACCAATGGGATCAACAAACGATCGGGCACGGAAACAGCGCCTGTTGGCGCTTCGGAGTTTGTGAGTGGAACTGGCGCCGGAAGGACATTGACGTCGTATTGCTCACGGGAGTAAATGGTAGCTGACTTGGACGATGAACGAGCAGCAGCTCAGTTGAGGGCCTATGCGTGAATATCGAAGCGCGGTAATGGACAACGCGCGCTGGACGGGGTTCGAACCACGAACGGATGACATCTTTGTGTGCACGCCGTCAAAGTGTGGGACGACGTGGATGCAAACCATCGTTGCGAGTCTGATCTGGTCGGACGGTGACGTGCCGGGTCAAGTCGTCAACGGCATTTCACCGTGGATCGAAGCGAAATTTGGTCCGGCCGACGCGATGCACGCGATGCTGAAGGCTCAGACTCACCGGCGTGCGATGAAGAGCCATTCGCCCGCCGACGCCATTCCATGGTTTCCACAAGCAAAGTACATCACCGTCGCGCGCGACGGGCGTGACGTTTTCATGTCCTGGGTCAATCACGTGCAGCGCATGAAGATGATCGACGTGTTGAACGCACAGGCAGAGAAGGATGGCTTGCCACCAATGGAAAAGTTCGAGGGCGACTACCATGCATTTTTCAGTTCATGGCTGAAGGAGAACAACTTCTTCGATGTAGTCTCAAGCTATTGGGCGCGACGCAATGAGCCGAACCTGTTCTTTGTGCATTACAACGACATGAAAGCCGATCTCGGTGGCGAGATGCGCCGGGTGGCCGCATTTCTGGATATCACCATTCCCGAATCCAGTTGGCCTGTAGTGATTGAACGCTGTACTTTCGAGTCGATGCGCAACGTCGAACCCGAGAGCGACCCGATGCAAATGGCATTTGAAGGAGGCATCAAAGGATTCATCTTCAAAGGCACGAACGGCCGCTGGCGTGACATCCTTACCAGCGATGAGATAGCGGCCTATCGCGCACGAGTTGCGGAAACGATGCCGCCTGACGCGGCAAGATGGATCGAATTCGGACGAAATGAGATCGAACCATGAAGGCAGTGCAGGATCAACGCGGTTGCTGGATTTTTCCAACAGGTGTATCTGCGCAATGATAGGCATGACATCTGGAGACATGTTTGCAGCGAGTTGTCAGAGGGCATGTGACAACGCACCGTTTCGGATAGAAGAGATCGCCTCTATGTAAACATGATGGCACTAGGCCGGAGGGCGAAATTCTTGGCTGGCTTATCGCGCACCCCGACGGCTCTGAAGAGGGTAACTTCGTTGGAAAGTTCCTAGCAGCCTGTCGGACTTGAATTCGAAAACTGAGTCATCAATACACCCATGCGACTATTTGCCTGGTTTTTGATGGATTAGCGGGACTTTTTGCGAACCGCACGCGATTTCCCCACGGTTTTGCTGCCCTTCACCCGCTTTTGGCAAATTGCGGGCGTAGTACCGCCATGCGCTTCAGATTCCACGCCAGACACACCAGCGTCCATTCACTGCGCACATGACGCACTCCGCGCATCAGGAACTGCCGAAACTTCATCACCGACTTGATGATGCCAAACACTGGCTCCACCGTCTGCTTGCGCAGCGCATAGTCGGCTCGACCCGCACGTGTCACGAGTCGGTGCTTCATCACCTCAACGCGCGTAGCACCTTCCGCCAGCGGAGCAGGTTCGCCAAAGCGGTCCTGCCAACTGACACGATGGCCCTCGCGACCGGTGGCGATCAGTGGCTCGATCCCGGCCTCGCAACACCGCTCGACATTCGCCTCACTGAAGAAGCCGGTATCCGCCAACAACATCGACGCAGAACCCAATGCTTCGGGCAATGCCTCGAGCTTCGAAAGCATCGGCTCCACCTGCTGCTTGTCGTTAGCGTCCTGGGTGATGTGCGCGACCACAACCAGCAGACTCTCGGTATCAACCAGCGCTTGCGCGTTGTAGCACTGCTCAAAGCCACCGGTCGCTACTTTCATGATGCGCGACTCATCATCCGTGAGGTTCACCTGATCTTGCGGACGTGGTCCTTCGATCGGTGCCCGCGGCTCACGCCCGCGTGGCTTCTCGCCGCGCTTGGCGGCCTTCTCGTGACGCGCCTTCATCTTCGCGTCGTACTCCGCTTTCTCCCGTGCGTGACGCTCCTTCGCCCGCGCTTCGATCGTCGCCTTCGCCGCTGCAATCGCACCGAGCTGTGCTTCGCGTCGCGCGATCTCCTCCGGCACGTTCATGCCATCAGGCACATCAGCCCCGTCCGCATGTTCCGCTAACACGAGCAGTTGCTGGACTTCCTTTCGAAGCTGCGCCTCGATCTTCTCGGCGTGCCCGTGGGAAAGCGCGCTGTGACGACTCGCATTGGCGTGGATCTTGGTGCCATCCAGACTCAGCTTGCCGAACTGGCTCAGCCGGTTGGCGTGCGCAATCTGTAACACCTGCACGAACAACGCTTCGAACTGCGTGCCAAAGCGACGTCGGAACGTCGCCAGCGTGTCGTGATCGGGATGGCGGTTGCAGGCGAGAAAGCGGAAGGCTACTGAATCGTGGGTGGCCCGCTCGATCTGGCGGTTCGAGAACACCCCCGTGGCGTAGCCATAGATCAACAAGCTCATCAACGTCGCCGGATGGTAGGCATCACTGCCGCGCCCCGCATACGCGAGTTCGATTGCACTCAGGTCAAGGCTCTCGATCACATTGGCGATGTAGCGCGCCAGATGATTCTCTGGCAACCAATCTTGCACAGACGGTGGGAAGAGAAAGTCAGTGTCTCGGTGTTGGCAACAAATAGATTTGTCCGCTTTTGTAGCACATAAACTGTCCGCTATTGATTGGCGTTGCGGAAACTGCGGAGGGCGTAGCCCGTAGCGGTTTCCGCAACGCGGTCGCGCGCGACGGACCTACGCGGCGGCCGGTTGGTTTTGTTGCTTCATCAATCCACTGGCCTCATACCGACCCAGGCATCGGTGGCCGTGAAATATCGCCAGTTCGCCGTCGAGGTACCGATGCACCTTGATCTTGGCCTTCACGTAGTGGCGACGGATTCGATCCGCCGGAATCTGTAACACCGCACGCTCAAAGTGCACGCAGTGGTCCTTCCCGACCTCGCGCTCAAACTGCTCGCACAAAATGTCCATCAGGTCCCGACCGACGTACGGCACATACCCCGACCCCGCCTCGCGCGGCGCATGAGCAAACTCTGCGTTGAACGCCGGTTGATACACCGATCGTACATAGTCATTGGCCGCAGCCATCGTCGTGATCCCGGCGGCCACCAACTCCTTCGGCAACCGATCCTGGTGGGTCCGGAACATCCGCTCGCTGCGGCCGCGGGCTTCGGGCGAATACGCGGCAATCATCTCGATGCCCAGTTGCTGCATCGCCCGGCCAAATTGCGTCAGATGCGTCTTGTCCACCTTGCCGCCCGCTTCGGGAGTGGTCCAGTAATGGCTGCCGCGGTCAGTGTAAAGACTGCAGAACAGCCCACGAGTCCGGATCACGGTCGCCACACCTTGCATGCTCGATACCGTGCCTTCCTGATCCACAAAGTCCATCGCGTAATGCTCGTTGGTCGCGTCATCCATCGTCACGATCAGGTCCCACCAGTGGCCCGGCACCCACTCATGCGTACTGCCATCCTGATGCAGCATCATGCCTGGCCAGGGCGCCGGTTCACGCCGCTTGCGATGCGGCCCCCGGGCCTTCGCCTTCCGGACCGCACCGGATTGCTGCAAGCTGTTCTTCACCCACGTGTAGCTGCGTGCGCCGCCGTCGCGTCGGTACCAAGCGTAGAAGTGCTTGACGTTCCAGTCGCCATGTCGCGTCCGATAGCGATCCACCAACGCCATGACTTCATCGACCGGTGCCCGACGGTGCGAAACCTGTTCGAGCCGCTTGTCGATCAACCCTTCCATACCGTGGTCGTCATACCGATCGATGTACCGTCGAAACGTGCGCTCACACACCCCAAGCAGTCGGGCCGCTTCCTCTTGCGTCAGCCGCCGCTCACTCCATGCCTCGTACGCATCCTCGAACCTCATCTTCCGGATCTCCTGTAGCAACTTTGTCCGTTTCATTCGGCACCTCCTGGGTGCCAATGAAACCGGACAAATCACGTGCTACAAACCCGGACAATCTATTTGCTCCCTACA
>JANNBJ010000097.1:0-12300 GCA_031385325.1 Gammaproteobacteria bacterium | reverse complement strand
GCATCACTGGTTCGGCGGTCAAGGCATGGTGCATGGGGTTCGCCTTGATGGTGGCAAGGCAGACTGGTATCGAAATCGCTGGGTGCGCACGGCGAATATGGTGGAGTCCTTCGGCGAAGATCTGGCTGGCCGCACGCTTGCCGGTGCAAACAACACCCACGTGATTGGTCACGCCGGACGAACCTGGGCACTCGTCGAAGCGGGTTCGCCACCCGTCGAACTCGGCTACGAACTCAACACCATCGGTGCCAACAACTTCTTTGGCACGCTGCCCGACATGGCATTCACGGCGCACCCGAAGATCGATCCGGACACCGGTGAACTGCACGCGATGGCGTATAGCTGGCCTGGCTTCGAGGACCACGTGCAATACGTTCACATCGGCCGCGACGGCAAGGTGAAGAAAACCATCAACATCCCCGTGCCCGGCATGGTGATGATGCACGACATGAGCCTGACAACACATTACGTGGTGATTTACGACCTGCCCGTTACCGTGAGTCCGGCGCTGGCAAGCCAGGGCATGTTCCCGTTTGGCTGGAATCCTGAGTACGCACCACGCGTCGGGCTGCTGCCACGCAACGGCACCAGCGCCGACGTCATCTGGTGCGATGTCAAACCCTGTTATGTCTATCATCCGATGAACGCGCACGAAGACGCGGACGGTAACGTCGTGCTCGACGTGTGTCGTTACGAACGCATGTTCGATACCGACGTGCATGGTCCGTTTGGTGACAGCCTGGCGACCCTTGATCGCTGGACCGTCAATCCGAAGACCAGAAAAGTTTCCGAGCAACGGATCCATGGCCGCGCCCTCGAGTTCCCTCGCTGCAATCCCGCCAACAACAGCAAGCCCTATCGTTACGGCTATTCACTGGCGATTGAAGGAGCGGGATTTCCACGCATCAACAAACATGATCTGTCGACCGGCGAGACGATTCAGTACAACCTCGGTGCAGGACGACATGGCGCTGAACCGTATTATGTTCCGCGGGCAGGTGCCACCGCAGAAGATGACGGTTACCTGATCTCTTTCGTCTACGACGAAAGCCGCAACAAGAGCGAGCTTCTGATCCTTGATGCACAGGACTTTTCGCGCCAGGCGATCGCGCGCGTGTTGCTGCCAGCGCGGGTTCCCTACGGATTTCATGGCAGCTGGAATCCTGACGGACACGATGGTCCGAGTGTTTGAATACGTTTCTCACAATCAGAAAAGGAAGCCTCAATTGCAACCTGGAAGTCGCAGCGCTCTGCTTTTTCTGTTGGCAATGGTCACCAACATGCAACCCGGCAACGCCGCCGAACCATTTCAGGTCGAGCGTCTTGTTGCACCCGGTGGTGAAGTTGTTTTCGCCAATCCCGACGAAAAAGAAGTCATGCATGACCAGCTCACTTATGCCGCGGCAAGACGGGCTGGCGACTTTGTCTATCTCGCTGGCGTCGAAACCGGACCACTGCCCGGTGAAGGAACAGACGTCGAGGCCTTCAAGGTTCAACTGAGAAGAGCGTTCACGGCCATCGGTAACAGCCTCGCCGCCACCGGTGCAGATTTTTCTCATGTGGTGCAGATGCAGACCTTCCACAACTGTCATACCAAGCACTTCAGCGGCACATTCGAGGCGCAGATCGACGCGTTCATTGCCGTGAAGGCCGAATACATGAAACCACCTCATACCACCTGGACTGCGCTCTGTATCGACAGGCACTACAGCGAAAACACCGTGGTCGAGATACAGATGACTGCCTACGCACCAAAGGCCGCTGCTCAATGATCGTCGAAATATCCGATGGAATGCCTGCGCCGCAGATGAGCGTTCAGGAGTAACCTCTCACCAACGCTTCACCAATCAACTTTCAAAACGTTCCCAACCCAACCCGGAGACCCTCATGCGGAATCTGCTTTTCGCCACCCTCGCCAGCCTGTTGCTGGCGGCCTGCGCCATGCAAGGCGCGGCACCGCAACCCGACGCAGCCACCATCGCAGCCGCGATCGCTGATCCCGCGCGACCCGCGGAAGACGTACAACGCGATGCCGATCGAAAGCCTGCTGACATGCTTGCGTTTGCGGGCGCCAAGCCAGGTGATCGTGTGGTCGACTTCATCGCTGGCGGCGGATACTTCACACGCCTGTTCTCGAAGGTGGTTGGTGCAGACGGCAAGGTCTTCGCCGCATCTCCAAACAATCCTGATGGCAGCGCACCACCGGTCGCAGCCATCACCACGAACCCCGCTTATGCCAATGTCTCGATGATCCCGCTCGCGCCCGGCGCGTTTTCAACACCTGAACCGGTCGACGTCATCTGGACCGCACAGAACTATCACGATCTGCATCTGGCGCGACTCAAGATCGATGTTCCGCTTGCAGTGAAAGGACTGTTTGATGCACTCAAGCCCGGTGGTGTGCTGATCATCGTCGATCACGTGGCGGCTGACGGTACCGGTCTCGACGTGCCGGACAAACTGCACCGCATCAACATGGACATCGTGAAGCAGGAAGTGACCGCGGCCGGCTTTGTCTACGATGGCGAAAGTACGGTACTGCGTAACCCGGCAGACGATCACACCAAGGGCGTATTCGATCCGTCAGTACGTGGCCATACGGATCAGTTTGTCTTCAGGTTTCGCAAGCCGGGGTGATCAAAGGGTACGGTCAAGAGAGCACCTGAATCATCATGAGTGAAAGCACGCCAAGCTGGCCGCGCCAGATGCATAGGCATCGCTTCGATTCAACGTCATGAATTGGGATGCCATTGGCGCACTCGGCCAGATGCTGGGATCGATCGCCGTATTCGTGACCCTTGGCTACCTCGCGGGGCAGGTTCGTTACGCCAGAACGGAGACCAGGCGCGCACTCAGTCAGGGGCGTGCCGAGGCCGCACGAGATATCCTGGCCAGACAAACGCTTGATCGCATCAACAGCGCCCACCTGAAAGCCGAGGCTGCACTGGGTGGTGTGCACTCGCCGTTCATGACCGCGCTGATCGAACAGGCCGGACTGACGGAGGAAGAAGCAAGCCTGCTGCACTGGACACAATACTCGTGGTGGATGTATCGCCTGCAGATCATTCCGCACGTCGACGAACTGACGCCCATGGAACGGCGATCTTTTGACTCATCGCTGGCCGCAAACTACGGGTTGCCCGGGGTCCACCGGCTCTTCTACGAGACCCAGATCAAATCCTTCGCGCATCCTGATGCGATTCACTATGTCGAGAGCGTGGTGGCAGAGTTCACGCTTCCAGACAATCAAGCGAAAGGCGCGGGCTAACGCGCACTATTCATGAAGGACCTCGTGAGGCTGTCGATCTCGCGGGCTTTGTCGATACAGCACTCCGCCATGATGTGAAGCTCACTTCCTCAAGTTGCGCCGCCGCACCAGCAGGTACGCGGCAGGCACAACAATCATCGACAATAGCGGTGCGGTGACCATGCCACCCACCATCGGTGCGGCGATGCGCTGCATGACTTCACTGCCGGTACCTGCGCCGAAAAAGAGTGGCAACAAGCCGGCGATGATGACCGCGACGGTCATGGCTTTCGGTCGTAAGCGCCTTACGGCACCATCAGTGATCGCGGTGGTCAGGTCCGCCAGGTTGTTCAACTCGCCTCGACGTTGTCGCTCAACGATCGCCTGATCGAGATAGATGAGCATGATCACGCCAAACTCGGCGGCGACACCGGCAAGCGCAATGAAGCCTACGCCAGACGCCACTGACACATGATGACCGAGCAGGTAGATGAACCAGATTCCGCCCGCCAGACCAAATGGCAACGTCGTCATGATGAGCGCAGCTTGACCCACACTTCGAAACGTCAGGAACAACAGCACGAAGATGATCGCAACCGTAAAAGGTACAACCACCTGCAACCGAGAGGTTGCGCGCTCGAGGTACTCGAATTGTCCAGACCACGTCACCGAGTAACCCGGTTGCATTGCAACTTGCGTTGCTACCGCACGCTTGGCGTCGGCCACGTAGCCGCCAAGGTCACGGCCGCGGATGTCAACGAAAATCCAGCCGATCGGGCGTGCGTTCTCGCTCTTGATCATCGGTGGCCCATCGACGATATCAACGCTTGCGATCGCATCAAGCGTGAGCGACTCGCCTCGCACGGTAACAATCGGCAACACGCGAAGACCCTGTACAGAGTCACGCAACTCACGTGGATAACGTACATTGATCGGAAACCGTTGCAGCCCCTGGACGGTTTCTCCGATGTTCTCGCCGCCGATGGCAACGCTGACAATGCGCTGCACATCCGCCACGGACAGCCCATATCGCGCGACGCGCGAGCGGTCGGGCCTTATCTCGATGTAGCGCCCGCCGGAGACTCGCTCGGAGAACGCCGACACAGTACCCGGCACGGTCTTCACGACGGCTTCGATATCGCGGCCGATGCGCTCGATCACGGTGAGGTCCGGCCCTGAGATCTTGATGCCAACCGGTGATTTGATACCGGTCGCGAGCATATCGATCCGGTTACGAATCGGTTGCACCCACACATTGCCCATCCCGGGAATCTGTAACGCCGAATCCATCTCCTCGATGAGACTGTCAGTGGTCAGCCCGGGTCGCCATTGCGACTTCGGTTTCAGCATCACGGTGGTCTCCACCATCTCCAGCGGTGCCGGGTCAGTAGCCGTTTCCGCTCGACCGATCTTGCCAAATACGCGCGCAACCTCCGGGAAGGTTTTGATGATGCGATCGGTCTGTTGCAGGATTTCAGCGGCCTTGCCAATTGAAAGGCCAGGCAATGCCGTTGGCATGTACAGCAGATCACCTTCGTCCAGCGGTGGCATGAACTCGGTTCCGAGGCGCGCGATCGGCCACAGCGTGGCCAAACAGACGATCGCTGCGATGACGAGCGTCGTGACCGGGCGTGCGAGGACCAGCCGAATCACCGGTTCGTACAGCCGGATCAGAATTCGATTGATCGGATTGGCCGTTTCGTCGGCGATCCTGCCACGTATGAACGCCACCATCAGCACCGGAATCAGTGTGACGCTCAGCCCCGCTGCCGCGGCCATCGCGTACGACTTGGTGTATGCAAGCGGCGCAAACAATTTGCCCTCTTGTGCCTCCAGCGCAAACACGGGAACAAACGAAATCGTGATGATCAGCAGACTGAAGAAGAGCGCGGGACCCACTTCCGCCGCCGCGTCGGCGATCAGCATGACGTGCTCTGTCCCCGTCGGGGCGGCACCATCGTGCTCGCGCTGCCACGCTTCCAGCTTTTTGTGTGCGTTCTCGATCATGACGACCGCCGCATCAACCATCGCACCGATGGCGATGGCGATACCACCGAGCGACATGATGTTGGCATTGATGCCCTGTACGTGCATGACTGCAAATGCAGCCAGAATACCGATGGGCAGGGTAACTATGGCGACCAGCGCCGATCGCAGGTGCCACAGAAACAAGGCACATACGATGATTACAACGAGGATCTCGAGGAGGAGCTTCTCGGTCAGGTTCGACACCGCTCGGTCGATCAGCAAGGACCGATCATAGGTTTCAACAATTTCGACCCCCGCCGGCAGACTGGCCTTCAGTATTTGCAACCTCGCCTTTACCGCCATGATGGTCGCGCGTGCATTCGCGCCGGAGCGAAGGACGATGATTCCACCAACCACTTCGCCTTCGCCATTCAGATCCGCAACACCCCGGCGTACATCAGGTCCGAGTTGTACAGTGGCTACATCACTCAGTCGTACGGGTGTGCCGTCTGCTCCTGACGCAATCCCTATGGCGCGAAAGTCATCCAGTGAGGTCAGGTAGCCGCGTGCGCGAACCATGTATTCGGCTTCAGCCAGTTCGAGGACCGAGCCTCCCGTTTCACTGTTGGCTGCGCGTACTGCATCGATCACCCGCTCCAGCGGCAAAGCGAAGGCGCGCAACCGGTTTGGATCAACGACGATCTGGTACTGGCGATTGAAACCGCCGAGCGTCGCGACCTCGGAGACGTTCGGCAGCGATTTCAGCTCATACTTCAGAAACCAGTCTTGCAGCGCCCGCAGTTCGCCGATGTCATGCGCACCGGTGCGATCGACCAAGGCATACTCGTAGATCCAGCCGACACCCGTGGCATCGGGTCCCAGCGACGCGAATGCGCCAGCCGGGAGCCGGCTCTGCACCTGCGAGAGGTACTCGAGGACACGAGAGCGTGCCCAGTACAGATCGGTACCTTCGTCGAACAGGACATACACGAATGACTCACCAAACAAGGAATAACCGCGCACCGTCCGTGCATGCGGTACCGACAGCAAGGTCGTGGTCAATGGGTAAGTCACCTGGTCCTCGACCACTTGCGGCGCCTGACCCGCATACGTCGTCCGCACGATCACCTGCACATCGGAGAGATCAGGAATCGCGTCGAGCGGCGTTCTTGCGAGTGACACGATACCCCACGCCACCAGCAATCCAGTGCCGAGCAGCACCAGCAAACGATTGTGAATGGACCAGTGAATAAGCTGCGTTATCATGGCGTCGTTCCATTGCCACCACGGTCACCGCTCATCTGTCGATTCTGCTCTGCGGCGGGATCCGCAGTGTCCTGCATTCGGTTGTATGCACCCCGCAAGCTGGCTTCCGAATCGATCAGGAACTGTCCCGATGTCACCACGCGATCGCCTTCATTGAGGCCTGCCAGAACAGCGATCTGACCGTCGCGCTCCGCTCCAGTCACGACGTGCACCGGACGAAATGATCCTGCGTCCTCCGCGACAATCACCACCACCCGGCGTCCCGTTCTTATCACCGCTTCGACCGGCACCAGTAAAACGTCCTGCAGTAAGTGACTGGCCAGAGTGACATCCACGTACATTCCGGGATGCAGAACATCGTCGCGATTATCGAGCACGACACGCGCTCGCCGTGTCCGCGTGGTCATGTCGAGTTCCGGATACAGGTAATCGATCGTGCCTTTGAAAGTTTGCCCCGGATGCGCGGCCGCATGAACCTCTGCGTTTGCCGCCTCTACAACCGAGGTGGACAGCGCTTCCGGCAGATTGACGATTACCCACAGTGGATCGTGAGCCACGAGTTCGAATAGCGGTACTTCCGGTGTGACTGCGGCACCTTCTCGTGTCGACAGTGTCATCACGTAGCCATGCATGGGTGAGCGAATGCTCATACGTCGATCAACGTGGCGGCTGCGCGTCAACCTGGCAATGACATGATCTGCCAGACCGAGCGCCACGAGCTTGTCACGCGCGGCGTCGATCAGTTCGGATTCACCCGCATTGATTGCCAGCACATACTCGCGCTGTGCCGCTTCAATTTGCGGACTGTACAACTCTGCAAGCACCTGACCCTGACGCACCGGATCGCCTTGTGCGCGGACATGCAGAACCTCCACCCAGCCGCTGGTGCGCACCGCGACCACCGTGCGGCTGCGCTCGTCGGCTTCGATCATACCGCCCACATCGATTCGCTGGGCGAAACTCCCGCGCTCGACGAGCCTGGTACGCATTCCAAGGTTCTGCACCATATGCGATCCGATCCGGACGACAGTCGTGTCCTCAACTTCCGCACCGGCGTACTTGGGCACCAACTGCATATCCATGAACGGTGACTTGCCTGGCGCCTCAAAGTGCTGGTCAGGACGCATGGGGTCATACCAATAAAGGACCTGTCGTTCGCTCATGACGTGGCCACCCGGTTCGAGTGCGACAAACCGCCACACAGCCAAACCCGTAATGAACAACAACACCGCTACGAGAACCATTCGACGTCGAGTGGCAATCATGGTCTCAACCTCCACTCAGATAGATCAGTTCGATCTGTCGCCCGAAGAGGTCGTGTTGCAACTTCAATCGGGCCATCAGGACATCAAGACGTGTGCGCCTTGCCTGCAGCACCTGCTCAAGTGTTCCTCGACCCGAGCGCCACGCAGCACCTGCCGACTCGATCCCGAGCAGGGTCTGGGGCAGGATCGTGTCGTCGTACGCGGTGAGCCGCTTGCGAAGATGCTGAAGATCGCGATTGGCTTGCAACACACGCGACTCAAGCTGACGACGACCGCTCTCCCACTGCGCAGCCGCCGCTTCGCCCATCGCCAAAGCACTGGCGACGAGACGATCCTGGCGATTGTGTGCAAACAGTGGTAAATCCAATCCGAACTGCAGCATCACCATGTCGGAGAACTCTCGGCGGTGGCCATAGCCCACCTCCACACGCCAATCGGGGAGACGATTGGCACGGGCCAGGTCGACTCCAACCTTTGACTCATCGATTCGTTGCCGCAGCACCACGAGTTCGGGATGTTGTGCGAGCCCCTCGAGCAGGGCCAAGGCCGTCGGTGTGACCGGTAACTCCGGTTCCGCTTGTGATACAGGCAGGCGGGCGGCATCGCTTATCCAGCGGTGTAATGCATAACGCGACCGGTCCAGGACTTGTTCTCGTTCGGCAATCACGTCATCCATGCGTTCCACATCGAGTTGGGCAAGCAGCAGGTCCGACTGCGGTGCCAGCCCACTGCGCGCGACGATTGCGACGGCTTGTGCCTGAAGCCGCGCCATCTTGCGCATGTCGACCGAAATTTGCCTCGCCATTTCGTCCCGCCAGAGCGCAAGCCAGGCGAGTGATGCATCGCGGCGAACCACGCAGGCAGCCAGCCGATGTTCCGCCTGCAATCGCTCCGCTTCCTTGAGCAACAACACTCCGCGCAAGCGACGTTTCTGCGCGCGCGGAAACTCTTGCGCGATCCCGACGACAATCTGAGTGTCCGAATCACGTGTGAATGAGTAGGCGTCATCAGTGTTGATCGGCAGGTCTCGAATTCCCGCCACCACCCGCGGATCCGGGAGTTGCGCCGCCCAGATCGAGGCTTCACGCGCGGCACGCGCACTGGCATCGAGACTCTCGAGCAGTGGTTGCTGTTCTAGCGCAAGCGCAATCGTCTGGTTCAGGCCAAGGGACTCGCTTGCGGCCGTAGAGGTTGCGTGTACCGCAACGCTGAGCGCACAACCGAGAGTCGCCCATCGCACCATGCAGCGACGAGCGCACACAGCGCTAATGATGATTGAAGACATGAATCGCCTCGTTTTGTCGGTAACAAAGGTGGCGGAGCGCCACGGATCGTCAAACCAGTTTCCGGGCCGTTGGCCCGACGAAGCGAATTGCTTACAGACGCAGGCGCGCCGTGCGAAGGTAGGTGGGAATAGTGGGGAAAACCGGCGCTGCGAATGGCTGAATCGGCGGCGAGATTCTGCTAACGACGTTAGCGAAAAAAGGCGCGGTCGACAGGATCGCTGTTACCGGCTCGTCGTCAGGAAATACCTTCGCTGTCCGCTGATTTGATGACTCTGCTGCGCAGGCAACGAACTGACGCTCACCGACCTGGATTTCTACTGCACAACACGGATTGTTTGTGCCGCGCAGTTTCATCGATGGTTGATGCTCACCGTGACAGCAGCACCGTGCCGCTATTTTCAGATCCATCACCGCGCACTCAAGTACCGCCTGCGCTTGCGCGAAAGGCGTGACCAGAATCATCAGCAGAATGACAAATCGTCTGAACATTGCCTCTATCGTTCCATCAAACTTCAATCGAGGTTCCAACAACGCATGCCTGAGCATGTGTCGTTCCTTCACCCTGATGCTACTCCAAACCGCAGCTAAAATTGAGACGTCCTTCGAAAGACGGTGTTGAACCAGTTGCATCCTTTGGCTTTCGCCATCCGAGGTATCGCATGAATCCGAGGGACCACACGCCTTTCGAGCAACGTCAAACCGAGTCGAGGATCGGCTCGATATGCTGACTGCGGAGCGCCTGCAGGTGCTCGCGCATCTTCAGAGCTAACGAGGCGCGCATGCGGATTCTCGTTGACCGTGTCGCAGCAGGATCAAGCGCCTTGAGCTGCGCCGAGATATCGAGGCAACGCTGCTCACGAACACTGCGGTAGAAATTCTCGATCGATGGATCGAGGTTGTCGCCGGCGCTCTCCTTAGCGGCGCGGAGCAATTCACAAGGATGTGGGCGCAGCCGTCGATCTGACACTTGGCCAAACGCCTCTTCCACTGCTTCAAACATTAAGGAAGGTCTGATCAATCAGACTTTCCTTCGTGGTGTAGGGATGCACCACCATTTTTCATGCGTGAAACGCAGGGGAAATGCGAGGAACACGGAGTGTTCCGACGGGGACGAATCACAGAGGCGACCTGTTCAGTTCAGAACCGCTGATCCTTGTCATACCAGTAGTGATCTACCGTCTTGTCCAGTGACCGGTTGCGAAGAATCCAGAACCCCATCGCGAACATGTGCCAGTCACCGTGTCGATCAAACTTTCGTGTTGAAACCACTGCGGGTGTTCGAACATTGAGAAGCGTCTGCAATCCTCGACGTTTGCCTGCGCGACGCATGTCCCGGAAGAACTGCACGTCCTCGGCAAAGCGCCGGTTTTCGTTGTAACCACCGACGTCGCGAAAGACATCCGCCCGACAGAACACAACGCCCGCGTTGACACGGGCCAGCCAGGTCAGCGCACGCACGGTGGCAACAGTCGCGTTCAATCCGGCCGATCGACGATCAAGCGCCCAACCGGTTGCACCACCGGCAATCCGGTCAGACTTCATTCGATCGACAATGACGGCAAACGTATCCGGGTGAATCCGCAGGTCAGCGTCCACGAAACACAATGTTTGGCCGGTTGCCTTCGCCGCGCCGCCATTACGCGCCGCTGCGATCGCCCGCTTTTCCACGTCCACAACTCGGCAACCCCGAGAACGCGCGATGGCTGCGGTGTCATCCGTTGACCCGTTGTTTGCGACAATCACTTCGATCGTGTCTGCGTCACCATTCAGCCGCCGGCGCGCGACGTCGATCGAATCGAGCAGATGTGGCAAATAGGCCGCTTCGTTGAACGCGGGGATAACAATGGACAACGCGGGCGCTTTCATCGCATGTCTGCATCTCGGATCATACGGGTGTCATAGTGGTCATGTTTTGCGGCACTCTGGTTGAGTTGGGAGGAAACCACAGGAAACCAGTTTCATCGCCTTTCGACGACGTAGCCGCTGCGCGCAGTACGCTAACGACTGCCTTTGGGACCATACACCAGGAAACCGCTCAATGATCGCCAATCTACTGCTCGCAACCGTGATGGTTACTGCAACCGTGACCATCCACTTTGCCGGTTTACTGCTACTGCTTCGCCTGTTGGGCTCTCGTGGGCATGGATTTCGCGCCCACGAAAGCACCCTGGGACAGGGTGCGCTGATCGTGTCGGTGGTACTCGGGCTGTTTGCGATCCACACCATCGAGATCTGGTTATACGCGGTGGGGTACGTTGTTATTGGCGCATTGCCTGAGTTCGAGACTGCACTGTACTTTTCGATCACATCCTTCTCGTCGCTCGGCTACGGCGACATCGTGCTCGACCATCATTGGCGCATGGTCAGTGCCGTCGAGGGCGTCAACGGTCTCCTCCTGATCGGTTGGTCAACGGCATTCCTTCTTTCCCTGATGACGCGGTTGCGAAGCCTGGAACACGATTGGCTGGAACGTAGACCAGACGCGATGGAATGACGATTCGTCATATTCATCAGCGTGATCGCAACGTTGGCAGATTTCTGAGAAGCCCATTGCACCCAGCGCGATGCTGTTGTGGACGTCGCGCTCCGACGACAGAGCGTACGGGACATACACAAACGGAACGAGAATCCACAGGCGCGCGCAACAACTCTCGTAGAATGACGCTCATCGTGCTATTCAGTGTCGTGTTCAATCCGTTCAGGCACCGGTTTCAAGCGAGAGTACTCCAGCTCATCGCCCACCGGTTGCCGTTCACCCGTCACTTTTTCCGGGAGTAAATCGTTGAAGACAGCGCTGTTTGCACTTCTTTGTCTGGTTGGCATCACCACACAATCCATCGCCGCCGATCTGAAAGTGGGAGACGTGGCTCCCGACCTCGAACTGACTGCCTCAGATGGCAAGACCTACCGGCTGGCGGACTTCAAGGGCAAGCAGGCCGTCGTCCTCGCCTGGTTCCCGAAGGCGTTTACTTCCGGTTGCACGATCGAGTGTAAATCTCTCGCCGAGCATGGCCATCTCATCAAAGCCTTCGACGTCACCTACTTCATGGCAAGTGTCGACAGCATCGAAGGAGAGAAAGGCAACGCCGCATTTGCCAAGGCGCACAACGCAGACTTTCCGATTCTTGGTGATCCCACAAAGCAGGTTGCGCAGAACTACGGCGTGCTGAGTGCTGCCGGTTACGCCAACCGCTGGACCTTCTACATCGACCAGAAAGGCTTGGTGTCGTTCATTGACAAAGAGGTGAACAATCATCTGGAAACCTCC
>JANNBJ010000070.1:0-9835 GCA_031385325.1 Gammaproteobacteria bacterium | reverse complement strand
TTGGGTGTTGATAACGTGCGCAGACGACCTTCGTCCCGCAGCGCGTTCAACGCAACAGAGACGTTAGGCGTCACCATGTTGAAGAAAAAGCCAGCGGCATCTGGCCCGGCCGTGAATCCCTGGGTACCGTACTCGCCGGTTCCGCCTTGTCCGGAGAAGAGATCAGTCCAGTCGATACCGAAGTTCTCGTCATCGTTGAGTGTGACTTCGAGAATCTTCGCTTCGATCATCACCTGACGCGGTCGTTTGTCGACGGCCTTGAGCAGCGACTCCACCCGCTGTATGAATTCCGGGCGGTCCTGCACCACCAGCAAGTTTCGATTGGCGATGAAACTGACCTTGCCGTAGCGGGACAGGTAGCCCTCCACCATCTCCTTGACCTTTTCACCATCAACATAATTGAGTTCAAACCAGCGCAGCTCGGTCAGGTTGCCATTGGCGTAACTGCCCACTTCATCGTGCGCAACGATGAAGTAGTTGTCGCCACGCTTTTCCAGCGCGAACCCACCGGCATTGGCGACCGCAGCGAGCGCCTTCTCAACAGGAACATCGTAGAGATTCAGAGAGATATTGCCGGTGAGTTTGGCCGGTACCAGAACATTCACTCGTTGCTGGCGCGCGATCATGTCGATGACTTCACCGATACCGGCATCGCGCACACTGATGGTGACGTTCTCGGCCTGCCCGGACATGCACAGCAATAACAGAACCGCGGTAACACACCACCTTTTCACGACGGTGCTCCTGGCACAGCGCCTGCTGCCAGCCTTGTCGCTGCGTCCTTCTCTTCCTTGGCGATCTCTTCGGCGGACTTGAAGTAGAGCTGAAAACGACGTCCGCGTGACTCCAGCGTCACACCCTGTTCACCAACAGAGCGAAGGACATACCCATTCACTTTTTCACCTACCGCGACAACTTCGCCATCGATATTGGCCATGGCTGGGTTACCCATCGGCAATACCGCCTTCAGGCGCATGTGGGTGACAACCGCAGAGCCTACGGAAGCAGAAGATTGAGCAGATGATGGACTGGCTGCCGGTGCCGGGTTCCCGGAAAAAGGGTTGTACCGAGCCTGCGCCGTCACCAATAAAGGCAGACTGAGCACCAAACCCGTCAACATCCATTTCAAAACACTCATCCTGAGTCCTTTTGTGTGGCGCCTTGTTCCGCACACCACCCTTGCGTATGGCATCCCTGCCGTTTGACTGCTTGTCAGCCCGCAGGCTATTCCTTCATTCGATATGCCGATAGCTCAACACGTGCACTGAGCACCGGCTCCCGGCCTGGTGTCTTGACCTTCAGCACATACTCATTGAACACGACGTAACCCAACTGTGTGGAGACCGTCTGTACCCAGCCATCGAGTCCGGCGTAACTACCCTCCAGTTCGAGCCTGAAGGTCAGTTCCTTGTAGGGTAACTCTACCGGCACTTCGACCGGTTCAATCGTGACCAGGTTCACATCGTGCTGCCATGACGCACTCTGAAAGGCGGTCACCATGTGCGATTCAAGCTGCCGGTCAGGCAAATCCTTGAGATCGCCCTGAAGAATGGTCATCAGTCGGTCGACTTCCTTCTCGATCGGTTCAAGTCCCGCTTCGGTTGGCGCGTGTTCCAGTGCCTGCAAGCCAGCGAGCTCCGTTCCCGTCTCGACAAATGCACCGTACAACGGTTTGCCGACAAAGGCCGTCAGCGCACTGAGCACAAGAAACAGCGAACACCCGGCAATCAAGCGGATTTCACGTGGCGCCAGACGGCTCAGATAAGTGGCTATCACGCATCACCGACCTTGGTCGCCATCACCACGGCCAACTGAAACTCGACACCGCGTTCGTTTCGCGCAGAACGCTGGATACGCACGTCTTCGATGTCCTGCTGCTCGAACAGGGTCTGCACAAAGACAGACAACGCCGCATGATCCCGGGCTTCGCCCAGTATGGTGACATGCGTCAGGCTCTCCCAGCTGGCAGGAAAGGTCTTCTCCTCAGACAATGCGTAATAACTCGGTGGTCGCACCTCCGGATCATCCGCAGTACGAATACCGGCTCGGCGAAATGCCCAGCTCTGAAAATGGACATCATTCGGTCGGGCAGAATTTTCGACCGCCATCATGACGTCCGACATCGCCACCGGGCTTTGCAGACTCGACAGTAACCGCAGATCCGATTCGAGTTTCTGTTTCTGGCCCTGCAGATACGTCAGTCGATCCTGTTGCTGTACGGACAATGCCTTCTGTTGCCGCAGCGCAATCAGCTCGGTTTCACGTTGTTCCAGCAGGTAATAGGCGCTGCCGATGCTGCCCAGGCACAACACCACTACCGCAACGGCCGCACTGATACCGATCAACAGCAAGCGGCGCTGTCGTACTGCCCGATGGTATTCCTCGGGAATGAGATTGAATTCAGACATGGTGGAAATCACGCAGTGCAAGCCCGGCCGCGATCGCAAGTTCGGGACGACCGCTATCACCGGGTTGATCCACACCGAGCCGCAGAAACGGCTGCAAGGGATCAGGTATCGTCTGCACCGGGTGGCGAAGCAGATCCGTCAGCAGCTTTTCTGCACCATTCCAGCGGGCCAGACTACCGATCAGAAAAACCTTCGTCTCATCAACCCCGCGGCTCTCGCTGGTTGCATACACCAGTCCCCGTTCCAGTTCACGCACCAGCTTGTTGAGTTCCGGCCTGATGATTTCCAGCATGGTCCGGGTTTGTGGGTCAGGACGTGCAGCGCCCAGATCGGCGTCCTGCAAAAGACTCACCGCCAGTGGCGCATCAACATCAAGGGCCTTGCAAACCTGTTCGATCAGTGTGTCTTCACCAAATTCGATCACGTCATCCGACAGGATCCGACGTCGCGAGATCAGGGTGAGAAATGATCGCGCGCGCCCACAGTTGACCACCAGCGCTGCATTTTCTGCACCTGGGCCCTGCAGGGAATCCACCAGACGCTTGATGGCTACCGGGCCGATCTCCATGCACTCGGGGGTCAGGCGACTTGCGCGCAGGAGTTCGAGATAACGCAGTACCGTATCCTTGCGACACATGGCGATCAGTGACGCGCGATCACGGTTGGCGCTGTCGGGATGAATGGGCAGATAGTCGACCACGAAGTCCGCCAGTTCATCGCCAATGCGATCCTTGAGCAACTGACCAATGGCCGCGCCTTCGCTCTGACCAGGGTTCACCTGGTAGTTGATGCTCATGACCCGTGTCAGCGACGACGGCATGGCGACCACACATCGTGCGCCAGAAAATCGTCCGCGTTCGTAGGTTTGTCTGACCAGCTTGCGAAACGCCGCCGCATCTTCGAGCAGTTCTTCAAAGGGCGCATCCAGCGGCGCCGATGCCTGACCATGCAACCGCACGCCCGCCGGGCCGTGGGCAAGCTGCACCATGTGCAGATATTCAAGGGAAAATTCGACACCAATGGCGCCGATCATGTTGGTCTTCTGTCGAGGACCCGCAAACGGCAGGCGGATCATAGCTGGCAACCATCGATCACAACGTTGTCGATATAGGCGCCTTCCGTAGCACCCATTCCCGAATACGTCAGGAAGCGCACGTAACGATTGGCCTGCAGATGCGCTTCCAGACTGAAGCTCAGCGGCAGCATGCTGCTCGTGCTGTCGTCACCCGGCCCAAGAATTCGGCCCAGTTCCGTCCACGTTGTACCGTCACCAATATCCACTGTGATGTAGTCGCCGTTGTCCATGGCAAACCGAGCATAGTCGAAGGTGAGCGTTGCTGATGTGAACTGGCTCAAGTCCACAAGTCGCCGCACACCTTCTCCGCCATTGTCACTGTCCTGCAGTTGCAACGCCCGGGGGGACGTCTGGACACGAATGTCACCAGCATTGGCGCCGTCGCTTTCACCCACTTCAAGCCAGGGATCGGGCCAGCTTGTAGGGCCGATCGACAAACTGTAGCTGACGGATCCAAAGTCGTCGGCGAGTCTCCTTGATGTGCAGGGCGGCGACGGCGGGGGTGGGGGGGCGCCACCACCTCCATTCGGGGATTCCCCGAACAGCGTCGTGATATCCGGCGCGCTCAGTGCTCCGGAAAAGATCCGTACATCGTCGATGCGACCTTCAACCCGGTTTGCACCGTCATCACCAAGCCGCACCGGTACCACACCCGACACCAGCGCCATCGTCAGCGGCATGTTCGCGACCGCCGCACCATCCACGTACAACACGGCATTGAACGTTGCCAGGTCAAGGGAGGCGGCCAGATGATGCCAGACCCCGGTCGAGAGCGCTGACAAGCCCGTCAACTGGCGTTCGCTACCGTCGTTGAACCGGAGTGCTGGCACGCCACCCACCGTGCCCAACCAGTACTGATGTGTACCGGCATTGGGTTTACGCGAAACGATGGGATCCTCTCCTGAGTTCGAGTCCGGTCGGATCCAGCCGGTGAGGGTGAGCGCTTCTGTCAAATTCAGTGTTCCGGAGTCCACGACCTGCAAGGCATCTCCGGCCGAATCCAGCAACATTGCGCCTTGCAGCGCGCCACCCAAAGGCTGCCAGACCGGGGTACCCACCACGCTCGCATCATTGGCGCCAACACTGTCGCGCGCCAATGCACCGCTGGTTTCATCAAGCTTCCAGTGCGCCACAGGCTCAAGGGTCAATGGAGTTCGCGTCAGGTTGACCACCTTGTTTGAGGTCTGGCTGGCCAGCACGTGCGCGCAGCTGTTCATATCGATGGTCAGTCCGGCGGGATCGATCAATCCGAAACGACTGTAGTCGTAGCGCTCTTCGACGGTTCCAGTCAGTGAGGTGGTGATCACCTCACCAGCGCCACGGTCAAGCAGCAGCAGACGATCCTGGTTGTAGACATGCGCGATGTCGCTGACCGTGGTGGGCGCATAGCTTGGTGTCACCGTTCCCTTCACGACACCGGTCGAATCAACGAACTCGATCAGACCTGCCGCATTGACCATCGCCAGTTGATGCTCGCGAGGGGCACCAGGTTCCAGACGCAGGTAGGTGATGCCCACAGGATCGCTGAGCGTCGGCGCGGTGATGTTCTGGATGCGCTGCACGGCGCAGGTTGCACCCACAACCACCATCTGCGGCGTGGCCTGCGCCTTGATGCCAACCAACCGGCCACGATCGGCGCCCGCGGAAACATAGGTCAAGCCCGAGAAACTGTGACCGATGGCACAACTGCCCCGCAGCGCGCCGGCTGTTGAATACCCGCGCAGGGTAGTGCCAACCGCCAGGACATGCCCACCATCGGCGCCAAAAGTGATCCCCGCGACAGTAAAATTGGCAGGCACGGCGGCGGCACCGTTAATCGACGCAAGCCCGGGGGTGTGCTGCAAGGTCTGCGTGTTTGCCCTGAAATTCGAGTTGCAGGATACGTAGTTGTCGACGCTACAGGCGGATCCACACTGACATCGATAGGAAACATCGAGCGTGGGTTGGTCCGAAGAGGCGTCGTCCGACGAAAGTTGGGTGGTCGGTTTCATGACGGCTGCTGGAATCTCCAGCAACAATCCGTCGTTCGGCACTGCACCGTCGTACCACAGCCTTACCAGTTCGGTGATGTCGATGCTTATCGCACCAGTGGCATTCACTGTTGTGCTGCCGTAGGACTCCGGTGCCGTCGTTCCACCCGTCACACGCCAGTTGACCGGAACAAGGGCAACCTCGTCCCGTTTGCTCCAGGTGACCTGATCTTCCGCCCAGGGTTGGATAACCCGGAGTACCTGAATCCTGGTGTCGGCCGCGCCTAGTGCGTCGACAGTTAGCCTGAGCATGGCCTGCGTGATCCGTACCGCCGTTGGCAGCGAGGAAAGATCAATCTGGATCAGGCTTTTGTTGATCATGCCTGTGCTCCCGCCCACACGCAGTTTGTTGTGTGACCCGAAGTTGTTGTCTGGGCTCTCAATGATACGAGCCGCCTTGGTGACTACAATCTGCATTGTTGTCGCTGCATCGAAGGCTGAATGCTGCGTGAGCTGGCGTGTTTGTGTGGTACCACCGGGCAGGGTCGCACTCAGTGTCAGGTTCACCGGCGAGCCTTGATTGCTGCCAAACGTCGCGCCGTAGCTGTTCCCACCCAACCCACTGCTGACCGACGTGTACCCACCACACTCCCGCCGGTCGAGTTCCCAGTTGGCATGCACCCGGGCGGCTTCCAGCAGGTTGTCCAGTTGCGCCTGCTCCTCCACATGGCGCGCTGCAGTCGACAAGGAACCGCCCTGCCGGCTGAGCGCCAGTACCGCAAGCGAGAGAACGACGAGGCCAAGCACCACCGGGAGAAGGGCAAACCCTTTCAAGGCACACCGCCAATTCGAACCGAGGTTTCCAGCGTATGGATGGTGTTGGTGGCATCCATTGCCGAAATTTTCAGATGCAACAGTGTCCGGCCGACGCCGATGGTCTGCCGGCGTGCTTCGAACACGGTGACACCCTCAAGAATCGTGTTGGTGACATAGTCCTTGCCGTTCAGAACAGCGTTACTGTCCACATCCCACGGTACCGGCATCCGTTCGGTGATGATCGTGCCACTCAGCTGATAGACCACCGGATCGAACCAGTCCTCGTCGGTGCTGCCATCGGCGTCGTCATTGACCGCAACGACACTGCCATAGTCTTCGTCGATCCTGCCATCACCCTCGTTATCCGTGTTGTCGAGCCCGTCTTCATTTGACCCACCGCCCTCATCGTCATCGCCTGCAAGCCCTTCGTCGGTTGAACCATCGGCGTCGTCGTCGACAAGAATGATTCCGGGTTTGGCGTCATTGGTGACATCGCTGCCCGGATCTTCGTCCACTCTTCCATCGCCATCATTATCGGCATCTGCAATGCCGTTGCCGTTCCGATCCACGCTGGCTGGCAGCGTCACCGCAAAAACACTTCTGATCGCAGGATCAAGCGGCAGCATGATCCGATCACTGGCCTGTGCGGTCCGTGCCATCCGATCCAGCGCAAACCGGATTTCAAGAATGGTCTCGTTGATCCGCTCCGAGTCATCACGCATCGCAGCGGTCTGTACGACCAATCGATAGGTGCCACCCAGCAGTAGACTGGCAATGACCAGTGCAGCGGTGAGCTCGATCACCGAAAAACCCTGGGCAGTTGGAGGGTTCACGACTTCGCAACCAGTGTCTGGTACAGGATATTCGTCCCGCTCACTTCAACCCGCACGCGCAGAATCCCGGCTTCGACACCGGTCAGCGGATTGTTGTCACCATCGGCGTTGTTGATATCGTGTGGCGAGACATACACCAGTCGTCGATTCGTCGACCCCGCTGGATCGGACCACAGTGCGGACTCGGTGACACCGCCAGTGATGACGGCTTCGTTGTTCAGTGTGTCCCATGACGCCGCCAGCGCATCCTCCAGCTTGGCCAGTGCGAGATACTCAACGGTCAGATGGTCCCGAGAGGTCCGGCCATGCTCGCTCGCCGCCCGCAATGCGCTGCTGGCCGGAACCAGCGCAATTGCCAGAATGGCCGCCGCCACCAGCACTTCAAGAAAGGCAAATCCGTTTGGGCTGTGATCCGCTTTCAATTGATGACCACCCTGCCCGTCACTGGCGACAGCGCAACGGAGTTCTGGTGCACGCCATAGTTAAAAGGTACCGAAGTTGTAGTGAGTTGGACAATCGACGCACCTCGATGGATCGGTGTGCCCCATCGGTCGAAGTAAACCTCGAACGCGCTGCCGATCACATTGAAGAAAAATGGTTTGCCGGTGGGTGCGGAGACACCGGTCGGAATCGTGACCTGCGCCGGTTGTTTGCTGATGGGATCATTGACAAGACCGAGCACCACCACTGGCGTTGCGGTCAGATTCGCTCTGATCAGTTCGAAGACAGGGATATCGGGATCGTACCGCACACCATGCGAGATGCCGGTGGCGATGCTTCTGGACTGCGCGAGTTGCAGCAGGCTCTTCAACTGCCGGGCCGTTTCTTCGACACGTTCACCCTGCACCGCATTACTGCTCGGTACGGCCATTGAGGCCAGGATGCCCAACAAGGCAATCCCTGCAACGATGGAGATCAGTGTAGTCGGCATCTCCTGTACTCAATTCCATGTGTGCCAGGGTGCAATGGTGCAAGCCGCATTGGGCGGCTGTGATCATGTGGGCGTTGACAGATCAGTCAACAGCTCCTGCCTGCACCGCTACAGGTCGTCGTAGTCGACGTGGTCTGCAATGAACTTGCCCACCACATAGTCATACTTCCAGCCGAGACCTGGTGCAACAGCACCGGTCATCACGAGGTTTCCTGCGCTGACCATCGCAATCGCGGCGCTACCTGTGAGTGCGTTGGCAGGCAGCACATCGGCCTTGACGTACGGACCAAACTTGAAAGTTGCATTGGTCGTCGAACAGGCCTGGCCGGAAATATTGGTGTACATGGTCAACTGAGAAACCACGGCGGCTCCAGTGTTGATTGCACCGGTACCTGCGGTGCCGCTGTTTGGGCAGGTTGCACCGGTTGCCGCAGCAGCACCTGGAAATGCCGAATGCTGCTGACGATACAGATCGATCGCGCCCCGTATGCCAGCCAGGTCGCTTTTTAACGCTGACAGTTTGGCTTCGTCGGTTGTACTGGCGAACTGAGGTACGACGATCGCCGCGAAAATCGCAAGCACTACCGCGACTACCAGCAGTTCAACCAGTGTGAATCCCTTCACCTTGTGCATTTTCAATGACCCCGCAGATCAGATCAGTTCAATTCCTGACTCGACTCTACGCGCCTGAGTCCGGGCAAACCGTGACCGCACGCACATGGCAAACATGGGCTTTCCGGGGTAAATCGAATTGTCATTCAAATCCCGGTTCGTGCAGGCAGGCTTGGGACCCTCACGAAAATCAGCCGATGCAAACCATGACACCACTGCGTTTTTTCGTCGCCTACATTGCGTGCCCGGAACGGCTCGGTTTGCGATAAATGAACGATCGTGCTATTTATCCAGCATGACCAAACACGACCACACTCACGCAAGGCTGCTGCAACAAGGGCTCGAAATCATCAGTGTGAACGGTTTTGCCGGCGCGACCATTGGCGGTTTGGCTGAACGGGCAATGGTCTCCAAGAGCGGCGTGTTCGCACACTTTGGCTCGGCAGAGGCGCTCCGGCTTGAACTCCTGAAAACTGCCGCCGAACTGGCTCAACGAGAGATCGTCGAACCTGCACTCCTGGCTCCAGCGGGTCTGCCACGTTTGCGTCGACTCTTCGAGCTGTGGCTCGGTTGGGCTTCTCGCTCCGGCCTGCCAGGTGGCTGCCCTTTCGTTTCAGCGGCAGCGGAATTCGACGACGTCGAAGGCGCGAGTCGGGACTTTGTTGTGGCAACCCTGTATGAGTTCATCGGCTTGTTTATATCGGTTATCGAGGAAGCCCAGAAACTTCAGGAACTCGACGCCAAATTGGAATCCAAATCCTTGGCCTGGCAACTGTTTGGACTCTATAACACGCATCACGCCATGCAGCGATTGATGCGCGATCCACAGGCCGACAGGGTCGCCTTGCAAGGTTTTGAAACACTCGTTCAGGCATCTGGCCCGGACTGGAGCGATCGTCGCGAGCCGGGTGATAGCCCTTGAACACAATCTGACCGGACAGAACATGCTTTTCACCGAGTTATTGCTCCTCAAGCTGGAAGCGCTCAGCCTGATGAACTGGATCGCCCCCGTACTCATCGGTCTGGGCTACATCACGTTGAGTTCGCGGTTGGCAGAACCCGCCCGTCAGAAATTCAACGCAGTGATGATTGCTGGCGCTGGCGCCGCCTATCTGAGTGGTGGCTTTGGCGGGTTCGAGTTTGCTTTCACCTCGTTGATGACGTGGGTTGCCTACCACGGATTACGCGAC
>JANNBJ010000053.1:0-10184 GCA_031385325.1 Gammaproteobacteria bacterium | reverse complement strand
AATCAATCGAATGGAAAATCCTGTGTGTCCTCGCACCCTGGCGGAGGTGACACTGGCCGATCCGGAAATTCTCGAATGCCCCTTTCCGACATATGATTTGCTGCGTGAACAGGCGCCGGTATGGCAGGACCCGCGCACCGGTATCTACGTCATCACGCGCTACGAAGACCTGCGCACCATCTGCCTGGACACCGAGCGATTTTCAAACCTGCGGCCGAGCAATGATCATGCGCTTCTGACCGGCAATGCGCGTATGGCCTACGAGATGTTTCTCGAGAAGGGCTGGGTACCCGGTGCATCGCTGGCTGCCCGCGATGACCCTGACCACAAGCAGATGCGCTCAATCTTCGACCAGGCGTTCAGACCCAAACGTATCAATGAACTCGATCCCGAAGTTGAGTCGTTGGCTTACGAGTTGATGGGCAGATTCATCGAAGATGGTCACTGCAATCTGGTTAAACAGTATGCGGTTCCCCTGCCACTCATCATCATCTGCAGGCAGATGGGTGCGAGGGATCAGGATATCTGGCAGATCAAGGCCTGGACCGACGCGTGGTTTCGCGGCACCGGATTCAACCTCTCGAAGGAACAGGTGATCTGGGCCACTGAAATGGAGGTTCAGGCGCAGCACTACTTTCAACCCATCTTCGAACGCCTGCGCAAAGAGCCGGATGACACATTGCTGTCCGATCTGGTGAATACTGAAGTGCCGGGCTGGGGACGCACGCTGACTGACAATGAATTGCACGCAGAAATGATGCAGGACACGTTTGTGGGTGGTTCTGAAACGACGACCAATGCGCTGTCCGCCGGCATCATGCTGCTGGCACAGAGTCCTCGTGTGTGGGACAAGCTCAAGTCTGAGCCCGACTTATACCTCAAGACATTCTGCGAAGAAGTGGTGCGACTCGAAAGTCCCGTGCAAGGTCTGACTCGAACCGCGAAAGTCGACGTCGAAATGCATGGGGTTTCGATCCCGAAAGGTGCTGTGCTCGATGCACGATTTGCCGCGGGCAATCGTGACGCCAGACACTTCAGCAATCCCGACGACGTCGACCTGGAACGACGCAACGCAGCCAGTCACCTCGGCTTCAGTTCAGGCACCCACTATTGCCTGGGCGCACCACTGGCACGCCGTGAACTCTATTGGGGATTCAAGGCGTTCATCGATCACATCGATGAATTCCGGTTGACGCCAGGCAAGAACAACCTGCGCCATTACCCGAACTACGCCCTCAGAGCGCTGAACGAATTGCATATCGACTTCACCAGGCGATAAAGCATCACTGCTTGGCACCAGCCAGATCCTTCACCACGTCGAAGTTGAAACGTACAAAACGATGGAGTTCGCTTTCGAGAATTCGTTCCTGATCACTGTGCGGCCCAAATCCCTTTGGTCCGTCTTCCGCATCCGTGGCCGGTCCGATGCCATAACACTGCATCCCACGCGTTCGCAGATAGGCCATGTCGGTGCCGCCGGTCAGCATGACGGGCAACGTCGGCGCGTTGTAGTGTTTCTGTACGTTGGCTTCCAGAACGCTGAATGCCTCGGTGCCGAGCGGTGATACACCGGCAGGTCGTACATCTCTGGGGGCCCAGGTCACTTCGATGGCAGGATCATTGATCACGCCTTTCACCTGCTCGAGGAACGCTTCGGGATCTTCCGATGGCTCCAGCCGAGTATCGATGGTGGCTGTCCCTTCGGAAGGAATGACGTTCACACGATATCCGCCCTGAATGATGGTAGGCGACATGGACGATCTAAGCATGGACGCATGCATGGGCTCGTTCTTGCGAAAGTACTCATCTGCCTTGCCGCGAATTTCCGGATCCGGATGCAGGACGTCGGCATACCGCTGCGCACTTTCGGGAGGCGAAATTTCTGCAAGGCGTTTGAAGTAGGCTGTTGTGGTTTCGTTCAAGCGTATCGGAATACGCCAGTTGGCCAGCGCCGCAACCGCGACCGACAGATGTGTCAACGCATTGGATTCCAGCGGCACTGAGCCATGCCCTGCCGGGCCACGTGCGGTCAGCAGGATGGCGCGTGGAATCTTCTCCGTCGTGGCGATGCCTGCCCGCACGACTTGGCCATTCTGGCGGCTCACTCCGCCGCCTTCAGCGAGACAATATTGTGCGTCGATCTGGTCGAAGTGTTCATTGACCATGTATTGAATACCGACTCGCGTGGACCCTTCTTCGCCGGATTCCGCCAGGAAGATGACATCTCGATCGAGGGGCACCTTGAGTCGCTTCAGTGTCAGCATCGTCATCAGCGCTGCCACCACGTTGTCCTTGTCGTCGACCGTGCCACGACCATAGATATAGCCCCCTTCCCGATTGGCAGAAAACGGAGGATGAATCCACTTTTTCGGATCGACATTGACCGTATCGGTGTGCCCCATGATCAACAGGGGTCGTTTACTGCCGTTTCCCTTCAGTCGCGCCACGACGTTGGGTCGATGCGCTTCCAGCGCGTAAACGCTGACGTCAATACCCTCTGCAGCCATGACTTTTTGCAGGTAAGTCGCGGCTTCTTCTTCACGCCCTGGTGGATCCTGGGTATCAAACCGCACCAACGCCTGAAAGTGACTCAACGTCTGGGCTTCAACGGCATTCCAGTCTGGCTCCGCCGCATTCAGATGACTGATGCAGATGAGCGGAAGGGTGATGAACATCGACAGACAACGCATCCACTGAATCATTCTGACTTCCCCTGAATTTGATGAACCACCGTAAGCCGCGCAGGCATCTGGTGCAACCATCGGTCAAGTTGCTCCGGATCAATGACCGAACGGATGTTCGCCTTTTCGTTTCCGTTCAGCCGCCTGTGCAAGATCCGCTCGAACCTGTGCAAACACGCTGTCCCAATCACCTGCCTTCGGTTGCCTGATGAGTCGCATGCTCGGATACCAGGGTGTGTCCTCCCGGTTCCACAGGTACAACCAGTACGCTGCATAGTTCAGCAGGTTCCAGACGGGGCGCCCTAACGAGCCGCTCAGGTGCGCAACGGAGGAATCGGTCATGACGACAAGATCTAGCGCTTCGATACAGGCAGCGGTTTCCGCAAAATCCTCGACCCTCGAGCCAAGATCGATCATCACCGAAGCCGCGCCACGTTCAGCAATGTCACCCTCTCGCGGCCCCTTCTGCAGTGAATACAGTTGCACTCCGGGCACGTGGGCCAGTGGCACAAAGCGTTCGACACCAACGGATCGCTTGTGATTACGCTTGAACGTGACGCTACCCGACCAGATCACACCCACTCGCAATCTCCCGTCTACGGGCCCCATCAACGAGCGTGCACGGGCGCGTGCAGCTTCGGGAATGCAAAGGCGCAAAGGCGGTGGCAGATTCGCAAGCGTGGCTCGAAACAAGCCGGGCAACGCCATCAGAGGGGCATGCAGCGCGACGTCCTTTGGCAGGGGTCCGGCCGGATCGCAGAGTTCATCAACCCCATCGAGTTCCGCAAACAGTCTGCGCAGGGGCGCCTTGCACTCCAGATAAACTTTGGCACCCTGTGCCTTGACCCACGGCAGGAACCGCACGGCCAGCAATGTATCGCCAAATCCCTGTTCGGGATAAAAGTAGATCGCCCGCCCGCCTGGATCCTCCCCCCGCCACTCAGGCAACGTACTGGAGCGTTTTTCAACTTCGCCAATCTTCCAGCGCCACTCATATTCGGCCCAACCCGCAGCGTAATCGCCAAGGTAGAGATGGCTTACGGCGCTGTCCCAACGGGGATTGGCGTTATTCGGATCGATGCGGGAAGCGGCCGCGAACTCGGCCAACGATTCAGTAAAGCGGCCGGCATCTCGAAGGGCGATCCCATAGTTGTGCCGTGTGTTGTAGTCGCTGGGTGCGATGCTTGCCGCTTTCGAGTGCGCAGCCAGTGATTCATCAAGCTGATCCAGATCCTTGAGCGCGTTGCCTAAATTCGAGAGAAAGCCCGAATCATTGGGTTTCAGCTCCAGTGCTCGCATATAACAGGCGACGGCCGCATCGAACTCCTGTCGAATTCGATGCGCAACACCAAGGTTGGACCAGATTGCAGCATCACCAGGGACACTGACGAGAAATTGTCGATACAGGGTAATGGCTTCGACGTGACGGCCGGCTTTGTGCGTATCAACGGCCCTGGCACGAAGCGCCTTCAGCTCTTCGGGTGACGGAACACTGTCCTGGTTGTCCTTGATGGTGATCATCCTGAAAATTCTAGGCCCTTTTCTGTCAGTGCGGGTTCAGCCAGAAAGCTTTGCACCTGGCGCGCCTGCACTGACCAGGGCGTTTGACTCCGCCGCCCACTGAAAATCGGCCATCATTTTTTCGTGTCGTCGTTCCACTCGCGACCGCAGTCTGGGATCGGTGAAGATGAACTGTCGATCCGCCTGGATTGCTTCCAGCACCAGACGACCGACGATATCCGGGTTGATGCCCTTGGTGATGTCATCGGCGGTCATCTTGTCGGCTACCACCGATTCCTGCGGACCAAAACGTGAGGGTCGATTGCGCGGCGCTTCGAAAATGTTGGTATTGACACCACCTGGACACAGGACGGACGCGCCGAAACCACCGGTACGACCTTCCTGCCGCAACACCTCGGTGAGCCCCACGACTGCGTACTTGGTGGAATTGTATGGCCCCCATGCGGGCATACCTCCCAGCACCCCAGCCATGGACGAGGTGTTGACCACGTGTCCACCTTCCTGTTGGCGTTTGATGTGGGGCAGAAATGCCTGACATCCATGCAGCACACCAAGGTAGTTCACACCGATGACCCAGCTCCAGTCACCTTCGGAACACTCCTCCATGAGGCCACCGCTGGTCACTCCGGCGTTATTGCACACGACGTGAACCTTGTTGAATGTCCGCAGCGTCTGATCTGCCGCTGCGAACACTGAGGCACGATCTGACACGTCACAGACGAGGGTGCTGATCGAACTTGCGTCCTTCGGGGAACACTCTGCACGAACTCGTTCTGCGGCCGATGACAGAGCTTTGCTCTCAATGTCAGCCATCATCACCCGCATGCCGGCGCGAACAAACGCTTTGGTCATGCCGAGGCCAATACCGCTGGCTGCCCCGGTTACAAACGCAACCTTGTTGTTGAAATCCTGCATCGTCACTCCTCTCTCCTCCCTCTTCCCTCCTCCTTCCTTCCTCCAACAACACCGGGCGGCGAGCTACCCGGCGCTGGCGGATCGATCATCGATTGGCGATGGGGGCCAGTTTGCGTGGAGCAGGTCCGATATAGTCCGCGCTGGGACGAATGATGCGGTTATTGCTGCGCTGCTCCATGACGTGGGCGGCCCACCCACTGACACGTGAACACACGAAAATCGGGGTGAAGAGTTTGGTCGGGATGCCCATGAAGTTGTAGGTTGCGGCGTGGAAAAAGTCTGCATTGGCAAACAGTTCCTTCTGGTCCCACATCACTTTTTCAATCGCACACGACACGGGGTACAGCACCTTGTCCCCCACTTCGTTCGCGAGTTTTTCAGCCCACTGTTTGATGATGACATTGCGTGGATCCGACGTGCGGTAGATCGCATGGCCAAAGCCCATGATCTTGTCCTTGCGGATGAGCATGTCGAGAACACCTTGTGTTGCCTGTTCGGCCGACTGGAACTTCTCGATCAGTTCCATTGCCGCTTCGTTGGCACCGCCATGCAGCGGTCCACGCAGCGAACCAATAGCTCCGGTGACACAGGAGTGCATGTCCGACAGGGTTGATGCACAGACTCGCGCGGTGAAGGTTGATGCATTGAACTCATGCTCTGCGTAGAGGATGAGCGACACGTCCATCACCTGCCGATGCAGTGCACTGGGTGTCTTGCCGGACAACGTCTTCAGGAAGTGACCGGCCAGAGTGTCTTCGTCCGACTCGGTATCAATACGTACGCCCTCGTGGGTGAAGCGATACCAGTAGTTGATGATGCCGGGCAGTGTTGCCAGCAGACGATTCGCAACCTTCTGCTGTTGGGAAAAATCACCTTCCGGCTCCAGATTGCCGAGCATCGAACAACCGGTCCGCATCACATCCATTGGATGAGCAGACGCCGGAATTCGCTCCAGCACTTCGAGCAGCGTCGTGGGCAGCTTTCGCTGCGACTTCAGCTCCTTCTTGTAAGCCGCAAGCTGTGCAGCATTGGGCAACTCGCCGTAGAAGATCAGATAGGCAACCTCTTCAAATCCGGCGTTTCTGGCCAGATCGGAAATATCGTAACCACGGTACGTCAGGCCGGTGCCCGTCTTGCCGACCGTACACAGTGCGGTATCGCCGGCACTCTGGCCCCGTAGCCCAGCGCCACCCAGTTTTTTCTCTACCATCAGTTTGCCCCCCGGTTGCTCTGAAACAGCTCATCGAGCTTTTTTTCGTATTCGTGATAGCCCAGGTGATCGTACAGGTCCATGCGGGTCTGCATGAGGTTGACCACCGAAGCTTGTGTGCCTTCGTTGCGAATGGCCGAGTAAACCGCCAGTGCGGCCTTGCTCATGGCCCGAAACGCGGAGAGCGGATAGAGCGCCATGCTGATACCCACCTCCCGAAGCTGGTCCACAGTATACAAAGGCGTCTGTCCGAATTCCGTCAGGTTCGCCAGAACCGGTACGCGGGCAACCTCTACCACTGGCTTGTACATGTCGATATCGGTCATGGCTTCGGCGAAGATCGCGTCGGCGCCGGCTTCGACAAATCGTCCGGCACGCTCAATCACTGCGTTGAATCCATCAACAGCCAATGCGTCTGTTCGAGCCATTACCACAAAATCCGGATCGGTCTTCGCATCCACCGCCGCTTTGATCCGATCACACATTTCATCGATGGAGACGATTTCCTTGTTCGGACGATGACCACATCGTTTCTGTGCAACCTGGTCTTCGATATGGACGGCGCCAGCACCGGCGCTGATCATTTCCTTGATGGTGCGGCTGATGTTGAACGCCCCACCCCATCCAGTGTCGATATCCACCAGCAGCGGCAGGCTGCATGCGGCGGTTACCCGCCGGACGTCTTCCAGGACGTCATTCATGCTGGTCATGCCCAGATCCGGCAGCCCGTAGGATGCGTTGGCAATTCCCGCGCCGGACAGATAGATCGCCTTGAACCCGCTGTGCTCCGCGAGCATCGCCGCATAGGCGTTGATGGCGCCGGGAATCTGCAGTGGTTTTTCGGCGGCGATGGCTACACGAAGCTTTCGTCCTGCACTCATGAGTTCGATCTCCTGTGAGGTTTGGATAGTTTATGAATATAGATCAATGGGATCGCGCTCATTCCTGGTCAACTTCGACCTGCCCGGCAAGTCGATTACGGCCACGGGCAATGTGCCGCCGCATCAACAGTTCGGCCAACGGACCATCACGTTCGGAAATCGCGGCGAGGATCTGACGGTGTTCGAGCAACGCCTGTTCAGCCCGCCCATGCGCCGCCGACAACCGAAATCGATACATGCGCAGCAGCTGATAAAGATCATCGAGAAGAATTCCTGCCAATAGCGAATTGCCCGAACCATGGGCAATGCGATAGTGGAAATCGTAGTCGCCCTCTTCCTGATAGTACGCGCGACCGTCGGCAGCCGAAATGACAGCGGCGTGTCGATCAAGCAACCCCTGTAAATCGGCAATGGCCTGATCGCTCATCCGCTCGGCCGCCAGTCGGGCGGCCTGGCCTTCAAGCGCTTCCCGGGTTTCAAACAGTTCAACGAGCTGCTGATTGTCGAGCGAAACCACGCGTGCTCCGACATTCGGGACAACGGTCAGCAGCCGACGAATCTCCAGTCTGCGTATGGCTTCTCGCAGTGGTCCACGACTGACCCCAAACCGCTTGGCAAGATCGGTTTCGCTGAGTTTGGTGCCAGGCGAAAACTCTCCGGTCACGATGGCGCGCTGAAGCGCTGCCATGACTTGCTCAGCCAGTGTTGCGCCTGAAATCAGCTGTGTCGGTTCAGCCACGATTGTTGACAATAGGTGAGTCCAAAACACGTTATTCGTCGAATATGACTCAGTCAAGCATATTTTGTATACAAGATCGCTCTTTCTGACGGAAGGCAGGATTATCGGTGCAAGCTTTTCGACGCATTGGAACGTGGTCCTTACCCCTGGAGCCTGCCCTGTCGGGTGGTCCAGATCACGGATGGCCGGCCTTGATGCGCGCCAGAAGTTCATCGTAAGACGTCGTGACCGGATATTGCGGAAACTGCTTGATCACGTTATCCGGCGCGCAGAAGAAAAAGCCCCGATCGGCCTCTTCAAGCATGGGGACATCGTTATAGGAATCACCAGCCGCCGTTACGTTGTACCGAAGGGTGCGGAATGCCTTTACGGAAGCCCGTTTTGGGTCCGGTTGGCGGAGGGCATAGCCGGTGATAATGTCGTTGGTAATGACCAGTTTGTGGCAAAGCAGGAACGGAAACCCCATTTTGGCCATGAAAGGCATGCCGAATTCGTAGAACGTGTCCGACAGGATGGCCACCTGGTATTCAGCCCGAAGCTGATCGAGGAAACGACCGGCGCCGGGCAGCAGATCGAGTTGAGAGATGACCTTCCGGATCGTGGTCAGGGACAGACCGATTTCAGCGATGATCGCCAGTCGATACTGCATCAGGTCGTCATAAACCGGGATATCTCGAGTGGTTTTCTGCAGCCGGTCTTCATTCACTTCACGGGCGACGGCTTGCCAGATCTCCGGGATCAAAACGCCTTCCAAATCCAGACACACGATATCCAATGCTGACTCCCCTCCAGAGCGACCTGCCAGATTAAGCATATAGCCACTCAGTATTTATAACCGTTATCCGGCATTGCTACGCTGCCCTGGCTAAATCTGAACTCAACCTGATGAGGATTCACTCAGGTGAGCCGCAACCGCGATCACAAGCGAGCGCGCGACCAAACTTTAGACGGGAACCAGACGGGACAATGGCAATGGACAACCCAAGTACACACATTCAACTGCACGAACCGTCACCGGAAGACATCCTGCTGGACGCGGCGTCACGATTCGCATCTGACAAGATTGCCATCTCCTTCAGCGGCGCGGAAGACGTCGTACTTCTGGACATGGCGCATCGCCTCGGAATCGAGGTCGGTGTGTTCAGCCTGGACACCGGCAGACTGCATCCAGAAACCTACCGTTTCATCGAAGACGTTCGTTCGCGTTACAACGTGAAAATCGAAATGCTGATGCCCGAAGCCTCAGCTGTCGAGCGCCTGGTTTCCGAAAAAGGCCTGTTCTCGTTCTTCAAAGATGGCCACAACGAGTGCTGCGGAGTTCGCAAGATCATGCCCTTGCGCAGAAAACTGGCCACCCTGGACGCCTGGATCACCGGACAACGCCGTGATCAGAGTGTGACGCGCATCGACGTGCCACTCGAGCAGACCGACAAGGCCTTTTCGACGGTCGATCACACCGTGACCAAGTTCAACCCGTTGGCTGGCTGGTCGTCTGCGGATGTGTGGTCGTACATCCGCACCAATGACGTGCCCTATAACGCCCTGCATGACCGCGGTTTTGTGTCCATTGGATGCGAGCCTTGCACTCGCGCCATTGCTCCACACGAACACGAGCGTGCTGGTCGATGGTGGTGGGAAGAAGCCACACAGAAAGAATGCGGTCTGCACGCCCAGAACGTCGTCAAGATCGTCCATCGCTGATCCCATGCACATCACCTTCGTCAAAAAAATTCTGGCGAACGGTGAGCCATGTGGGAAATGCGCAGACGTCTCGATGCGGCTGGAACGCGACGGTTATCTCGACCTGATCGATCGCATCGTCATTGCCGATGAACGCGATGCGCATAGCGAAGGCATGCGCATCGCCAACCAACATCAAGTGGAAAGAGCCCCGTTCTTCGTTGTCGAAGATGGCGCTACGACACGCATATTCGATGTCTATTTCAAATTCGTGAATGACGTGCTCAAGGCGAAGACCTCGGAGGTTGAAGCTGCCCGCGATTTGCTTCATCAAAATCCGGATCTCGATTTCGTCTGATCATGGCTGCGAACTGCCAGCCCGGACTATTCATGAAGGTTCGTCGCGAGGGTGCCGAGATGCGCGAAAAGACAGGGTGGCGCGGACTGTAAGGCGCGCAGGCGTACTTTACAGTACGTCGAGCACCTGGAAGGAGCACGCCCTGTGTTTTCGCGTATATCGACAGCCGCAGCAGAATGTTCATGAATAGTCCGGGCTA
>JANNBJ010000235.1:0-39112 GCA_031385325.1 Gammaproteobacteria bacterium | reverse complement strand
CCTGTTTGCGGAAGGTGGGCCGAGCTTCTGCGTATGCCTCGAGCCCGAACAGATCCTGTCGTGAGAGTTTTTTCATGAGGTGATTCCATAAGCGCGGCGAATCATGGTGATGGGGTGTTCCGCAGCGTGCGGTGAGTCCGGATCCTGCCTGTCGAGTCCGTGCGCGATCAGCCGACCTGCCATCGGGCAATCCGATCCAAAGCTGTCCGGTTCGATTTCGTTGACCCTGCGCACCACAGGTCGAACGATTTTCATCGCCTTGTCGTAGGTTTCTGCTTTCACGGCATAGGTGCCATCGTGACCGGAACACCGTTCGATTGCGGTGACTTCAGTGCCGGGAACCAGTTCCAGGAACTCGCGCGTCTTCATGCCGAAGTTCTGCACCCGCTGGTGGCAGGCCACGTGGTAAGCCACCTTGCCAAGCGTTGTTGCGAAGTTCGTCAGAATCAGCCCGGCCTTGTGTCGCAGCATCAGATACTCGAAAGGGTCGAAGAAGCGGTCACGCACCTTGGCGACGTCGTCATCATCTGGGAACATCAACGGCAGTTCCTGTTTGTACATCAGTACGCACGAAGGAATGGGCGCGATGATGTCGTACCCGTCGCGAATGGCGTCGAGAAAGATCGGCAGGTTGGTGTCCTTGAGCGCGGCCACTTTGTGCAGATCGCCGAGTTCAAGTTTAGGCATGCCGCAGCAACGCGCATCCTTGAGCAACTTGACGCTGATGCCGTTGTGTACAAATACGGCGACCATGTCCTCGATCACCTCTGGCTCATTGTGGTCGCCATAGCAGGTGACGTAGATCGCAACCTTTCCCGTGGTACGCGTGCAGGCTCTTGTGACGAGATCATCGCCAGACGTATCGGGCTGATAACGGCTGACGGTTTTGGCAGTGAAATTTGGCAGTGGTGCCTGCGCGTGAATCCCGACCATTTTCTGGCCCCACTCACGCAGCGTTGGACTACCGGCCGCTGCATTGGCCAGACGGTTGATCCCGGGTATTGAAACGAGGTCGAACACGGGATCGGTACTGGTGATGATGCGATCACGCCAGGTGGTATCACCGGCTTTGAATTTCTGCGCTTTGGCTCGCAGCATCAGATGTGGAAAGTCCACCGCCCATTCGTGGGGCGGAAGATAAGGACACTTGGTTTCGGCGCAGAGGTCACAGAGAAAGCATTGATCAACCACTTTCATGAAGTCGGCTTTATTGACGCCATCGACTTCCATCGTCGGCGATTCGTCGACGAGATCGAAGAGCGTTGGAAAGCTGTCGCACAGGTTTACGCAGCGACGACAGCCATGACAGATGTCAAACACACGCTCGAGCTCATGATTGAGCTTGTCGTGATCCCAGAATTCCTCCTTCTGCCAGCCCAGTGGCTGACGCTCAGGTGCACTGAGATTGCCTTCTTTCACCACCATGTCGAGATCTCCATCAACCGCTGTTGAAGCATTGTCCACCATGAAAAAGGGGCCGCATGCGGCCCCTTTTGGTGTCGCGGGGCTGCGACTTACGCCAGTGCGTCCAGAGCCTTCTGGAAGCGATTGGCGTGTGAACGCTCTGCCTTCGCCAGCGTCTCGAACCAGTCGGCGATCTCGTCAAAACCTTCAGTTCGAGCGGTCTTGGCCATGCCAGGGTACATATCGGTGTACTCGTGGGTTTCGCCGGCGATCGCCGCTTTCAGGTTGTTGCGAGTGGAGCCAATCGGTAGTCCCGTTGCTGGATCGCCAACACCTTCCATGTACTCGAGGTGGCCGTGTGCATGGCCCGTCTCGCCTTCTGCCGTTGAGCGGAATACCGCTGCAACGTCGTTCTCGCCCTCGACGTCCGCCTTCGCAGCGAAGTACAGATAGCGACGGTTGGCCTGGGATTCGCCCGCAAATGCATCCTTGAGATGCTGCAGGGTTTTACTGACCTTGAGTTCCATAAGGTATCCTCCTCAATGGTTATCGGTTTCGTGCTTGCGAGTCGCAGTATACGGCTGAATGCCCCACTGGCCATTCGAATCCTTCGATTGATTCGATAGACGAGGTCTATCAGACCTGCGGGCGAGGTTGACACCACCTTTCGCTTTATTTCCCGACGAGGTACATGTGCGCGGTGAACTTGGCATTCTGCTGCGACTGGCAGCACCCATGGTGCTCGCTCAGCTATCGCAGATGTTCATGGGTGTTGCCGACGCGGTGATGGTTGGACACGTCAGCCCTACGGATATGGCCGGCGTGACACTGGGTGGCAATTTGTACTTCCCTACCCAGTTCCTGGTCGCCGGCATCGTGATGGCGGTAACCCCCACCGTCGCGCAGTTGCATGGTGCAGGTCGAGTTTCCGACATGGGCGAGGTGGTGCGCCAGGCGCTGTTCATTTCGCTCGCGGGTGGTCTGGTCCTGGTGACGCTGTTCAATAATGTTGAGCCGATCTATCACGCCATCGGTGTAGATGCTCGCGCTATTCCGATCGCGGTAGGTTATCTGCACGCCCTCTCCTACGGTGTCATGCCGCTGCTGTGCTTTTTTGCCCTGCGTTATCTCTGCGAAGGTAATTCCTGGACCAAACCCGCGATGATGCTTGCGCTGGCTTCGCTGCCGACCAAGATCCTGCTGAACTATGCATTCATCTACGGCAATTTTGGCATGCCAAAACTGGGCGGCATGGGTTGCGGTTATTCGTCGGCAATCATCGCGTGGAGCCAGTTCATCGCCATGGTCTTCATCGTCCGGCATTCAAGGATGCGTGCCAGTGGATTGTTCGACCGATTCAGCTGGCCGGACTTCAGAGCCATTGGGCGTCTGGTACGGCTTGGAGTGCCAATCGGCCTCTCCAATTTTCTTGAAATGGCCATGTTTTCCGCCGTGACCTTGTTGATCGGACGGATCAGCGTTGAAGCGGTCGCAGCGCATCAGATCGCGATGAACGTGGGTGGGCTGACGTTCATGTTGCCCATGGGAATAGGTATGGCGGCTGCCATTCGTGTTGGCTTCAATGTCGGTGCCGGCGATCTCGCGGCAGCGCGGCGCAGTGGCTGGATGGCGATCGGTGTTGCGGCAATTTTTGCTCTTCTGGCAGCGATTTTGGTTCTGGTCTGTCGGATGTGGATTCCTGGTCTGTACACCAATGATGCCGAAGTCACCGCGATGGCGGTTCAGATGCTTGTGTTCGTTGCTTTGTTTCAACTGTTCGATGACACGCAGGTGACCGCACTGGGTTCGCTTCGTGGTTACAAGGACACCAAGGCGCCAATGTATATCGCCTTGTTTGCCTATTGGGGGATCGGCTTTCCGGTTGGTGTCATCCTTGGTTATGGCTACCTCGGTTTTGATGCCTATGGTCCGAACGGGTTCTGGATGGGATTGACGACCGGGCTGGCGGTGGCTGCTGTGGGGCTGCTGTGGCGATTCCGACAGTTTTCCCTGAATCCCGTGCTCGTTGGGCAACCAGCCGGAAATCCTGGCTGATGGACTCCTGGATCATCATCACGGTCGGCGCTGCTTTTCTGCAGAATCTGCGATCGTTACTGCAACGTCGGCTGGCGGGCAAGTTGTCAGTGAATGGTGCCAGCTTTGTCCGGTTTGTCTATGCGCTGCCGTTTGCCTGGGTTTATGCATCGCTGGTCATGAACGATCAGGTGTTGCACACCCTGACGACGACGTTCTTTGGCTACTGCCTGATTGGCGGCGTTGCCCAGATGTTCGCGACGTCTGCGTTGCTTGCGTCGATGGTTGACAGCAATTTTGCAGTTGGGACGGCGCTGTCGAAAACCGAGACGCTGCAGGCAGCCCTGCTTGGATTCATCCTGTTTGGTGAGTCGCTGACCTGGATCATGTTGATCGGCATAACGATTTCGTTCGTCGGCGTCGTGCTTTTGTCAGGCAAGTCTTCAATCAGGGAACTGTTGAGTGGCAAGCGGGCGGTCGTCCTGGGTTTGCTTGCTGGCAGCGGATTTGCGTTGTCAGCGGTGGGTTATCGTGCGGCTTCAATGTCGCTGGCCCAGGGCGACGCGGTTGAACGCGCCGCGGCGACTCTGGCTGTTGCGCTTGCCATGCAGGTCGTACTGATGGGGTTGTTTCTGGTGATTCGAGAGCCAGGCCAACTTGGGGATGTCTGGCGAGCCAGGCGATCGGGAGTGTGGGTTGGATTGGTCGGAGCAGGCGCTTCAGCCGGATGGTTTACCGCCATGACGATGGTGAGCGCAGCACTGGTTCGTGCGGTCGCCCAGGTGGAGCTGCTGTTTACCTTTGTCACGGCCATCTGGATACTTCGCGAGCAGATCAATTTCAAACACATCCTGGGCGCCGTGTTGATCATCGGCGGTATTCTGCTGCTGATCTGAGTGTGACCAATAACCGGGGGAGCCATGACCTACCAAACCATACTGTCCGAGAATCGCGATAACGTCTGCCTGATAACCCTCAATCGTCCGGAGCGCTTGAATGCCTGGACTTACCAGATGGCAGAAGAACTGGCCGATGCAGTCATTACCGCCAATGCCGATGACAATATCGGGGCCATCGTCATGACTGGCGCGGGTCGCGGTTTCTGCGCTGGTGCTGATATCGAAGCAGTGTTCAAGGCTCAGTCGGAAGGCGCGTCACTGGGGCGCAGTGCGCGATCCCAGGACTGGGTAGGGCTGATGCGGGATTCCAAACCAGTGGTTGCGGCGGTCAACGGCGCCGCGATCGGTCTTGGCACGACGTTGATTCTGCCGATGGACTATCTCGTCGCCAGCACCAACGCCAAATTGTCCCTGCGGTTCGTGAAGATGGGTCTGGTGCCTGAACTGGCCAGTTCCCGATTCGTGTTTGCCCGTGTTGGCTTTGGCAAGGCGAATGAACTCATGTTGACCGGTCGTACGGTTGATGCCAATGAAGCACTCAGCCTCGGGCTTGTTGACAGGGTGGTCGCGCCGGAGGATCTGGTCGACGCTGCCATTTCGGTTGCACGTTCCATGGGTGAAAACCCGCAGGTTGCGCTGCGCATGATCAAGAAGCTGGCTACCCAGAATGCGGCGGAGACCGATCTCAAACTGGTCCAGCAGCGGGAAGGCGAAGGCCTGAAGGTGGCGTACGTTTCACCCGAGCACAAAGAAGCCATCGCCGCCTTCATGGAAAAGCGCACCCCGGATTTCAAGGGCGCTCGAAAAGTCTGACAGTGAGATGACGCCAATCTGAATTGGTCGCGACATAACTCCGTCACTTGCGTGTGACGCTCCGTCGCCTGCATGTGACGGGGTTATCACCTGTTTAATGCGTCTTTGCCTATGCTTTGCCGCAGGAGTCCGTATCAGGAACTGAGCGTGCAGAGCGACAGGGAGTCGTTGAGTAATGGGGAGATCGCCCCTTCCCGATTGATCCTGATCTGGATGGATCGGGAATACGTCGTCACGCCTGGCACTGCATTTTTGCTTGGTAATTCTGCCGAAGCCGACCTTTGCATTCCTGGCGCGTTTGTTTCCGCACTTCACGCGACCATTGAGTTTCCCGCACGTGGTCATCGGTTCGAACTCGTTGATCATTCCACCAACGGCACGCTCGTGCAGACAGAAGACGAACATGTTCGTCTGTTGCACCGGGATCGACTGCCTATGTGGGGTGAGGGCTGGTTCAGTCTTGGTGAGCCACTCGCACCAACCACTGCATTGAGGTACAGCCATGTCTGAAGCCCAGTTGCTGGCACCGGCGTTGGCCTTTGCCAGTGCACATCGAACGCATCGCGGCAACGTTCGCAGGTTGAACGAAGATGCGGTGCTGGATCGATCCGAGGCAGGCCTGTGGATGGTCGCCGATGGTATGGGAGGACATGAAGCCGGGGACTACGCCAGCCAGGCCATTGCTGCAGCGCTTCGCATCGTAGAATTCAAAACCCAACACAAACTGGTGGACCGCATCGATGTGGTCGAAGACGTATTGCTGCAGGTCAACACAGGCCTGCACGACTACGGCAAAACCCGGTTCGCGGGAGCAACGGTAGGCAGTACCGTCGTGGTCTTTATTGCGGCTGGCAACTATGGCGTTGCGCTCTGGGCCGGCGACAGTCGGCTCTATCGCTTTCGTGCAGGAACGCTCGAACAGGTCACGCGTGATCACAATCCACTATCAGATCTGCTGGATGTTGGCGATGTCACGGAAGCGGAGGCCCTCACGACGGATACCAACGTCATCACTCGGGCAGTAGGGGGCCATGGTCCGCTGCATCTCGACGTCGTTGTTTTTGATCTCGAGGCTGGTGATCGATTCCTGTTGTGCTCCGACGGTTTGTATCGAGAACTCGCGCAGGCAGATATCGAAGCACGATTGGCAGGTGAACTGGATGACGTGGCAGACCAGTTGATGCGGGCGTGCCTGAACGGTGTCGCACAGGACAACGTGTCGTTTGTCATCGTAAGCGCCTTCGCAGGCTGAGGCTTTTCATGGATCAGGACACACCTAAGGATCTGACCGTACTGCGACCACGCAGTCGCGATCGAACGGACGACTCCTCGGCTCGAGAAACTGCAACGGATCTGGCGACACCGCGGGTGCTCAAGAGCCGGTTTGTCCTGGACGATCGACTCGGCAGCGGTGGCATGGGCACCGTCTATCGTGCCAAGGATCTGCGCAAGGTCGAGGCACGCGATCGTTACCCCTATGTCGCCGTGAAGGTATTGAACGCTGATATCCGTCGACATCCAGAAGCGTTCATTGCACTTGAACGAGAGGCTTCCAGATCACAGCAGCTCTCCCATCACAACATTGTTTCGATATTTGATTTTGACAAGGATGGCAACGTTCCGTTCATGACCATGGAATTGCTGCAGGGACGAGAACTCGCTGAGTTGTTGCAGGCCTATCCTCATGGCCTGCCTGACGAGATTGCCTGGTCGGTCATCAATGGTATGTGTGAAGGACTGCGATACGCCCATGAAAATGGCGTTGTGCATGCTGACTTCAAGCCTGGCAACGTTTTTGTCACCGACCAGAACCTGGCGAAAATCCTGGATTTTGGTCTGGCACGTGCGGCCCGCTTGCAGCATGAGGAAGGAGAGGTCACGGCGTTTGACCCCGCTCAGCTGGCAGCGCTCACACCGGTCTATGCCAGCCTTGAGATGATCCAGGGAGAAACCCCTGAGCCTCGCGATGATCTCTATGCGCTGGCAGTGGTTATCTATCTCGTGTTGACCGGGCGCCATCCATACAATCGGCTTCCCGCAGATGAAGCACTGGCGGTCGGAAT
Organism: Gammaproteobacteria bacterium; assembly: GCA_031385325.1. Classification (GTDB taxonomy): domain Bacteria; phylum Pseudomonadota; class Gammaproteobacteria; order Pseudomonadales; family Azotimanducaceae; genus SYFY01. The sequence goes on along the minus strand of JANNBJ010000235.1, from coordinate 31,899 downwards.
AACTCCCGAGCGACCCCGACAGCTGAACATGACCCAGTGGCGGGCGTTGCGATCCGCATTGGCGTTTCGCAGGGAAGATCGTTTGGCGAGTGTGAAGGATCTGCATACCTCGCTCACCGGCAGACAACTCTGGAAAACCGGCTCGATTGCAGCGGTCGCGGCAACACTGTTACTGGCACTGACCGGTTCATGGGTGATTGAGGGTTCACAGATTGACGACGTGCGTGACGAAGTCCGGCAGGTCACTTTGCTGGACGTGCAGACCGCACGGGTCAGCAGTCTGATCGAAGAGCCCGAACTCGACGGCCTCTGGTTGCAACGACTGGACGCGGAATTACAGAGTCTGGCCGCGATCGATACGTCCGGCGAAGCCGCCAGGATCTACAAACACCAGGCGGCGACTGCAGTCGCGGGTGGCATAACGTCTCGCCAACCGCTGGCAGAGGCGCTCGTTTTGTATGCCGATAGCCAGTTCCTGGCACCATCCACGGTTCTGGATGAAGCCATTGTTGTGCGTATGACGGGATTGCTCGATGCCCTCATCGTGCCAGCAGGAATAACCATGACCCGGGAACAGACGCTGGCTTCCCTGGATGGTCTGCGTGATGTGCATGCCGGACTTGAGCAAATCGGCAAACTCGTGGCGCCCGAGCCCCTCGGTCGTGTTGTCAGCAGTCAGGATCAGGTGGTCATGCAATTGGTGGATGAAGGTCGACGCCGATTGCAAGCCGGTGATCGGCAAGGTGCAAGACGGTTGGCCGATGCACTCCAACCCTTCCCGTTTGCCGCTGACGTGATTCGCGAATTGCAGGTCGCAGGTTCGAATTCAGTCAAAGCCACGCCAAAGGTTGCGCCTGAGATCGCCGTCGTCGCCGAGCCGGAGTTGGACAAGAAGGCGATGCGACTGCTGAAGGATGTTCTTGCAGGGTCATGCTTGCGCCTGGATCTCGTCAGGTTGGCGCAGGTAATCCGTCGACATGAAGATGAGCCCACGTTTGTCAAAGCAGCAGCCAAGCGCACCAATGCCCGGCTGGATGAGTGCATCACCGAACTCGGATCGGTTGATCCAGCCCTTGCCAACAGCCTGCGTAGTGATGCAGTGACAAGACTTGATGGGCTCGTCGAACTCGAATTTGAATCGCCTGATCCTTGTCTGGAGACGGGCGCAGAAGGCTCAACCCCACGCACTTGCCAGGATCAGGCAGCGGCCACCCCAACCCCGGAACTGGTCGTGTATTCAGCGTCCGCAGGCAGTGAAGAATTTGCGATCACCCGTTCGGAGATCAGTACACGTGAGTTTGCCGCGTTTTGTGATGACACCGCTCGCTGCCACTTGCAGCCGAGCAACTTTCCGGTAACCGGGGTGCCGAGGATGCTGGTCGAAGATTTTGCCCAGTGGTTGAGCAAGCGAACAGGACATCGTTATCGACTACCCACCGTTATGGAATGGGAACTGTTGGCCAGTTCTTCCCAGGGCGGAGTACGTCATTGTCGAGGGCGATACATCGGTGCGGAACGGCCGGTGATAACGAACGAAGGACTGGCCGATGCCAACGGACTCTGGCACGTGCTGGGTAATGTCAGGGAGTTGGTAGTCGATGGCGATCTCACACTCGCTGCGGGCGGTAGTTTTCGAGACTCCGACGAAACATGTGTGGCGCATCGCACGGACCGCATCGTTGAGACCGTCGATGATGCGACGGGGTTTCGTTTCGTCAGAGAGTTGTCATGAAGCTGATGCGATTGAGTCCGTTGTCCCAGCGTCTACGGCGCGTTGCGCGCGCACATGCTGCCGGAGAGTCGACGTTGGCAGAGTACCGACAGGCAAGACAACTGCTGTTGGCGGAGCTGCAACGAATGTCTCCGCGCAAACTGGACGACACGCATCGGAGGGCCGAAATGGCGGCGCTGGTCCCTCATTCCAGCGCTGGAAAGGGTGGCATCGTCAGCATGATGGGCTCCGGATCTTCCAATTCCCGACGATCGCGACCACAACTACGTTGGCTCGTAGCTGCCTTGGGGGTAGTTGTAGCGGTGCTCTGGGTGCTGCTGCGGGCCTGACAAGTCGACCATGCGCTCTTTCTGACGATCTCGTTTCGTTGCAATTTGATGACACTCGACTCCACCTGCTCAGGAGTGGCGAGGATCCTCCCGTTAGTATCCGCTAACTCAATGCCTCAGTTTTCTTATGCACATTCCGGGGAAATCACCTGACCGTGAATCAAGATGGGCGCAAGGCTTCAGTGACTGTAGGTAAATGCCTGCGTAAGTGTATGAATTTAAATAGAATAGTGTTGCGTTGCGCAAAGCGAGCGGCCGGTTGAGTTCAGCCGGATATACGGCACCTGATGTGGCTGCAAACAACTTATCCTCATAGTTATCCACAGGCATTGAGGGACTGATTGGGCTTCCGCGGCAAAGTGCTGGCACCTGTCGGGCGGGATGCGCGATCATTACCCCACCCATAGTGCGTGGCACAAGTCGTTGCGTGTAATGCTTCTCCAGACCGACAACGTGCTCGAGCAGTTCCAGCCCGAGTTCGGCGACTATCCCGTCATGTTCGGCAATCTGCTTGAACACCCTGATATCGAACTATCGACTCACGACGTGCGTTTCGATCTGCCGGCTGCTGGCGCAGGTGATGGTTACGTCATTACCGGATCTCGGCACAGCGTGTACGACGATCTACCCTGGATCAAACAGCTGGCCGGATTTCTCGATGTAGAGATCAGGTCCGGCAAAAAAGTAGTTGGCATTTGCTTCGGGCACCAATTGCTGGCGCATTTTTTTGGCGGTGAAGTGAGGCCAGCTGCGACTGGATGGGAGGTCGGGGTCAAGGAAACGGAAATCCGTGAACATCTGAACTGGATGCAGCCGCCCAGTGCGCAGGTCAATCTGTTGTCCAGCCACAAGGATCAGGTAGCCGTACTCCCTGGCGGAGCGAGGCTTTCAGCGCGTTCAGCCAGTTGTCCCATCGCCGGCTTCACGATCGGTGAAAACGTGATGACCTTTCAGGGGCATCCCGAGTTTCGCAAAGCTTACTCGCGATCGCTGATTGGATATCGTCGAGAGTTGCTCGGAGAACAGGTCTATAACGCGGGGCTCAATTCCCTGCAGAAACCAACCGATGAGCCGCTGGTGGGCCGTTGGATTCTGCGATTCCTGCTCGGCAAGGATGTGGAAGGCGAGGCTGACCGGAAAACCAGGAAGGTGACGCCATGACCAGCCCGTGGCAACTGAAGCGTTATCTGAAACTGGCTGAGGTGCTGATTCGCGACCGACGTTTGGGGGCTCTGGGCCGTGATGCGGACGACAAGCTGTCGTCGGTGGGTCGATCTGGTGCAGCGATTCAGCGCGTTCGCGGGGACCTCATGACGCTGGTTGCGTTGCTCAAGGCCTATGCGACCGGGGAGTATCGTGATGTGTCGAAGCGGTCTTTGCTGCTTGTTGCAGCTGGAATCCTTTACTTCGTCACGCCCATCGACGTGATTCCGGACTTCTTCCTGGGCATTGGCTACCTGGACGACCTGACCGTGCTGACTTATGTCATCGGTGTCGTTCGAGATGAGATTGAGAGATTCCGGACACGACCGATTCTCTCCACCGCCGAGACGATTCCCGAATCGATCGACCCGGACGTCACAAGAATCTCAAACCAGCCTGCTGGCAGCGGCAAGGAGTCATGATCAATCGGTACTGGCGTTGGTTTTTGTATGGCTTTGCGTTCCTGCTGCTGACGGGTTGTACGGTCTCTGCGACCTACAACAACCTTGATCGTCTGGCGCGTTGGCAGATTGCCGACTACGTAGATTTTGATGACCGGCAGGATGCGTACTTCAGGGCGGAACTTGATCGACTGCTGTATTGGCATAGAGTCTCGGAACTGCCTGTTTATGCCGATCGGCTGGATCAACTGGTGCGTGAGATCAACCAGGAATTCACGGCGCCGACGCTTGCAGCCATGATCGAGGATGTTACGACCTGGGCCGAGCGTATTGAGGCAGAAGCCATGACGATGACCATCGAATTGATGCTCTCTCTGACGGATGCCCAGGTTGCGGAATTGCCAGCCAATCTGGAAAAAGCGAATGACGAGTTTGCCGAGGATGAATCAGACGTTGAACTGAGTGAGGTCCGAGAGAACTGGGCGGATTCGATGAAGGATGGTGCCAAGTACCTCATGGGATCGTTGACACAAGAGCAGAAGGACTACATTCAGGCCCAGTCACTTCGTTACCAGCCAGAGCAGTTGCTCTGGGTCGACTACCGACGGCGCTGGCAGGCCGCCTTGCTGGAAGCTTTAGCCGGGCGAAGTGACGCCAACGCGTTCGACGCCCGGTATCGCCAGTTGGTTAAAGAGCGCGAATCGTTCTGGAGCCCCGAATTCGTTGGCGTCAGCAAATCGAATGACGCGCTTCGACGGGACGTCACACTCATGCTGTTGCGGACGGCCAACGACCAGCAGCGCAAGCGGATGACAGAGCGACTGAGTGGTTTCTCGGCAGATTTTCGTGAGTTGACCGCAGACGCGGAGACTCCCGGACCTGCTGGTGGTGGCTGCCTGGAGCGGTGTGCAGCGTCTGGTGAATCTTCTCAGGCACGTTCAGACTGACTGGGTTCAAGCAGCAACCAGGTCACCAGATAGGCAGCAATCGCAAGCTTGGGCAGGAATAATCCGGCGATCACGAGTGCGACGCGGATAGCCGCCGGATCTGTTCGTGTTGTGCGCGCGATGCCGGCGCAGACCCCGCCGATCCAGCCATTGCGTTTATCCAGCGTCAAAGTGTTTCTGATTCGACGATACATGGTCCGGGTCTCCGGGTTAGTTCAGAGGGCTGTTTGGGGTCGAAATTTGCGTAGGCGCGCATTGATCGCAGGTCGCCAGCAGATCAACGGTGCTGGCGGTGGTGTCTGACTTTGCCTGGCCCGCCAAGCCCGCGATGACAGTGAGTGAAAGAGCCAGGACGATGGCCAGGAAGCTGGTATGTGGATATCGGAAGTGGGGTCGACGCGTAATAGTCATCTGATGCTGCCTGGTGTTGCTGGATGTTGTTTGAAGTGTGTTTCAACTTCCATGCCAGCAAATTGAATCAAGATCATGTGTAAAAGTGGCTCTGAAGACGCAGAGCAGACACGACTGTGGCGTAGCTGACTAATTCGTGGTCGTAATGTCTGATTCATCAGTTGAAAAAGAGGAGAGTCATGGATTTTCATTTCGCCAACGTCTTTGAAGCGATCAGTGATTTGCAGCCCGAACGAGACGCGTTGATCTGCGATGGCGTGACTCGGAGTTGGCGGGAATACGATGATCGTGCAGCGCGGCTTGCCTCGGTTCTCTCGGGACACGGACTTGGCCAGGGCAGCAAGGTCGGTCTCTATCTGCACAACTGCAATGAGTACCAGGAAGCGCAATACGCCGTCTTCAAGATCCGGGGCTGCCCGATCAACGTCAACTATCGCTACAAGGCCGATGAGCTGGTCTATCTGCTCGACAACGCGGACGCAGAGGCGGTGGTGTTTCAGGCGACTTATGCCGCGAGGATCTGGGAGATTCGCAACCGGTTGCCCAAGGTCAAGCTGTACATCCAGGTTGATGACGGCACAGAAACGCTACTGAAAGGCGCGGTGGAATTTGAAAAGGCACTTCGTACCCAGGACCCGATGGCACGGATCGATCGGTCTGCGGAAGATGTCTACATGCTGTACACCGGTGGCACCACTGGCATGCCCAAAGGGGTCATGTATCCCGGTGGACCTTTCTGTCAGTTTTTTGTGGCCATGGGGCTGGCCGGGCGGGGACTGACTCCGCCGACCTCAGTTGAAGGACTGATAGACCTGCTCCCTGACATCGTCGACAAGCCGGTCAGTTTGCCCGCGTGTCCGTTGATGCACGGAACCGGAGTCTGGTTAGGCTCCTTCATGCCAATGATCCTCGGCGGAAAAGTTGTCACCACTCAGCGTCTGGGCCTTGATTCGGATCATCTCTGGGGCCTGGTGGAAACTCATCGTGTCAGCGATCTCGTCATCGTTGGTGACGCCTTTGCCAAGCCGCTGCTCGGTGCACTGGACGCGGCCCTTGAACGAGGCAACCCCTATAACGTTTCGAGCCTGCGCCAGATTATCTCCAGTGGTGTGATGTGGAGTGCAGAAACCAAGGCTGGCCTTTTGAAGCACGGAGACTTCGCTTTGCTTGATGTCATGGGATCAACGGAAGGTGGCATGGGCTCTTCGGTCACTACCCGCGCTGCAGCCGCAAAAACAGCCAAATTTGCGCTCAACGCAGGGGTGCGGATTTTTGCCGACGATGGCCATGAGGTGGTGGCAGGCTCCGGGGAAATTGGCCGGGTCGCAACGAGTGCATTTGTTCCGCTGGGTTATTTCAAGGATCCGGAAAAATCTGCAGCGACGTTTCAACAGATTGATGGCATTCGATACAGCTTTCCCGGCGACTACGCGCAGGTGGAAGCTGACGGCAGCATTACGCTTCTCGGTCGTGGCAGTGTGTGCATCAATACTGGCGGGGAAAAAGTTTTTCCGGAAGAGGTTGAGGAAGCGGTCAAACAACATCCGGATGTCTTCGACTGTCTGGTGGTCGGTGTTCCCGATGACCGTTTTGGTGAACGCATCGTCGCAGTTGTTTCGTATCGCGAGCAGGTCGTAGAGGGCCGCGGCTGCGGAGCCCAGGAACTCATCGAGTTCGCCCGTGGGCACCTCTCAGGCTACAAGGTACCTAGATCGGTGCTCTTCGTTGAGGTAGTTCGCCGGGCGCCAAACGGCAAGGCAGATTACAAGTGGGCCAAGCGAGCAGCGCTCGACGCGTAGTTAGATTCCTGGCCTGTACGCAGGACAAATTCGGGTTCTCGTCTAGCGTTAGGGGTGAGAACCAGGAATTCACGCCCATGCCCACGCATTTTGACATGTCACTGGACGAATCTGTCCAGGTACTGAAGCGCGTACTGCCGATGATGAGTCAGCAACGTGTCCCAACGATTCCGCAGAACTATGCGGTCTGGTACGACTTCGTCACCCATCGGAATGATGAGTTGTGTTCGGAACTCGAATCACACATCAACTCGGGGCTCAGTTTCAGCGCCGACCAATGTCGCCGAATCTACGAAAAGTACTTTGTCGACGAAGTGTCGGCTGAAGTCGATGGCATTCAAGGCGCTGTCCGTGAAGCCGTTAATTCGGTGCTCCAGGAGGTCAGCAGCCTCGGCAGTGACATGAGTGGGTATTCAGAAGTGCTGGCCGCCGCAGGCAGCGCGTTGGGCAGCAGCCCCACACAGGAAGACCTGAATCAACTGGTCATCAATCTGGTTCGGGAAACGCAGAAGACACGCGCTCGCGCGCAGGAAGTTGAAGCCTCACTGCACACGATGGGCGATGAGCTGACGGACATGAAATCGCAGATCAGCCGATTGAGTCGCGATTCACGCACGGACGCCCTGACCGGTGTTGCCAACCGTCGAGCTTTTGATGAGGCAGCGGCGAGAATGAGCGCGGATGCACTAGCCGATGGCTCTGACTTTTGCCTTGTGCTGGTCGATATCGATCACTTCAAGAAGTTCAACGACACGCATGGCCACCTGGTGGGTGATCAGGTGCTGCGTTTTGTCGCCCAGGAAATGGAGCAGTGTGTCAAAGGCAGAGACATGCTTGCCCGTTATGGCGGCGAAGAATTTGCTGTCCTGTTGCCTGCAACGCCCATAGATGGCGCCGCCATGCTGGCGGACAGTATCCGAGCGATCATCGAAACCCAGACCATCAAGTCACCGGAAACAGACAAGGCGCTGAACGTTACCGTGTCGATGGGAGTATCCCGCTATCGCGCCGGTGAATCAGTCAGTGATCTGATCGAACGTGCGGATGCCTGTCTGTATCAGTCCAAGAAAGACGGCCGTAATCGGGTTACCCGTGAGCAGTAGTCTGCTCACCCGTGAGCAGTAGTCTGCGAGCCCGCGAGCAGTAATCTGCGAGCCCGCAAGCAGTAGTCACACAAAGTTCGCGGAACGAACTGTCAGTTACTCGGGTCCCTCTGGCAGAATGCTGGCGCTAGCAAGCAAAAACCTGCCGGAGAACACCGTGCGACATTCATCGATTGGTTGCAGCCTGTTTCTGGCCTTGATGCTGCTGATGCAATGCACACAGGCGCAAGAATCGATCGCCTCTCCGCTGTTGATAAGAAATACCTCACCTGCTGCGCTGTTGTTCGGTGTGCCGATCATGAGGTCGTCTGCAGATTCGCTCTCGCTCTCCATTGACCGAGGCAACATTTTCAGCGGTGATCTGAGTAACAACTCTCTTGCCGCGTTCGACGGCGAAACCACGCTGACCAACCTGTCGTACAACCAGACCTTTGCGGATGTCTGGAGTTGGGGCGTCGAGATTCCCTGGGTCAGTCATCAGGGTGGTTTTCTAGATTCGTTCATCGAGGGATTTCATGACGGCCTTGGCTTCGGCAGTGGTGGTCGGGATCTCGTTCGCAGAGACCGGTTGTTTTACACCGTGCAAGTTGATGGCAAAACGGCCGTGGACTTGCGCCACTCGGAGCAGGATCTTGGCGATGTTCGGCTCGTTCTGGGGCGCTCGCTGGTGGACACCTCCAACCGTTCTCTGGTCGTGCGCGGCCTTGTCAAGCTGCCCACTGGAAGTGTCGATTCCCTGTCTGGCTCAGAGGCGATGGACGCGGGTGCCTGGCTGGAATACGGACAGGCTGATGTGTTTGGTCTGTCGCGACTGAGTATGACGGCGATGGTCGGAGGCATGGTTCTGGGGAAGGGTGAATTGTTGCCGCACTTGCAGAGGGATTTCATGCCCGTTGGGCACCTGGGCTTCGGCTATCAGGTTCATGATCGCGTTCAGTTGCTCATGCAGGCCGATGCGCAGGGGGCACCCTTCGATGTCGATCTCAGTCTGCTGGGTCGGACCGGTTTGCAGGGAACACTGGGCGGGCGGGTGTTTCTCAAACCATCGCTCTGGCTGGACCTCGGCGTTGTCGAGGATCTCTACAGCAACAGCTCGCCTGACGTGATCTTCCATTTGTCGCTGCATGGTCGGCTGGAGGCGCCTTGAACAAGTCGCAGGAGCGACTTGTTCAAATACCCTTGGAGCCGAATGACGCGATTCGTGTCATGACAAGACGGCGCATGCGCTTGTAAACTCCAGCCTCTTTGAAGTTTGAGGGGAAATAATCGTGGCCATGCAACACTCACCGCTTCTGCTGTCGAGAATCCTCGATCGTGGCGCGCGGCTGTCACCTGACGACGATATTGTTACCGCAGTCGGAGCAGGTGTTCGTCGACAGACACTTCGACAGACTCGCGACCGTGCACATCAGCTTGCGCACGCCCTGTCGAAAGCAGGTATCAAGGTTGGTGATCGGGTCGGCACCTTCATGTGGAATGGCTCGCGGCATCTCGAAGCCTATCATGCAACCGCCGGAATGGGCGCCGTGCTGCACACACTGAACGTCCGTCTGTCTGACAAGGATCTCGAGTACATCATCAACCATGCAGCCGACAAACTGATCATCGTCGATGCGGATCTATTGCCGATGCTCGAAGTTCTGAACGGGCGCATTCCAACAGTTGAACGAATTATTGTTGCGACTGAGTCGGGGTTTGAAGGTTGGCAGACGAAGTTACCGGAGGCTGTCGATTACGAGGCATTCATTGCCGGCCAACCGACGCAATACGAGTGGCCACAGATCGATGAGAACTCGGCACTGGGGCTTTGTTACACCAGTGGAACCACTGGCAATCCCAAAGGAGTTGAGTACGAACATCGATCCCAGTACCTGCATACGATGGCGCAGTGCATGACCGACAGTATGGGGCTGTCTGGTACGGATACGCTGTGCGGCATTGTGCCAATGTTCCATGCCATGGGCTGGGGCCTGCCATGGTCCGCCATGATGTTGGGCTGCAAGCAGGTGATGCCACATCGTTTCATGACCATGGACCGACTTGCCGAGTTGATCTCCTCAGAAGGGGTCACGGTATCAGCAGGCGTGCCAACAATCTGGCAGGGCATCAAAGGACTCATCGAGGCCAACCCGGGCAAGTACGATTTCAGCAAACTCAGTCGGCTTACCTGTGGTGGATCTTCACCACCGCCTTCACTCATTCGTTGGTATTGGGATACGTTGGGCGTCGAGATGATCCAGGGCTGGGGAATGACGGAAACCTCCCCGCTTGCAACCTTGTCGCGCAAGGTCATGAAGCGCAGTCAGTTGGCCTTGTCCGAGGATCAACAGTTCCAGAATGTGGCGAAGGCCGGATTACTCATGCCCGGGCTTGAGATTGATATCTTCGATGCGGATTTCAAACGTCTTCCGCACGATGGCGAGACTGTCGGCGAGATCCTGATTCGTGGCCCCTGGATCTGCTCGGAGTATTTTGATAACCCACAGCCAGAGAAATTCCATGATGGCTGGTTGGTCACCGGCGATGTTGGCAAGATCGATCCTGAGGAATATCTGATCATCTCGGATCGTTCGAAAGACCTGGTGAAAAGCGGTGGCGAATGGATTTCCTCGGTGGACCTCGAAAATCATATCGTCGCCATGGCCGGTATCGCCCAGGCTTGTGTGGTTGCTCATCCGCACCCGAAATGGGACGAACGACCAGTAGCCCTGGTAGTACTGCAAGACGGTGTTGTACTTGATCGCGCAGCGGTACTTGATCATTGCGCCAAGGCGTTTGCGAAGTGGCAACTCCCGGACGACGTCCTGGAGGTGAAGAGTATTCCTCTGACGTCGACCGGCAAGATGGACAAGAAGGTGGTGCGGGCCAATCTTGAAGCACAGGGGTACGTGCTGCCTGATATGAGGAAAATCGGATAAGCAGCTTCTTCCGGAAGCCCACTACAATCCGCCGCCAAGGTGTTCAAGAGTCAGGTCCATGTCGAGATTTGTATCGATCGGCGAAATTCGTGAGGCGAAAGGGCTGAGGATGGCAGTCCTGCGTGACATTCCATCTCCCTGGACTGAGGCCGCGAAAGGAATCTTCCATGCCAAGGGACTGGATTGCCGGTATGGCGCACAAGCAGACAGTGACCCGCCACAAGCTGTAGCGCACCATTATGGGAACAGCTCCGTCCCCGTCGTCCTGTTTGACAACGAAAAACCCCGTACTGGATGGGCGGAGATCCTGATTCTTGCCGAACGTCTGTCCGATTCTGCCCCGCTCATTCCGGATGACGCAGAAGGTCGTGCCGATCTGTTTGGCATTGCTCATGAAATATGTGGCGAAATGGGTCTCGGCTGGGCCCATCGATTGGTCATGATCGGCGATACCGCCCGTGGCGCCTTTCCTGCCGGAGTCACACGATATCTGGCCGGCAAGTATGGGCAGAATCCGGTGCATGCCGAGTCTGCTCACCGTCGTGTGGTCAGCATCCTGCGTCTGCTCTCGAAGAGGCTTGATCAGAACGACTATCTGGTTGCCAACCAGCTGACCGCCGCAGACATTTACTGGGCCACGTTTGCCAACATGTTCGTTCCGCTGCCTGAGTCCCTCATGGCGACGACACCGATGATCCGCAGCGCGTATTCCTGTCAGGATGAGCGTGTGCTCGCTGCCATCTCGCCCCGTCTTGCGGCCCACCAACGACGAATCTACGACGAGTTTCTCGAGCTTCCGGTTCAGCTTTAACAGAAATACAAAAACAACGTTTCAGGAGTGATGAATGCGTTTTGATAATCGAGTGACCCGCGATCTTGGCGTTGAAATTCCCATCGTTCAGGCCCCCATGGGCTGGATTGCGCGATCACAACTGGCCTCCGCGGTCAGTAACGCCGGAGCGTTTGGCATCATTGAAACCTCATCCGGAGAACTCGACGCGGTGCGAGAGGAAATCCGCAAGATGCGGACGCTCACGGACAAACCGTTTGGAGTGAATATTGCGCAAGCTTTTGTCCGCGATCCAAACATCGTCCGTTTTGTAATCGACGAGGGTGTGAAGTTTGTCACCACCTCTGCGGGTAGTCCGGAGCGTTATACCGAAGAGCTCAAGAAGGCCGGGCTCACCGTATATCACGTGGTTCCCAATCTGTCGGCGGCCAAAAAGGCGGTTGAGTGTGGTGTGGACGGTCTTGTTGTGGAAGGTGGTGAAGGTGGGGGTTTCAAGAACCCCAGGGACGTCGCGACCATGGTGCTGTTGCCGTTGGTGCGCTCCCAGGTCAGCGTACCCATTATTGCGGCCGGTGGATTTGTCGACGGTTCTTCCATGGCTGCAGCGTTTGCACTCGGAGCAGAAGGCATCCAGATGGGCACCCGCATGGTGTCGGCGCTGGAGTCGCCGGTTCATCAGAACTGGAAGACCGCCATCGTGACCGCGAAGGAGACCGATACAGTCTTCCTCAATCGGCATCAATCTCCTGGCCTGCGCGCTCTGCGCACGCAGAAAACGACGAAGCTTGAATTCGACTCCGAAAAAAATGCTATGGGCGAATTTGGTCGAGCCATTGATCTGTACTTCGGTGGTGACATGGAAGCGGCCATCGCGCTTACCGGCCAGGTGTGCGGGCGAATTGATTCCGTGCGACCGGTCGCCGAGATCATTGCCGAAGTCCGTGCTGACTTCTTCCGCATCATCGGTGAACTGCACGAGCAGTATTCCGCCTGATGGCCTGAGCGGCACGTCGGGAAGCGCTGCCTGTTCAGCGCTTCCCTGCTGACGCCACGGTGTCCTCCAGGGCGTCGCTTCAATCATGAACCCCGGCGACAGGTCCGAATTTTCTGTGCGCTAGTTCGCAGCGCACCTGGGTTGGGTGTCTATACTTCGGCCATAAGCCCACCAAGGATGGTTACCATGGCTGCTCGAAAATTTCTCGCGAGGCTGGTCGTTACTGCGGCGACCGTGCTTCTCGCTCATAGCGTCAATGCAGAGACGCTGTTCGGGATCTACGCTGGTGCTGGTACCTGGCACCAGAACAGTGAAGGTCATATTCAATCCAACGGTACCAATGTCGACACCAGTCAGGACATGGGTCTTGGTGACGATGATGGCAACGTCATCGCGGTTGCGTTCGAACACCCCGTTCCCTTTGTGCCTAATGTTCGCGTGCAACAAGCGAAGGTCGGGATGCGCGGTGGCATCGAGATCGACCGGGATGTGGTGCTTGCTGGCGTCAGCTTTATTCCACCCGGCACAGTAGATTCGACCCTCGATATCAAGATGACGGACGCCATTCTCTATTACCGCGTGCTGGACAACGCACTCAGCCTGGATCTCGGGCTCGAGGTACGCAAACTCAAGGGTAGTGCGTCGATTTCCGGCGGCATTTACCATGCCGAAGTGGAATTCGATGGCACGATTCCGATGCTGTATGCGGCCGTCGAGTGGGAGCTGCTCAGCGGCTTCTGGATGTCTGCAAACGCGCAGGCCGTCACCTGGAAGGGTGATTCCTTTCTCGACTACAGTGGAAGCCTGGGCTGGAACTCGGATCTTGGCCTTGGGCTCGAAGTGGGCTATCGCTATTTTCGACTGAAGCTGGATGAACTCGGCGACATCGAAAAAGCAAACCTGATGATCGACGGTCCCTTCGCCGCGTTGAATTACCGGTTCTGATAAGCGGTTGGAAAGCCTCTGGATTTGGCAGCAGAGTTTTCTTGCGGGCTGATACACTCAGCCCGTCATGTCTCAATCTCAAGCACTCGCTGATCTCAAGGCGCTGTTGCCACGCGACGGTCTGATAACGGACCCAGCCGGCAAACGTCCCTACGAAACCGACGGCCTTACCGCGTTTCGGGAAGTGCCGTGGGCGGTTGCCTTGCCACGTACACGTGATCAGGTACTGGCCATCCTCGTGATCTGTCGACGTCACCAGATTCCAATCGTTCCACGCGGTGCTGGCACTGGACTCTCAGGTGGTGCAAGGCCGATGCAGGATGGGTTGCTGTTGTCGCTGGCTCGCCTGAACCGCATCCTCGAGGTCGATCCAGCCAATGCAATTGCACGGGTGGAACCTGGGGTTCGCAATCTGGCCATCAGTGAAGCTGTTGCCAAACTCGGTTTTTTCTACGCCCCGGATCCGTCATCCCAGATCGCCTGCAGTATTGGTGGCAACGTTGCAGAGAATGCCGGTGGTGTGCACTGTCTGAAATACGGGCTCACGGTGCATAACGTCGCCGGCCTTGTTATTGCGACGGCGGATGGTGAAGTGCATGAATTGGGTGGCAAAGGCTGGGATCCTCTTGGACTGGATTTGCGTTCGGTGGTGTGCGGATCAGAAGGACTGCTGGCGATCGTGCTGGAAGTAATTGTGCGGCTGACGCCATTGCCTCCCACCAAGGCCGTCATGCTCGGCGCCTTTGACTCGTTGTCTGCCGCGGGTCAAGCGGTGGCTTCGATCATCAGCGGTGGGCTCATTCCTGCCGGGCTTGAAATGATGGACCGCCTGGCGATTCAGGCCGCCGAAGAATTTGTCCACGCGGGCTATCCGGTAGATGCCGAAGCACTGCTGTTGTGTGAACTCGATGGCACGGAAGCGGAAGTGGCGGCAGATCTGCTCAAGGTTGAGGCTGCCATGCGGGCCGAAGGTGCTTTTCGCCTGGAAGTGGCGCGCGATCCAGCTTCGCAGACACGACTCTGGGCCGGCCGAAAAGCTGCATTCCCCGCGGTTGGTCGCCTGGCACCGGACTATTACTGCATGGATGGCACGATCCCGCGGGGACGATTGGCGCAAGTGCTAGGCGAGATCTCACGTCTTTCTGACGAGTATGGTCTGCGGGTAGCCAACGTCTTTCATGCCGGTGACGGTAACCTGCATCCGCTCATCCTCTACGATGCCAACCAGCCTGGTGAGCTGGCCAAGGTCGAAGAATTTGGTGGCCGCATCCTGCAATGCTGTGTGGCAGTGGGTGGCACGGTGTCCGGTGAGCACGGTGTCGGCGTCGAAAAGCTCGATCAGATGTGCGACCAGTTTGGCTCTGCCGAGCTGGAGCAGTTCGCTCGTTTGAAGGCCGCCTTCGATCCAGCTGGTTTGCTTAATCCGGGCAAGGCCATCCCGACACTGGCGCGCTGCGTCGAAGTTGGTGGCATGCATGTGCACTCCGGAACCGAACGCTTCAAACATCTGGATCGATTCTAGTGAGTGATATCGCAGTCGAGATCATCGACAGGATTCGCGCTGCGCGAGTCGCTCGATCTACGCTCGCCATACTCGGTCACCGCAGCAAGGTGAATCTGTTAGGGTCGCCAGGTGGTCAGGCGGATCTCGACCTCGCGCCGCACTGTGGCATCGTCGACTATCAACCGGAAGAACTGGTCATCACCGCTCGAGCAGGAACACCGCTGTCCGATATTGCTGCCGCTCTGAATGAACATGGTCAGTGTCTGGCTGCTGACCCCCCGATGTTTGCGGGTCGAGGAACGCTGGGCGGCACGGTTGCCAGTGGCTTGTCAGGGCCTGCACGCCCGTTTCGCGGATCACTGCGAGACAGCGTACTGGGCGTCGAAGTCATCAACGGTCTGGCCGAGCGACTACGGTTCGGTGGTCAGGTTTTCAAGAACGTCGCGGGTTTTGATGTCTCACGATTGTTCACCGGGTCGGAAGGCGCGTTCGGTGTTGTATTGGCCGCAAGCCTTCGTGTCGCGCCCAAACCGGAGCGCGCCGAGTGTCGGAAGTTGACGATGGATGCTGCGGCAGCAGTGATCTGTATGCGCCAATGGGCGAGCCAATCGCTACCATTGTCTGGTCTTGCCTGGACCGCAGGCGAGTTGCACTGGCGGCTGGCTGGCGCTTCCTGCGTGGTCAAGGATGTCGCGGATCGGCTTGGTGGTATCGAGGAAGATCCCGGTTTCTGGTCCAGCCTGCGCGATGGCGAATTACCCATGCTGACTGCCGCCAGGCTATGGCGACATGCGGTCCCTCCAGCAACGCCGCCTGATGCGGAAGACGTCTGCATTGATTGGGCTGGGGCTCTCCGCTGGCGTCGTCGAGAAGAGTCGGTTGACCGCGTTTTGCCCGGTGAGTCCGCCTGTCAGCGGGGCTCGTCACCGTTACAACCCGATCGGGTGAGTGCTCTGATGCGTCGACTGAAGGATGCCTTCGATCCCGATCACGTCTTCAATCCAGGATTGATCCATGCAGACACAGCTGCCTGATCAACTCCTGGCAACTGATCGCGGCCAGCGGGCGGATGCGATCCTGCGAAGTTGTGTTCATTGCGGGTTCTGTAACGCAACCTGTCCAACGTATCAGCTGCTTGGTGACGAGCTGGATGGACCGCGTGGTCGTATCTACCTGATCAAGGACTTCCTCGAAACGCAGGAACAGTCGCCTCGATTGCAACAGCATCTGGATCGTTGCCTGACCTGTCGTGCGTGTGAAACCACCTGCCCATCTGGCGTGCAATACGGTGAGCTGCTGGAAATTGCCAGGAGTGAGATGTCTGACGACCGCACTGTGTGGGATCGGCTGGTGATCGCGGCGCTCAAGTACTTTGTCCCCAATCGGATCCGGTTCAGGGTGGTTGTGCAGATCGGGAACCTGTTTCGACGATGGCTGCCACGCCAACTTCGTCAACAGGTGCCGCCGTTGGGGGTGAAGCTCGAGATGGTCACGCACAATAAGCATGCGAGAAAAATTGTGCTGCTGGGTGGCTGTGTTCAGTCGGTGTCCACACCGGAGGTGAATCAGGCGCTTCGCCGGTTGCTCGAAGCTAGAAACATCGAGTGCGTTGAACTGACGGGAGAAGGCTGCTGTGGCTCGCTGGCGCTGCACTTGGGCGATGACGAGGCAGCCATCAAAGCCATGGCCGCCAATGTGGAAGCGCTGGGACCTGTCGCTGCCGATGCTGAAGCCATCATCTCGACCGCCAGCGGATGTGGAGTGACGGTCAAGGACTACGGTCGACATCTCGCCGCCACACCCCTCGCAAGCAAAGCTGCCAGTTTTGCAGACAAGACCATGGACGTGGCTGAGTATCTGGCGAACGCAGGGATCGTTTTTTCCGCGGCCATGCCCGGCAAGCGCATCGCGTGGCATTCCCCTTGCAGTTTGCAGCATGGGCAACGTGTGCGTGATCCAGTTCCGAAGATTCTCAAGGCAGCGGGCTACCAGCTGACAGAAGTACACGATCAGCACCTGTGTTGTGGTTCGGCTGGAACCTATTCGTTGTTGCAGGGAAAAATTGCCAATGAGCTGCGTGAGCGCAAATTAATCGCGCTCGGCGGCGATTCGCCGGATCTCATCGCCACGGCCAACGTCGGCTGTCAGCTGCATCTGGCTTCCGCTGCCGACGTACCGGTCGTACACTGGTTGCAGCTGCTGCGCTGACGGCAGAGTTTCTTGCGGTCACTTTGATGGGGGGAGACATAAAGTGCAGCAGGCGGATGACCGTGTGTCTGCGGGGAGTTACGGCTTTCTCGCGTTTCTGACATTACTTAACGTGATGAACTTTGTTGATCGGCAACTGCTCGCCAGTTTTGCCAATTTTATCGTTCCTGATCTCGGCCTCACTAACGCTCAATTTGGATTGTTGACGGGACTGATCTTCCTTTTCTTCTATTCCGCCATGGGGCTCTTCATGGGCACCCTGGCCGACCGTTACAACCGAACCCGTCTGATTGCGATCGGGCTTTCAGCCTGGAGCGCGTTGACCGCGTTGTCCGGAATGGCGAAGGGATTTGTTTCCCTGGCTGTTCCGCGAATGTTCATTGGTGTGGGTGAGTCCATCATGACACCGACCACGATGTCCTTGCTGTCAGACAAATTTCCGAGCCGCTGGCTGGGGCTGGCATCAGGTATCTACTACATGGGCGTTCCGATTGGCGTTGGTACCAGTCTGCTGATCGTCGGCTATCTTGGCCCTGCTATTGGTTGGCGGAACTGTTTTTACCTGCTCGGAGGTATCGGCATTGTGCTGGCCGGTGTGATGCTCTGTTTCAAGGACCCAGAGCGAAAGCGCCACGCAGGCTATAACGATGCAGCACCCAAGCCGACTTTTCGGGAAATGCTTGGCACGCTGTTTTTTGCATTACGTAACTCACCCGCTCTCCAGTTGACCATGGCTGGGGGCATTGCGCTGCACCTGATCCTTGGCGCCGGGACGTTCGATCAACTCTGGTATGTACAAGAACGAGGCTTCGACAAGGCCGAGATTGCCATCGCCACCGGTTGGCTGGGCATGGCGGGTGGTGTGTTGGGTAACCTGTTTGGTGGTGCTGGCGGGGACCTGTTCATGCGGCGGACCGGGCTTGGCCGACCAATGTTCCTGTTCTGGATCATGTTGGTACTGGCGCCTGTCAATGTGGCCTATCGTCTGGTCGACGGTGACAGTATCTGGTTCTGGACCGGTGTTTTCCTCGGCTTTTTTCAGCTCGGCTGTTTCTACGGCCCGACGTTTTCGACCGTACAGGAACTGGTGCCGGCCGAGATCAGGGCGACGGTCGTGGCTTTTTATATCCTCTCGCTGAATTTTGTCGGGCTGGGTATCGGTGTGACACTCGGTGGCTTCACGGTAGATGCGATGCTGGCTCGGGGCGTGGAACAACCGTACACGTGGACCTTGCTGGCGTTCACACTCTTGTCGCTACTGGCCATACCGTTGTTTTTCATGGCCGGAAAACGATTCCAGCGGGATCGTGAGCGTCTGGCTGCATTGGTGGAAAAGGGGAGCTAAGGGTCTGCGGGTTGTTCCTTGCCGAGGCGTTTGAAATGAGAAATGGCTCGGCCGGACTCAACCGCGACCTGACGCGTACAATTCCCTGATTCGATTGGCTTCATCCTGGTTGCCGTCGAATTCTTCGAGTTCCGCGATGGCAAGCCAGGCAGCCCGTTTCCAGTCACCTCGACTGCCAGCCAGAGCCAGCGCCCGATTGGCATATTGACGGGCATTATCCACCTGACCGTCCCGCAGGAATGCGGTTGACAAGCGAGCCCACAGTTCTGAGTTGCGACCATCCAGGCGGATGGCACGCTGCAGATGGGTGATGGCCGATCGAGTATCGCCAGCTGCGGCTGCGTTAGTACTGGCGATCATCAATGCTTCGGTTGCGCCGCTGGACGGGATCCTTGGTGGTGGCTGCGGCTGCGTTTCTGCCGGGCGGGGCTGTGTACTCGGCTTGGCGGGCGCGGGTACAGCAGCAGGACGTGGACTATGTTCCACCGGAGCAGGTACCGGCGGCGCGCTGGAACATGCCGCCAGCAGCATCGTGAGCAGAAGCAGTACGAATCTCATCGGTTATCCCAGAATGGCCAGCGCCATCGTTGATCGGTTTCCTGCGTGATACCACAGCCTGGTTTGGACGGCAAAGTATCTGGCGCGTTGACAGGTAGACGCACGGTGATTGCACACTCTGGATTGGCCAGCAGGCCAGTCGCATATTCAACATCCCGGACCTTGCCAGCGTCCTGATGGAGAATGGGCTCCACCCCGAGATCGCTGAAAATCGGATCCCAGATGGCGAGTGCACCGGTGCTGCCGGTCAGCCCCATCGCCTTGTTGTCGTCACGCCCGATCCAGACGATACCCACCTTGCGATCATCGAAGCCAGCAAACCAGCTGTCGCGATAGTCGTTGGAGGTACCCGTTTTGCCTGCAACACCGGCACGGGCGTGGCGTGATCCGCGACCTGTACCTTGTTGCATGCCACTTTCGAGCACGTAGGTCAGCGCTTCGGCATCTTCGGGATCAACAACCGGCTGCATTTCGAAGGGCTGTTGATACAGCGCTTTGCCTTCTGCATTGAGCACTGCGGTAACAGCTTTCACCGGCATCCGGAAGCCACCGTTGGCAATGGTCCCGTACATCTGCGCCACTTCCAGGGGCGACATGGGTTCGGCGCCGAGAACGAAGGAGGGATTCGAGTTTGTCGCCTTGTGATCGGTCAGCCGCAGGAAAAGATTGAGTATGGGCGGCAGTCCGATGTCCTGCGACAGGCGAACCGTGGCCAGATTCAGAGAGTCTCCCAACAGGCGCACGATGGGGACGGGGCCATGCACCCGACCATCATAGTTGCGAGGTGTCCAGCTCTTGTTGCGAGATAGAGGAACGGTGATCGGAGCATCGTCGATGATCTCCGTCAGAGAGCGGCTTTGTTCGATCGCAGCGAGGACCACCAGTGGCTTCATCAACGAACCGATCGGTCGGCGGCTGCTGGTCGCCCGATTGAATCCTTCAAATCCTGCCTCGCGTCCGCCGGCCAGTGCCATCAATTCACCGGTCTGCGCATCAAGGATGACAACAGCGGCTTCGAGTTTCTCAAGCTTGCGGGCTTTCTCCAGTGCAGTCAGTCGTTCGGCGATGTGTTTTTGCAGGCTCTCCTGCAGACGCGGTTGTAGCGTTGAAAATACACGAAGACCCTGTGACGCCAGATCATCTCGACTGTAATTCCGGTTTAGTGTGGTTCGGACGACGTCCATGAATGCCGGGTAATAACGGCCGCCTTGACGCTGTTTGCCGGTGACACCAAGCGGCAGTTTTTGCTGTTGGGCCAAAACGTGCGAATCGATCAGACCTTCCTGCTGAAACGTTGTCAGCACGCGGTTGCGACGATCCAGCGCGCGATCCGCGTGACGGAACGGGTCGTAGTACGACGGACCGCGGATGATCGCGATGAGCGTAGCGATTTCGTGGGGCTCAAGTTCACCAAGCGGGCGATTGAAGTAGAACTGCGCGCCCAACCCAAAGCCGTGTATGGCCCGATTACCGCTTTGACCAAGGAAAATTTCGTTGATATAGGCATTCAGGAGATCGTCCTTGGAAAAACGCATTTCCAGTACCACGGACATTGCCAGTTCATGCAGCTTGCGCTTGATGGTTCGGCTGTTGTCGAGAAAGTAGCTCTTCACCAGCTGTTGCGTCAGTGTGCTCCCGCCTTGCGCAACCTCGCCAGCACGGATATTGGCTAATGCGGCCCTGAGAATACCGCTGACGCTGAACCCGACATGGCGATCGAAATCCTTGTCCTCGACGGCCTTGAGACCTTCGGACAGCAGTGGTGGGACTTCCTCCGGATCGAGAACGACGCGGTCTTCACCATGGGATGGAAAAAAGCTGCCGATGATTGGTGGATCTAGCCGAATGAGTGGTATCGATGTGCCATGTTCATCCTGTATCTCGATGATCCCATGAGTCCGGAATCGGACCTGAATTCGCTGGGCGTCGCGCATGTGATCGTCAAACTGGAACGCGCGCAGGTAGGCAGTCACAGCGTCACCTTCGACCGTGAACTGACCCGGATGACGTGGATTGCCTTGTTTCGAATAACCGCTGCGTTCGAGTTCCGTCAGAAACTCACGTTGTTTCAGCTGGTTGCCAACGTATAGCTCAGTGGGCGCTGCATAAACCTGCGCGGGGAGAGACCAGCGACGTCCGTTGAAGACCTCGGTGAGGGTTCTATCGAGATACCACAGGTAGCCCAGAACCAGCGTGGTGAGGAGCATCCCGGCACCCATGCAAAACCAGAATACACGGCGCACCCAGCGACTTAGGGGTGACTGCGGTCTGGCCCGCGTGCGGCGGCGACCGGTGCGCCGGTACTCAGCCATGATCGTGTCTGCTGTTCAGGGCGTTGCGGATTGAGTGCGCCCGAGCCAACCCGCAATCCGGCGCCATACAGCGACCACACCGCGCATGAGCTTCGGCAGGAGGAAACATAGGACGAGCAGGAAAAGAATGAAGAGTGCCAAGAATATCATGGGGTAGGACAGTGCTGCCCACAGGCCACCGAAGACCATGGCCTCTTCAGTGAACGAAGCAGCCCAATTGGTAAAAGGTTCGGGAGAGGTATTGATGATCGCCCGCGCACCCGCTTTGGTTGCGTGAGTCGCGGCGGTGATGGTTCCCCCGACGAGGCCAGCTGCGACAGTGAGTGCCGGATCGACATTGCCGACCGCACCCGCCGCGAGGATGGCGCCGGCTGGAATCCGGATGAACGTGTGCAAGGCGTCCCAGCCGCTATCGACACCGGGAATCTTGTCCATGAAAAACTGGATCACGAACATCATCAGGGCAGCGCCGATGACGAGGGGGTCCTGCGCCACCGAGAGCGTAGGTGGCAGTTCTACATAACCCAGTGCACCACCCAGACCCAGCACGCTGAGCACTGCGTAGAGATTGATGCCACTGGCCCAGGCAACACCTGCAGCAAGGGCGAGGGTTTGAATGAGTTCCGGGTTCATGGGTGTTGGAGAGGTGTCTGCTTTTTTCGGTTCGCGGTCGAGTGACCATTGGATTGATTTGTTCGAGCCTGCGAGGGCGGTCTCCAGACCGCGCAATCAATCTACCTGAATTTGTCGAAGCGATCTCCAGATCGCAGACCCGGAATCGTGCGGATGCAAGATAACTCTACCCACTGAATGAAAGCTGAAGACAGGGTCAAGCGTGCTGGCGTACACTGTTTTTGCCTAAGGGGTGGCCAGGTGGCCTGAGACGCGCGAGCGGACCCTTTGAACCTGATCCGGATGATACCGGCGTAGGGATAGGCGACGTAAGTCGACTCCTTGGGCTCCTGAACTACCCGAGGTCGATGATGTCTCCCCAGGTTTATTTCTACGCGTTTTTTCTCTCTGCGCCTTTTCCCCTCGCTGTCGCCGACTCATCGGTGATCGAAGAAATTGTCGTGCGCGGAGAATTCCGTGACACCAGCTTGCAGAACACGCCGGCCAGCATTTCTGTACTTCGACCCGATACCCGCAAGGATGTGGTTGATCACCTCGAGGAAATGCTGGCCCGTGCCGCAAACGTCAATCTCGCCAGTGGCGCAAGCAGGGCGCGTTATCTGCAGATTCGTGGCATTGGTGAAACCGGGCAGTTTGCCGAGCCCCTCAATTCGTCCGTCGGCCTGATTCTGGATGGTGTTGATCTCAGTGGGGTGGGCGGCGCGGCCACCACCTATGACCTCGAGCAGATCGAAGTCTTCCGCGGGCCGCAAGGTACGCTCTATGGCGCCAACGCCTTGGCAGGCCTGGTCAATCTGGCCTCCGCTTCACCAGTCGACGAGTGGTACGGTCGAGTTGATGTCGATGCCGCAAGCTACAACTCACTCGGTGTGGGGGCAGTTGTTTCCGGCCCGGTGACTGACCAGCTTTCGATGCGAATCGCGGCTCGTCAACATCAGGATGATGGTTTCCTCAAGAACGATTTTCTTGATCGCGACGATACCAATCGTCGGCGCGAAACCACCGTGCGTGCCAAACTCGCGTGGCAAGGAGCGGCGGCGCAGTGGCTGCTGACTTACGGACATGTGGACGCCGACAATCGGTACGATGCGTTTTCCCTCGACAACAACCGACATACGTTGTCGGACCAACCCGGTGAAGATAGGCAGAGAACGGACTATGCGAGTCTGGTCGCAGGCCTTGACTTCGCCAATGGCAGTCAACTGGAAGTCACACTCGGACATGCCGATTCGCAGATCGCCTACGGTTATGATGAGGACTGGACCTTTGAGGGCTTTCACCCCTTCGGTTACTCGTCCACCGATCACTACGCCCGTGACTGGCAGACCACTTCTCTGGATGTCCGTCTGATCTCAGCCCCGAAGCCAACGGATGGTGGATGGGTGGCAGGCGTCTATGCGCTCAAGCAGGATATTGATTTGACGAGAGACTATACGTTTCTGGACGCGCCCTATAAGAGTCGTCATGAAGTTGATCGGCTGGCGTTGTACGGTGAACGGGTGCAACCCATTGCTGATCAGTTGCATCTGACGATCGGTCTTCGTGTCGAACACAATTCAGCACGCTTCGATGATTCTGAGGCAGTCGGGTTTTCACCCAGCCAGACCATGATTGGAGGTCGTATTCTAGTGGAGTATGACGTTGATCCGGCGCTGCTTTACCTGTCGCTGACACGCGGGTACAAGACAGGCGGGTTCAACACCAGTGGAACGCTGGATGAAGATCTTCGCCAGTTCGATTCCGAGGTCTTGTGGAATGTCGAAACCGGAATAAAGGGAGACATCACCGAGCAGTTGCAGGTGCGCGCGGCGGTGTTCTGGATGGAACGCAGGGACGTGCAGATCGGCACGTCGGTCACGCGAGTACGCACTGACGGCAGCGCCGAATTCATTGATTACATCGGCAATGCTGCAGAAGGGTTCAATCGTGGACTCGAACTCGAATTCGGTTGGCAACCGCATGCACAGTGGAACATCGAAGGGTCAGTGGGATGGCTCGACACGCGGTACGACAACTTCATCAACGGCAGCGGTGAGCAGCTTGATGGCCGCGCGCAGGCGCAGGCACCGGGCTATCAGTTTTATCTGGGAGTTGAGTACATACCGGTTGATCACTGGTTCGTTCGACTGGATGCCGAGGGGCGAGACAAGTACTTTTTCTCCGATAGTCATGGCGTGCGATCACCAGCCTATGAACAGTTGCACTTGTCAGCGGGATACGAGAGTGGACGCTGGCGCGCGTCGATCTGGGCTCGCAATATCACGGACGAAGAGACCTTCGTCCGCGGATTTTTCTTTGGCAACGATCCACGTGATGACTACACCGCGCGTGGATTCACCCAGCTGGGAGAACCGCGACGCTTTGGTGTTTCGCTGGCTCTTACCTGGTAGAAATCGAACCGACGATCATTGGGCGGTCTGACCGATCCTGCTTTCCGTGAATCGCTGACACGTCGCGGGGTTTGGCCGCCGCTTATTTGGCTGCAGGCGCGCTGCCACCGTTGTGCTCGAGAGCGATCAGGTAATCAACCACGTCCAGAGCGCGCTTGCGACCGACCTCCATCTTCACCATGTACTTGCCGGCTACAGCGATGGTCGGCACGCTCTGCACGGCGTAGCGTGTCTGCATACTTTCAAACTCGGCTGCGCCTCTGCGCACTGTTGGCGAGTTGAACGCGCGCATGAACTCTTCCGCCGTTGCACCATGGCCGTCGATGAAGTCGGCGATCATCTCCACCGAGATAAATTGTTTGCCCTGATCGTGAATCGCCTTGAAGAGACGCTCGTGATTTTCTTCTTCGATACCCAGGTCCTGCAGGGTCAGAAAGGTCTGTCCAAGGATTGCCCAGGTGGGACTGAAGGAAACCGGTTGGCGCCGGAAACTGACGTCTTCGGTTGATTGGGCGGCTTGCCATTCTTCGATCAGGGGATCGAAGTTCTTGCAGTGGACACAGCCGAAGGAGAAGAACTCGATGACTTCAATCGGATCGCCCGGACGTGTACGAACGCCGGCGTCAATTCTGGTGTAGTGCTCGCCTTCGGTGAATGCGCCTTCCGTGACGCCGCTGCTGTACAGCAGCCCGTAGACGCCAAGCAGAGCAGCTGCGGTTGCAACAAAGGCAAGGACGGCAATCTGGATTTTCCTGATGCGGGGTGGTGTTACCTGTGGTTTGGCCATGTTGATACCTGTTGCTGCCGTGGTCATGAAAATGGGCGGCGATCACTGGTCTGTGGTCTAGGAGCCTGTCGGACTTGAGCGATCGTCGCGAGCCGAGTGGGAGAGCGAGGACAGTTTTTCGCGATTTCGAGGCGCATAGTGGGCCTTTCCAAAGGAAACACGGGGGCAACGAGAAATCGGGGAAAAATGGACCGCTCTTCCCACCGGCGCAGTAGATCAGTCTCAAGTCCGACAGGCTCCTAGGGCGCCGAGGTGGTTATACTTGCCCCATGAGCGAACGTTATCAACTCTACAAATACGACTCCTGTCCGTTCTGCCGCAGGGTGCTGCGGTTTCTGGAGACCAGGAACATTCCGATTCAGCTACGGGATATCCACCGTGAACCTGCCGCCATGCAGGAGCTGGCTCGTGGAGGTGGCCGGACCATGGTGCCCTGTCTGCGGATCGATCGAGACACCGGTACACAATGGCTGTATGAATCAGCCGACATCATTGAATATCTGGGAGCCCAGGCCTGATCCTTGCGATCAGGCAAGTGGCACGGGCTCAGTACCCTGGCGTCCCTCTTGGGCAGTAGCTCCCGGATCAGCAGACGAAATCGTTGCCTGATTGCAGCGAAATCCCCGTAGGTGTCTTCGTGATCACCCCGCGCATGAGCACTTCCTGCCCATTGCAGCCCTTCAATTTTTTCTCGTCCACATCCGGCGTAAACGTAATCGGCAGCGCCAATCGCTCGCCACGCCGAGCCGCGTGATCGGCGTGAAAGAACAGTGTGGCGGCGCCGCCGGTCGGGTCGACGACCAGATGCCCGTAGCTGGTGACGGACTTGTTGACGTACAGGTTGCCAAACATGATCAGGTCGATCACTGAGACGCGACCATCTGCCGGTGGGATGTACTGCAGCGCGCAGCCGTTCAACGACAGGGCGCTCAACAACAGGGCGCTCAACAACAGGGAAGCGGAGAAGCTCCCGATGCGACGTAGTGTCTTGTTCATTCAGTGTGGTCCATTACTGAGAATCATCACATTGTAGTGCCGTGCGACCCTGTACGTCCTCGTTTGCAACCTGATCAGCCGTCCCTGTGTGCGACCGCCTGTTCTTCCCGAACAAAGAACATCATGCAGAAGCCCACGGTGAGCAGAATGATCAGCGAGGAGTAACCGGCGCGCTGGCTCTCGAAATACCGGGTAAACGTGCCGACCAGCAACGGTGCCAGGAATGCAGTGGCTGTGCCCGACAGCGCATACAGTCCAAAAAACTGAGTCATCATGGACGGCGGGGCGATTCGGGCCATCATGGTCCGGGAGGAGGCGAAGCCGACGGTGATGAACATCGCAAAGAGCTGATTGTTGAGGAAAAACAGCAACTCGGGCAGCGTTGAAAAATACGGCGATGCCCAGACCGGTTCGCTGTTGTCGTAGGGCATGAACAGGATCATGTGCGGCTGTATGTTGACGCCTATGGCTAACAGACCGGCGGTGCCGCCAATGGCAATGAGTACTGCCTTTCGTGAACCCAGTGCATCATCGAGCCAGCCGCCGATGATCGCGCCTACCGCAGCCGAAAAACTCGAAATGATGCCCAGAATCAGCATCGTCGTGGTATCCCAGCCAAAGGTGCCGGCAGCATAAACGCCGCCAAAGATCAGCACGCCTACCATGCCGTCATTGAAGATCATGCGCGAGATCAGATACAGCGCCATGTTCTGATAGTGACGCAGCCGTTGTACCGTTTCCCAGACACTGCGCAGCCCATCCCGCACTGCAGCGCTGACTGAGCCGCTGGCATCCTTGCCATCGGGCGTGAATAACATGAGGGGCAACGTGAACAGGAGCATCCACACGGCAGCCAGCGGAGCGACGATTCGATCTTGTTCAGAGGTGGACTGGTCCAGACCAAAAAGCGGAGCGTCGGGTATGAAGGACCACTCGGTAGTCCCCGGCAGCGCAAAGGCATAGAGCACAAACACCATCAGCAACAGACCGGCGATGTTGCCGTAGGCAAGCGCGTAACCGGAAATCACGCCAACTTTGGCGACCGGCGCGACGCTTGGCAACATCGCGTTGTGGAATACCGCCGAATACTCGAAGGCGATGCTGACAACCACCATCAGTGCCAGTGTTGCCGGAATGCCGATACCACCACCGCCAGGCATGGACCACCACAGCAGGTAGGCGGCTGGCACCATGATGCTGACGAAGGCGACGATCCACGGTTTGCGCCGGCCACGTCGATCCGCGATGGCGCCGAGAAAGGGTGCAGTCAACGCAATGATCAGACCTGAAATCGTGTTGTTGAACCCCAGCAGGCTTTGGCCTTCAACGGGGTTCGGAGCCACTGTCGTGGTGAAATAGGGCGCAAAGATATAAATCGTGACGAGAATGACGTAAGGGTTTCGAGCCCACTCGAAGAGTGCCCAGCTGTGGTAGCCGAGCGGGCCGGCGGCCGGTGTACCGGTCAATGAAAGTGCTTGCATGAAAGTCGGCTTCGGCTCGTTGGAGGGCAAGCCGTTGATTGTGGCCTGAACCAGGCAACAGGGATAGGCGCGCATGACGAGCTTGTTTTTTCCGGATATGGGATGAGTGTCTCTGAGCGTCCGAGGTCCGCATGGCTACCATTCGCGGATGTCCCCGCACTCGCTATATTCTCCGCAGTTCCCGCTTTCCCAACACACACCACCCGCTCCAAACAAGAAGAGGTCAGCATGTCGCAATTGAACCGCAATCGACTCTCCACGACCGCCTGCACATTGTTCGCTGTGCTGGGTGCGAGTCCTGTCATGGCCGCTTCAGGATCTGGCACGGGTCATTGGGAAACCTCGGCGCGGGCTTCTCGAAGTCGCCGGGTGCTGATGGCGGGCTGGCCATCAGTGGAGATCTGGGTGTGGTGTTTCAGGGCTCACCGTCGTTTGATCTCAATGTGACCTGTGGCGCCGCTGTACCGACCGTTACGTGCACCCGATTGCAATCCGATGCCGATGCCGAGCGCGCGGCGTTTGAAGATGACACGGATGAGTACAAGTACTTCCCGGTAGTTTCAGTGGGGTTGGGGTATCGCTGGTAACGCGTCGACTCGAGGAGCGAAACAGTCAGTTGCGCGCATTGCGCAATCGAATGTCACTCACGTGCAACGTCGTCTGCCAGAGGTGATTCAGAGCCTTCAAGGCCGGAACGACGTGCAGCTCCACGCCATCAAGACACAGTGCAGCCTGGAGATCAGCAATTTCTGTGCGTTCGATCGGGATCACTGACCTGTGCGATACCCACATGCCGGCGTCATCGAGCGATGTGAATGAATCTGCAGGCATCTCATATCGAAACAGGCGGCTCTCCTCCAGGGTCTGCTGCCATGGCGGTTCGATATAAGCCTGCATTCGGGAGTTTGTCTCGCCGAAGTAGGTCATTCGATCTGCTGCGGTGGTGGTTGCAACGGGCCAGATCAGGATACGCGGGCACTGCCGGGGAAAGAGGTACATCGGCTGATGCCACTCATCAATCGCCCAGACCAGTGGTCCGTTCAGCCACTCGAAGCCCTGCGGTCGTGCGGATGGCGTGTGGACCGGGCGCGGTACAAAGGACGTAATAGCAGGATCCTCACTGAAGTGAAACAGGCTAGGAGTCTGCGCGGCAGAAGGCGGCGACGCGAGGCGAGTGTCAATTCGAGGCTGATTTTTCGTTCGATTGAGGAGCATAGTGGGTGCGATGTGACGAAAGCGAAAGGAAAATCGGACCGAAGTGGCACCGCCGTAGCACGTCGATCTTCTGCCGCGCAGACTCCTGGGCACAACGACTGCTCCTTTCCTTTCGTACAAGCAACCGTGCTACCTGTTTTGGCCAAGGGACGCGGGTGTAGAATCCGATCATGACTGACCACGCCGTTACGCTTCAACGTTCACGTGATTTCTTCACCACCGAAGAAATCGCTGATTTTCGTGATCTGGATTCGTGGCAGGCGTGGTGGGCGATCTTTCATTGCTGGGCGGTGATTGTCGGCACCTGGATCGTGGTATCGCTCTGGACCAATCCTTTCACAGTTCTGTTCGGCATCGTCGTCATCGGTACACGGCAGCTCGGACTAGGGGTGTTGTCCCATGACGCCGCGCACTACACGTTGCTGCGCAATCGCGCATTGAATGATTGGGCTGCGCAGTGGCTGATGAATCGGCCATTGCTGGGAGGCACCATTCACGCGTATCGAAAGGTCCACCTCGGGCACCATCAATATACCCAACAGGCCAACGATCCGGATCTGGGATTGTCCAAACCGTTTCCGATTGCGCGATCAAGCCTGCGCAGGAAAATCATTCGTGATCTCACCGGTCAGACGGGCTTCAAACAATACGGTGCTGGTTTTCGAGCGGCCTTCAGTGGCAGCACCGCAGGTGAGCGTCTGCATAACGGGGTGGATCGACTGGGTGCGAACATCCTCATCAATGCGGCATTTCTGGTCGGCTTCACAATCTCCGGTCATTGGTACCTGTACTTCCTCCTCTGGTGGGTCCCGGCACTGACCTGGAATCGATTGATCACCAGGCTTCGCAATATTGCCGAACATGGAGCGGTGCCTGACAACGATGATCGGCTGCGCAATACACGCACCACGCTCGCCAACTGGTTTGAGCGTGCGTTCATCGCCCCCTATCGAGTCAACTATCATCTTGAACATCACCTTTTGGTGAGCTGTCCGTTTTACCGATTGCCACGTCTGCATCGACTACTGGTGAGCAAGGGGCTTGAGTCGTCGATGGAGATCCGCCGCGGTTATCGCGACATGCTACGACAGGTCGTACTCGCTTGAGTGCGTGTTTCAACCCATGCGAGTGAATTGAGTGCCCCATCTGACCGACAACGAACGCGATACTTTTCTAGGCGAACGCGGTGTTCTGATGCGGATCGCCGTCGTACGTGCAGACGGCAGACCACTGGTCACACCGATCTGGTTCCTGCATGAAGAAGGGGCCATCTGGTTTACTCCGCGAGAGAAATCCGAGTGGTTCGCCTGTCTGCGTCGAGATCCGCGTGTTGCCCTCTGTATCGATGAACAACCATTGCCATACCGAAAGGTGCTCGTGGAAGGTCGCGCGGAACTGGTTCATGACATCGGTAACGATGACATCTGGCGGGAACGTTATCGTCGCATCGCGCGGCGTTATGTCGATGAAGCCGGTGCCGATGGCTATATTCGCAACACGATCAATCAGCCGCGTGGGCTGTTCCGCTTGGTGCTTGGGAGTGCTGACGTGAAGACGTGGCGCATGCCGCTACAGGGAGAAGAAGGAATGGGCATCTGGCATGATCGTTATTACACCCCCGGTACTTCATTCTGATGGGCGTTCTGGCGTGGGTGATGGTGGCAAAAGTGTTATCTGCTTCTGCAGACGGCTTTGTCTCCGAGCACGTCATCGATTTTCCTGTCGGTCCGGATGAAGTCTACGTGGCGCTGACCCAGGACGTTTCACGCTGGTGGGACGCGGATCATTCCTACACTGGCGACGCGCAGAATTTCTCTCTGGATGCGCGTGCACAAGGCTGTTTCTGCGAGCACTTCCCGAATGGTGGCAGCATTGAGCACCTGCGCGTTCTCTATGCTGATCCGGGTAAATTTCTACGCATGCAAGGCGGGCTTGGTCCGCTGCAGAGCATGCCTGTAACTGGAGTCATGGATTTCGAACTGGTCGCCATCGACAAGGGAGCCCGGCTGACCTATCGATACTCTGTTGCAGGACCTGCATCAGCAGAGCTCGAGGCCATGGCTGGCCCCGTCGATGCGGTTCAGGGCGGACAGTTGAAACGGCTATTGAATTATGTTGAAGGCAACGCCGACCCTCGCGGCAATTGACGGCTGGATAACGTCGAAAGGAGAGTGGCATTCGCTGCTCTCAACCCTTCGGGCGTCGCTACTGACCTTACCCCTCGATGAGACCGTCAAGTGGGGATCCCCATGTTATAGCCATGCAGGCACGCTTGTAGTCGGTCTGGTTGCGTTCAAGTCATACGCCGGGCTGTGGTTCTATCAGGGCGCACTGCTGGATGATCCACTGGGAGTTCTGATTTCACCTCAGGCATCGACGAAGGCGCAACGACAGTGGCGATTCGATCAGCAGCAACGTGTAGATACCCTTTCAGTTCTGGGCTACACAAGACGGGCCATTAGCCTCGCGAAGCAGGGGGCCAGGATTTTACCCGAGCGCGGCAAACCCATTGATATGCCTCAGGCGCTGCTTGATGCGTTAGTTCAGGACCCAAAGTTGGCCGAGGCTTTTGATGTTTTGTCGTTGACGCGCAGAAGGGAGTACGCGGAGCACATCACACTCGCCAGAACGGATGCCACGGTCCAGAAACGAATGGCGCTGATCCTGCCCTGGATTCGAGAGGGTAGAGGGCTTAACGATAAATATAGAGGGTAGGTATTGAGGCCAGATGGAACGTTGTGTGTGCAGACACAGAACCGGTTCAGACTGACAAGCCGTCCTCTAGCCCGCACTATTCATGAAGTATCGTAGCGAGGGCGTCGAGAGTAGTGAAAACGCTGGGTGGCGCGGACCTGCGTGCGCGCAGGCGTGCTTGACAGCACGTCGAGCACGCGGAGG
>JANNBJ010000172.1:0-15714 GCA_031385325.1 Gammaproteobacteria bacterium | reverse complement strand
GTTTCTCGCCAGTCCTCATGTGTGCCTCTTGTGGATGGGTGGCTGGATGTCCGCACTGCGACAGTCGAATGACCCTGCACCGACAACCCGCTCTACTGCGTTGTCACCATTGCGGGCTCCACACCCCGGTACCCGCCCAGTGCGACAACGGACACGCCAATCTGCAGCCCATTGGTTTCGGTACACAACGAACAGAAGCGGCGCTTGAACGGATCTTCCCACAGCACCCTGTGCTTCGAATCGACCGCGATACCACCCGCAACTCGCAACAACTGGAAGAACATCTGGAACGTGTACACGAAGGTCAGCCCTTGATCATGGTTGGCACGCAGATGCTAGCCAAGGGCCACCACTTCCCCGATGTCTCGCTGGTGGCAATCATCAATGCAGACGCCGGATTCCTGTCGGCCGACTTTCGCGCCCCGGAGAGAACCGCCCAGACGATTATGCAAGTTGCAGGACGAGCCGGACGCGCGGAACGAACCGGCGAGATCTGGATTCAAACCCTGCAACCCGAACACCCCTCACTGCAACGCCTGGTCAGTGATGGATACTCCGCCTTTGCGCAGCATGAGCTCGAAAATCGTGTGAGCGCAGGCCTGCCTCCAGCCGCCGCGATGGCGCTGATCCGCGCTGACGCCAGTACGGTCGCGGAGGCAACCAACTTTCTGGAGAGTCTCAAGCATCGGCTGGACAAACTTGTTTCCGTGTCCGGTCCGGTACCGGCGCCCATTCAGCGGATCGCCAATCGACATCGCCTGCAGCTGTTGTTACTGGCCGCCAACCGTGGCGCCTTGCAACGCAGTTGCGCAAACATTCGGGCACTACCCGAGACTCGAACACTTCGCTGGTCGATCGACATCGATCCGTATGACGGAGCGTGAGTCGGCAAGCCTGACCGCAACTCCCAATGTAAAATGGTCGCCAGCACCTGACCCAGCCTCTATCATCCCCCGATGCCCAAGGACTTCACCAGAACCCGTCGACAACCTGACAAGCGAGCCAACGTACTGTTTCACGGTCCCAGTTTTGTCGCCGGAATCATCCTTGGCGCCCTTGGCGTGCTCGCTGGAGCGTACGGGCCGGAATTGCTCGAACAAACGCCAGCCATAAAGGAAACACCGGCCGAGCCCACGAAGCCCGAACTGACTTTCGAATTTCCCAGACTCCTGAAGGAAAACAAGGTCGTCGTCGATCCGACCCCGTACACCCCTCCTGGCTCTGTCACCACGCCTGAAGTCGTCACTTCGGTGCCAGAGCCGGAACCAAAAGAATTTGTCCTTCAAGCGGGATCGTTCAGAAGCGTGTCTGATGCGGAGTCCGTCCGCGCATCACTGCTGCTGCAGGATTTGCCGGTCAGCATGGTGCCGGTGACTCTCGCTGACGGAACCTGGTATCGAGTTGTCGTTGGGCCGTACGCCCTTCGAGACGATGCGCAGGCCACGCTTTCCAAGCTGCAGGAACAAAACCTGAACGTGATTCTGCAGGAAAAAACAGATTAGGGTCGGACCCAGAGGGTGCGACTTCCAGACCGCTAATCATCTGATTTTTCAGCGCAGTCAGCCCATTGCAAAGGCTTCAGTGCACCCCCACTATCGCGCTTCAATCTTTCAGCAGTAACAACATGGCAGATCTGCACGGAACTACCGTCGTTGTCGTGCGTGACGCCACATCGGTTGCCATGGGCAGCGATGGTCAGGTCACACTGGGCACAACGGTTCTCAAGGGCAATGCCCGCAAGGTGCGCCGACTTTACAACGGCAAAGTACTCGCCGGTTTTGCCGGTGGTACAGCAGACGCTTTCACCCTGTTCGAGCGCTTCGAAGGTGCCTTGGAAAAATACTCGGGCCATTTGACGAGAGCTGCAGTTGAACTGGCCAAGGACTGGCGATCCGATCGTGCCTTGCGAAGGCTCGAAGCCATGCTGCTGGTTGCCGATGCGACGGCTTCTCTGATGATCAGCGGTACTGGTGATGTCGTCGAACCAGAGACTGGAATTCTCGCCATCGGTTCGGGTGGTCCATATGCCTTCGCAGCGGCGCGCGCGCTCAAGGAAAATTCCAGCCTGTTGCCGGAAGAGATCGTCCGCAAGGCGCTCGTCATTGCTGGCGACATCTGCATCTACACCAATCAGGAACACACCATCGAGACCCTGAGTTTTGGAGTATCTGCATGAGTTCCAGCATGACTCCACGCGAGATCGTCAGTGAACTCGATCGACACATCATCGGGCAGCAGGACGCCAAGCGAGCGGTGGCGATTGCACTGCGCAATCGCTGGCGGCGAATGAACCTGGATGCAGCCATGGCCGAAGAAGTCACGCCCAAGAACATCCTCATGATCGGTCCCACCGGGGTGGGCAAAACTGAAATCGCCCGACGACTGGCCAAACTGGCAGGCGCGCCGTTCATCAAAGTTGAGGCGACCAAATTCACTGAAGTTGGCTACGTCGGACGTGATGTTGATTCAATCATCCGGGACCTGGTCGATATCGCTGTAAAAATGCTGCGCGAATCGGAGATGGAAAAAGTTGCCTCCCTGGCGACCGATGCCGCAGAAGATCGTGTACTGGACGCTTTGTTACCCGGACCTCGCAGCGTCGGATTCGGAAATGCGCAGGATGACAAGCCACGCGACTCGGACGCACGTCAGATGTTTCGCAAACGGCTCCGTCAGGGCGAGCTGGATGACAAGGAAATCGAGCTGGACATTGCAGCTCCAAAAGTAGGCGTGGAGATCATGGCGCCTCCTGGCATGGAGGAAATGACCCAGCAACTTTCGCAAATGTTCTCGAACATATCTGGCGGTCGCACGCAGAAAAGCCGGCTGCGCATCAAGGACGCCATGCGCAAGCTCAAGGAAGAAGAAGCGGCACGTTTGGTGAATGAGGACGAGATTCGCACCCGCGCAGTGACGGCGGTAGAGCAGACCGGCATTGTGTTCATCGATGAGATCGACAAGGTTGCCAAGCGATCGGAAGGGGTTGGCGCCGATGTCTCGCGAGAAGGTGTGCAGCGGGATCTGTTGCCGCTGATCGAAGGCAGCAGCATCACAACCAAATATGGAACGATTCGCACAGACCACATTCTGTTCATCGCCTCAGGTGCGTTTCACCTGGTACGACCCTCGGATCTCATCCCCGAGTTACAGGGGCGACTGCCCATTCGAGTGGAACTTGCCGCTCTGAGTCCGGACGATTTCAAACGAATCCTGGTCGAGCCCAACATGTCGCTCACGGAGCAGTACCAGGCGCTACTCGCCACCGAGGGGCTGACGCTTCGTTTCACCGACGATGGTCTGGAGAAGATTGCCGAGCTTGCATGGTCGGTCAACGAAAGCACGGAGAACATCGGCGCGCGACGACTGCACACGGTGCTGGAAAAGTTGCTGGAAGAAATTTCCTTCAATGCGGGCGACAATGCAGTTACGGAGGTGGTCATCGATGCAGCCTATGTCACCGGCCAGCTCGCATCCCTGGCTGCCAACCAGGACCTTTCCCGCTACATCCTCTAAACCATGGCCGCACCAACCCGCATCAACTATCGCAAGTCCAGCCGCACCCTCGTGCTGACGTATCCGGATCAGGAATTCGAATTGCCTGCAGAATTGTTAAGGGTCTTTTCCCCTTCGGCAGAAGTGCGTGGTCATGGCGACGCTGATCGAACGCTGCAAACCGGTAAAAAATATGTGCATATCGGCGGCATAGAATCGGTAGGCAACTACGCCATCCGAATCGCCTTTGACGATGGCCATGATACTGGCCTGTACGGATGGGATTACCTGCGGGACCTCGGTGAAAACCAGTCCCGCTACTGGCAGGATTACCTTACCGAACTCAAGGAAGCCAATGCTTCACGTCTGCCAGTCATCGCCGTGGGACAGTGGTCACCGAAGGCGTAGACTTGCACTCGACTATTCACGACACAACCAGCTGACATGAGTGATCTTAATGGCGTGAACTTCGGTCACCGGCAGGTGACCGCCACTGAAAAAACTCGTCTAGTGCAGGACGTCTTTGCGCGCGTGGCTTCCCGTTACGACACCATGAATGACATCATGTCATTTGGCACTCATCGCCTGTTCAAGCGCATGGCAGTCGATATGACGGGACTGGCCGCGGGCCAGAGTGTGCTTGATCTGGCTGGTGGCACCGGCGATCTTTCGGCGTTACTTCAACCGATAGTTGGCGAACTGGGAAAAGTCATTCTTGCCGATCTGAATCCGCAGATGATGACCGTTGGGCGCGATCGACTGTATGACGCAGGTATCGCCGGTGTGCAATTCTGTCGTACCCGGGCCGAGGCGCTACCCTTCGCTGATAACAGTTTTCACGCCGTGACCATCAGTTTCGGCTTGCGAAATTTCACCAGCAAAGAAGTCGCGTTGACGGAAATCCGGCGCGTCCTTCGACCGGGCGGTGCGTTGGTGGTCCTGGAATTTTCACTGCCTGACGACCCGCTTCTGGGCACATTGTACAAAGGGTACCAGGCCCTCTGGCCAACGTTCGGTAAATGGATAGCAGGCGATTCCGCACCGTATCAATATCTGGTTGAATCCATCGAGCGTCACCCTCGACCCGCAGCACTTGCGCTGATGATGGAAGACGCAGGGCTGACAGACGTCAAGCACCACGCTTTGGCCGGCGGAGTTGCGGCGATCCATCGCGGAGTAAAGGCATGGGCATGATCGAGGATGCGATTGCAGCTGTTGCGACCAACCTGTCCCGCGCAAGCCAGGGCAGCGATCCCGCACTGCGTGAACGACTGCTTGCTCTGGAAGGTCGACTGGTAAAGGTTGATTGCGAGTTGCCGGCCTTCTCGTTTTTTCTGCAGGTCAAAGGTGGCGAAATACTGTGTCGTCCCACCGTTGAAGAAAAGCCGAACGTCGTCGTCACCGGTAACGGAGCTGATCTGGCGCGTTGGCTGGCTGCGCCGGCGCGGATTGATGGCATTCAGATCGAAGGCGATGAAGCGGTGCTGCTCGAGTTGTCCTCAGCACTCGCCGGATTCTCCCCAAATCTGCTCTCTCCGTTAACTCGATTCCTGGGACCAGAAACAGCTCAGACACTGCTCGGTGGCGCAGAGCTTGCCGTCTCGGCTTTTCGCAGTGCTGCGGAAGGTGTTGGTCTGGCGCTGGAAAAAACCGCGGCCAATCGCTTTGTCACACGAGCAGACACTAACGCGCTGCTGGATGCCCTTGACGAACTTCGACTCAGGATCGACCGCCTCGCCTCGCGCATCAAGGATGAAGAGCAACGACGGTGAAAGCGCATGCATGGCGGCTGTTCCGCGTCGCACTGCGGCACCGGCTGCTGAGCCTGATCAAACATGCACCGCTCAAGGATGCGCCACTGCCCGGCTGGCTGAAGATGCTGGCCCGCTTGACAAGTTCACAAACGGACACCGCCGAGGCGGTCGGAAAACGCCTGGCCAATGCGCTGATCGAACTTGGTCCCGTCTACATCAAGTTGGGCCAACTGATCTCCACCCGCCCGGACGTAGTCCCTCCGGAAATCGCCCTCGCGCTATCGCGCCTGCAGGATCGGGTTCCTCCCTTTCCGACCGACGACGCCATGCAAATCATCGAGGCCGGTCTTGGGAGACCGCTCAGCACGATCTTCAGCGAGATCGAGACAACACCATTGGCATCGGCCTCCATCGCACAGGTACACGCTGCACGACTGCTGACTGGTGAATCCGTGGTGATCAAGGTCGTGCGTCCGAATATCCGCGCCAGCATCGAAGAAACACTGCAATTTCTGCAAGGAGCCGCCAAACGTCTCGAAGGCCGCTCAAGCAACATTCGGCGACTTCGGCTCAGACAGATTGTGGACGACTACGATCGTACGATTCATGCAGAACTGGATCTGGCGCAGGAAGCTCGAAACACGTCCTCTCTGCGCAGCAATTTCGCGCATTCCAGACTCCTCTATGTGCCGCGAGTGCACCACGCCTTGTGCAGCACACGGGTGATGGTCATGGAGCGCATCACGGGCATTCCAATATCCGCGATCGAACAAATGGATGCGGCTGGCGTCGACAAGGCGCTGCTGGCCAACCGAGGGGTCGAGACTTTCTTTCAACAGGTCTTCGTCGACAATTTCTTTCACGCTGACATGCACCCTGGCAATGTCTTTGTCGACATCAGCAATCCCGCCGATCCTCGTTACATCGCACTGGATTGCGCCATCATCGGCTCACTGACTGCGAACGATCAGGAGTATCTGGCTCGTAATCTGGTGGCGTTCTTCAATCGTGACTACCAGGGTGTCGCTCAGTTACATCTTGAATCGGGTTGGGTACCGGCCAATACCGATTTGAAAGAGTTCGCGTCCGTCATCGAGGAAGTCTGCGAGCCTCACTTCGCCAAGCCGCTTGGGGAAATTTCGTTCGGCGAATTTCTGGCCGCGCTGTTCAACACCGCCGAGCGTTTCAACATGCAGATTCAACCGCAGCTCGTGCTCCTGCAGAAGACGCTGCTCTACGTCGAGGGACTCGGGCGTATGCTGTATCCGCAGCTGGACCTGTGGCAAACCGCCAAGCCATTCATGGAGCGATGGCTGCTCACTCACCACGGTCCGGCGACAATATTGCAACGAGCGCTGACGAGACTGCCGGAAACCCTTGCAGCGTTGACGCAGCTGCCTGCGTGGCTGCCACAAGTTCGCGGGCGACTCCTGGCCATGGAGCAACGTCAGGCCGAGCAGGCTGAATGGATACAAGAGCTGAGTGAGGCGAAATTGAGCTCCACACGCAGGCAATCGCGCAACCGGCTCTTTGCGATGGTCATGATCGCAGGTGGAGCATTACTTCTCTCCGATCCGCTGGGCAGCGCCGCTCTGCAAGGGCAACTCTGGCAGACTTCTGCCGGCTTGGCGGGCGCGGTGGCAGGGCTAACCTTATTGTTGCGCAGCCTGTGAACTCATCGATAACGAGGAAAGTATGGACGTGATCACTGAATTGGGCCGGGTTCTGGCGGAACGTAGGGGTGCGGATCCGGCGGAATCCTATGTTGCCTCCTTGTATGCCAAAGGGCTCAACAAGATTCTCGAGAAAGTGGGAGAAGAGGCTACGGAAGTGATTATTGCCGCCAAAGATCATCGAGCGGACCCTTCTGCACTGGTGAATGAAGTCGCTGATCTGTGGTTTCACACGATGGTCATGCTTCGCCATCTAGAAATTCCGCCGGAAAAGGTGCTCGAAACACTGGCTGCTCGATTCGGCATCGGCGGCTTGCAGGAAAAGGCCAACCGCCAGACTGACCACGAACTACAATAGCCGCCAAGCCAAGGGAGCTAAATATGCTCGGAAATTTAGGATTGACTGAACTGCTGGTCGTCCTTGCGATTGTCCTCCTGGTATTCGGACCCAAGCGCCTGAAGTCGCTGGGATCGGATCTGGGGTCCGCCATCAAAGGGTTTCGCAAGGCCGTAACTGACGACGAAAACAAGGCGAGCCTGAGCGCCGACGCAAAAGTGATCGATGGTGAGGCTGAGCCGACTCCAGTTCGCCAGAACACCAAACAGGACTGATCAACCCGCGATCATGTTTGACATCGGCTTCACCGAACTTCTGCTGGTGGCGGTGGTAACCCTGCTGGTTATCGGCCCTGAAAAATTACCAGAAACGCTGCGGACACTCGGTCTCTGGCTCGGTCGATTACGCCGGTCCTTTGTTGCAGTCAAGTCGGAGATCGAGCGGGAAATCGGCATGGACGATGTTCGGCGGCAACTCCACAACGAAGCCATCATGGACGAGATGAAGCGGATCGAAAAAGAAGTGAAAAATACTGTTCACGCACCGATAGCTGCGACAGAGTCCAGACTCGCCCAATCACCGGTTCCGGCACCAGCACCGGCCGCTGACCCATCCGGCAAACCTTCGGACGTGCAAGGTGGCTGATCAGCCAGACACTCGGAGCACTCACGACGCGGCCGTCGACAAAAACGAGCAGCCGTTTCTCGAACACATCATCGAACTACGTAGCCGCATCCTGCGGAGCGTACTGGTGATTGTGGTGCTGTTCTTCCCGGTTTATTACTTTGCCAACGACATCTATTCGTTTGTTGCCGCGCCTCTACTCACCTATATGCCGGAAGGCAACATGATCGCGACAGGTGTCGCTACGCCTTTTCTGACTCCGTTCAAGCTGTCTCTGTATGTCGCATTATTCCTGAGTGTTCCATTTTTTCTGCATCAAGCATGGTCATTTATCGCGCCAGGCCTCTACCTGCATGAAAAGCGATTTGCTGCCCCATTGCTGATTTCGAGTGTCGCGCTGTTTTACATGGGTGTGTCCTTTGCCTATTTCGTCGTTTTTCCATTGATGTTCAAATTTCTGGCCAGCATTACGCCGGCGGGCGTCCAGATGATGACCGATATCGGTCAGTATCTGGATTTTGTGATGGCCTTGTTTCTGGCGTTTGGTGCCGCCTTCGAGATCCCCATTGCAGTGCTGTTGCTGGTGTGGACCGGCATGGCGACTGCCCAGTCTCTCGTTGACAAGCGACCGTACGTGATCGTCGGGTGTTTTGTGGTCGGCATGGTACTCACGCCGCCGGACGTGTTGTCGCAGATCCTGTTAGCTGTGCCGATGTGGATGCTGTACGAAATCGGCGTGTTCTTTGCCCGCTTTATCCCGGTGCATGCCAACGAGCCGACGCCCGAACAGACGCCCAGCCTCTAAGTAGACGCTGCTCGTTGAGAGCATCCGTAACAGAGTCGCGCCTCCACAGACTGGCGACTCGAACTCCGAATAGCGAAGAAGGACTGTCAATGAGAGTCGTAAGCTGGAACGTCAACGGACTGCGAGCCTGTGCAAAGAAGGGATTCCTCGATTTTCTTCAGTCCTCTGGTGCCGATGTTGTAGCGCTGCAGGAAGTTCGTGCGTTTGAGGAACAGCTAGAAGCGCCCGTTCGAGCGCCGGCCGGCTGGTTTACCGCTTTCAACGTTGCCCAACGACCGGGATACAGCGGCGTGGCCATCTACTCACGGCAGAAGCCCGACAAGATTGAAACGCAGCTGGGCATTCCCGAGTTCGATGTCGAAGGACGCTACCTCCTCGCCCGATTGGGCAAACTGCACATCGCTTCAATCTACTTTCCTAAGGGGAGCGGCAAAGAGCGCGACAACTCGCGGGTTCCATACAAACTCGGTTTTTATGCCGCCGTATTCGAACGGATCGAAAGTCTGCGGAAACGCGGGCCGGTACTGGTGATGGGTGACTACAACACTGCTCACCATGAGATCGATCTGGCCAGGCCCAAGACCAACAAGACCTCCAGTGGATTTCTGCCCGAGGAGCGCGCAGAGATGGATCGCTGGATCAACGCAGGCTGGATTGATACGTTTCGAACGCGGCACCCGGACGAAGCCGGCCATTACACATGGTGGCGTCAGTTCGGAAACGCCCGTGCTGACAATGTCGGTTGGAGGATCGACTACGTGCTGGCGTCGGCAAGCGCCAACAAGAAAATCTACGATGCCTTCATCTGGCCACACATCATGGCCTCGGACCATTGCCCGTGCGGCGTCGACATGACGATCTGATCATATGTGTGAGCCTGGCGACCACAGGACCGCTCAAGGCGCGATGTGTTATCGCTCAAGCAGGATCGTCACCGGCCCATCATTGAGCAGTTCAACCTGCATGTCGGCACCGAAGCGTCCCGTCTCGACCTTGGTGCCACGTACACGCAGCTGCGCGACGTACTGTTCATACAGCGGCTCGGCCTGGGCGGGCGGTGCCGCCCTTCCAAATCCTGGCCGATTGCCTCGGCCGGTGTCTGCTACCAGCGTAAACTGTGAGACGACAAGTACTGCACCGCCAACATCCAGCACGTTTGCGTTCATTGGTTTGTGAGCATCCGGAAAGATCCGGATGTCCACGGTCTTGTTGGCCAACCAAGCGGCCTGTTCATGGGAATCGCCAACGGCTACCCCAAGCAGAACCAGCAGCCCCGGTCCGATCCGTGCAATACACTCTCCTTCAATGACAACACTTGCTCGCGATACGCGCTGCAGTACTGCTTTCATCGCATCCGGCCGGTCCCCGCGCGTTTGCGATCATTCTCGGTGAGATGGACTTTTCGAATCCGAATGGCAGCTGGCGTGACTTCCACCAGTTCGTCTCCATCGATGAATTCCAGGGCCTGCTCAAGCGTGTGGCGCACCGGTGTGTCCAGCAGAATGTTGTCGTCCTTGCCTGACGCGCGCATGTTGGTGAGCTTCTTCTCCTTGATCGGGTTCACCGTCAGATCGGTGTCGCGGCTGTATAACCCGACGACCATGCCTTCGTAGACCGGATCATTCGGTGCAACCATCAAGCGGCCGCGCTCCTGCAGGTTGAAGAGCGCGAAACCAACCGCTTTGCCGTTGGCGTTGGAGATCATGACGCCATTCTTGCGCTGGCCGATTTCGTACTTCAGCTTTGGTCCGTAGCCGGCGGCGCCAAAAGACATCACGCCCGTGCCGGACGTCATGCTCAGGAACAGCGGACGAAAGCCCATCAAGGCTCGGGTCGCGAGTCGATAGACCAGACGCATCCGACCCTTGTTGTCGGACTGCATGGACGTCAGTTCGCCGCGCCTGTCGCCCAATGCTTCCATGACCTTGCC
Organism: Gammaproteobacteria bacterium; assembly: GCA_031385325.1. Taxonomy (GTDB): domain Bacteria; phylum Pseudomonadota; class Gammaproteobacteria; order Pseudomonadales; family Azotimanducaceae; genus SYFY01. Next base: position 5,099 of record JANNBJ010000172.1, on the reverse strand, counting down.
TTGATGTGCGTCTTCAACATCCAACGTCAGCAACTCGTAAGGCTCCTGGATCTCTCCATCGATATCCTTGTCGATGACTTCCGGGCGCGACACCGCGAACTCATAGCCTTCCCTGCGCATGGTTTCAATCAACACCGAAAGATGCAGTTCGCCACGACCAGAAACCCGGAAACGATCTGGATCTTCGGTGTCGACGACGCCTAGAGCCACGTTATAGGACGCTTCGCGAAACAGCCGTTCACGAATCTGTCGGCTGGTGAGGAACTTCCCCTCCAATCCGGCAAATGGCGACGTATTCACGCAGAACAGCATCGTCAACGTGGGTTCATCCACACTCAACGGTGGCAGTGCTTCCGGCGTATCAGGCGCGCAGAGAGTGTCCGATATGGCGATGTCATCAACACCGGTGACATAGACGATATCGCCAGCCAGAGCTTCATCCCGCGGCTCTCGTGCAAGCCCGCGACTACAAAGTACATCCAGGATGCGTGCGCGCCTCGACTTGCCATACCGATCAATCGCAATGATCGGCATGTTGCGCTTGACTCTGCCACGCTTGATTCGACCAATTCCAATCACCCCGACATAGCTCGAGTAGTCGAGAGACGAGATCTGCAATTGCAGCGGTTCGTCGAAATCCCCTGCCGGCGGTGGAACCTGCGCAAGAATCAGGTCCAGCAACGGCGACATGTCAGGGGCAAGATTATCCGCATCCATACCCGCAACACCGAGCAACGCCGAGGCATAGATGATCGGAAAATCGAGCTGAACGTCGTTCGCTCCAAGGTTGTCGAACAGGTCAAATACCTGATCCACCACACGATGTGGGTCTGCACCGGGACGATCTACCTTGTTCACGACAAGGATGGGATTCAACCCGGCCGCAAAGGCCTTCTGCGTTACAAATCGAGTCTGCGGCATTGGTCCGTCGACCGCGTCGACCAGTAACAGAACCGAATCCACCATCGACAACACACGCTCGACTTCACCACCGAAGTCTGCATGCCCGGGTGTATCGACGATGTTAATGATATGGTCTTTGTATTCGATGGCTGTGTTTTTCGCGAGAATCGTGATGCCACGCTCCCGCTCGAGATCGTTGCTGTCCATCACACGCTCACCGGCACCGGTGCTAACGGTTCCGGTCTGTTGAAGCAGACGATCCACCAAAGTGGTCTTGCCATGATCGACGTGCGCGATGATGGCTACATTGCGAAGGATATGATTGGTCACTAGACTTCCGCGCCTTTCGGGCGCTAAACAACTTGTTGAACGGCGGGGTTATGGGTAGACCGCATGTGGGGTTTCCAACGGGTCTGCCAAAAAATGGAGCGCGATTATGGCCGAACAGCGTCGCGCTGTCGCGCTGATTTCCGGTGGTCTGGATTCGATGCTGGCCGCCAGGGTGGTACAAGACCAGGGAATACACGTTGAAGGCGTGAATTTTTTCACGGGTTTTTGCGTGGAGGGCCACACCCACGCCATCCGCGAACCGCGGGGCAACCGTCCAAAGCGGAACAATGCGCTGTGGGTTGCGGAACAACTTGGGATCAAACTTCACATCATTGACGTGATCGAGGAGTACAAGGATGTGCTGCTCAACCCCAGGCACGGCTATGGCGCCAACATGAATCCCTGTCTGGACTGCAAGATATTCATGGTCCGCAAAGCCAGGGAACTGTTCATCGAAAGCGGCTTCATGACCGATCACGGCTTCGATTTCATCGTTACCGGTGAAGTGGTTGGGCAGCGACCGATGAGTCAGCGCAAACAGACGATGCCGGTGATCGCCCGGGATTCCGGTGCCACCGACCGCTTATTACGGCCACTCAGTGCGAGAAACCTGCCCGAAACAATGCCCGAGAGGGAAGGGTGGGTCAGCCGCGAACGACTCTTCGGCTTCTCCGGTCGAGACCGCAAACCCCAGATTGCTCTGGCTCGGCAACTTGGTTTCAACGATTGGGCCCAGCCCGCCGGTGGTTGCTGCTTTCTCACTGATGAGAATTACTCGAAAAAGCTCGTTGATCTGTGGCAGGCACGCGGTGACCGGACCTATGAACTGGACGACATCATGCTGCTCAAGGTGGGCCGTCATCTGCGTCCCGCCCCGAACTACAAGCTGATCATTGGCCGCGAAGAAGGTGAAAATGAGTACCTGCGTGGTTATCAGTACTGCATGATCAGCATTGAGTCCATCAGCCACATGGGGCCAATGTGCCTGATTGATGGCAAACCGACCGTCGACGATCTCAGACTCGCTGCGCGCCTAGTTGCCAGGTACAGCCAGGGCCGAGAAGCTGAGTCCGTGAACCTGGAAATCAAGCGGCCGGATGGCTCCGGCGAAGTCATCACGGTCACCCCGCTTCCTGTGGAAGAACTTCCACCCTCCTGGCATGTATGACGATCGACATTAATGGCGCGCAGCCCACCGAATACATGCTCGACACAAAAGGACTCCTCTGCCCACTGCCAGTGATCAGGACCCAGGATCGAATCCGGTCACTTCAATCGGGCGATTTACTGGTAGTCGTAGCTAGCGACCCAGGCGTCCTGTACGACATTCCGTCGTGGTGTCGGATTCACGGGCACGAACTGGTCGCCAGTGTCCGGGAAGGCAAACTGTGCCGGATTACGATCCGAGTGCGGAAAGATCCTCCCGCACCGAAATAGAGCCATTGATGTTTCCGCAGCACTGGATTGGCGCATAACGCCCGGGAATATGGATAATACGGTGCCCAATAGACGTCTCCGAGCTATGGCATGTTCGTTGCTTGAATCTTTAGATATGTTCTGGAGATGTTCTAAAGGCAGAGTGAGTACATTTCGAGCACACGCGTCGTACTCGACTGGCACACACACAGCCGGGGGAATGGGCCATCGATGGCCGTGAAGGGTATAAGGCCAGCACACAATTCGAACTGGTCACACATCAGCAAGTCACAAGGTAACAAGTAATGTCAGACAACACTCTGAAGATGATTTCCGACCACGACGTGAAATGGGTAGATCTTCGTTTCACAGACCCGCGTGGCAAGGAACAGCACACTACGGTGCCAGCAAAGAAAGTCACGAAAGAAACCTTTGTTGATGGCGTCATGTTTGACGGCTCGTCGATCGCTGGCTGGAAAGCCATCAACGAGTCCGACATGATTCTGATGCCCGATGACAGCACACCGGTCATGGACCCGTTTCGTGACGATGCAACACTGATCTTGCGTTGCGATATCATCGAGCCAAGCACCATGCAGCCTTATGAGCGCGATCCGCGTTCAGTGGGCAAAAAAGCCGAAGCGTACCTCGCATCCACAGGCATTGGTGATACGGCATTCTTCGGGCCAGAGCTTGAGTTCTTCGTCTTCGACGACGTCCGATTTCATGTCGGCATGGGATCAAGTGGTTTCACCATCAACGCTGAAGAAGCGGCCTGGTCTTCCGGGCTGGAATTTGAGGGCGGCAACCTCGGCCACCGCCCCCGCGTGAAAGGCGGCTACTTCCCCGTTCCACCAGTAGATTCAGGCGCCGATCTTCGTTCTGCCATGTGTAACGCGCTCGAATCGATGGGTATCGAAGTAGAAGTCCATCACCACGAAGTGGCCACCGCTGGCCAGAACGAAATCGGCACGCGCTTCAACACGTTGGTCAAAAAGGCAGACGAAACGCAGCTCTACAAATACTGCGTGCACAACGTCGCCGATGCCTACGGCAAAACCGTAACCTTCATGCCGAAACCGCTGTTCGGTGACAACGGCAGTGGTATGCACGTACACCAGTCGATTGCCAAGGGAAAGACCAACGTCTTCTACGGTGACGTGTATGCCGGCTTGTCAGAGACCGCGCTGTTCTACATCGGTGGAATTATCAAGCATGCAAAGGCTCTCAATGCCTTCACCAACCCTTCCACCAATTCGTACAAACGATTGGTCCCGGGTTATGAAGCGCCAGTGCTGCTTGCCTACTCGGCTCGCAATCGTTCGGCATCGATTCGTGTGCCATACATCCAGGGTGGCAATCCACGTGCGTACCGCATCGAAGTGAGATTCCCGGATAGCACTGCGAACCCGTATTTCGCGTTCGCAGCCATGCTGATGGCAGGTATTGATGGCATCAAGAACAAGATCCACCCCGGGGACAGCTTCGACAAGGACCTCTACGACTTGCCACCCGAGGAACTCAAGAACGTGCCGACAGTATGCGGCGCGCTGGATGAAGCGCTTGATTCCCTCAACAAGGATCGAGCCTTCCTGACGGCAGGTGGCGTGTTCACGGACGCGCTGATCGACTCGTACATCACCCTCAAGCGTCAGGACGTTGATCGCCTGCGCATGACACCGCATCCGGTCGAGTTCGATATGTACTACAGCGTCTGACCAAGCTGATTTGAGCCCCTGGTGTCTCGCGGCACCAGGGGCTTTTTTTTGCCTGCAAAAAGTCCACTATCTACGCCTCCGTCCGAGTGGTGTCTGGCTGTGAAGTACTACGTTCACCTTCTTGTGTTCGCTCTCCTGGTATCCGGCTGGGCTATGGGTGAAACCAGGATCTACAAAACCAAGGACGCGAACGGGAACGTCATTTTTACCGACGTGCCGCCGATAAAGGGCGGCAAGCCTGAAGAACCGGTCATCCTGAAAGAAACCAACACCTGGGCGGGACCGGGCACAGACAAAACCACCAAGCGCACACCCTGGATCGTCAACGAAAAAGGGGAGGAGACCCCTGACGTTTTTGTGCCCTATTCAACGCTGAGCATCGTAGCTCCCGCCAATGATGCGTCGGTTCGCGAAAACAGCGGTCATGTCACCGTCACCGTCAGCATCCTTCCACCACTGGCCGTGAGTCATCAGCTCAGATTGCTCATGGACGGCAAGGCCATGGGCCAGAACTCCGGCACCGCTTTTCCACTCGAAAACGTTGATCGGGGCACACACAGCTTGCTTCTGGAGGTGGTCAATGCAAGCGGCCAAAGTCTGCAGCAAGCCTCGGTGACCACGTTTCATATGCAGCGTTATCACCTGCCTCCACCCAAACCAAGACCGGCAGTAACACGTGGGTATTTTCAGCTATGCCCGTCCCCCTCTTCAGTCCCCCTCTTCAGTCCCCCT
>JANNBJ010000173.1:0-11327 GCA_031385325.1 Gammaproteobacteria bacterium | reverse complement strand
GCATTTTGCCACACCGACTGCAGGCCACATCGTGTCTGACGGTGATGCCTGGCGCCTGCACTACTGAGACAACTGCTTGGCTTCCTCCGACCTTTATCGCGCGATCGCGATTCCCGATTTTCGCCTGCTCTTCTTTGGCGGTATGGCTGCTTCGTTTGCAATGAACATGCAGATCGTCGCGCGCGGCTGGCTGATTTATGAGCTGACGCAGTCCGAGCTGGATCTGGCACTGGTCTCCCTCGCCTTTCTTCTGCCGACCGTGCTGTTTTCCCTGTGGGGCGGGCTACTCGCCGATCGTTACTCGAAGCGTCGGCTGATTGTGATCGGACAAGGCATGAACACTGTGGCGACTTTCGTCATGGCGTTCATCGTCCTGTCAGAGAACGTGACGTTCTGGCACTTCATGGGTTTCGGTTTTTTCAACGGCACCGTACTCGCGCTGTCGATGCCAGCCCGCCAAGCGTTTGTGCCGGAGCTGGTCCCGGATCGGCTGATCCTGTCCGCAACATCGCTCAATTCAACTGGCTGGAACTTCGCGCGCATCGTCGGTCCTTCGTTTGCCGGCTTGTTGATCGCCTGGATTGCACACGGTGACAAACAGTCCCACTTTGGCGTCGGCATCGTCTATCTCATCATCAGTGCGCTGTACGCGACCTCGGCGCTCACCGTTGGCCGATTGTCAAAAAGCGGTGAAACCCATCCAGCGAACGGCCACGCGCTGCGCGAGATGCGCGATGCGTTTGCCTACATCCGCGCGCGTCCACCCATACTCGGCCTCATCGTGCTGGGGATCATTCCCTTCATGTTCGGCATGCCCATCAACACGTTGATGCCAGCCTTCAGCCATGACGTGATCGGGGGTGGTCCAGATGACCTCGGTTACCTCATCTCCGCAATGGGAGCGGGCGCCATCGTCGGCTCTCTGGTGACAGGCAGCCTGGGCAATCTCGAACGCAAGGGGTTCTGGCTGGTGTGCACCGGGCTCGGCTGGGGCGCGATGACCATCGCGTTTGGTCTTTCCCCATCGCTTGGCGCCGCATTCATCGCCATTCTCCTGATCGGCTTCCTGAGCAGCACCACGACTTCGCTCAACCGCAGCCTGCTGCAGATGCAGGTGGACCGGCACATGCGTGGCAAGGTTCTGTCCATCGACATGATGTCGCAAGGGCTGATGCCGATCGGTCTGCTGCCGATCTCCTTTGTGGCGGAACAGACCAGCGTGGCCGTCGCGCTCACTGTCAGTGGCGGTCTTTTCCTCGGACTGATCCTCGCCTGTCTCACCTTTGTGCCAGCGGTTCGTGTGGTGCAGCGGACACTCTGATCGAGGAATCGACGGAGTTGTGTAGCCATATCCTGGGTGTGGCTTGTGTCCGGAATGCAGACTCCGCATGCTTGCCCGCTGGTGATGAACAGGCGCACGAACATGCAATGGGATGTGATCCTCAGAGGCGCGAAGGTTTTCGATGGGACGGGCAGTCCCGGCGAGATGATCGATGTTGCCCTGCGCGACGGGCGAATCGCGGCCAAGGGCATGAACCTGCCGGCAGAGTCTGCGAGCGTTGTGCATGACGTCACCGGTCAGTGGCTCCTCCCTGGTCTGCTCGACATCCACACCCACGAAGATCTGGAAGCGGAGCTCGACCCTGGTCTGCCAGAAATGGTCCGCCACGGCACAACTACTGCGATCATCGGCAATTGCTCACTCGGTCTTGCCTTTGGTTCACAGCGAAAAGACGGGCAAGACCCGCTCATCGATTGTTTTGCCCGTGTGGAGAACATCCCGAAGAGTGTGCTGGCCAGGGTCGCGGACAAGGCCGTCTGGCGCACGCCCCAGGAATACCTCGATCACCTCGATACACTGCCACTGTCCGTGAACCTCGCGCCGTTCCTGCCGCACTCGATGCTGCGCATCGAAGTGATGGGGCTGGAAGCCAGCATCAGCCGTGATCCCACCCCGGCTGAACTCGACCAGATGGTCGTCATTCTCGACAAGGCGATGGACGCAGGTTACCTCGGCTTTTCCACCGACGGACTCCCGCTCCACTTCCTTGCGAATCAACCCAACATACACAAGCGTATCCCCACCCAGTACGCGCCATTCGACGAATACCGCAGGCTTACCGACGTGGTTCGCCGATATGACCGTGTCTGGCAGATGACCCCGGCGCCGGACAAAGGCCAGCTCACGCTCAAGCTCATGGCCCTCACCAGCGGGCGGTTGTATGGCAAACCGCTGAAGGTTACTGCGCTGGCCGCACTGGAGTCGGTCAACAACCGCATGCAGTTGTGGCAGGCCATGACGCTGACCAACGTGCTCAACTCGGCGATTTTCGATGGCCACCTGCGCATGCAGTCGCTGGCCGCGCCCTTCCGCATCTATTCCGAAGGCGTGGTGAGCCCGCTGGCAGAAGCAAACCCGCAGATGCGGCGGCTGATTGAAACCGAACTCGAAGATGTGGAAGCACGCCGCCGCATTCTCGATGACACTGCGTTTGTGGACGAGTTCTGCGCCATGTGGGATGTGGGCAAGAGCGGCTTCAACGCCGCTGCACTGCGTCGTCACCTGAAACTCGAACGCCAGTTCCTGACACGTGATCTCAACGACATGATGATCTACCGCGCCCCGGTACTGTCATGGCCCGGGCAGAGCATGGCGCAGATTCGAAACCGCTACCTGTTGTGGCTGAATGGCGACCTCGGAGCCACCAACGATCAGGACGAGGTGCGTACCTTTGAGGCCATTGGCCAAGCGGCCACTCACGAAGCCGCGTTTTTTCTTGCATTGCTGCGTCACTTCGACCGTGATCTGCACTGGTACTACGTTACCGCGAACACGAATCCTGACACCATCAAACGACTGCTGCTGCATCCCAAACTGCTGCCCGGCTTCAATGACAGTGGTGCACACGTGGTGAACATGGCGTATTTCGACTGCAACCTGCGCGCACTGACCATTGCCGCCAACGATTCGGAAGCGCTGGTCGCTCACATGGTGAAGCGCCTCACGCGTGAGCCTGCCGAATTTTTTGGTCTGGACGCAGGACGCATCGATATCGGCAGCCGCGCCGACATCACGCTGCTCAATCCGGACGCGCTCAAACGCTACGACGGTGAGGCTGGCGTTCAGTTCCTGCATCGCGACATCTTTGGTTGTCGGCAGCTGGTGAATCGCTCGGACGGTGTGGTTGCCGGGGTCTATGTACGCGGCGAGCGGGTGTGGGACGGCACGGCGTTCACACCAGCCCACGGAACCAGAAAGTTGGGAACTGCATTACGCGCAGGGAGTGCACACATTTCATGAAACGCATTGGTCTGATTTCCGATACGCATCTGCCAGAAGCTCGCAAATCGCTGTGGCCCCAGATCTTCGACGCATTCAAGGGTGTCGACATGATCTTTCATGGTGGTGACATCCATGAACTGTGGGTGCTCGATGAACTCGAAACCGTCGCGCCGGTGTACGCCGCGCGCGGCAACGGTGAAGACGGCAGCGGCGGGCGCCCTGTGCAACCGCAGGATCCGCGCGTGAAATATGCGTGGCTGATGGAGATCGAAGGGCTGTGGGTCGGGCTCACACACTACGTGCCGGTACCGGAACGTCCGCCCAACTTCACGCTGGAAAAGTGGATCGAACGGTTCTTCCCCGAACGACGGCCGGATGTGATCGTGTCCGGCGACACGCATGTCGAACGCATCGCGACGATTGGTGGCACGTTGTGTGTGAATCCAGGTTCACCCACCTACCCGCACAACTACGATACCCAGTTTGGCACCATCGGTTTCCTTGAACTGGACAACGGCAAGGCCGATGCCAGTGTGTGGCAGCTCACCGAGGCCGGCATTGAGCCGTTTGCGTGGAATGAAATTCCGCCGTGGAAGCGCAAGCGGTGAGGGCGTGATCGCTCGGTTGTAGGCGCTGGTGCTTGCCTGATGAACTGCGAGGGTGCTGAGTGGCGCTGTTTCCGGGGTTGGAGTAGTGCATCCACCGACTGGTCAGACTTTCTTTGGACGACAACCGCTCTACAACGTCAGCCCGCTGACAAACGCGTGTTTGATCCCCGTGTGCGGATCCGTGAACGCGAGTCCCTTGGCCAACAGCTTCAGCGGGGCGGCGTAATCATCGCTGATGTCATTCAGCAACGTGGGATAGAGGCGATCGTTGGCAATTGGTGCGCCGAGCGCCGCCATGTGAATGCGTAGTTAATGGGTTCGGCCGGTACTGGGCAACAACCGATAGTGCCAGTGATTTTCGATGGCGCTGTGTCGACTGATGACCTCGATGCGTGTGTGTGCATTGATGGGTCCGGAAACTTCCTGTGAGCGAAAAAAAGGCTCGCCGCGAGTGATGCGTGATTCGCGGATGCAAGGAAATGACACATCGGGAGCTGCGCGCGCCAGTGCTTCGTAGTGTTTGTCGATGCGTCGCTCTCGGAACAACGCGTGGTATCGGTCGCGTCCGGACTGAGTGGTGGAAAACATCACCAGTCCTGCCGTGTCGCGGTCGATGCGATGCAGTGGCGAGAGGTCGGGGTTGTTGAACTGCTCGATCAGTCGCCACAACAGGGTTTCGCGGACAAATCGTCCGGACGGCACCACCGGCAGAAAGTGAGGTTTGTCGGCGACCAGCAGGTGCTCATCGACGTAGACCACGGTGGCTTCGACCGGGATGGCTGGTTCGTTTTCGATTTCGCGAAAGTAGTGGACGGTCAGTCCTGTCTGATAGGGCTGCTCTGGGCCGATGGGTTGCCAGGTTTCATCCAGAACACGTTCGCGCGCCATGCGGTCCAGCCACGTCGCGCGTGGGATCGCAGCAAAATGACTGCACAGGCAATCCAGCACGGTTGACCATGGGCCGGGTGGCAGACGAACTGTGCTTGCCGAGTGTGCGGACTGTGGCCGCACTAGTTTGTCGCTGTTTGTTGGGTGGTGTCCAGAAACCGCAGGAGGCGTAGGAGCAATTCATCGGGCGCTTCTTCCGGAATGAAGTGTCCGCACGGCAGCCCCTCACCCTGGACGTTGGTAGCCCAGCGGTTCCAGGTATCGAAGATTCGGCCTTCGGTTGCGTGTTTGCCAACCCCGGCGCCCCACAGTGCCAGCATGGGCTGCGTGATCTTCTTGCCTGTGTTTCGGTCGGCCGCGTCGATATCGCAATCGAGGGTCGCGCCGGCGCGATAGTCATTGCAACTGGCGTGCAGGCGATCAGGCTGGGTGAAGCTTGCGATGTAGTCTGCCATCGCGTCGTCGCTGAAGGCGTCCTTCAAACCGGCCCATGAGTTTATCGACCAGCGCAAAAACCATTCCGCATTGGGCTGAATCAGTCGTTCTGGCAGTGGGTGGGGTTGAGCCAGAAAGCTCCAGTGATAGGCGGCAATTCCGCCGATGCGTCCAAGCCCCTCAAAGGTATCAAGGGTAGGTTGAACGTCCAGCGTGACAAGGCGATCAACACGTTCGGGGTGATCCAGCGCCATGCGGTAGGTCACACGCGCGCCTCGATCGTGGCAGATCACCGTGAAGGTCGAGTGTCCCAGTGCTGCCATGGCCTCCACCAGTGTCTGCGCCATCGCCCGTTTGGTGAATGCAGCCACGCTGTCGAGTTGTGGAATCGAAGAGCGTCCGTAACCTGGCAGGTCGGCGGCGATGACACAAAAACCTTGCTGCGCCAGGGCAGGGGCGACGCGATGCCAGATGGCATGGGTCTGTGGATAACCATGCAGCAGGAGTAGCGGTGGACCTTCGCCGCGGATTCTCGCGAAGATGGTGCCGGTTGGTGTGGCGATGTGGTGTTCTGTGAAACCGTCGAACATGGTGATCAGACCAGTGATTTCAGGCGTGGCAGCGTTTCATCCTTTGGGGACAGTTCGGGGTTTGCGAGTGGCCACGCGATCGCCACATCCGGATCAGCGTAATGAATGCCGCGCGCCAGATCAGGCTTGTAGAACTCCGACATCTGGTAAAACACTTCGCAGTTGTCCATCAGGGTCTGGTAACCATGTGCAAAACCGCCGGGTACATAGAGCATCGTGCGATTCAACGCGCTCAGCTCGAAACCCTCCCATTGGCCAAAGGTGGGTGAGGACGGACGCACGTCGACCAGCACATCGAAGACGGCGCCGACAGCGCAGCGGATCAGCTTGATCTCGGGGAAGGGGTCGGCCTGAAAGTGCATGCCTCGCAGCATGCCAGTGCGTCGTGTCAGCGAAAGGTTGCACTGTGGCCAGCGGGTGTTCAGGCCGTGCGCCGTGAACTCGTCATCACAGTAGGTTCGTGCCAGAAATCCGCGATCATCGGTGCGTAGTTCCAGATCAATCTGCCACAGTCCCGCAAGACGTGTTTCAACAAACTTCATGACGTGTGCAGTCTCCTGTGACGATATGTCGTGTTGCCTCTTCTTTCGACAAGCTCCGGCTATCCACCCGAGAGCGCCTGCATGATGACAACTTCTTCGCAGGCGTCCAGCGATGTGTCGAGCGCTCGGGTCCGCTCGCCATGCACGTAGATCATCATGTGTGGCCGCACCTGATCCTGTTCGTCGATCATGCGAAAGCGGATGCCGGGGTACTGGCGATCCAGGTCATCGAGCAGATTCTTAAGCTGTGCACCGGTTGCGATCACCAGTCGCTCGCCGCCAGTGTAGGACTGCAGTGGCGATGGGATCAGTACCCGCATCAGCCCGCTTCCACCGCGTAGATTTCCGGCAGATGGGCCGCGATCTGCCGCCAGGATTCACCGGCGTCTGTAGATGCCCAGACTTCACCGCTGGTGGTGCCGAGGTAGATGCCGACTGTGTCGTGATGATCAACGGCCAGCCCCTGCCGTTTGACCGTAAACCAGCCACGCGCCGGAAAGCCCTGGTCCTTGCGTTGCCACGTCTGGCCGGCATCGTGGGTGGCATACACGGCTGGTTTGCCGTCGGGGCTGGTTCGTGGCCACACGTCGGTGCCGTCCATCGGGAATACCCAGGCGGTGTTGGGTTCCCGTGGATGCAGACCGATCACGAAGCCGATGTCGCCGACGTCCGTCGGCATGTTACGACCGATGCGGGTCCAGCGACTCGCCGGCCGTTCCAGCCGGTAGATGCCACAGTGATTCTGCTGATAGAGGATGTCCGGGTTCTGCGGATGTAACTGGATGCAGTGCGGATCATGGGAAGAGCCAATCGGTTCCCAGGCCAGTGTGGTAGGTTGATCCGGGGATGGCGGCGCGTCAGGATCGGCCAGCACCGTTGCCATGCCTTCGTTCAGCGGTGTCCAGCTGTCGCCGTGATCCCCGGTCTCCCACACACCACCACCGGACAGGCCGAAATACATGTGATCGGCATTGCGTGGGTCGATGAGGATCGAATGCAGTACGGGACCATCGGGGGTGCCGCCCTGTGGATCTTCAGTGCGCAGTGCATAGTCGGGATGATCATTAAAACCAGCCACACCCAACCAGGTGCGGCCATCGTCGTCGCTGCGCCACAGCGCCTGGGGGGAACTGCCTGCCCACCACACGCCGGGTTCGGTCGCGTGGCCGGGTGTCAGCCAGAAGGTATGGCTCACTACGCGTCCGGTTGTGCCGTCTGTTGACCGTGCAAAGGCGGGTGGACGTTCTGCTTCCTGCCACGTCTTGCCATCGTCCAACGAATGGAACACGGTTGGTCCAAGGTGGCCGGTTTTTGCGGCCACCAGAATCGTCGAGGGGCGACGTGGGTCGACCACCGCATGCTGGATGATGTGGCCGAGAAAGTGGGGTTCCTCTACCAACCAGCGTGAACGGTCATCAGCGCCCTTGAGAATGAAGAGACCTTTACGGGTAGCTACCAACAGTCGGTCGTGTTGCATGGTTCACCTCTCCACTTGCCCCAGATTGGCATGCAGCACCGCGCCGTTGAGCACGGGATTTTCAGCTGCAAACAGAAGCGTTCTGGCGATTTCGTCGGGCTCGATCAATCGTTCGAACGCTGACATTTTACGGACAAAATCCATCGCGTCGGCAGGCACGTGCTGGCGCAGCATTTCGGTATCAGTGAAGCCTGGGCAGATTGCCGCGGTATGAATGCCTTGTCCGGCAAGATCCTGGGTCAACGCGCGCATCATGCCGATTTGTGCATGTTTGCTGGCGACGTAGCTGAAGCTGCCAGGCACGGCCTTTTCGGCGAGGGTCGATGCGACGTAGAGAATGCTCGAGCCACTGCGCAGCATCGGGATGATGAGGCCATTCAGGCTGTTTGGTGCCATGACGTTGACTTCGAACACGCGACGCAGCGCGTCGCTTGTGGTGTTTGCAGCGGAGTCATTGGTCAGCAGTGAAGCGTTGTGAATCAGTACGGTTTTTGTTGAGTTGGCGAGTTGCGAGCGGAGCGTTGGCGCGACCTCGTTGATGAAACCGGGTTGTGCCAGATCGCAAGTGATGTGCGTGACACCCTCCGCCGGGCAAGGTCGCCGCGACAGGTTGATCACTGCGTATCCCTGATCAAGGAACAGACGCGCCGTATGCAGGCCGATGCCCGCTGAGGCGCCGGTGATGACCAGTGTTTTCATGCTTGTCTCCAGGTGGCGCCGGCCCATTGCCCCGGTCCGGATGAAACCTTGATTTCAAGACTCAGCAGCGGCAAGGCCGCGATGCGCGGTGTGGCGCGCAGGGTGGTCAGGATGTGATTGGCCAGTTCTTCCACAGTGATATTGCGCAGCGGCAGGATGAGGATGTCACGAGGGAGAAATGGAATGCGCTCGCCGTTGAAGTGCGCGATCACGTACTCGGCCTCGCGGACAATCGTCATGTGCGGTGAGTGTTCTGGCAGCAACACCTTTTCATCCAGCGCATCACACAGCGCCTTCATTTCCTGTTTCACGATGTTGTAGTCGAACGCGAGGCCATCATCACCGACGGTGCAGTCCATGCGCGCGGTCACATAGAAGTTGTGCCCGTGCAGGTCTTCGCGCTGCGTAGCGCTGAATATCGTGAAGTGTGCCGCCCCGAAGTGCAGGTACTCCTTGGCGATTTCGATGCTGGAGCTGATGGAACTAATGGAGCCCATGGAACTAATGGTGCGAGTGGTGCGTGTCATGCCGGGATGCTATCAGTTTGGCATCGAAGTATCCGCCCGCGAAGACCTGCGAACAGGGTGCCCCGGCTGGCTCTATTCGTACTGAATGCGATTGAGGATCAGGCCGTAGAAAAATTCGGTGTCGCGGCGATCGAAGTACCAGCCCAGATGGGTTTGACACTGCTCGCACGAGGCGATGCGCCATCGAAAGCCGGGAAACCAGCTGTCGGCAGCCATTCGTTGTCCTGAGATTGCGCAGCCCAGTGCCTGACTGAAACAGCCGAGGTGAAAGTCGATGCCGTGTGGATTGGTGCAGTGGTGATCAAACGAGCCGTTCACTTCGGTCTTGTCGGACAGGTGACCGATGACGGATGAGCACCGGGCACAGTAGATGAAATCCTTGGCGGGGCCGGTGTCGTCGGTCTCGCGGGTTTTCTGATCAGGATTGAGAATGTTGTTCGACATGCGGATACCGATACCGGCAATGTGGGCCGACTGTGGACACCTACTAAGGACAACTACTAAGGACACCGACTAAGGACATACACCCAGAAGCCAGATCGATATTCAGCCATGGCGGCCCGGATGTCCATGCGCCTACAATTCACCGATGAATGCCATTACCCGTCAGGATATCAATGGGCTGCAGAGCGCAGGCCGCGCTGTGCGCAGAGCTTTTCTGGCCATGAAACGTGCCGCGTGTCACGGCATGACCACGGCCGAGCTGGATGCGATCGGGCAGGCGTCGCTTGAACAAAGCGGTGCACGCTCGGCACCCCAGCTGTTCTACAAGTTCCCCGGCGCCACCTGTATCAGCATCAATGAAGAAGCGGCGCACGGCATCCCCGGATCGCGCCGTCTCGAACCGGGTGACATGATCAACATCGACGTCTCCGCCGAGCTGAACGGTTATGTCGCCGATATGGGCGAGTCGTTTGTTCTCGATGGTGGAACGGCGGAACAGTACCGCATCTGCGAGCAGGTGAAAGAAGCGGTTCTCGCCGCCATTCGACATGTTCGCGCAGGGCGATCACTCAATGTGATTGGTTCCACAGTGCAGAAACAGGCGAACAATGCAGGTTACCGAATCGTCGAAAACCTCGGCAGCCATGGCGTCGGACGATCACTGCACGAAGATCCGTCGTACGTGCCGGTCGACAACCCCAATGAACGGCGCAAGTTGACCAAGGGCATGGTGCTCACCATCGAGCCGTTTTTCAGTGACCGTGCCAACTGGGTTGAGGAACAGGCCGATGGCTGGACACTGTCCGTGCCACCGGGTGTGCTGGTTGCCCAGTTCGAGCACACGCTGATCGTCACGGAGCGTGAACCCATCGTCGTGACGGCCTGATGGACTCGAAGTCGGCTGCCCCGACTTCGCTCTCGACTACACCAGCAGTGCCTTGAGATCCTGCGCGGGATCCGCCAGTTTAGCGACGTCCACCGGTTTGCCGATCATCTGCTTGCAAAGCATGAACTCCTTCGGGCTGTTGACCGCGTCTGCTGCGACCACGATGCCATCCTTCAGATAGAACACCGCAAACTGGTTGGCTGCCTTGTCACCGCGCAGAACCTGCTGGTTGCCGTCCGCCGAGAACCCCACCATCTGCAACTTCAGTTCGTATTGATCCGACCAGAACCAGGGAATGGCCGAATAGGTTTTGGCGTCGCCGCGAATATTGGCGCTGGCGACTCGCGCCTGATCCATCGCGTTGGGAACCGATTCGAGCCGCAATCGACGCCCAAGCAGGGGATTGGGGTGATTTGTGCAATCGCCGATGGCGTAGACAAACGGGTCGCTGGTGCGGCAGTGTTCATCGACGACGATGCCGTTATCGCAGGTGATGCCGGCGTCTCGCGCGATCTCGATATTGGGGATGATGCCGATGCCGACGATGACCAGATCTGCGGGGAACGACGTGTCACCCGCCAGCACCGCGTTGACCCGCCCACCCGTGCCACTGAAACCTTTCACACCCGTGCTGGTATGGATGTGCACACCTCGTGAAGCGTGTAGCTGGTGGTAATACGCCGACATGTCCGGCGTCGTCACTCGTTGCAGAATGCGCGCCTCCATTTCAATGACATGCACTTCCAGTCCCGCAACCACGGCAACCGAGGCCACCTCGAGGCCGATGTAACCTCCGCCAACAATCACGAGCTTTTTGCCCGGCGCCATTTCGCCGCGGATGGCATCGACATCAGCCACGCTGCGCAGGTAGTGAATGCCACCCAGATTGCTGCCTTCGATGGACAGTTTTCGCGCACGGCTGCCGGTGGCGATGATCAGGTGATCGTA
>JANNBJ010000135.1:0-28987 GCA_031385325.1 Gammaproteobacteria bacterium | reverse complement strand
AGTCGCCTGTGAGAGACCACGCACAGTTCGGGGGTGTGTGTCCTTGTTGGGAAACCTCCTTACCAACCACACCCATGCATAGTATCGTCGCCCTACGCACACCGGAGCCCATCATGTCGAGCCCGATCACCTGCCCGCGCCAACTCGTCCGCCCCGAGTGGATCGACTACAACGGTCATCTCAACATGGCGTACTACCACGTGCTTTTCGACAAGGCGCTCGATCATGTCTTCGATGAGATCGGTGTCGGTGCAGCCTACGTACGCACGGGCCAGGGTTCGTGTTTTGTCCTGGAGGTGCACGTTCTGTACCTCCAGGAGTTGTCACTCGATGATCCCGTTGATGTCCGCTTCCAGTTGCTGGACTACGACAACAAACGCATCCACTTCATAGAACAGATGTTTCATGCAGACCAGGGTTATCTCGCCGCCACCTCGGAACAGCTGACCCTGCATGTCAACATGCAGACCCGCCGCGCGTCCGACTTTCCCGCTGACGTTCAGACGCGGCTGGCCACCTTGCTGAACAATCACGCACATCTGCCCATACCCGAACAAGTCGGTCATTCCATGGGGATCCGCCGCTCTGTCGAACACTTCGGCATGACATAATCTATCATGTGACCCCCTCTCCACCGACCAATCAGGAGTCAACGTGAGCGAAGTCGTTGAGCGCGTCCAGACCTGTCCCGTCCAGGAAATCAGCCCACTGCATCCAGACCTCCTGCGGTGTCCCTATGGAATGAACCGGCGGCTGCGTGAAGAGTCACCAGTCCACCGAGATCCCTTCACGGGTATCTTTTTCATTTCCCGTTACGCCGATGTCGTGGCCGTGGCGCTCGACACCGATGTATTTTCCAGCGTGATGCCGGCGGCGATGGCGCGCGCGACAGGTGGCGATGATCCGGAGCTCAAGGCCCTCATGGAGCAAAGTTATCCAAATGTGCCGACCATGCTCACCCAGGATCCACCGCTGCAGCGCCGCTACCGCAAGTTTGTCGACGGTGCTTTCGGGCCTGCCAGCCTGCGTGCACTGGAACCGTTCATCGAGCGCACTTCCAACCAACTGATCGATGCCTTCGCAAACAAAGGGCAGTGCGAGTTTCTGAATGAATTCGGCATCCCTCTGCCATTGCGGGTCATCGCATCGCAGATTGGCACTCCAGACAAGGACCTGCACAAATTGCGCGAATGGACGGAAGCCTTCATTGGCAACCTCAGTCAGCAACTCGATCGCGATGGCACCATCAAGGCTGCGAAGGGCGTCATCGAGTTCCAGAAGTATTTCGTGGAGCGTATGGATGAGCGTCGGACGGATCCACGCGACGACATCCTGTCGAAAGTGGTCAACGCAAGCTTCGACGGCGACACGATGCTCAACAATGCCGAAGGCCTGTCCATGCTGTCGCAGATCCTGGTGGCCGGCAATGAAACAACCGCCGCATCCTTGACCGAAGGCATCTGGCTCTTGATCCAGAATCCGGATCAGTACGCGCTGCTCGAACGCGATCATGGGCCAGAGATGATCAGTCGTCTGGTGGAGGAAACACTGCGTATCTCCAGCCCGTCCGCCAACATGTTCCGTCGCACCACTCGCGATGTCGAACTGCACGGTGTCACCATCCCTGCCAACTCCGTCTGTTTTGCGCGCTTCGGCTCGGCCAACCAGGACGACGCCATGTTTGCAGACGCGCTGCGCTTTGATCTGATGCGCGACAACCTCAAGGAACACGTTGCCTTTGGGAAAGGTATACACCATTGCCTCGGAGCTGCGCTGGCTCGACGTGAAATGAACATTGGCTTTCGGGTGATCTTCGAACGACTGAAAAACTTCAGACTCGCTCCCGGTGCGCAGGCGCCAGACTTTGCACCCAACGCGCTGCTGCACGGCTTGACCGGGCTGCAACTGGCCTTCGATCTGCGCTGAGTTGTCCGGAAAGGAAAAAGGAGAATGCGCCAGACAGCGATCAGGCGCACGGGGAAGAGTGAAAGGGGAACATCTATGAAGATACTGATCGCCAATCGCGGTGAGATCGCGATTCGCATCGGGCGTGCTGCAGCCGAATTGGGTCTGGAAACGGTCGCCATCTACTCACAGGACGATGCACGTTCGCTGCATGTCACCAAGGCCGACCATGCTGTGGCGCTACCAGGCTCGGGGGCCGGCGCTTACCTGGACGCATCGGCGGTGATTGCAGCGGCAACGGCCAGCGGAAGTACTGCCATTCACCCAGGTTACGGTTTCCTGAGCGAAAACGGCGCATTCGCTGCAGCTTGCGCGCAAGCCGGAATCGTTTTCATCGGGCCCGCTCCCGAACATCTCGATCTCTTTGGCGACAAAGGCGCCGCACGACGTCACGCTGTGACGCATGACGTGCCGGTGATCCGCGGCCTGTCCAATGCAGTCACTGAAGCCAATGCCCTCGCCTTCTTTCGTACGTTGCCCACCGGCACGAAGATGATCATCAAGGCTCTGGCGGGTGGTGGTGGACGCGGCATGCGTGTCGTATCCCACGAATCGGAGTTGTCAGAATCGTTTGCGCGGGCCGGATCCGAGGCCAAAATGTCCTTTGGCAATCCAGCGTTGTACGTCGAGCAGTTTGTTGAAGACGCTCGTCATATCGAAGTACAAATCGCCGCAGACACGTCCGGTGTAGTCATGCACTTTGGCACCCGCGATTGCACGGTGCAGCGCCGCCATCAGAAAATCATCGAGATTGCGCCCGCACCATTTCTTCCAGTCACAATCCAGCAGGCGATGCAGGATGCTGCAATACGGCTCTCGAAAGCCGCCAACTATCGAAGCCTCGGCACCTTCGAGTTCCTCTTTGAACCTGCACGCAACACCTGGTACTTCATCGAAGCCAACGCACGTCTGCAGGTTGAACACACTGTCACCGAAACCGTGCTTGGCATGGACCTGGTGCAACTACAGATCGACATGGCTCTGGGCAAGTCTCTGGCTCAGCTCGGCTTCATTGCGGATCAGCCACTGAAACCCCAGGGCTACGCTATCCAGGCCCGTGTGAACATGGAGACCATGCAAGCCGATGGCAGTACGCGCCCCAGTGGCGGCACACTGACTGCATTCGATGCGCCAACAGGTCCTGGCATTCGAACAGACTCATTTGGTTACACCGGCTATCAGACCAACCCGAACTTCGATTCACTCCTCGCCAAGGTCATCGTGCACAGCCGCAGCAGCGATTTCGCAGCAGCACTGCGCGCATGCGATCGTGCTCTGGCAGATTTTCGCATCGAAGGTCTGGCCACCAATATTGGCTTCCTGCGCAGCGTGCTGCAGCACGACCGCATGAAGCAGCTCTCGATACACACGCGCTTCATCGACGAGGCCGTCGGCGAGTTGCTGTCAGCGGCGAACGCCGAACAGCGATTTTTCGCGCTCGACTCGCAGGCGACGTCACAACGCGCCGGCGTAAAGGTTGATGCAGCAGATCCCCTGGCGGTGCTGAGCTACGGCAAGTCGGATTCACAAGCACCCGTACGTGGTGCACCAACGGCGCGAGCCATAGCCGCAAACGGACCAGAAGGCACCACCCCGCTGCTTTCGCCAATGCAGGGCACCATCGTCAGCATTGATGTCGCACTCGGAGACAGCGTACGACCCAACCAGGTACTCATCATCATGGAAGCCATGAAGATGGAGCATGTAGTGCGGTCCACTGTCGGCGGTACGGTCCGCAGTCTCACGGTCGTCGTTGGCGATACCGTGTTTGCAGACCACGCGCTGGCCTTCGTTGAACCGCGAACGGAACTTTCCGAAGCCATCACTGAACAGGTTGAAGAGAATCTCGACATCGTGCGAAAGGATGTCGCCGAAGTGATTGCCCGGCATGACATTACTCTCGACGCGGCCCGACCCGACGCTGTGGCCAAGCGACGGAAAACAGGCCAGCGCACGGCACGTGAGAACATTGATCAGTTGTGTGATCCGGGCTCCTTCACCGAGCACGGCCAGCTGGTGCTGACACCCGGCACCGGACTGCCGATGGACCAGGTGATCCGTAAATTTCCTACCGATGGCATGATCACCGGCGTCGGTACCGTCAACGGTCGCGAGTTTGGCGAGGACAAAGGTCGCGCCGTGGTCATGGCGTACGACTACACGGAGCTCGCGGGCACGCAGGGTGCAGTGAACCATCCAAAAACCGATCGCATGCTGGAACTCGCTGAAAAATGGGAAATTCCCATGATCCTGTTTGCCGAAGGTGGCGGTGGCCGTGCCGGAACAGGTGGCAAGCGTGAAGGTGGCAGGTCCACAACCGGCGCAGGACAAGGTCGTGACGAAGGTGCCTACCGCCCTCTCGATACGCCTACTTTTGCCAGTATGGGGCGCCTGAGCGGTCTGGTGCCCATGATCGGCATCACGTCCCGCTTCTGCTTTGCAGGCAACGCCTCATTGCTCGGCTGTTGTGATGTCATCATCGCGACGCGAGATTCAAATATCGGTATGGGTGGCCCTGCATTGATCGAAGGTGGAGGACTTGGTGTCTTCAGGCCGGAAGAGATCGGTCCGATTGACGTGCAGATCAAGAGCGGCGTCGTCGATGTGGCGGTCGAAGACGAAGTGGAAGCAGTCGAAGTGGCGCGCAAGTATCTCTCGTACTTCCAGGGTTCTGTCTCGACGTGGACCTGTCCGGATCAGCGACGGCTTCGCAACATCGTCCCTGAAAATCGCTTGCGCGTGTACGACATCCGCGAGGTCATTCGCACGATGGCGGATGAAGGTAGCGTCCTCGAATTGCGCGAAGGTTTTGGTCTGGGCATCGTTACGTCGTTCATCCGCATCGAAGGACTCCCGGTTGGCCTGCTGGCCAACAATCCAGCGTTCCTCTCTGGTGCCATCGACAGCGAGGGCTCAGACAAGGCGGCCCGCTTCATGCAACTCTGCGATGCGTTTGATATTCCGATGCTGGTGCTCTGTGACACACCCGGCATGATGGTTGGCCCGGAGATCGAGATGACCGGCCTCGTTCGCCATTGCAGTCGACTGTTCGTGACCGGTGCCAACCTTACCGTACCCCTCTTTACGATTGTTGTACGCAAGGCCTACGGTCTCGGCGCACAGGCCATGGCGGGTGGCAGCATGAAGGAACCATTCTTTACGGTGGCATGGCCCACCGCCGAGTTTGGGGGCATGGGCCTGGAAGGTCAGGTAAAACTCGGCTTCCGCAATGAACTGGAGGGTATCAGTGATCCCACTGCACGCAAACATCGCTACGATCAGCTCGTCGAAGGCGCCTATCAGCGTGGCAAGGCCATCAACTACGGTGTCGCCTTTGGCGTGGATGACGTGATCGATCCCGCGGACTCACGCCGGTGGGTCGCGCGAGCGCTCAATTCAACGTTGCCGCTGCCCGCAAGACATGGCAAGAAACGAAGGAACATTGATACCTGGTGAGACCCGGTTCGGGCTCCGAAGAGCCCTGCTACAAGTCGCGAACACAACGATCTGGCCATCCCCGAATCAGACGATCCTGCCAGGCCTTGCGCTGGTGTACCCGTCAGCCGTGTACACCAGTTCGCCATTCACATAAACACTGTCATAACCGGAAGATCGACGAACGTAACGTCGAGCTTCGCCTGGGAAATCGTCAACAAATTCCTCATTGCCAACGCTCACCGTCGCCGCGTTGAACAACACGATGTCCGCAGCCTTGCCGGCTTCCAGTGTGCCTCGATCAGCGAATCCCCAGTCCTTTGCCACTTCACCAGTCATGCGATGGATGGCACGCTCCAGGGTCATGCGACCGGTCTCACGAACATAGTGCTGAAGCAGGTGCGTGGTGTCCCCGGTACCACAGAACTGGGTGATATGTGCACCGGCGTCCGATGCACCGAAGTGGCACATCGGATGATCGATCAGTGCAGCCACCGCAGTCTTGTCTGCATTGATGACGTTTTTCAGCTGGAATTCAGTGTCCAGATCATCGGCAAGCGACAGATCCAGTATCACTTCGCCGAGTTCCTTGCCTTCCGACTGCGCGATCTCCATCAGACTGCGCCCCCGATACCGCTCGTTGGCACGTGTTTCGCCAACAACAAGGAACGGCAGTGCGCCGCTCATGCCGGCTGCATTTTTCATCTCCTTGACCAGCTGATCACGCTTCGCCGGATCGCCGAATTGCGCTTTGCGCGCACTGGCAGGCAGATCCATGATCGCCTTCCAGCTGGGCAGTGCGAATAGCAGCATGCTGGTTTCCGACAGTCGCATGTTGAGATCGAAACAACGCGGCATCACCTGACCATACACTCGTGCACCACGCGCGTGCTCGGCTTCCAGTGCTGCGATGATCTCTGACGCGTTCGGTGAGGTTGGTGAACTCAGCACAGGCTGCAGACTGCAGGGAATTCCGGCGGCAAGACTGATGTCGCCCAACTCACGAATGTTGTCCAGTTCCCGTTGCAGATCTATGAAGAAGGGCACGATCTGCCAGATACCACGGCCACTCTTGGCCATGGCCTTGGCCAGCGCAATCTTTTCCTTGAGATCCGCATACTGACTCGGCACGGGACGCATGGTTTCGTCCATGTCCACGTAGGACGACGAAATACCCAGTGCCCCGGCCGCCATCGCTTCCTCGACAATCGCGCACATCGCTGCGATTTCGTCATCGTTAGCGGCACGTTCCTGGCTGGCTGCACCCATGACATACAGGCGAATCGCGGAGTGACCAATCAGCGCACCGACGTTGATACCAATCTTCGGACGAATGAAATCCATGTATTCCGGAAAAGTATTCCAGCTGAACGGAACCGCTTCGTCGAACGTGCGTTTTTTGATGTCTTCAATCACGCCAAACATGCTGACGATCTTGTCAGCAGCTGCACGATCCCGAATCGGTGCCAAAGAGAGCGAACAGTTGCCGATCACCACCGTTGTGATGCCATGTTCAATGGACGGGGTCGCAAAACCATCCCAGCACAGCTGCGGATCGAAATGGGTATGAATGTCGATAAAGCCAGGCGCGACAACCATGCCTTTGGCATTGACTTCGCGAACAGCTGATCCTTGCAGGTTGCCGATGGCTGCAATCTTTCCGCCACTGACAGCCACATCGACGTTTCGCGCCGGTGTGCCGGTTCCATCAACGACCGATCCGCCTCGAATCAGGAGATCCCATAACGCCATCAAACTACTCCAGTGTCATATGTTGCCAATGCTTGAACACGGCGATGCGCGGATAAGCTGGACTAATAACCTTCCAGCTCGCCGTAACGATTGCGGTGAAAGTTCACGTCACCAAAGGTCTGCTCGGCAACCGCCTGGCGCTTGATGAAGAACCCGATATCAAATTCATCGGTCATGCCGATCCCGCCATGCATCTGGATGCCCTCGCGCGCCACCAGATGGTAGGTTTCTCCGACCTTGGTCTTGGCGAGGCTCGCAAGCTTTGCAATGTCAGCCGCACCGCGCCCCTCATCCAGTGCCGTCAGTGCCTCAAGCACACAGCTCTTGGACAGTTCAACTTCGCAGAACATATTGGCGGCCCGATGTTTGAGCGCCTGGAACGTACCGATCTTGACGCCAAACTGTTCCCGTTCTTTCAGGTAGGCAACCGTACGATCAAAGCACTCCTGAATAGACCCGAACATCTCCGCGGTCATGCCGATGCGGGCAACGTCCAGCGCCGGATCCAGCACGTCGGCGCCCTTGTCAACGCTGCCAATGACGGCATCAGCACCAATCATCACGTTGTCGAAGGTCACCTTCGCTGCATTGCGTGAGTCCACCAGGTGAATGCGCTCAACCTTGACCCCGGCAGCCTTGCGATCAACCAGAAACAGGGTTATCCCGTTCCGGCTGTTCGACTCCCCCGATGTACGCGCTGCAACAATCAACGAATCTGCCACATGACCATCGAGCACAAAACTCTTCGTTCCGCTCAGCGTATATCCGGTTGCATTCTTCGCAGCCTTTGTGCCGATCTGATAAGGCGCATGGCGATGCGATTCTTCAAGCGCAAGGGCCAACAGGAGTTCGCCTGTGGCAACCTTGGGCAGTAGCGCGGCTTTCTGTGCCGATGAACCGCCAATGTTGATAACGGTTCCACCCACCCACACCGTCGAATAGAGCGGGCTGGCCAGAAGCGTACGTCCGGTTTCTTCAGTGACGACGCCAAGCCCCTTGTAGCCAAACGCCAGACCACCGTGTTCTTCGGCCCAGGGAATACCAGCCCAACCGAGGTCCACCATGGCCTTCCAGGTCGCCCGATCGAATCCATCGGGATTCTTTTCGTCCCGGATCTTGCGGAACTGGCTGATGGGCGCCTGATTGGTGCAGAAATCCTTGGCGCTGTCTTTGAGCATGTTCTGCTCTTCGTTCAGGATCATGGGCATCCTGGTATCCCCCGTTTTCGTGGCTGACTGGTAAGGCGGCGATCAAACCAGACTCATTCGGCATTGTCCACGCCAGATCCTGATTGCACCTGGGCACAAGCCCCGACTTACAGCTCGCTTACACCCGATACATGCCGCTGGCATCACCTGTCGATGTGAATCGATACGATCTTTGAGCGAGATTCATCACCAAGTTTGAAGTGAAATTGTGAAGCAGATCATTGTCCTCCTGATTGCAACCGCGGCGCTTCCTGCCATGGCAGCTGTAGGTGACCCAAATGCTGCCTCCGGGGCGTCCGGTTTCGATTGGACCGATCTGATGCCCTTCTTCCTTGCCGCCATGGGTATCGGCGGTTTGCTCATCATCAGGCGCCAGGTCACTCACCTCTAAACCCCTTCGAACAAGTCGCTTCTGCAATGTGTTACGGCCGAAGCGCGTAGCCCCACCTGATATTTATCCTTCGTTTAACGCTGATACCATCGCGACATGACCGTCGCAGACCTCGAATCCCGATTGCAGCACACTCTTCCTCAGGCTCGCATTGCAGTCGATGTGCTGCCGGATTGTGGTGGAATTCGACTCGCCCTCATCAACCATGACTTTCCGCTGGGACCGCTGGATCCGGAGGTCATGCGCGCCGTTATCGCCGCGCCTGCGTACTGGGCGTTCTGCTGGGGCAGTGGCTTGGCTCTGGCACCTTTTCTTCTGCAGACACCAGACCGGGTTCGCAATCGGCGTGTGCTCGATCTCGGCTCGGGCTCCGGCATTGCCGGTATCGCCGCCGCACGAGCCGGAGCCGCCAGGGTGGTTGCCTGTGACATCGACCCCGACGCTCGCCTGGCCACCCAGGTCAATGCAGATCTGAACGAAAGCGCGATCGAGGTGATTGATTCCTTACCGGGCAGCAAGATCCGATATGACCTGGTGCTGTTGGCCGACGTCCTCTACGACAAGGCAAATTTCGCCCTGCTGGAACTCGCCGGCAGTGTTGCCAACGAGGTGATCGTCGCCGATTCCCGCATTCGCGAACTGGATCGAACGGACTATCGGGAAACTGGCCGGCTTGAGGCGCTCACGGTGCCGAATCTCGGTGAATTCGACGAGTTTCGACTGGTCCGGTTTTTCGAGCGATCCAACCGCGGGTCACGACGCCGCGCGAAACAGCAACCCCGCCGTTGATCGATAGCGGGCTTTCATGATGGCAACCTCGGTGCGGGTCTTCACATCGCGGTGCCACGCAAGCGCCTGACGCTGGTCAGGGAAATCAAAGACCAGCATCAGGCTCCACTCTTGTCCGCCTTCCAGGCTCGCGATTTTCAGTTCTTTGGCCTGACTGCCGCCGTGGGATCAAACGGTAGCCCGAAACGATTCAATCTGGTCGACAGACGGCCCAACTCGACTTGCCAGTAACCAGACCACTCTCAGTTCGCCATCCAGCAGCTCAACAAGCTGGCGCTGGTACCCAAACCAGCAAGAAATCAATCAACGATGACTCCATGCGAAACGCTGTCGAACCTGATGATCCCATCGACGCGCTGGAGGCCGATGCCACGCGTTTGCAGTCCACACGCAATTCGCAGAAGAGATTTTCTAACTCGGCCGTACGCGAGAGCATCGACGACCACGCCGATGCGGCCTGTGGATTTCACTGACGGAACGAGGTTGTTCAGGAGCAAGTCAGGTACTTCAGTGCGAAACATGTTGCGCTATTGAAAGGCAACGGACTCGCAACCTCGATCCGCAACCTGATCGCCGGTGGGCTCCATGAAGCGTTCGATGCCATCACCCTCCGGGTTGTCGATAACACAAGCTCTCGTAAAAATCCGCGAGAGGCGAGAGGTTAATTTCAGTCACCCCCGGTCCTCTACTATCTATCGTCAGTGGCTCTTCAATTCGGAAATTGTTGGTAGGAGGTCGGGGTGGCGGACGCGATTTTTAAAAACGCACATTTTGTCAGCGGCGGCGCGTTTTTAAGAAGTGTTCGTCACCGAACAGTTGACCGTGCGCGGCGGGAGTAAAGTCAAAACTCGAGGATAGGAAGGAGAAGAGGTGTTTTCTCTTTGATCCTGAAGTACTGCTGCAACCGAGCGGTTTGGTGTTGATGGGAACTGAGCATTCTCGTTATCCGATTATCCCCCGGTTTGGGCCAATAGCTGAGATGGCATCGCAAGCAGGAGTCTGGTCGTGTAGTTGAAAGAACACGCGAAGACGGCCTGTTATGTGATTCCGTCGACCACATGTCAATGGGAAACTGAGATTAGACGTACCATTCTAAGGAATCAAAGCCATGGGTATTATCTGGACTATCGTTATCGGGTTTTTCGCGGGCGTAATTGCCAAGTTTGTTATGCCGGGTAAAAATGAGCCCTCGGGCTTCGTGCTGACAACTATCCTGGGCATCGTGGGAGCGCTCGTGGCGAGCTTTCTTGGAAAAATGCTGGGTTGGTATCAACCCGGTGAGGGTGCCGGACTCATTGGTGCCATCGTCGGTGCCATCGTGGTCCTGTTTGTGTGGGGACTTATAGCCAAACGGCCCGCATAAGGGGCCAATTTCTCAATTCACATGCTGGTGTCGCACCTGTCCAATGGCGCCCGCATGTACTACCTAAGAACTAAAGGAGAATGAAATGTCCCGCGCAATGCCATCGATGACTGCATTATTAGGACTTCTGGCGGTTGCGGGTTATCAAAACCGTGACAAGATCAAAGAGATGCTTGGAGGCCTTACGAAAAGTCCGGGCGGCGTACCCGCCGGCAGTGCGGGCACTTCTGGCGGCACTTTGGAAGGTCTTGGAGGCCTACTGGGCGGCGCGAGCGCGGGAGGCATGCTGAGCGGTGGTCTACGCTCCCTGATCGAGCGTTTTAAGCAGAACGGTCAGGGCACCGCAGCGGATTCCTGGGTGAAGACAGGCCCCAATCAACCCCTGGCTCCGGAGCAAGTAGAGCAAGCAATTGGCCCTGAAACGCTGAACATGCTTTCGCAGCAAACCGGGCTCTCGAAAGAAGAACTGCTGTCGAGATTGACGCGAGACCTGCCCGCAGCCGTCGACAAGTTTACGCCCGACGGTCGTCTGCCTACCGAAGCCGAGGCCGAGCGGCTGATCTAGTTCAAAATAGGCGCAGTGATTAATGTCATTCCTAGCCCGGACTTGAGACTGATCTACTTCGCCGGTGGGAAGAGCAGTCCATTTTTCCCCGATTTCTCGATGCCCCCGTGTTTCCTTTGGAAAGACCCACCATACGCCTCGAAACCAGTAGTTCATCGTTTATCGTAGAAATGATGATCATCAAACTAATTCGATCGTTTACATTGTTGCTGCTCTCTACCCAGTCGCAGCGCACGAAGAACAGGCACCTATCCTCGAAGAGATCATCGTGTACGGCAGGTCGGAGCCGTTACTGGATCGAATTCACTCGGCCTCGGAAGGACTCGTCGGCGCTGAAGACCTGCACATTGCACCGCTTCTTCGTGTCGGCGAACTTTCGGAGGTCATCCCCGGCATGGTCGCTACCCAGCACTCAGGCTCAGCCAAGGCCAATCAGTATTTCCTGCGCCTTTTCAATCTCGATCACAGCACGGACTTTCTGCAAGCCTGGATGGCGTACCCGCTGAACATGCGAACACACGGACACGGACAGTGCTATCTCGACCTCAACTTCATGATTCCGGAAATGATCGCCGCCGCGCGTCACAGAAAGGGACCCTACGCTGTTGAGACTGGTGATTTTTCATCCGCAGGAAGTGTCGAGTTCTCGACGCTGGATCGTCTCGACAGCACATTGCTGGAGCTGACAGGCGGTGAACATGGTTACGCACGAGGGCTCGTCACCGGCACCACCTCGACGACATGGGGCAACGCAACATCACTGCAGCCGTGGACCTAGGAGTCTGCGCGGCAGAGTTTCAATGAAGTCATGAATTCCGAGATCGCGCCGTTAATCATCATGTTTTGTTCAGAAATCCTGTTTCACATCGCATGAGATTCGTGGTTGGTCGTGGACGCAGCCCTGTGCAACCCAAAATTGCGCTTTTTACCGGGATTTATCTCGCTATTCCTGCTCAAAGGTACGCCATCCGCCGCAGATTCAGCGCCATGCAGACGAGCTTCCACTCCGCTTGAACCTTCGCGAGCCCTCGCAGACTGAACTGCCGGAACCCGAGCACCGCCTTGATCCAGCCGTTCGGTGCTTCAACAATCGCCTTGCGTTGCCGATAGGCTTGCTGCGCGGGCTCCGTCTCCATGCGCGCAGCCATCGCCGCAGTATACGGGTGTCGGTCCGGGTCGACCTTGGCCTGCTCTCGGCCTTCTCGACCCAACGCAACTAACACTTCACAGGCTCTTTGGCTCATCGCTTCGAGCACCGCTTCGCCGCGGAATCCTGTGTCAGCCAGGACTTGTTCCGGTAACCGGCCCAGGTTCTTCTGTACGGCGTCCAGCATGATCGGCAACCCGTGGTTGTCCGCTGCATTGTTTCCCAGTTCAGCCGCGACAATGATTTGATGCTCGGCATCAACGGCCGTGTGACCGTTGTAACTCTGTTCGTACGCCCCACTGGCGTGCTTCATGATCCGGCTCTGCGGATCTGTGAAGCTCGATTGATCCTTACCCTCAGGTACCCCGAAGTCTCGCTTGAAACGCGGACCTCGTCGCGGTGTGCCATCGGGCTTGCGTGGCTTGCGGTCATCGTCCGGTGTCCGACCCCGGGCAAGATCCGCCTCGCGCTGCTGCGCTTCCAGTCGTGCCTTGGCCTCCGCTATCGCTGCAACGCGGGCTTCACGCCGTGCAATCTCCGCAGGAATATCCTGCTCCGGCTCGCCGACCTCAGCGTCGTCCGTCTGTCGTGCACGCTCCAGCAGCGCTTCGATCTCCAGACGCAGCGCCGCTTCGGTCTCCTGCATCCGGGCATAACTCATCGCTTTGTGGCGGCTCGCGTTCGCCTTCACCTTAGTACCGTCCACCGCGATGCGGCCCAACTTCACCAGCCCGCACTCAGCGGCCAGTTGCACCACCCGGACGAACAAGCCGGCGATCGCTTCGAGGTGTTGTGCCCGGAAATCACTCAGTGTCCGATGGGCTGGAAAGTTATCCGCAGCCAGCACCCGAAACGCCACATCCTCATGTAGCTTCCGCGCAAGCTTGCGCGACGAGAACACGCCGGTTGCATATCCGTACAAGAGAACCTTCAGCATCATGCCCGGATGAAACGGCTGATTCCGTGGGCCGTCCTTCGCATAGCGTGCATGGAATGCGCCCAGGTCCAGCGCATCCACCGTATCGCTGATGAAGTACGCCAAATGGCCTTCCGGCAGCCAGTCCGACAACGTCGGCGGCAACAACAAGTCCTGGCCCGGTGTATACGGCTGGTAGCTCACCATCCTGAAATCCCACTTCATCTCAACGACACAGCCATTATCCACTTCAGTAGAACTTTTTGCTTCTGCCGCGCAGACTCCTAGCCCGCACTATTCATGAATGACCTACTGCGGACGCCGATAGCAGCGAAATAACAGGGCATGCTCCCTCCGCGTGCTCGACGTGCTGTACAGCACGCCTGCGCGCGCTACAGTCCGCGCCACCCTGCGTTTTCACTACTCTCGGTGCCCTCGTTACGTTCCTTCATGAATAGTGCGGGCTAGCACGCAACGACGGTCCTTGGCAGCGCGATGAAAACTCCAGGCAAAACAAAGCCTGGCTATCGTTCCGAACCAATATCGGCGAGGTACCGGCCCGGCTGGTGCTGCAAGCCTATGACAGCCATTGGGATGCAACGGACCAGATTCCAGAGAGGGCCGTTGACCAAGGTCTGATCAGCCCGCTTGGTAATTTCGATTCTGACCTCGGTGGCAGGACTCAGCGATACGCAATGAACGCGACATTCGATTTCAGAACCTGGCAGCTCACAGCGTACGCCATCGACTACGATCTGGACCTGTACAGCAACTCCACTTACTTCCTCGATGACCCGGACGATGGTGACGAATTCGCACAACACGACTCACGTCGCGTCTTCGGAGTTTCCGCATTAGGGGAATGCGACTTCACGGTCGCATCCGCACCTGTTGTCGCCCGTTGGGGCACGGACGTTCGTCACGACGACGTTGACACGCTGGGGCTGGACAGGACCAGTGCACGACGGACAGTTTCGACCCTGTGTGATGATTCGGTTTGGGAGTCATCTCTCGGCACCTACGCTGAACTGGAATGGCAGCTGGCGCAACATCTCGATCTGCAAACCGGACTGACTGGATCATTACCGTTGGGACGTCGATTCCCGGCAAGCGACCAATAGTGGTTCGGGTAACGATACACAGGTTAGCCCGAAGCTCTCACTCCGATATCGACTGGCAGACCGTATTGCGTTGTTCGCCAATTACGGTCGTGGCATGCACTCCAATGACGTTCGAGGTACCACGATCCAGGTCGATCCACTGACGGGTGATCCCGAGGAATCCACGCCTGCGCTGGTCGCTTCGGATGGTGCGGAACTCGGCATCCGCTATGAAATCGAGGATAGGTTTAACGTCTCCCTCGTCGGGTTCTGGCTGCAACTTGATTCGGAGCTGGTCTTTGTCGGTGACGCGGGTGGTACCGAAGCCAACTCAGGCAGCAGCAGGACCGGTGTGGAGTTGACGGCCTTCCATCAATGGACGGACTGGCTTGCCTTGCATGGCAGCTATACCTGGAACGACGCACACTACCGTGGCGTGCCGAGCGAAGCAGACCACATACCTGGCGCGATTGAGTCAACGGTCAGCGTTGGGCTGGATGGGGCGTGGCGCAACGGCGTGACCGCAAGCCTGAGGCTACGACATCTTGGAGTTTCACCACTGATTGAAGACAACTCGGTACGTTCCAGCACGTCAACGCTGCTGAACGCAGGTACCGCATGGCGAACCGGCCGCCTCGAGGTTCGACTGGATGTGTTCAATCTGCTGGACAATGGTGACTACGATATTTCGTACTTCTATACATCGCGCTTGCCGGGCGAACCGACAGAAGGTGTGGACGATATTCACTTCCACCCGCTTGAGCCGCGGACCTTTCGCGCAGCGGTAAAACTCTACTTGTAGCGCATTGCTGGTCAGGAAGCCTCGCGAAACAGCAACCCCGCCGTTGATCGATAGCGGGCCTTCATGATGGCGACTTCCGTGCGGGTTTTCACATCGCGATGCCACGCAAGCGCCTGACGCTGGTCAGGGAAATCAAAGACCAGCATCAGGCTCCAGTCTTGTCCGCCTTCCAGTCTCGCGATTTTCAGTTCTTTGGCCTGACTGCCGCCGTGGGATCGAACGGTAGCCAGAAACGATTCAATCTGGTCGACAGACGGCCCACCTCGACGTGCCAGTAACCAGACCACTCTCGCCGCGCCACCATCAGCTGCAATTACGTCCGCACTCGCGGACTGCGCCGCCATCACGAGACGGCCTGTGCCCGCTCGCACCATGGCTTGAAATCGTGGATTGGTGCGCAGGCGAAAATAGTCTGCGCCTGCAGTCAGGGAGTAGATGGTCAAACGCTGCCACTCATCAACGCTCAGTTCGCCATCCAGCAACTCGACAAGCTGGCCCTGGTACCGGACCTGGCCACTTTCCTCGCGCACCAGTTGGGCGAGCGATTCGACATCCCTGGCGGCGGGCTGTCCTGCTGATGCGCCTCGATGGGAAAAATCAAGAAACAGTACCGCCTCCTCGCGCAACTCCTTGTTGATCAGCAAATTGATTTGCGGCCCGAGCCACCAGGCTGTACCTGCAGCGGCAGTAAGCAGGGCAACAACAAAAACAAGGAATATCACGAGGTGGCGGTTCATGGCGCGATCATAGCCCAACCTGGCCCAAGACAGTCCAGGACGTGCAGCCGGTAGGCCTTTTCGATACAGTCGGACCATCCTCTATTCAAACCACAGGAGCCTGCGCATGTATCAGGAAATCACCTACGAAGTACGCAATCCGGTAGCCATCATTACCATGAATCGACCGGAAGCCCTCAATGCGTTCACCAATCGCATGCTGGCGGAAATCAAACACGCCCTGGCCGCAGCTGAACAGGATGCGGCCGTAGTCGGTATCGTGCTGACTGGCGCAGGCAGAGGTTTCTGCGCTGGTATGGACATGAATGCCCTCAACTCGATGTCAGCCGGACCAGGCAAGCGTGAAGACCTCACCATGTTCGAGGCCAGTCCTGGGGACGCGAGCCTCGGCGACAACTTCAAGGTCTCGTTCACCTACATCATGTCGATCAAGAAGCCGTTGATCGCCGCGATCAACGGTGCCTGCGCCGGTCTTGGCTTTGTTTTTGCCTGCCTCGCCGACATGCGTTTTGTCGAGAAACAGGCCAGGTTCACCACGGCTTTTTCTCAGCGTGGCCTGATCGCGGAGCACGGCGCCAGCTGGATACTGCCTCGCCTCCTGGGATCGGGGAAGGCACTCGATATCCTGTGGAGCGGGCGTAAATTCGATGGTGTCGAGGCGGAGCGACTGGGTCTCGCCGAACGGCTGGTTGAAACCGGCACCGCCTGCGAGACTGCTGTCCAGTACATCACCGAACTCGCCAAGGTGGCATCACCCACTTCATTGCGAGTGATGAAAGCCCAGGTCTATCGCCACCTCAACATGGAACTGGGTGAATCCGTCAGTGAGTCAAACGAGTGGATGGCAACGTCACTGAAGCGTGAAGACTTCAAGGAAGGTGTACGTTCATTCCTGGAGAAGCGCGCACCGAACTTCCGCCGTATCAGCAACGACTGAGCACGTCATGACGCACTTGAGCGAACACACCGTAACGGTGCGTGGCGTGCGTCTTCGCATACTGGATTCCGGTGAGCCAGCGCTCTCCGACGACGCGCCGGTACTGCTGTTTCTGCATGGCCTGCGTGATGTCGCCTGGGCACTGATGCCGATTGCGCGCCCCTTCGCCGATCGTTATCGCATCATCTTGCCAGATCTGCGTGGCCATGGTGGCAGCGACAATCCTGGCGCTTATTCGATGGAGCACTTTCTCATCGACCTGCACAGAGTGATTACGGATCACGTCCGCAGGCCGGTCTGGATTGTTGGACACAGCCTGGGCGGCCAGATTGCTTCACGTTATGCCGCGGTTTTTCCTGATCAGGTGAAGGGTGTGGTGCTCATCGAGGGGCTCGGTCCCCCGTCATTTCCGGTCTCGGACGACCCGGCCGGATGGATTCGCGGGTATCGCGAACGCATGCTTGCCCGATATGGCGAATCGGCACCGGAACGAGACCTGCAAACCGTTGAGAACGCGGCCAGTCGGTTGATCGCCAACAACCCTCGTCTGCGGCGTGAAACCGCACACGAACTTGCAGCGCACGCCACCCATCGTGATGCACAAGGCAGATTGCAGTGGTCGTTTGATTCGCATGCTGCTGTCGTGTTCGTCAGTCCCGGGGTCGGTGAAGGTGAGCGCTTCTGGTCACTCGTGCGGTGTCCGACACTGGTGATCAGCGGCGAACTTGCCCATGAATACTGGCGCACCCAGTTTGGCAACCTGCCCGGCTTTGACGGGCGTTACGCGCCGGGAGAAATGGCAGCCCGCGCCCGGCTCTTTCCACACGGTGAACATTGCGCGTTCCACCATTCGGGGCATATGGTGCATTACGACGAACCGGATCGACTGATCGAGGTGATCAGCGAATTCCTCGCGCGACAGACCTGACACAAAAAAAGACCACGGGGGCATGACATGAGCGAGATTCTGGCTACTGATCTGACTTCTTTCGACGGCGAAGCCATCGTCAACGACCTCAATCGACTGTTACGCCTGCGCACCACACCCATCGGCATGAAACTCTTTCGCACCAAGGCAGAGATGGAAGCGATACCGAAGATCAGGCGGCCTTCGTCAGTGCACACCACCGATCAGATCGTCGGTCAGGCGTCGCGCAATGGCTGGACCGTGGGCATTACGGCTGAAGATCTGGTCGGTGCGCAGTGCAGCACCGTTATTGGCCTGCATCCACGCAGCGAATCGTGGTTGTCGGGCGATCGAATGACTGGCGTCTGGTACAAGACGCCCGCCGATGCCGGTGCACATCAGGCTGCCATGGATTGTGTTCCGTTCGGGCGCTACGAGGCCATGGCCGCAAGCCCGCTCGCCAGTGGTCGACTCAATCCACCGGACATCTGCCTGATCTATGCAACCCCGGCGCAGATGATTCTCTTCATCAACGGTCTGCAGTGGACGGGTTACCGGAAACTCGACTGGGGCTGCGTCGGTGAATCGGCCTGTGCCGACAGTTGGGGCCGCGCTTTGGCAACCGGCGAGCCAAGCCTCTCAATTCCCTGTTTTGCCGAACGGCGCTACGGCGGCGTTCAGGACGACGAGTTGCTGATGGCGATTCCGCCCTCCTTCCTGCCGAAGATCATCGTCGGACTGGAATCGCTCAGCCGCAACGGGCTGCGTTATCCCATTCCTCCCTACGGCGTGAACAACGATGTGCGCGCAGGCATGGGCGTCAGCTACTCAGACAAGGCAAAAGCCTGATGGAACTCTATGCAGCCATGAGTACTCTGCGAGCGGTTCGCAAGTTGCGCCCTGATCCCATTCCCGACGACGTCCTCAAGCGCGTGCTGACCGCGGCGACCTGGGCACCCACTGGAGGCAATCATCAGGGTTGGCGGATCGTTGTCGTCAAAAGCCCTGCTACCAAGCAGAAACTGGAAGATCTCTACCGTCCGCATTGGGATGCTTATGCACCCAGCTACGAACGGCACATGGAAGCCATGCCTGCCGCTGAAAAGGCAAAATCCGCGCGAGCACTGGTTGCGGCCACCTATCTGTCACGACACCTGCACGAAGCGCCGGTGATCGCCGTGTTCTGTTTCAATCCGGGCCGCATGACGATTACCGACGCAGGGCTGGATCGTCCGAGTGTTGTCGGCGGCGGTTCGGTGTACCCGGCTGTACAGAATCTGCTGCTGGCCTGCCGCAATGAAGGTCTGGGTTGCGTACTCACGACGCTGTTGTGCATGGAGGAAGCTCACGTGAGACCGCTGCTCGGCATCCCCGATGGCTGGTACACCTGTGCATTCGTGCCCATCGGTTATCCAGTCGGTGCGGGGCACGGACTGATCAGTCGCAAGGGTGTGGACGACATGGTCTTTACCGAACGTTTCGGCGACCGGATAGATCTGTAACCCGTTACCGCTCTTCAGACCTGCAGAGGAATTGCACTCGCGTCTGCCAGCTTGTCAAACCGGGTCAGCAACGATGCGCCCTGCGGGTGTTCGAGTATCTGCGCCTTGAGCGGCACATAAGCTGTCTGGGCGGCAATCCGGGGTTGTTCCTGCACGGCCCAGCCAATGAGACCCTGCCAGAAGCGATCGATCAAGGTCGCGCCTGCAATCGTATTGCCATCGACCGTCCGCAGATTCAGCTGTCGAAGTTCACCCAAGTAAAGTCGCAGACTCCAGACATGAATCTCTTCATCGGTACGAATGCGCTCGATGATCTGCGCCGCTTCCTCTGCCGCAGCCCGTCGATCAACAAATAGATCCGGGGTGCGCAGAATGGCCTGGGTGCTGGCAAAACCGATTTCGGCACGAAACTCGATCAGCAGCAGATTCATGAGAAAGCTCAGCATGCCTTCAAAGGGCAGTGCAATCTCCGGCATCCAGCGTTTGCCAGATTCCGGTCGGGAGATGCTCTCAGGAGGCTCCACATCGGCATGGGTGCCGGGTGGTATCACGAGATCACGCGCCACAAACCACATCACGTCATGACCACCGATGCCCCGATCCAGTTCGCCACCCTCGTCGATTCCGTGGGCATACAACAGCCCCTTGTTCAGATGACCAATCGCCATCTTCGAGATGTCTTCGACGACGACCTGCTGAAGGTCGGGAAACTGCATCTCCGCAAGGACACGGCCACGTCCTTCGATCTTGCCGGTGATGGTCAGCCCATTCCAGAACGGTCGGGTCACGCCATTTCTGATCAACAAACGCTGCTGGTCCGCGTTTGGCATGCGTGGGCCGGTCAGCAGGCTGCTGTCGGCCGCAAACACCTGACCGCCGTTTGACTCGAGCGCCTGCTGCCAGTTTTTCAGGGCCTCGACGCGGGTTCGTGAGCGCGGTGGGACATAATTGCCTGCAGCATCGAAACCCCCATGCAAGCGTTTGCCGTTTATGACGTGAGTCGATACAAAGTCGTGATCGTTATTCAGCTCTTCGCGGGAGTAATCAAGTTTCATTTGTATTGGCCGACCTTTAATTCACTGGCTGCTCGAAGAATGCCACAACATCAGAATCAGCGCTGTATGCCTGGCAGAAACTTCAAGCATTGCCAAGCAACCACGCCACATAGGCAACATAGCCGGTTATCAGAGCGATGCCACTGCCACGACCCATGCGCTTCATGACAAACACCATAATCATGAGCAAGACGGCAGCGAGCAACATTGCAAACATGTCCGTCCAATTTACACCGCCCATCTGCAGCGGTTCGATGGCCGCAGTGATGCCGAGAATAAACAGGATGTTGAACGTGTTGCTGCCGATGACGTTACCGATTGCGATGTCGCCCTCGCCACGAAGCGCAGCCACCACACTGGTCATCAACTCAGGCAGACTGGTGCCCACAGCCACAATGGTCAGCCCGATGAAAGCCTCGCTGACCCCGGCGACCCTGGCAATTTCGACCGCAGATTCGACCAGCAGATGGGCGCCTAACACCAGCAGGGAGAGACCTGCGGCAATGAGCAGTACAAAATAGCCCACGCCCTTGTCTGGAGGCGGTGACAGAAACTGGACGACCTCTCTGTCAGGCTCCGGATCCGCTCTCCCTTCGCGAATACACACCACGACATACGACACCACCCCCGCAAGCAGCAGCAGGCCATCGACGAGACCGAGCCTGCCATCGATCATCATGACCATGCAGAGCAGCGTTGCTCCGACCATGAAAGGGCCATGGGTCTTCGCAACAGACTGAGCCCACGTGATACTGCGAATAAACACAGCCACACCGAGAATGAGGCCGATGTTTGCGATGTTTGAGCCAACGATGTTGCCGAGTGAAATGTCATTCTTGCCGATCATTGCGGCATGCAGAGAAACCACGAGTTCGGGGGTGCTGGTACCCATGGCGACCACGGTCGCGCCGATGACGATCGGCGGAACACTCAGATTTCGAGCCAGCAGTCCGGCTCCCTTGACCAGCCACTCAGCGCCAAAATAGAGCAGCGTCAGACCAATCGCCAACAACAACAGATCCAACAGCAATTCAACAACTCCAGTCTTTTTGTAGAATCAGCGCAGTGGCGAGTCCAGCAGATCACGCGCGATGATGTGACGCTGAACCTCACTCGGCCCTTCGCCAATCCTCCGAATGCGCATTTCGCGATACCAGCGTTCGAACGGGAAATCCTTGGTCACGCCATAGCCCCCAAAGATTTGCATGCTTCGATCAACAACCCGGCTGGCCGCTTCGGTTGCGACCAGCTTGGCCATGGCTGCTTCGGTACGAAAGCTGTCACCACGATCAGCACGCGCTGCAGCCTCAAGGGTCAGCCATCGTGCCTGGCGAATATCCAGTTCATTGTCCACCAGCATCCACTGGATGGCCTGTCTCGACGACAGCGGCGCACCAAACGTCTCTCGTTGCGGCGCGTATTCAAGCGCCATCGCATGCGCCTTGACGGCAACGCCGATACAACCTGCCGCATAGGGAATCCGTTGGCGCGTCAGTCGTGAGTTGGCAATGGCAAATCCGCCATTGACCTTGCCAAGAATATTCTCGTGCGGTACTCGCATGTCTTCAAACGTGAGTTCCGTTGCATAGTGGGCGCTTCGCAACGTGTGCACGACACGTCGTACCCGAAAGCCCGGGGTGTCCGTATCGACGATGAAACACGTCACGCCATTGCGACCACTCTCCGGCTCGGTTCTCGCAAACACGAGGCCAAACTGAGCCTTGTCGGCACCACTGATGAAGATCTTGCTGCCATTGATGACCCAGTGATCGCCATCTCGAACTGCACGAGTACGAATGGCTCGCGCCGGGTCGCTGCCACCCGAGGGTTCCGTCAACCCGAAAAAACCACGCTTCTCACCCCGTAACACCGGGTGCAGGTACTTTTCCTTCTGCTGCTCACTCGCTTCGAACAACTGGGCCAGGCCCGCTCCACCGAATACGCCGTAACAGGGTGCATAGAGGCCGGCCCGGTGCTGACTCATTTCGATGGCGAGCAATGTCCGCGTTAACAGGTCGATATCCGGCCCACCGTATGCCACCGGGATATCGAGGCCATACAGACCCATCGCCTTGGTGCGCTCGATGAGGCGGGCCTTGTCCGCCGGTTCCAGTTCGTCGGCATCCGGATCCAGATTCAGCTCAAGGGGAAGGATCTCCTCGTGCACAAACTTGCGCACCAGATCAACCAGCTGTTGTTGCTCAGAACTGAGTGAGAGATCCACGACGATGATCACACGCTGTGGGGGAATCAGAGCGAACCGACGTCGACCTGACCGCGGTCCGGCTTGGATTCCCAAGGCGGACACTGGGTTGGTTAAGTGTGGGGTTCAAGACGGTGGCTTGTTACAAAAGGTAGCAGAGACTGTAATCGGCCATCGACTCCAGTTGCAAGCGGCCATTGCCCCGAAGCAAGTACTTTACGTTCGGCAGATTCGAGTTGCGTCTTCGTCTACCCCGAACGAAGACTCACTGGACTTCGAAAGTCAGTCGATGCGATTCAGAAGTTCAGCATCCAGCAGTAGTCGGGCAGCCTTGTCCAGGGTCGCTCTGGGCATGCCCGACAACGTCTCCAGATCATCGAGTGTGAATCTGCCGTCTGCATAAGCCAGCATCCACAGCAGCGCCAGCTGCAGCGACTTGCTTTCGTTGTTGCCACCGATGGCGTCGTACAGACCACGCCGTCCAAGCTGCGGCTCGCACTCCGGGCTGGTACTGAGGTAACGCGGGGACGTCAGTACGCTGTTGAAGGCACACCGACAGGCTTCCAGAGTGTCAGCCAAGGCATCCGGATTGATCAGATCAAGATTATCTGCAGAGGTGTGGTACGCATCGTACTCACCATACGGCGTCCGCATGAGGCAACCCATGGCGATGTCGATGCCTGGGGAACAAAACTGGCGCTCATCGTAACCATAGGGCAAATAAGGCCGCACACTGCCTTGTTGCTGACCCACCACTCGCGCAAATGCCCGGTCCAGCAGGCCATCACCGCGTTTGCTCAGTTTTAAAGTGAGGCTGCCGGAATCACCGACCCCACTCAAGACCACACCGCCTGCAATCGCCGCGATGCGTGCGGTATTCACTGCAAGCCAGGTGATGGCCCCGATGGTGCCCGGAATGAAGATGAAACGAACGCCGTAGCGTGGCTTGCGTGGCAGCGCGGCGATGGACTGCGCCAGGGCGATCGCAACCGCGATGCCGGACAGATTGTCATTGGCCAGCGAGGGATGACACACATGCGTCGATACCAGCAGTTCTTCATCGGACGCGCCGGGGATGAAGAACTCACCGTACGTCAGTGATCCATCGGCGAGGGTTGAATCGATATGGACTCGATATTGACCGTCAACCAGCGTTTCGCGCTGGCGATGGGTCAGACAAAATCCCCAGCGTTCGTCGTAATAGCTGGTTCGGTACGGAATGCGATCAGGGAAATCGGGCAGCGAATGCAGATGCGTCTGCAGCTCCTGCAGGTCAACCACCTGATCGACCGGCGTTGAATAACTCATCACGTGCAGGTTGCTGTTGGCAAAGTCGACGAGTCGTCGGCCGCTGGAATCGGCAATCCACGCACTGCGGATGTTCCATTCGCGAGGCACCTGCCAGTCGAACGCAGGGGTGCCAGTGGGGACTTCATGAATGGTCAGGTCAAGGTAGTCCTGGAGGATAGTCAGCGTGTCGCGAACACCGGCACCGGTAATACTGCGACAGATCGGAAACAAGCGCTCGCACAACGCGTACATCGCGGCGCCGGTTCCAAGAGGTGTTTGCACGCTTGAATCCTGTTGTTGCTGTGGAACGCTACCAGACTTTCCATGGCGCATTGCCATCGGTCCACATCTTGTCGAGAACGATCTTGTCGCGCAGTGTATCCATGGCCATCCAGAAGCCATCATGCTTGCGCGCCATCATCTGACCATTCAGGGCAATCTCTTCCATCGGTGCTGCTTCCCACATGACCGCGTCGTCCTTGATGTAGTCAACGGCTCGGCGATCAATCACGAAGTAGCCGCCATTGATGTAGGCCGCGTCCTTTGGTTTTTCCTTGAAGCTGTTGACCTTGTGTTCGCCATCTTCAAAACGCAGCACGCCATATCGCGCTTCCGGTTTGACCGCAGTCATGGATACGAGCTTGCCATGCGACTTGTGAAACGCAACGGTCGCAGTGATGTCGATATTGCCAACGCCGTCTCCATAGGTCAGGCAGAAAGGCTGATCGTCGAGATATTTCGCGGCAATCCTGACGCGGCCACCGGTGCCACTGCCGGAGCCGGTTTCAACCAGCGTCACTCGCCAGGGTTCGATGCCGTTGGTATGAACTTCAGTGGCTCCCTGGCGGAAATCAAAGGTCACATCCGCGTGTCGATATCGATAACTATTGAACCACTCTTTGATGTAGTCGCTCTTGTACCCACAACAGATGATGAAGTCGTTGAGACCATGCTGAGAGTAGATTTTCATGATGTGCCACAGGATGGGCATGCCGCCAATCTCGACCATGGGCTTGGGCCGAATGGTGCTTTCTTCGCTGATTCGCGAGCCAAAGCCACCGGCAAGTATCATCACTTTCATATCGTTGTCCTTTCCCTGCTGTCTGAATCGTCCTTCTGGACCTGGCGATTATAGCCGGGCCGCTATCTGCCAATCTGCGTGCTCCGGCGCAATCTGCGTGCTCCGGCGCAATTCCCGATCGGTGGACCGTCTGCAAGTGTTTGACTCAGCCTCCTCGTTCGAAAAGTACTTTGCCTTCCGGGGTGAGAACCCGTTCAACTTTTCGCACCCCACGCAGCGCGTTCACCAGCAATAGCTCATCGATACCCGGTAACTCATCGCGATGCAGCGATCGTTCCTGCACGATGCCGAGTTCCAGCATCCATTCGCGAAAGGTTCCAGGCAACAAGCCATCTTCGACCGGCGGTGTATAGCGTTCGCCTCTGAGGCGATAGACGATGTTGGCAATCGTGCTCTCCGTAATTCTTCCGATTGCATCAGCCAGCATTACCTCTCTGCCCGCTCCGGCAGCCTCGTAGCGAACCCGGTGTGTCGTCTTGTGATACATCAGCACATCGGTTCTGTCGACCCAGCCTGGTACCAGGAGTATTTCGGCAACCGTTGACGGTGGCGGAACCAAGGACTGACTCGAAGTCTCAACATCACCAGTCCGGCCCAGCGTCAGTCGAACACGCAGCGCTGACACTGCCCCGTCTACCGACTTGTCAAGCTGGCGCTGAATGTCCGGCAGATTTACCTGAAAGGAGAAATACTCCGCACTTGCGGTCAGACGATCCAGATGCTGCCGGAGCAGGAACCAGCCGCCGGTGGGGGTCCATAACAACGTTTCGAACAATCGGAACTCTGGCTCAGCCACGGCCCTGATGACATTCGTTTTGGCCAGCAATTCCGCGAATTCTTCTTCCGGATCCGAATCCCACACGATGCCACCGCCAGCACCATACGTCGCGCGACCTGACCCACGATTCGTCCAGGCCGTTCGAATGGCGATGCTGAATCGCGCCTGACGAGCAGGTCCAAGATAACCGATGGCACCTGTGTAGATTTCGCGCGGGGTTGATTCCAGTTCGCGGATGATCGACATGCTCGATGCCTTTGGAGCGCCGGTTATGGAAGCACCGGGAAACAGCGCTTGAAAGATCCCGGCAATCGAGGCATCCGTGACTGCCGACACCGTGCTGGTCATCTGCCATACGGTACGCAGCTTCTGCACCGCGAAGAGATCGGAAACTCGCACGCTACCCACCCTTGCTATCCGACCGAGGTCGTTGCGTACCATGTCGGTGATCATCACGTTTTCGGCGCGATTCTTGATCGATGTCGATAACCATCGTGCACGGTCACGATCAGAAGCGCTGGCGAGCGCCCGCGCCGCCGTGCCCTTCATGGGCTTGCAGACAATCGTGTTTTCGCAAAGATCGAAGAACAGCTCCGGAGACGCCGACACGATCGTCCAGGCGCTGGTCTGGATCAATGCCGCATAAGGCGCGTCTGCTGCAACCTGCGCGAACAGGGAATGTGTATCCAGGTGGTCTGTGTGCAGACGTTCGGTGTGATTGACCTGATAACTGCGCCCATCGGCCAGTGCATTACGTATCGTCGCAAGTCGCTGCCGATAGTCTTCGAGATTGGTTGCCAACAACCACTCGTCTGGGTCGGATCTTTCT
This sequence comes from Gammaproteobacteria bacterium, assembly GCA_031385325.1. Lineage (GTDB taxonomy): Bacteria > Pseudomonadota > Gammaproteobacteria > Pseudomonadales > Azotimanducaceae > SYFY01. The sequence continues at coordinate 2,235 of JANNBJ010000135.1, read as the reverse complement.
GCGCGCTGAGGCGCGTCCACAACTTCGAACTCCTCGAACAGACCAAACCATACCAGGGGCAGCCCCCCTGCGGGCCGCGTCTGCAAAGCAGGATCAAAGGCGCTGGCTGCCTCGTACGACACAAACCCCGCCGCATGCAGACCCTCGGCAACCGCCGCTTCCACATCACGCATGGCCGCCACGACTTCACCCGTGGTGGTTGCCTGAATGACTCTCTGCGGAGATTCAAACAGTCGCCACTCATTGTCATGACGGAGTAGAACCCGAACCGGCATGATGTTCAGGGATGCAGCCGACCGAGCGCGATTTTCGGATTGGCAGGAGGCAAGGCCCCATGATCTGCAACATGGATCATGAGCAGTTCACGATAACGGGTGTGGTAAGCCGACGTCGATTCAACCCGAAACTGCACCGCCATCGGCAGTCGCCCGAATGCATCCTGCACAGCACTGCGCAGGCCGAACAGCGAGCGTGCATCGGCAACCCCGATGTACACCACCAGACCGTCGGCATCAGCCAACTGGAATACTCCCAGCTGGCCGGATAGCTGCAGTACTTCCGATTGGGGTCGCCAGGGTTTTTCGAGTCGAATGGACATGCGTGGGATCGCGGGTCAGGACGCGCGCTTCTTCGGCATGATGGAAATTTCCATCGGCTTGAAGTGCTCCATATCGACGTCGATCAGATAAGGCCCTTTCACCTGCATGCCTCGGTCGACCGCCTGACTGAATTCTTCAACACTCTTAACCCGTTCACCGGGTACCCCCATGCTCCTCGCCATGGTGGTGAAATCCATCTTGCCGATGTCGGTTTCATTGATGCGACCAAACCGGGTGTCCTGCAACCAGCGCAGCACCCCATACCCCTGGTCGTTAAATACGCAGATCAGTAGCGGCACCTGATACTGGGCAGCGGTCGCCATTTCTGTTGCGTGAAACATGAATCCACCATCACCATGGATGACCACGGTGCGCTTGCCACTACCTATGGCCGCGCCGATGGCCAGCGGCAGTCCGGGACCGATGGCACCCGAGGTCGGATTCATGGTCGAGCGTGGTTCATAAATCGGGAACTGCTGGTTACCCCAGTTATAGGCCGAGATCGTCTGATCGCGCACGAACACGCCGTCACGCGGCAGTGCCGCGCGGAGCTTGTCCATCACGTGTGGCCAATCCTCGCCCAGTCGCTTGCGCATGGCACCGCGCACACCTTCACGGGAGGTCCAGATCTTCTCATTGAATTGCGCATCGTTGCCCGACACATCATCCAGACGGGACAACAGCGCTTCGATGGCAAGTTTCGCATCGGCCTGCACGCCAACATGGGCACGATGGGTTCTCCCGATCATGGCCGGATCGATGTCGATCTGCAGCAGATCTCCGGGCGGCGTCTGTTTGGCGAATTGACCATCGACCCCGACCGCAAACCGCGTGCCGATGGCGAGCGTGACATCCGCGTCCCCAATGGCCTGATACATGCCGGCGCTGTTGTAGTAGTTGCCAACACACAGCGGATGATCCTCGGGAATCGAGCCCCGTCCATCCACACTCGTCAGCACCGGGCAATCCAGTTTTTCTGCCAGGGCCTTGAGCGCAGCACCGGCCCCGGCGGTTACCACGCCACCACCAGCGACGATCACACGTCGGCTGGCTTTTTTCAGTTTGCCAGCCATCGCGTCAAACGCTGCCGCATTGCCTGGAAACTGAGTACGTCCTGGCGTGAGGAATACCGGTTTCGATGTTTGTGCATACTGCACGTCGATGGGGATCTCCAGTGCACCCGGTGCTGGACGACCCGTGAAGATATCGTCGACGACCTGATTGAATGCGTCCGCCAGCCTGTCAACGTGACGCGGACTCTCGACACGCCGACAAACGGTTCGCAGCATCGGCAGCTGATTTTCCGCTTCGTGCACGTATCCCAGTGCCTTGCCATAAAAAGCAGTTTCGGCCTGACCGGTAATGACCAGCACACGGGACGAGGCATACTGGGCTTCATACAGGCCCGTTACCGTATTGGTCGTACCGGGACCGGTGGACGCGATCATCACGCCCAGCTTGCCGGTCGCCCGTGCATAACCATCCGCTGCATGTGTGCCGCCCTGCTCATGCCGCACGTCGATGATCTTCGTCTTGCCAAGCCGATTGATCGCATCAAAGATCGGCATGTTGTGGATGCTGACGATGCCAAAGACATGTTCCACACCCAGCGTTGCCAGCCCATCGGCTATGAGAT
>JANNBJ010000119.1:0-4645 GCA_031385325.1 Gammaproteobacteria bacterium | reverse complement strand
CACCCGTCCGCCGTGCATCACGTCGGTGACTCGCAATCTAACGAGATCACAGCTGCGCAGCTTGCTGTCGATGGCGAGATTGAAAAGCGCGAGATCTCGAGCTCGTCCTGCGATCTTCAACCTGATTCTGATTTCCCATATCTCCTTCAGTTTTAGCGGCTTTTTCTGTCCGACAAGTTTGCGCTTGTTCCACGGCTCGGGCCGAACCTTCCCTGATGCCGACGTGTCGTCCAGGAATTCGAACATTCCTTCCATAATCGCTTCCGTTCTTCGGTGACTGGAAGCGTATTGCCCGCTATCGTATCGAGAGAATCTGTGAGCGGACACTCGGATACACCCATCAGCATGGCTGCTACGGACCCGTAGGCGACGACCGCAAAACGAGGTAGCTTCAAGAACATTACTCCGAACGAGGGAATTCGATGTTCGATCACGTTGGTATCGTTGTCAAAAACCTCGATAAGAGCAAAATCTTGTATCTGCATGTTCTCGCGGCGATTGGCTATGAACTGCTTCAAGATAACACCGTCGACAATGAAGGCTGGTTGGTTTTCGGAACAACCGATAAGCAGCCATTTCTAGTCGTATCTACCGGTAGACCCTCATTTTGGGGCAATAACCACATGTCATCGCTCAGCCCAATACACTGCGCGTTTGCAGCCACCTCATGCAGTGCAGTCGACGGTTTCCATTCGGCCGGGCTGATTTATGGGGCAACCGACAATGGCAAACCTGGTGATCGTGGCAGGGGCTACTATGCTGCATACCTCATCGACTTTGATGGAAATAACATCGAGGCTGGTGTGCGTGATTAAGATTACGTTAGCCCAATTTGCGGCCGGAAACCGACATGCATACGACCTGCCTGCGCGTCCATTTTGGACCCACAGAAGTCTGTCGCCGATTCACCGCAGGCTTATCTCGCAGCCCCGTAGCCCTCGGATAACAATCCCCATACGTAGTAGTGGCGGCGTTGTCCTACACGTGTTTACGCGCCATGATCCTCACGGGTTATAGACCCTTATTCGTTGGAAGAGAACTTGAAATCGGCGCTATGCATCTTGGCCACGTTACTCGGTCTGCTTCTTTTGGCGGCAGCTGCGCACATGGCGTTCATTGAAGTCGGAAATGAAGTAGTAGTTCTGTGGACGAAGGACGCTTTTGGTGACCGACACTTCAGGCGCCTGTGGGCCGTCGACTATGACGAAGCAGTGTGGCTACATAGTAAGGGAAATAGCTGGCACGAACTGTTCAAGGAACGTCGAATTGTCGAGCTAGAAAGGAATGGTAGCTTGGAGACGTACGAGGCCGTCGCCGTGCCGGGAGCGCATCCGGAAATTGATCGGCTGCTTCGCGAAAAGTACGGACTGGCAGATCGATGGGTTCGCTTTTTCGCTCCGGATGATGAAGGTGTCCTGGTGGTCCGTTTGGACCAGGCCAACGTCCCTTCGACAGTAGAAATTTCCGCTGGCATCTCAGCTTCGAGCACCCTGGGAACTCCAACCGGTGGTCAATCAGTTGTTCTCGACTCATGGCCTAACGATTAGCGATACGTCGCGCGCAGCCGACCAGGCCGACTTCTGTAGTTTTGGCTTGAACGCTGGCAAATCAGGAACGTCCGCTTTGCGGCCGGGGCACTAAACCGCTCTCGCGGCAATCAGTAGCACCGCGCTTCCAAGATCCGACATATGCATACTATTCAACAGGGTCGCTCCTGTGTTGAGGTTGTTGTCACCACAACGCCAACCTGAACAACACAGGAGACAACCCATGGTTCAGTCTATCAAGCCCATGAGCCCTTTACGCCAACGCATGATCGAAGACATGACGTTGCGCAAGCTCAATGAGAAGACGCAGAGTCAGTACATCCGCGCAGTCGTTCGATTAGCCCACTGCCTGGAACGCGCACCCGACACCGCCACCGCTGAAGACCTGCGCTTGTTTCAGCTGCACATGGCCGAGAACGGCGTATCGAGCATCACGATCAACACCACCCTCACCGGTTTGAAGTTTTTCTTCACCCACACGCTGGATCAACCCGAGGTGCTCAAACGCGTGTCTCGCGTCTACGAGCCGCGCAAAATCCCCGCTGTGCTCACCGTGCAAGAAGTCACCCGGTTATTAGGCGCGGCCGGAAGTCTCCGCAACCAGGTCGCCTTGAGCATTTCCTATGGGTCAGGCTTACGCGCCAGCGAAGTCTGTCATCTGAAGATCAGTGACATCGATAGCGAACGCATGATCCTGCAGGTCGAAGAAGGCAAAGACCAACGGGATCGCTACGCCATGCTCTCACCCACGATGCTGAAGATTCTGCGAGCCTGGTACCGTGATGGCCGAGCCAGCGGCACCTTGCTCTCCAGCGGCTGGTTGTTCCCCGGTCAGAACCCGGTGAACTCAATGGCTCCACGGCAACTGAACCGCATCTTTCATAGTGCACGCTTGGATGCGCAGATCGATAAGCACGTGTCGCTGCACTCTCTGCGCCATTCGTTCGCCACCCAACCTACGATCACGACGTCGTCACGTTCAAGTACAAGGGCTATCGGCACAAAGGTCGTGAGCGCTACACCACCATGCAGCTGCAGGTCGATGAGTTCCTGCGGCGCTTCCTGATGCATGTTCTGCCGCCGTGATTGCATCGCATTCGCCACTTTGGCCTCTTCGCCAACCATCAACGACGTAAATGATCGCAACAAGTCGGGGCACTGCTCAATGCGCCACGGGTCGACCACTGTGAAACGACAACCCTGGACACAGCCAAACCTTCACCCAGCTTCGTGTGCCGCGCCTGCGGTGTCGCGCTGGTAATTCTTGAAGTGCTGGATCGACCACAGCGTGCTCGGGCGCCACCGTCATGACCCACCTGAGGTCAACAAGACATCGAACACACGGCTATATGATCTGTGGAGTCGGTGGTGGCTCTCAGCTTCTAAACCCTGTGAAAGTCCTGCTCAGAAGCTCATCCACGTACCACCAAAGGCGAATCGTCGTTGATCGACACCCGGCCACATCGCTCGTTCTACAGAGTTCCGCCAGAACCACCGAAACAAACTGCTAACTTTCCCCATAGTCTCCGCCATCGACCCCGCGGTTTCCTACCTCGAGCATTGTCAGACATCTGCGCGGAGGCGCCGATCTTCGCTGCAAGCTATCCTGCTGCACGTACGTCTAACAATGCCTAACGGGAAACCGAACTAGCCACGTCGCGTCGGAGCGTCCGCTTTGGATTTATTCGAGGAGCCTGTGTAAGCGAGCGGCGAACACGTCTAGCCAACAGCCCACTTTATGGTTATGCGACTACTTTTGTTGGTTTCCAACGATGTCGCGGGAGTCCAACACTTCCAACCGGGTTTCCAAGATGGACGGGATCAGCGGCCAGTGCTGGACTCGGACTCCAGCCGCTCGGAAATTTTCAGGATGTTCGCCCGGCGCGGCTTCAGCACGATGCACTGATGAGCGCGGGACACACTGACATCGTCGCCCAGCTCAGCCAGCGACAGGCGTTCGAGTTCCGTCTCTGGTGCGAAACTCACCGAAATCTGACTGCCCTGAATGGTAATGGTTGATTTCATTTTACTGCTCCCTTAAGTCACAGCTTTTCATACTCATCTAGAACCAGTTCGTGAGGGCCATTGTGAAGTGTTGGGTAGCGCGATGCTGTAACCCAAGCGTGTGCAGATGTCAGTGATCTGTGGCGGGATGTCAGGGTGACCCTGCCTCGGTCAGACGTAAACTAGAAATTGCAGAATGTGGCCTTGTGGCTGCGTTGTGTATTGTGCGTGGAAGCGACGCAGTGTCAACGCTCGCCGAACTGACTCCAACGACCGGATTTGCACTCGACACTGATGTACGAGCGTGTTTCACCAATGGGATCAACAAACGATCGGACACGGAAGCAGTGACTGTTGGCGCTTCGGAGTTTGTGAGTGGAATTGGCACCGGAAGGACATTGACGTCGTATTGCTCACGAGAGTAAATGGTGACTGACTTGGACGATGAACGAGTAGCAACCCAGTGGAGGCATCATGCGTGAATATCGAAGCGCGGTAATGGACAACGCGCGCTGGACGGGGTTCGAACCACGAACGGATGACATCTTTGTGTGCACGCCTTCAAAGTGTGGGACGACGTGGATGCAAACCATCGTTGCGAGTCTGATCTGGTCGGACGGTGACATGCCGGCTCGAGTCGTCAACGGCATTTCACCGTGGATCGAAGCGAAATTTGGTCCGGCCGACGCGATGCACGCGATGCTGAGGGCTCAAACGCACCGCCGCGCGATGAAGAGCCATTCGCCCGCCGACGCCATTCCCTGGTTTCCACAAGCAAAGTACATCACCGTTGCGCGCGATGGGCGTGACGCGTTCATGTCGTGGGTCAATCACGTGCAGCGCATGAAGATGATCGACATGTTGAACGCGCAGGCAGAGAAGGATGGCTTGCCACCAATGGATAAGTTCGAGGGCGACTACCACGCATTCTTCAGTTCATGGCTGCAGGAGAACAACTTCTTCGACGTGGTCGCAAGCTATTGGGCGCGACGCAATGAGCCGAACCTGTTCTTTGTGCATTACAACGACATGAAAGCCGATCTCGGTGGCGAGATGCGCCGGGTGGCCGCATTTCTGGATATCACCATTCCCGA
>JANNBJ010000107.1:0-74758 GCA_031385325.1 Gammaproteobacteria bacterium | reverse complement strand
TCAAGCACGCCTGCGCGCACGCAGGTCCGCGCCACCCAGCGTTTTCACTACTCTCGACGCCCTCGCTACGATACTTCATGAATAGTGCGGGCTAGAAGCCAGCGGGCGTTCCTGACGTTTTGTATCAGGTCTGGATCAGTGGCGATTGACTTGGGCACGGGTGAATCCAGCAGTTTGTTTGTACTGCGCAGCGATTGCCTCGAGTTCATCCTGGCTGATGACGTCGTGTATGTGATGAAAGCCCCGTGGCGCTCGTTCTTCGGCGAGTTGCATGACCTGATCCGGACCGTTGCCGCGGCTGGCCAGAACGATTTTTGCGGTCACCTCGCGCCGTTCCGCTTCGTACCGTGCGAGAGCTTGTTCTACGTCAGCACAATCGTTCAGAGCATCGGCGAGGCTTGCTGCGTCGAGAATTGCCTGCGAAGCCCCGTTCGAGCCGATGGGGTACATGGGATGTGCGGCATCGCCTAACAAGGTGACTCTGCCATGTGACCATTGGGGCAGCGGGTCGCGATCGCACATGGGATATTCAAAGGCATCGCCGCCATTGGCGATCAGTGCAGGCACATCGAGCCAGTCCCATTGCCAGTTCGCGAAGTGTTCGGCGAACACCGACTTGTCGACCTGCTTCGACCAATCCTGGCGTTGCGGTGTGGTGCCCGGGACGATGCGTTCCATGATCCAGTTGGTGAGGTTTTTTCCGGTCGCCTGGAACGCTTGTCCGGAGATTGGGTAAATCACAGCTTTTTGTGTGGCGTGCCCAGCCTGGATCATGCTGCGCCCATCGAGGAATGCCGGGGCCATCGCACATCCTCGCCACAGAACACGGCCTGAATATCTGGGTAATCCTTCGTCCGGATGGAAGGCGGCGCGGACAGTTGAGTGTATTCCGTCGGCCGCGATGATGACGTCGGCGCAGACTTCCCCGATCTCCTCGCCAGTCCTGCGGTTTTCAAATACCGCAGTGGCGGGCATCGTTGCATTGCCCGCATCGAAACGTTTGATGGCGTGTCCGGTCAAGATGTGTTCAGCGCCGAGCTGGAGAGTCGCCTCGCTCAGCAGAATCGTCTGCAGTTCACCTCTGTGAATTGAAAATTGCGGATAGTCGTAACCGGCAGCAAGTCCCCGTGGTTCCTGCCAGATCAGCTGGCCCCACTGGTTGAAGAATGCCAGTGTCGAGGTTTCCACAGCGGTTGCACGAAGCGCGTCCAATAGCCCCAGGTCGCTGAGTATCCGGACACTGTGAGGCAGCAGGTTGATACCCACACCGAGCGGTTCGAGGCGCGGGGCCGCTTCAAACACCAGACAATCGAGCCCACGGCGTCGACACTGCAGTGCCATGACCAGACCGCCAATGCCACCGCCGATGATTGCGATGCGTGTTTTCCAGCGGGTTAGTGGCATACGGATCGCCGTTAGGTCAGTCAGTATGTAAGGTCAGCCACTGCGCCGGTGGGGCATTCACACCATCGAGTGGATAAACAGGTCGACGCACACGACTGAATTTCAGTTCCGAGTAGTCGGACGTACACACTCCGACGCCCGCACATTCCACTGTTGCCTTCACCAGATCCCGAAAGCCGACACGATAGTGGATTCGGCTTTTCAGCATGATGTACTTCTTTCTCGTCGGTTCGATGCCCACTGCGCGAAAGCAGCCCGGATCAAACGGCTCGATGTGCCTTGAAATGATGACGATCTCGACCCCACCGACCACCAGCACGCCGCACAGCCCCATGTTCATCGTCATCCCGCGTGACATCGCAACCGTTGCCGGAAAGCGACCGTCGGCCAATAGCTTGACTCGTCCGGTGACCGTGATTGGCTGGCTCTGACGGGGAATGGAAGGGGTAGGGAGCTTTCCTCCCAACGAAACCGTGACATCAGCGCCGACACCGGCGGCGATCATCTGTTGTACCACCTCCGGATCGAAAATCCCGAACGCGGCAACGTCTTCAAGTTTCGCCGCCAGAATGGCTGCCAGTACGTTGGTACTGTCCATCGTGCCGCCGGACGCGGTGTTGTCATAGTGATCGAGTAACAGCACCGGGCCGGAACCTTCGCTGGCCGCCAGCGACTCGGCTCTGGCCATGGATTCTTCCAGCGGCTCCGGGCGATATATGAAAGCCTCACGTTGATTCCAGGCGTCATTCAGCAATTCGTCGCGCAGCTGCGTCGCCTGAGCTTGATTGGCGTCGGTGACGATGACGACGGACAGACCGGCATCATGGATATCGGCGTGCGGAAACCCGACGAAGAGGCTCGCGGCCAGCGCTTCACCGCGCTCGATCTCGATGATGCGCTGTTGCAGGGCCTTGTTCGGCAGATCGTCCGTACCTTGTCGCATGACATGGGGAAGCATCGGTGCGTTGGCGAAAACCATGACCGGCGTGATCTTGTGTTCAAGCATGTCGAGCAGAAGATGGGCTGCGCGAGTCGCGGTCTCGGCCATGTCGATGTGCGGGTAGGTGTGATAACCACAGATGATGTTGCAGTTCTGAACCATCACCGGCGTCACGTTGGCATGCATATCCAGTGCGACGCTGATCGGCATGGCCGGATGACGAGCCCGAATGCGGCGCAGCAATTCACCTTCGCCGTCATCGTAGGTTTTGGTCACCATCGCTCCATGCAGATCAAGCATCAGTGCATCGGCACCTTCAGCAAGTTCAAGGATCTGGCCAACCATCTCTTCATAGGCGTCGTTTTCGACAGGACCGCTCGGCGCTGCACCGGCTGCAATACCCATTCGGAATGCATAACCACGATCTTCACAGGTGCCGATGAAACCACCAATACAGGTGCCGGTATTGCGAAAAATGTTGAACGCCTTGTCACCGGACGCCGGTTTTGCCGCGCCACCGGAAAAGCGGGCGAGATCGGTAAGCACGGGTGAGAAGGTATTGGTTTCGTGGCTCATTCCCGCTATGCCGATCAACATTGCGCTTCAACCCTCCGGAAAGATGCAGGTTGGACAGCCGGGGTCGGCAGCAAGTCGATCGTCGTCCAGCTGGTACTGTGGTTCTGCGTGGCGCGTTATACGATCATCCCTGGATTCCGAACCTCCCATGCTGTTCTTCCTGGGACGCATCGCCGTTTCCTTCCAGGAGTCATCGTCACTCCATCGATAACGCAGCGGCACGATGGTGCCGGGCACCTGAATGGTCTCCAGTGCACGCAGGGTGTCGATCATGATGTGGCGTTGTTCGGCGAGATCGTTGGGGTGACCGGCGGTGTGGCCCAGGGGATAGTCCAGGTAAACCGCTCGTGGTGGATTGACGCTGGCGGTGATGGAACGCGCACTGGACATACTGATGGTCGCGATGCCACGCGCTTCAAGTTGTCTGGCGATCAATCCAACGGATTGATGGCAGACTGGTCACACCGGCACCATGATGACAACATCCACTTCGTCACGTATGCATTCGGCAACCAGTCGTGGCGCGAGTACTTCGCGTACTTTGCGAGAGGAGTAGATACCACCCATGAAGGTGTAGGCGTAATCCGCCACCGAGCCGATTGCGCCGGCATCTGCCAGACCAGTCAGTGTCCTGGCGGGGAACACCACGGCCGGATCGCGACGGGCGTCTTCCAGATCATAGGCAAAGTGCGTGACCCTCAGTTCATGGCGCGGTGTGCGCATGGCGATCTTGCGGTAACTGGTATCGTCCTTGAAATGAAACGCGATCTGCCCACGAGCGTAGATGCCACCGGAGCAGATCAGCCCGACACGTGCACGGTCCAGCGGCTTGCTCAGTGGTGTGAAAGGCGGCGACTCCGTGTTGTGCACCCAGGTATAGGGCGGGTACCCCAGTGCATCGTACTGACTGCGGGTGCGCTCGATATAGTCCACCGGTTCTGAAGAACCTGATTCCGTCGTCATCGACCGGGATTCCACTGTGTTCGTGATTGGGTGGACCATACACGGTCACCCGCCGAGGGTGAAGCACTGGCGTCGGGCGGGACAGTGGTCGCTGTCTCTCGCACGTCACCACTTCATTCTTCCGACGCTCCCTCCTATAGTCGACGTTCGTAAACTGTGCAGCCGATTCATGTCAGGTTCCTCGAAGCGCCATGCGCTGACCTTTGTGACCATCACCGTTCTGCTGGACGTCGTGGGTTTCGGCATCATCATGCCGGTGTTGCCACTGCTGCTCGCCGAGTTGACCGGTGGTGGGCTGTCGGAGGCCTCCAAGTGGGGCGGCTACCTGCTGTTCAGTTACGCAGTGCTGCAGTTCGTGTTTTCACCGATCCTGGGTGGCCTCAGTGACAGTTATGGGCGCCGTCCGGTGTTACTGCTGTCGCTGGGGTTCTATGCGGTGAACTACCTGATCATGGGGTTTGCTTCGAGTTTGTTTCTGCTCTTTGTCGGCCGGGTGCTGACCGGCATGTCCAGTGCAACCTACGCAACCGCAAATGCGTTGATTGCCGATGTGAGTCCACCCGAAGAGCGGGCCCAGAATTTCGGATTGATGGGAATGGCCTTTGGTATCGGCTTCATCATCGGCCCGACGCTGGGTGGATTGCTTGGAGAGTGGGATACGCGGGCACCGTTTTTTGTTGCGGCGGCGTTTGCTCTGATCAACACACTGTATGGCTACTTTGTGTTGAATGAGACGCTCGACCCAAAAAACCGTCGACCCTTCGACTGGCGCCGTGCCAATCCCATCGGCGCGTTTGCGCAACTGCGCAAATATCCGATGATTTCGGGACTGATCGTGGCAGTGCTGCTCTACAACATCGGGCACCACGTTTACCCCTCGAACTGGAGCTTCTACACGATGGAGAAGTTCGACTGGACACCGCGTGATGTGGGCCTGTCCATGGGGTTGGTCGGTATCCTCATGGCGGTGGTGCAGGGTGGACTGCTTCGCATCGTGATTCCACGCATCGGCGCGGGGCGAGCCGCGATTCTGGGATTTGCCTCGGCAGCGATGGCGTATATCGGTATTGCGATGGCACCCAATGGGCTAACGGTCTATGTCTGGTGCGCGGTATCTGCGCTGTCCGGCTTCATCATGCCATCACTGCAGAGCATGTTGTCGAATCAGGTGGCTGCGGATCAGCAGGGTGAGATGCAGGGCATACTCGCCAGTGTCGGTAGTGTGGGCGCCATCATCGGGCCACTGCTCATGACCCAGACGTTTGCAGTATTTACTCAGTCCGGTACGTCGTATTACTTTCCTGGCGCGGCCTTCATGGTGGCCGGTAGCCTGTCGATCGTGGCCCTCATGGTGTTTGTGGTGAATCTTCGAAGCCTGCCCGCTCTCTCAGCTACAGGAGTGCGATGACCATGCGGTTGTTGTCCCTGGCCGCCGGAGTTCTGCCGGAGTTCACCCCCGAAGAGGTTGCGCAGGCGGCTGTGCTGTCCGGATTCGAAGCCGTGGGGTTTACGGTTGACCCAAAGACCTGGACCGACACAACAACGGCGAAGGTGCAGGCCATCCTGCAACCGGCCGAGGTTAGTGTTCTGGATGTCGAGGTCATCTGGATCGGCGTGGACGGCCTGGTTACGGATGGACATCGCAGGATTCTCGATGTGGGTGGCGCACTTGGCGCGAAAAACGCACTAATCGTTTCATCGTGTACCGATGACGTGAAAAATTGTCATGCGCTGGCCACTCTTGCCGAGCATGCCAGTCGGTACAACATTCGGGCCTGCCTTGAGTTCCTGCGCATCACTGCGGTAACGCACTTGAGCCAGGCGCTGCGCATCATCGAAGCCGTTGGTCATCCGGCAGGTGGAATCCTGGTTGATACGATCCACCTGGCTCGTTGCAAAGAGTTCCATCTGCTGCCGTCAGTCGATCCACGATGGCTGCCCTATGCGCAGTTTTGCGATGGCAACGTGGATTGTGCAGAGGATTACCAGAGCCTGCTGACGGATGCGGTTGATCTGCGCAGTCTGCCGGGTGATGGCGGATTGCCGCTTCGGGATGTGCTTGCAGTACTGCGTGCGGATTTGCCACTCGCCCTGGAAATACGTTCACGCAAGCTGCGCGAGGATTTCCCGGATCACGTGGCGCGCGCGAAGCATGTGCTGACACGGGCCGGGGCGTACTTCAGCGCTGAACACTGACTACAACAGAACATTCCAATCGACATCCAAATCGAGATAGGGGGAGAGCAATGAGCGAGTTACCGATGCTGTACGAAGAGAGCGATCACATCGGTGTGATCACGCTGAACCGGCCAGAGGCGATGAACGCGCTGACTTACGAAAGTTATCGACTGCTCGAGGACTATGTTCGTGACAGTCAGGCGCGTGTGCTGATCATCACCGCCAATGGTCGTGCATTCTGCTCGGGTGATGACGTGAAGCAGATTCTCGGTTCGACTGCACCTGCGCCGGAGGAGTTCCGGGCAAGGTCCATCAGGTCCGGTGGCCTGACCCCCGCAGCCGATGCGCTGCTGCACACCAATATCCCGGTCATCGCGGCAGTCAATGGACCGGCCGTTGGTTGGGGTATGGAACTTGCGTTGATGGCAGACATCCGCGTGATCTCGGAAAAAGCGAAATTCGGTGAGCTCTTTGTCCTGCGTGGACTGTGCTGTGATGCGCCGGGTCTCGGGCGCCTTGCGCAACTCGTTGGGCGGGAGCGCGCCGCGGAACTGCTGTTTACTGGTGATGTCATTGATGCGCAGACGGCACTGGCCATTGGTCTGGTCTCGCGTGTGGTGGCGCCGGAGGCGTTGATGGATACCGCCATGGGCATCGCGCGCAAGATTGCCGGTAATCCGCCGCTTGCGGTGCAAGCGCTCAAGGAAGGTCTGCGCCGCACGCTTGAACCAGACTGGAAGGATACCGGCAAGTGGGCCAGCCAGCAGATTCAGCGGTTGCGACAGACGGAAGATTCGAAAGAAGGCGTCCAGTCGTTTCTTGAGAAACGGGCGGCGGTGTACGTCGGGCGTTGACGTTTTTTTTATACCTGCGGGCTTCCTGCCCGCAGGCTTTGGTCGGTCGCGTTGCTCCCTCGCACCGACACTATTGGCGTTGCCAATAGTGTCAAAGGGCGGTACTGCCGGCTTCGCTCAGCGAAGCTTCAACACCTTCGCCAGTGCATCCAGCTTGTCCTGCCTGACGCCATTCGCGACGTGGGCACCCTTGTCAAAAACCATCGTGCCTCGAGTGGCCGGATCGTACCGCGGCCACCTGGGTCGTGTGCCGCCATTCGGATCGCCGGTTTTTGCAAACGTGGTCCAGTAGTCCGCCATGAGTGACGCGGTCTGGCGGTCAGCATCATTCCAGTCGTGCCCGACCAGGTGCATGTTGTCAAAGACAAAGGCCAGATCACCGGAGTGATAAGCACCGACGCTGCGTGGTCCATCCGCGAGTTGCAGATCGGGATGGTCCGGGTCATACAAGCGGAACGCCGGTGGAACATGAGCCATGTGATAGAGGTATACCGCAGACTCGGAGCGTGTATGCAGATCGGCCCATTCACGCATGCCCAGGGTCAGAAAAATATCGGCATTGATTGCACGCTCGGCGATGGCAGGCGATTGACTGCGTTCTGCCGCGTACAACTCAAACAGGTGGCTCGCCTGGTCGCCGAAGCGTTTGTCCAATCGGGTGCGATACGTTGCGCCATCAAGATTTTCAGAAAGCGGCAGCAGACCAACACCTTCATCTGCCGCAGATCCGAGGAGTAACGGAATTCGTGCGGGCTTGCCGGCCAGCAACAACGATCGCGGGGATTCGGGCACCACCCAGCCATCAACGACCGTGCGGCTCGCTTGATCCCAACCTGAGGTCAGTTCTGCGGCCAGTATTTTTTCTACCGGCAATGTCCGCAGTGCCGCAGTCAACGCGCTGAAATCGGTTGGCTCTGCTGAACCTTCGAGCGCAAGGCTTGCGAGCCGCGCGCCTCGTTCGTGTCCGTTGGCATCTTTGTCAGACGCCGGCATGGCACAACTCGCTGATTGACCTATGGCTTTGTGAAACAACCCTTTGGCGAGTGGTGAGGTTGTGAGCAGACACGTGGTCTGTGATCCTGCCGACTGACCGAACAGCGTCACATTGTCTGGATCACCACCCAGTGCACTGATGTTTTCCTGTACCCACCGTAACGCCTGGATCACATCGAGCAGACCGTAATTTCCGGATGAGTGCTGAGAGTTTTGTGCCGCCAGTGCCGGATGTGCCAGAAACCCCAGGGCGCCGAGTCGATAGTTCATGGTGACGATGACGACCTCACGACGAGCCAGCATGGTGCCATCAAAGATTCGTGCATGACCGAAGCCCGAAGTATGGCTGCCACCGTGTACCCAAAGCATGACCGGCAACCGGGCGCCGGTGCCCGCCGGAGTCCAGACATTCAGATAGAGACAATCTTCGCTGGCCAGAAAAGGGGCACGCGACCAGACAAAGGCATCGGTTGCCGGGTGTTGAGGGCAAGCCGGACCCGGCCGTGTTGTGTCGCGGACAGTGGTCCAGGCCGGGTGCGGCTGCGGCGGCCTGAACCGAAGGTCACCGATCGGCGCACGTGCGTAGGGAATCCCGACAAAAGCGCGCACCCCGGCGGTCTCGTCAGCCCACAGACCTGCCACCGGACCGATGGGCAACTGGACACGCAGTGAGCTCACAACGACTTCGGCGTTCGCAAATGTTGCAAGCGCCAGCAGGACAACAACGCTGAACCTAACCAGGCACACGTTCGAACGCGGGAACGCCGTCCGGCAGTTGATGGAAGACCTGCTTGTCGACGGTGAAGATGGCCATCTGCGGTTTGCCATAGAGTGATGGATCATCCATCGAGCCAACCTTCAGAATGATGGCGTTTTTCAGTGCTGGAGCACGCGTCAGAATGTGAGTGCCGCAGTTCGGGCAGAATTCGCGCGTGACGGGATTGGCCAGATCGCTGCGGGTAAATGCCTTGGTCTGGCCGAGGGTCAACTTGAATCCAGCGGCTGGCATGGCCATAAAAAAATTGGGGCCGCCGCCGGTCAGATACTGACACTCGCGACAATGGCATTGCGCTTTCATCATCGCGTCGCCTTCTGCCTCGTAACGAACGGCACCGCAGTAACACCCGCCTGTAACTTTCATGCCTGCTCCCGAGCTGTTGGATTTCTTCAACTCTGCCCGAAGTTGGGTTCTTGCACCACAACCACGGTTATTGGCCCATGGATTTTAGAAACCAGCCGCGTGACCTTCCTTGCGATGATCCGATCCGGCGACATAACCATCACTCGATCGATAGATGAGCTGGGCGCCACCAAACAGCCATGGTCGCTTTTCATAACGGACACGATGGCCACGCGCTTCGAGATCGGCGAGTACGGCGGTGTCGAAACCAGGTTCGAGACCAACCCCGAAGTCTTCGTACACATGCCATCGTGGGGCGTCGCTGGCCGCTTGCGGATTCTGCTGGTGGTCGAAAATCCGGGTGACCATCTGCACGTGACCCTGATGCTGCATGTGTCCACCCATCACGCCAAAACTCAAACGCGGCTCCCCCTGTTCGGTCACGAAGACGGGAATGATGGTATGAAATGGCCGCTTTGCAGGACCAACACAGTTTGGATGCCGGGGATCCAGCACAAATCCTCGGCCACGGTTCTGCATGCTGATACCGGTACCCGGGATGACAATGCCAGAGCCGAAGCCCTGATAGTTCGACTGGATGTACGAGATCATCATGCCGCTGGCATCGGCGGCGGTGAGATAAACGGTGTCGTGGCTGATCGGTAGAAGCACCGGTGGAAGCGGGGCTGCCCGGTCGGTGATCTGACGCGCAGCGAGTTCGAGGGATCCTGGCGCGAGCAGCTCCTCGACTGACAAGCGCATGAACCGGGGATCGGCGAAGTGCGTGAATGCAGCATGGATCGCAAGCTTCATCGCCTCCACCTGCTGATGTACCCAGGCGGCTGAATCCACGGCAGCTGGTTCCAGGTGGCGCAGGATTCCCAAAGCGATCTGCGCCGCCAGACCCTGGCCGTTTGGCGGGATTTCGTGCAGAACACGTGAACGATAGTCGATTGCCGAAGGGGTTACCCAATCCGCAACATGTGATTCGAGATCGTGCTTGCGCAGTGCACCACCCGCAGTTTTGGCGGCTGCCTCGATGCGGCTGGCAAGTTCCCCCCTGTAGAACGATTCACCTTTGCTATCGGCGATGGCGCGCAATGTTCGGGCGAGATCCGGGCGGCGAAACGCCGTGCCGGGACCGGGCGCTGGTGTGAAGTGGTTCTGCCACTCCGGGAAGTCAGCAAAGGTTGATGTTGCGGCGGCCCAAAAACCTGCAGTCAGTGGGCCGACCTGGAAACCACCCTCGGCGTAGGCAATGGCATCCTCAAACAAACGATCGAACGGGAGTTTGCCAAAACGCCTGGACAGTGCAGCCCAGGCACTGACGGCGCCGGGGACCGTGATGGTATCCCAGCCCAGGTCTGGCATGCGGCTGTGGTCCTTGAAGTACTCGGCAGTCCACGCCGCTGGCGAGCGCCCGGAAGCATTCAGTCCATGCAGGGTGTCACCATCCCAGAGGATGGCGAAGGCATCGCTGCCAACACCGTTGTTATTGGGCTCGACCACAGTCAGGGTGATGGCGGCGGCGAGCACCGCATCCACGGCGTTGCCGCCTTGCCGGAGCGCATGCAGGCCGGCAGCGGTAGCCAGTGGCTGAGACGTCGCTACCACATTCCGGGCGCATACCGGTGATCGCTGCGAAGGGTAGGGTTGTTTGAAGTTGAGCATGTGCGGTGCATGTTTGGGTACACTTCAAAGTGTACAGATCAGCGGAGAGGGGAATTGGGAAAACTCGATGGGAAGGTAGCCATAGTCACCGGTGCTGGTGGCGGGCTGGGTCGTTGTCATGCGCTCGGACTGGCGGCGGAAGGTGCCAAGGTCGTGGTCAATGATCTCGGTGGATCGCGCGACGGTTCAGGCGCAGGTCACTCCATGGCCGATGGTGTGGTTGCTGAAATCAAGGCCAATGGCGGCACGGCGGTGGCGCACTATGGGTCGGTCACCAATGAAGCCGATGCGGCTGGCATGGTGGCCAAGGCGGTAGAGGCCTTTGGCAGGCTCGATATCCTGGTCAACAACGCCGGCATATTGCGCGATCGCACATTCAAGAAGATGACCCACGCCGAATGGGACATCGTCATCGAAGTCCACTTGCGTGGCACCTACCTGGTCACCCGGGCAGCGTGGGATCAGCTGCTGGCTCAGGCTGAAGGTGGCCGGATCATCAATACCAGCTCGACATCGGGGTTGATCGGCAACTTCGGACAGGCCAACTATGGCGCTGCAAAAGCAGGCATCGCAGGGTTCACCCGGGTGCTTGCACTGGAAGGCATGAAGTCTGGCATTACGGTGAACACGCTGGCACCCGCAGCGTTTTCGCGCATGACCGAGGACATCATGCAGGAAGGGCAGGCGGATCGCTTTGCGCCGGACAAGGTGTCGCCGGTTGTGGTCTGGTTGTGCACGGATGACGCAAAAGATGTCACCGGTCGCCAGTTCTGCGTCGGGGGTAACCGCATCTCCCTGCTGTCATGGCAGGTGCTCACGATTGGTCAGCACGCACCGAAAGATGGCCCGTGGACTGTGGATGACGTGGATGCTGCCATGAAAGCCAGCCGGGACCAGTGGCCCCGTCCGCTCAAGCCAATGGAGGTCTGAGAACCATGCTATCGATGGACTTCATGCGCAGTGTGCGATGGCTTGTTGCCGGCAGCCTGCTGTTCTCGACGACGCTGGTGATCGGCGCTGATTACAAAGCCCCGCGCGGTCCGGACGGCAAACATCCGGATCTGAACGGCATCTGGCAAGCGATGAATGAAGCCAACTGGGACGTTGAACGACACATGGCGCGTGCCGGTGTCCAGTTGCGGGAAGGGCCGATGGGGCCGGTGCCGGCAATCCCGGTGCTTCGCATGGGCGCAACCGCGTCCGTGCCGCCCGGCATTGGTGTCGTCAAGGGTGGCGGGCGTATCCCCTATACGGAAGCGGCGTTGAAGATCCGCCAGGAAAATGCGGCGGACTGGGCCAATCGTGATCCTGAAGTGAAGTGTTACCTGCCGGGCATACCACGCGCGACCTACATGCCGCAGCCGTTCCAGATCTTCCAGAACAGGCAGGACATCTTCATCGCCTACCAGTACGCCGGTGCCAATCGGGACGTGCTGATGAAAGATCCTGGTCCTGCTCCGGTTGACTCCTGGATGGGACAGTCTTATGGCCAATGGGACGGCGACACTCTGGTGATCGAGGTGACCGGGCAACAGGCCGACACCTGGTTCGACCGCTCAGGTAATCATCACAGCGAACAGATGAAGGTCACCGAACGAATCACACCCATGAGTGCCAATCACCTCTGGTATGAAGCCACCATCGACGATCCGGCTACGTTCACTGCACCGTGGACCATTGAGATGCCGCTTTATCGGCGGCTGGAACCAGGTATCGAGCTGATGGATTTCAAGTGTGTCGAATTTGTGGAAGAACTGATGTACGGCGAGTTTCGACGAAAGCCGCTGCCACGCTAAGCCGCATTTTTTGAACAATGCGGGCGAGGTAACCAGATCGCCAGGAGGATGAGATGAAACAATTGATCCTGATGTGTGTTGCCATGTTGTTGACCGGTCTGTCGGCGTCGGTGTCCGCTGCGGGCAAGGCGCCGGATCTGTCTGGCACCTATGACATTGCAACGTTGACACCGCTGCAGCGACCGGAAGCGTTTGGTGACAAGTTGTACATGTCGCCTACGGATGCGAAAAAAATCGAAGAGACGGCGAAAGCCGCCATGACTGCTGGCCAGCTGGACAGTGATCCGAATCGGGAGGCGCCTCCTGCAGGTGGTGATGGATCGTCCGGCGCGGCAGGTAATGTTGGTGGCTACAACAGCTTCTGGATCGACAACGGGGAAACTGCGGCGCTGGTCGATGGCAAGTTCCGTACCTCCATCCTTCACGATCCGGTCAATGGGCGCCAACCACCCATGACGCCATACGGTATGGGCCGTGCGGCCAGGTTTTTTGCGATGTTCCGACCCAACGAAGGTGCTGCGTGGTGGTATCCCGGTCCTGGACCCTGGGACAACCCTGAGTCCACCACGTTGTCGGATCGGTGTTTGCTCGGATTCAGCTCCACCGGTGGACCACCGATGCTGCCCGCGTTGTACAACAACCTGCATCGCATCGTGCAGACGGAGCATCACGTGATGATTCTCTCGGAGATGGTGCATGACGCGCGCATCGTACGCATGAACAGTGAGCATGCGCCCGCAGACGTGCGCAAGTGGCTCGGTGATTCCATCGGTTGGTGGGAAGGGGACACGCTGGTCGTCGACACCACCAACTTCCGTGACACGCCGGCGATGTACCTGGCGGGCGAGGATCTGCACGTCGTCGAGCGATTCAGGAAGCTGGATGACAACACGTTGCTCTACAGCTTCAAGGTCGAAGATCCCAAGGTGTGGACAACAGCGTTCAGTGGCGAGTATCCCTGGCCACGTACCGAAGATCGTTTGTTTGAGTACGCCTGTCACGAGGGAAACCTCGCGATGGGAAACATGCTGCGTGGCGCGCGGTTGCTGGAGGCCGACAAGGCAGCAGAGAAGGGCGGGGCGTCCACTGGCGGGCAGTGAGCGCTGGGGATTGCAGCGCCATGACGACTCGAGCCGTCTTCGAGGAGAGTGTTCATGTGGTTCGGCCGAGTGGTTATTCCGTTGATTGTCGCGTCTGAGCGACAAGCGGATCCGGAACTGTCCGACAGGCAATTCGAACTCACCCAGTTGGGTGTGCTGAAGGCTCAGGTGCCGGGACCAGGCCTGTGATCGACCGACCAAACCACGCTGAGAAGATCTGCAAACAGATTCTGTCTGCCTTCGTCATGATTTCCGGGGCCATCGTTGTCTCATTCGGCATGCATGCCGGCGCAGCGGAAGTCCTTTCCGCTGGAGCATCAGAAATTCCAGCCGAGTGCAAAGTGTTCGAGCACCAACCATCGCTCAAATACTGCGTTTTTCTGGTCGACAGTCTCCTCAACGACAACGGTTACAGGGCCTGGACCCGGGACCATACTCAGCTGACGGATGGCATCCGCCGCACGGGGCCGTACCTCGCTGGCGCAAGCGCAGCCACCCATGCGCGGTCACGGGTGTACTACTCCGAACCGGTAGTCGCCTGGCTGCGTGGTGGCCGCAAAGGGGCGATTCCGGATGACGCCATGATCATCAAGGAGATGTATGCAGAGGTCCTGCCCAAGGGACCGGACGATCCGGTCACTGGCTGGGCAGTGATGCAACGCAAGGCAGGTGGATCGCATGATGGCTGGATATGGCTGTTGTATTACCGCCCTGACAATGCCACCAACGGGAAACAGTTTCTTGGAGCGCAGCAGGGAATGAACTTCTGCCTGGCGTGCCATGCTTCTGCTGATACAACACAGCTTACCTTTGCATCGCTTGGCAACATCGATGCCAAGGACATCCAGACCTATGCCTACTTCGATTTTGTGGCACCGTTGAAGCGTGCCGGTTCCTCGCCCGCGCAACCACTGGTCGGTCGTGACTCCTCGCATAGTCGGTACGTGCGACAGCGAAGCAGCTGCCAGTTGAGTACTGACGGCGATCTGCCATTGCCGCGATCAGTACCAAATCCCGCCATTGTGGCCACTTTTAAAGGACGACCCATTCCTGCGCCGGGCAACGTCAAGCCGTTGCCAATGGACACCTCGTTTGATCACGTACCCGTGCCGAAGAATGGAAAGGACACGTTCCTCTCTGCAGACAACTGCAACGGTTGTCATGACTCCAGCTCCCTGGCCGGCTCCATCCTGCCGGAAATGATGATCGCGACGGATCACGGTGAGTTGTACAACATTTCTCCATGGGGAGAGTGGAGTGCGTCAATGATGGGGCTGGCCGCCCGCGATCCGATTTTCCTTGCCCAACTCGAATCGGAAATTTCGCTGCGCCCGGAGCGCGCCGATTACATTCAGGAATTCTGCCTGTCGTGTCACGCAGTTCAGGGCGCGCGTACTTTCAAGACGGAAGGCGGTCAGGGATTCAACAAGGCGATGTTGTACGCAATCGGAGATGACCCGCACGCAAAGGTCGGTGCGCTGGGTCGTGGCGGGGTTGCCTGCACGACGTGTCATCACATCACCCCTGATGGGCTGGGCACACCACCGAGTTTCAACGCCGGGTTCAAGACTGGTCCTGCGGGCCGGGTTTATGGCCCCTTCAAGGACCCGTTGGTGATGCCGATGCAGCAGTCCATCGGACTGACGCCCGAGCATGGAACGCAAATCGGTTCGAGTGCGTTGTGTGGGTCCTGCCATACGGTTGTCCCGCCAGCGATACCACGTGGCATGCCCGGCGATCCATCATCTTTCAAGCAGGTCCACGAACAGACCACCTATCTGGAATGGCTCAACAGTGACTATCGGGACGGTGGTCCTGCACAGAAGACCTGTGCTGCCTGTCATATGCCGGACACCTTTCATCTCGATGCGGCAACACCCCTTGTGTCGCGCATTGCCGGGATCGAAGACAATCGTTTTCCTGCCGTGCCGCACCGCGCCGATGACACCCTGATCTCGGTACAACCGCGGCCCTACCGCCGGCACACCCTGGTTGGGGTCAATGCGTTTGCTCTGGGTTTGTTCCAGCAATTTCCCGACACGCTTGGGCACTGTGTGTTCGATGCGGCGGGGCCTACACCGGGAGCAGAACAGAATCCGATACCGCGGATTCGACTGGCCGGTGACGAGGCGGTCCGCATGGCGCAGCAGGCAGCAACACTCGTGATTCGTGACGTTCGAATGGTTGACGGCAAACTGCTGGCGACCGTGCGTGTCGATAATCTGACCGGCCACAAGTTTCCTTCAGGGGTCGGATTTCGTCGGGCTGTTCTGCAGTTAGCCGTGAAGGGAGCGAATGGACAGATCTTGTGGCAGTCAGGCGCCATGAACGCCGCCGGGGTACTGACAGATAGCGAAGGTGTGGCCTTGCCCAGTGAGTTCGCGTCCGCACCGAGTCAACTGCTGCCCGACTTCGACATCATCAACAGTCCCAATGAGGTACAGATCTACGAACAGCGGCATACCGACAACTTGGGCATGCTGACGACGAGCTTTTTCAGTCTCTTCAACGAGATGAAAGACAATCGCATCCTGCCACGGGGCTGGTCGCTTACTGGTGACTGGGCCAACGTGACTCGTCCCGTTGCCAAAGGCGGTCTGCCGGTTCGAGCACCAATAGCCGGTTACGATGAGGTTCGTTATGTCGCCAGTTTCAGGAAGGGGTTCAAAGCGGAAGACGCGGTTGAGGTTGAGGCGACCCTGGTCTACCAGGCGGCCCCGCCGTACTACCTGGCAGATCGTTTTGCGAATCTGGGGCAGGAGACTGACCGTCTGATGTCACTGGTGGCCTACGCCAATTTCGATGACAGTCCGCTGCAGGGTTTCCGATTGGTCATGGCCAGAACCGCCGTTGTCATCCCCCGCCCTCACTGACCGGCCAACTTCACGCACGACACGATCAACGTGGTTGGGAATAGAGCTTCCAGAACAGTGCCTGCAGACGCTCCGAGAGTTCACGATCTGGCGGCCCCTGACGCTTGACGATGGACTTCAAAGCGAGGTCCGTGATATCCGGCCAGCGTTGCCTGAAGTTTGTGGCAGCACCGTACGCTTCTTCGAGGCGCCCAAGCGAGGCTGACGCCACGGTGCGCAGGAACCAGGGCAGTTCCAGTCCGTCGAAGCTGCGAGTTGATCGCTCGGCATGCTCCAGGCAATTGGCATACTGTTCCAGCGACGCATAAGCCACCGCAAGATACGCATCCCAGAGGTAGACGCGCTGATCGTGCGGAGAAAGGCTGATGGCGCGCGACACATGCTCGATGCCGAGTTCCGGTTTTTTTGCACGTACCGCCATGTAACCCAGCGTAGCCCAGCCGTGCGCGTTGTTCGGGTTGAGTTCGACCGATTTCAGGATCAGCGATTCACCGTCTCCTGATCGATCGAGCACCCCCAGGGCGATTCCGCGGTCATGCAGAACAGAGGGATGATTAGGCGCCAGTTCAGCGGCGCGACTGCTGCTTGCAAGCGCACGCGTACCGTCCTGTGCGATCTGATCACTCCAGCCGAACAGGATTCTGGTTGCCAGCACATTGCCGAGAAAGGAGTGAGCCGGGGCAAAGTTTGGATCACAGCGAATCGACTGGAGCAAGAGGTCTTCCGTCTCATTCAGGCTGACCCGTGTCGAGGGTCGCAGCCGCTCAGCCAGTGCTCGTTGGTAATACGACCAGGCATCGAGATTGTCTGGTGCTTCGAGTCGGGCGCGGGACCCTTCGGCAGCAGTCAATTCAGGCATGAGCTGCGCCGCGATGGCTCGGGTAACCTCATCCTGAACTGCAAAGATGTCATCCAGCGTTCGATCGTAGCGTTCCGACCACAGTTGGGTGCCGTGTTCAGCATCGGCGAGCTGAGCGGTGATGCGAATTCGGGAGCCAGAGCGTCGCACCGACCCGGAAACAATGTACTGAACACCGAGTCGTTCGGCAGCCTGCCGGACATCCTGCGAACGTCCCTTGTACGCAAACGTCGAGGTGCGAGAAATGACGTGGAAACCGGGTAACCGGGACAACAGGCCGATGACGTCCTCAGTCATTCCGTCGGCCAGCACCTCGTCTTCTTCTGCACGCGTCAACGTTTCGAAGGGCAGCACGGCAATGCGACACAGGGCGCTGAGATCTCGTTGCCCGCGGCTGGGCGTTTCGCCACGTCGGTCGGTAGCCGCCTCGAGGTGGATGATCTGAAACACCTGGACACGCTGCGGCAGGTTTTTCAGCACTGGAGTGCCGAGGTTGGTCGCCTGGACCTGCAGCTGATTTTCGATGCTGGAGAGAATGCTTGCCGATACGCAGACACCACCAGGTTCCGCGAGGCCCTGGATTCGCGCTGCGATGTTGACGGTGTCGCCGAACAACAAACCGTCTTCGGCACGCACCTCGCCCAGATGCATGCCGATCCTGAGGATCAGCTTGCCGGGATTGGCTTGAAGATCGAGCGCAAAGCGGACGGCATCAACCGGTGCCGGGAACTGGACCAGGAAGTTGTCGCCGGTGAAATCAACCAATCGACCTGAATACTCCTGAACAGTCGACTGGACGCGCCGGCGAAGTTCGCCAACCTGCCGAATGGTCGACTCTTCATCCCTCGCCATGTGCCGCGAATAGTCAACGACATCGGCAGAGAGGATGACTGCGAGATAACGGGCTGCCGTGGTTTCCATCAGGGTTGAGTATGTGGGTGTTGATCAGATCGGCATGATGGTACACGCGTCTGTGCGTTGACGTTGACTTGCCCGGTTCTTGATCATGGTCAGGAACGGTGCTACACGATGAGGGCCGTGTGTTGGCTCCTCAGGCAAGGGTCGGGTGATTGCCAAAAGGGTGACGGGTGACGGGTGTGGTAAGGGATCTATGTAGAGAAGCGGACCCATGTAGAGAAGCGGACCCACGAAATATCACAGCAGGGAGCGTGTCTGATGCCCTCGGAACTGGACAATTCAGCCTGGCAATGTCTGTCTGGCCCACATGCTGCGATGGCGGCAGGAGCCGGTGGGGCACGTCGTTATGCGACGGGCTACCCGCCTCTGGTCGGGTTTTCAGATCCGCAGGTACCGGACTTTGATGCCTTGGCACCCTGGAGTGCCGCTGGTGAAATACTTTATTGCGAAGCCTGGGCAGGCGTCACGCCGCGCGGCTGGCGGGTCCTGGTAGAGAAGCAGTTGGTGACCATGTTCTGGGATGCCCCTGCGCCAACCGGTGCTGTTCAAGTTCGCCACCGGTCTGAACGAGGATCCAACGAAATTGTTCAGCTGCGCCGAGAGGATGTGGCAGCGGTGGTATCGCTGGCCGCTGACGCGGATTTCACCGTATTCGGGCCTCGTGCCATCGAACTCGGCGAGTTCTTCGGCATTTTCATCGACAGGCGGCTGATAGCGATGGCGGGTGAGCGACTGTTTTTTCACGGCAACCGCGAAATCAGTGCGGTCTGCACGCACCCGGACTTCGAGGGGCGTGGTTATGCTCGCCGTCTGGTCAACTGTCTGATCGCCCGAGAACTGGCCCGTGGCGAGTTGCCATTCCTGCATGTGGTATCGGACAACATCCGTGCCTGCGGACTGTATACGCGGATGGGCTTCAAGAATCACGGCGAGTCGACACTCAGAGTGGTATTGAAAGAGTGACCCTTGCCACAACTTGCAACAGTCTGCCGCACAGTCGCGGCCCAGGTGATGTCCCGCATACCGATCTTGTCGACAGTGTCGCCCGTCTGGTACGGGTTGGAGAAATTACGGTTGCTGCAAACGAAGGCGGTGTGCTTGATCAGCCTTTGGCAACGTCACGCCTGGGCTGTTTCTGACAAACGTACCAACGGAATCGGATAAGGCGTCCGCTGCTGATAAACCGCATAGCCGGGATACAGAGCCACCGCCTTTTCCCAGGCCTTCTCCCGCTGCACACCGCTCAACTCGATGACTGACATCGTCTTTGGTAATCCGGACAGCACGACGTCGACTTGTGGCGACTGAAGGAGATTGAGATACCACGCCGGCAATCGACCTTGCCCGGCGTTGGATGCCAGCAGCAGTACCGAATCACCGTCCGGGACATACAACAGCGGCACTTCACGCATCGCGCCTGTTTTCCGACCTCGCACACGCAATAACAGGACGGGAATGACAAAACTGAGCCGCAATCGCCCGCGTGTAAGCTGCATCAACGGGCGATCGAACGCGGTCGCCAGTTTCATCATGACGATGGAAACGGTGGGCAGTGCGACCCATGCGGAAAACCAGCGCCACAACACACCATGTGGTGAAGGGGGTTGTTGCATTTCAGCCGGGTTGCACGTGAACAAACAGGGCCGCGTGTGCGGCCCTGTTAGTGCAGGCGACGCTCAGATCAGATCCGTTCGATCAGGGTTCCAGTACCCAGACCACCACCGCAGCACATGCTGACCAGGCCATATCGCCCACCGGTTCGCTCGAGTTCATACACCGCCTTGGTGATCAGGAAGCAGCCGGTCGCACCAAGGGGATGGCCCAGCGCGATTGCGCCACCATTCGGATTGACCTTTTTCATGTCGGCCCCAACGGCCTTGGCCCAGCCGAGCACGACCGACGCAAAAGCTTCGTTCACTTCGAAGACGTCGATGTCATTGATCTTGATGCCGGCATTCGCCAGCAGCTTTTCAGTCGCCGGAATCGGACCTTCCAGCATCAGCACCGGATCACAGCCCACCAGCACGGAATCGACCAGCCGCGCTTTTGGCTTGAGGCCCAGTTCTTTGGCTTTGGCTGCGCTCATGAGCAGCACAGCGGCAGCACCATCGGCGATCTGTGATGACTGGCCGGCGGTATGCACGCCATTTTCGCGTGCAACCGGCTTGAGTCCGGCAAGTGCTTCAAGGCTGGTGTCGCGAGGGATCTCGTCCCGCTCGAATATCTTGGTGGCACCGGTCTTTTCGCCTTTGTCATCAAACACTGGAATTTCCAGCGGAATGATCTGCGACTTGAAGCGGCCTTCGTCCTGCGCCTTTGCTGCGCGCTGCTGGGATTGCAGACCAAAGCCGTCGGCGTCCTTGCGGGTGATCTGGTATTTCTCGGCGACCCGCTCAGCGCCTTCGAACTGGCTGGTGAATTCGTAATGCTCGAAGTAGCTCTTGGCGACCACCTTGCCGTATTCCTTGGGCAGCCCGATGGCGTCTGAACCGATCGGCAGGCGAGTCATGTTCTCGACGCCACATGCCATCACGACGTCGGCCATGCCGGAACGAATGAGGCTGTAGGCAAGACCCGCGGCCTGTTGTGAGCTGCCACACTGGGAGTCGATCGTGATGCAGGGCGTCGCTTCGCCACCACCATTGGCAAGCCACGCGGTCCGGGTGACATTCATGCCTTGCGCCGCGAGCTTGTTGATGCAGCCGCCGATGACCTGATCGACGTGCTTGCCTTCGAGGCCATTACGCTTGAGCAGACCCATCATGATCGGGCCAAGGGTATCCGTCGGGTGCACCCAGCCGAGTGAGCCTTTTTTCTTGCCGACTGCGGAGCGGGCTGCGTCTACGATGACAACGTCTTGCATGTTGGTTTCCTGGTTGGTCGCTTACTGGTTTGTTGGATAGAGAGTTGGATAGAGAGTTGGAAGGAGAGTTGGTTGAGCTACTCCGGCTCTTCACCCTTTGGATTCAGGCGATGGGCTTCAAGTAGTCCGACCAGGATCAGGTCGGGTACCACGGCGTCAAAAATACCCTCACGATCGAATAGATGCGAGAAGCCACCAGTGGCGATCAGTAGTGGCTTTTCATCCGGGAAGACTTCGGCAGTAATTCGTGTCGACAGTTCTTTCACCATACCGACGTTGCTCCAGTACAGCCCACTCTGGATGCTCTCGATGGTGGAGCGACCGATGGCGAAGCGCACCGGCTTGATTTCGACGGTAGGCAGTTGCGCCGTCCGCGCTTCAAGCGCCTCCATCGAGAGGCGGACACCTGGCAGGATATTGCCACCGAGGAACTCACGTTGTTTGGTCACGGCGCACACGGTAGTTGCTGTGCCGAAGTCGACGATGATGAGATTCCGGTCCGGATACAGCTTGATGCCTCCCATGGCATCGGCGATGCGATCGGCGCCTACTTCCTTCGGGTCCTTGTATTTGATCTTGAGGCCGGTCTTGATGCCCGGGCGCAGCATGAGCGGCTCGACCTTGAAGTACTTCTGGCAGCAGGCGCGAATCGAATAGTTGAGGTCAGGGACAACCGAGCAGGCGACCACCGCATCAATCGACTGTGGGTCGACATCGTTTTCTCGTAACGCGGCGCGCAGGAAAATGCCGATCTCGTCGGAGGACGCTTTTTGTGTGGAGGCACGACGGAACTGGACGATGAGTTCGTCATCGTCGAAGACGCCACAGAAAATCTGGGAGTTGCCGACATCCAGCGCGAGAATCATGGGGTTAACCCAGCCTGAAGAGGGCAGGACTATAGGCAAACCGGCGGACGGTGTCTAACCACGCCAAGCGCCGCTGATTCAGCCTGACTGGCTGCTGGCGCGGGCGCTTCTTGGTGAACCTATGGGCGAACCTATGGCCGAACCTATGGCTAGCTCACACCAGCGTTCTGGTGTTTTTGCAGCTTCTCGGCAATCACGTCCGCGATCTTCCCGGCATGCGGATCGCGAACCAGCGCGTTGGCGCCCTGGTGTTCTCCGCTGACTGCAACGATATCCAGGTCGCGGATGAGGGAAGCCCAGATTCTGGCGTGTGACGCGTGTTCGCCGTCACTCGCCAGGAAGTAGGTGGCCGAGAATTGCCCGGGTCGGGCGTTGATCTCCTTGAACATGCTGGCCTGCACGATGAAGTTGTAGCGACCAAGATTTGCCGGGTTCATCCGGCGTCGGGCGGCAATCGCCCGCTTCAGCTCCAGAGCCAGCGCGGCTCTTTCCCGGCTGCCTGAATCACGCTGGAACCAGCACCTGATCCGCTGACGCAAGGATCGTTCAGGCTGCCACAGCAAGGCTCGACCAGCAGCGGTGGCAGCGAGCGAGTCGAGGATAAACAGTTCACCGACGGGAATGCCGAGCGCCCTGAGGCGATGTGCGGTCTCATAGACAAGGTTGCCACCCAGTGAATAACCGGCGAGATGAACCACGTGCTGGCCTCGATGCGTGATGATCTGCTGCACGTGTTCTTTGAGCAGCGCTGATAGTGTTCGTGGCGGCAGATTCTGGCCATCTGTTCCCGATGACCGGAGCACCAGGACAGGTTGGTCAGGCGGCAGGTGGCGCGAGATCGGATAAAACTCGACACCGATGCCACCCGCGCCAGGGATACAGAACAGCGGCGCACGGCGTCCGGAGCGCAGGGTCGCGACCAGTTCGGAACGGCCGGTCAGGTACGTATCCAGGAGTGGTGCAAGACCACCAATGGTCGGGTGCTGGATCACCTGCGTGGCGTCGATGTCCTGGTTGAAACGCTGCTTGATCGTTGCCAGCAATTGCACCAGCTGGAGGGAGTCGCCACCGAGTGCAAAGAAGTCGTCGTCGATACCTACATTCTCGATTGACAGAACGGACTCAAAGGCCAGTTTCAGATCCCAGAGTGTCAGCGACGGCAGCTGAATGTTTTGACTCAGGTTGGCGACGAGGTTGGGCGTCGGCAATCGCGAAACATCGATCTTGCCATTGGCGTTTTGGGGAAAGGCAGATACCGCGATGAGCCATTTCGGAACTTTGTACTCGGGCAGCGTGCGCAGCAACTGACTGCGCAAGGCATGTGGCTGAAACTCGAATGATGAGTCGCGAAGTACCACGTATGCACAGAGCGCTGTGGTGGTATCCAGCTGGCGAGGGACCACGATGGCGTCGCCAATGGCGGGCAACGCACGTAACGCCTGTTCGATCTCGCCGGGTTCGACACGATAGCCGCGCACCTGTACCTGTCGATCAAGCCGGCCCAGGAAGTCCAGATCCCCATCCTTGCGCCACCGGACCATGTCGCCGGTTCTGTACCAGCGCCTGCCATCGTGTTCGACGAACTGACGATGGGTGAGTTCGGGCTGTCCCCAGTAGCCGATGCCCACCTGCGGTCCGGTGATCCAGAGTTCACCGGGAACACCAAACGGAGTGGCACATCCCGTTTCATCAGCGACCCTGAAACCGCTGGTGGCGAAGGGTCGACCAATTGGAATTGCGGTTGTGTGGAGGCCGGCAACAGTCAGCATACTCACCCAGATCGTTGTTTCCGTCGGGCCGTAGGCATTGATCAGATGCGTGCCATTGGTGGAGGAAGTGTCGTCACGATGAGCTTGCGCGTTGCTGCTGAGGAATCGCTGTGCCTTGTCAGCGGCCAGGGCTTCCCCACCAACGATCCATCGTTTCAGGTGGCCTGGCAGTTGCAGATCGCACAACGCATGGAAGTAGGCTGTAGGCGTGCACAGGGTAGAGATCCGATGACGCTGCAACATGTCGAGAAGCTGGGTTGCAGACGGAGGCAGCCTCCCGTCGTATACGACACAGGTTCCGCCAAGCCAGATCGCTGGTAACAAGCCGGTCAACCATGGATCAAAGGTCGTGGCGTAGAAGTGGAAAATGCGTTCACCCGGCTGCAGGTCAGTATTCTCGATCCAGCTCTGGATCGACGCCGCCAGGGATCGATGGGAAACATGGATTGGTTTGGCGACGCCAGTGCTGCCGGACGTATGAAAGATGTGCGCGCTGCCGTCAGCGTTCGGGTCGCACAGCGCCCCTGCTGTAAATCCACTCACCAGTTCGGCATCGAGCGGTTGGAAGTTCAAGCTCTCAGCGGGCAGTCCTGGCTCTTGTCCTGGTGTACACAGAACCAGTCGCGCTCCCAATCCAGCACATGTCTGCACAACCTGGTCTATCGACGTGGTTGCATGCACTGGCACATAAACCGCCCCGAGGGAAACGATGGCGAGATACGCGGCGGCTACCGTGTTGGACGATGCGGACCACACCACAATGGGTTCGCCGATCTTCACGCCGTGTGTTTGCAGACAGGTCAACCAACGGGCTGCCTGCTGGTGAAGTTGTGCGTGGGTCAGGATGTCGTTTCCATACACAAGTGCTGTTTCATCTGCGTAGCGAGACATTCCGTCAAGCCATCGAGACATCCAGGTGACTCCGACATCCTCGATCCGGGGAGTCTCCATGCGCCGGAAAAACTCGGCTGATTCAGGATCGATGAAGGTCATTTCGCGAACCGTCAACTCCGGATGGCGGGTCAACAGCTCGAGGGTTGTACGCAAGGCGGAACGAATGCGATCCATGTCCGTGAAAGACAACAGCGGTGTCTTCAAGCCGATGCCGACTCGCAATCGCTCGGGATCATCCGGGCTGGGTGTCCACATGGCGTAGACGGTCTCCGGGTCGCCTGCCGGTTCAGGAATTTCCACACCAAACCGCGGTTCGGGCGGCGGTTCGACCGGGCTGACAAGAAACATGTAGTTGGTGGCTACGTGATAGTTGGGCGAGTAAGAAGGATTGGCAATCGAGAGGCCAGAGGCCTTCATGCGTTCTTTGCCTTCGCGATGTACCGACTGCACCAGATCGGCGAACCTGGCATCGGGATCGATGTCGATAAAGAACGGCAGCATTCTGGACTTGAACCCAACCAGATCCATCTCTGCGCCGGTGCGTCCATGATGCGGAAGGCCGACAACAAAGGATCGGGTGCCACCATGTTTGAAAACCCAGACGGCGATCACGGCCGTGAGGATGTTCGCCAACGTGACGTCGACGGTTCGGAAGAGCCAGCCGGGTGATGCTGCGAGGTTGATGAGGTCGCGGGTGAGTTCGCGGGAGAAAGTTTCGAATCCACGCACTTTGGAGTTGTCGCCCGGTGGGACCCGAACCCCGAAAATCTGGAACTGCGATTTCAGGCTCTCGATCTGCTGCACAATGGCCCTCTCTGCCAGATCTTCCTCGCGGGCATCCTCCCACTCCCGTTCAGCGGCCATGCTGTCTGCCAACGAGGGAAAGGGGCGAGTCGCGGGCAAGGCACCATTGGCAAGGCAGCGCATGACCCTGACCATTTCCGCGTACAGCAGGTCGAGGGATCTGCCGTCACAGACCAGATGGCTCACTGTGATCAGCCAGTAATACTGCTCGTCACTGTCCTGCAGCACAGCCTGTCGGATCAGAAAGTCATCTTTGTGGAATGTCACCCAGCGGGGAAGTGCCCAGGACTCGATGGACTTGCCGAGATGATCGCCGGAAACAAACCGGTCAATCGTCAATGGCTGGTGAGCCTCACCAAATTCTATGGAGGGGATGCCGTCGTCCACCCGCAGTCGAGCGCAAGCCGCATCGACCGCAGTAGCGACCATGTGCCATGCCCGGTCCAGATGTATCGCGAGTGACTGAGGCAAGCGTGTGGCTCTGAAATTGCGCTGCACCGGCACATCCGGTGTCATCTGCTGTTCCAACCAGAAACGATATTGACGGCGTGTCAAATTGGTTGCGTCGTACGCCTGGCTCGACCGATGGTCGACGTCTGGTGGACACTGGTCGACTGGGATTTGTTCTTGCACGCGATATTTAGCGCCGTGGTGCGGCGATACCCGTTCCGGTTAATCAGACTGCAAAATGGAGTCGTGCAGGATGGACAGAATTGCGCAGCATTAACAGTTCCAGGTCGATGCCTTCGCACGGAAGGTCATCGTGGGAATCCTGTCGATGCTGAGGAATCCGAGGAACTCATGCAGGGCGATCAGCGCCCTTTGAATTCCGGTGGCCGCTTCTCCACAAATGCGCGTGCCGCGTTGGCGTGGTCTTCCGTCATCATGGTGCGCACCATGTGTTCCGCTTCCAGATCCAGCACCTGCGAAAGACTCGCTTCATCGGCTGCGTTGAGATTGCGTTTCATGTAGCCGATTGCGGCAGTGGCAAGGCCCGCGAGCTTCAATGCAAAAGCCCGCGATCGCGCCGCGAATTCAGCCGGTGCATACACGTGATTGACGAGCCCCAGTTCAAACGCTTCCTGACCGCTGATGACGTCGGACGTGAAATAAAGTTCACGTGCTTTCGCAGCACCGACGAGCTTCGGCAGGAAGTACGAACCACCATAGTCACCGGATGCGCCGATCTTGGAAAACGCCATGGTCAGCTTGGCGTCTGCCGAGACCACGCGCAGGTCACATGCCAGTGCCAGGCTGAGCCCCGCACCTGCAGCGGCGCCGGGAATGATCGCAAGCGTCGGCTTTGGCATTTCGTGCAGCAGCCGCGAGGTTTCCATGCCGGTTCGCAGTCCTTGGACACGTTGTTCGATGCTGATGGAATTGCCCGATGCGCGATCCGATGCCGCCTTGGCCTGACCCTTGACGTCACCGCCAGCGCAGAACGCATTGCCAGCACCGGTCAAGACCACACAGCGCACGGCGGGGTCGGCAGCAACTCGGCGAACGGCGGCGTCGAGTGCGGCCATCATCTCGCCGCTCATGGCGTTGCGTGCCTCCGGGCGGTTCATGGTCAGGGTGGCGATGCCATCGCTGAAGTCCTCAAGCAGATGCGTGGTCATGGTGTTCTCCCGTGGTCTGTTTGGTTTTGTGCGAGTCGTTGAAAAGTTGGCTTTGTTTACCAGTCGAGGTCGTCCGGCACCTTGAACTTCGCATAGTACTCATCGTCTGCGCTTGGCTCAGCGGTCTTGTCCCGGGTTTTTGCGTCGGGTTTGGACATGATCCGATGGGGATCACGTGCACGAATCTGTTCGGCAACTTCGGGTGTCACCAGTTGATAGCGCCCGTCGTTGTTGGCAATAAGCAACGTCCCGGCACTGAGCTTCGCCTGGTGATCGCGGGTGACGTAGATGCGTTTGATCTTCTTGCCGTGCAGAAAATTGTAGGGCACGTCGTCGTCGCTGGCCGGTGCGGTGCGCTGGTCGTTCTGCGCCAGGATCTGCTTGATCTCGGCCCTGCGCGCCTTGGTCGCAGCCTTTTCGTTGGCGATCCTGGCGAGTTCCCGGTCCCGCTCGACTTTTGCGGCGTAGCGTTTTTCGGCTTCGGAGAGCACCTTGGGTTTGGGCGGTGTTTTTTGCGTGGTGTCAGCGGCGGGTTTGCGATCTGGCTTTGGTTTGCCTTGTGCTTGCTTCTCTGCCTTTACCTGACGCTCGGCCTTTTTCGCCTGGCCGGACGTGGCAAGTCCTGCCGCAATCAGCTGTTCTCTCAGACTTCCCGCCATCGTGTCCTCATGTGGTGGTCAAAATGCTTATCCGTCAATCATGCGGTTTTCGTGGGTGTCGGGTCCATGCTGATCTGCAGGCAGTCCCATCACGACTCATCACGGTTGAGGTGTTCGGCCCTGAAGAATGTCGGCAAACCAGGCCGGGTCGATGTTCCCGCCCGTCATGATGATACCGACGTTTCGACCCTGCCACTCATCGCGCTCCTGCATCAGTGCAGCGCAGGCCGCAGCACCTGCACCTTCAGCGATCTGATGTGTGGCGCGGAACAGCAGCCGAATCGCTGCCGCGACCTCATCATCGGTGACGCAGACGATGTGGTCCGCACCACGTCTGATTTCGTCGAGCGCAGCGGGATTGGGTAATCGGGTAGCTACGCCATCAGCAAAAGTGTGGGCGGTGACTGTGGTTTCCACACGATCACTCTGGAATGAGCGCGCCATTGCATCGGCGTGGGTGGATACCACGCCGATGATTTTTGTCTGCAACCCCAGGAGATCGCGAACACGCATCAAGGCGCAGATGCCGGAGCCCATGCCGATGGGGACATAGACCGCGTCGAGTGGCGGACAGTGTTCGAACAGTTCCGCTGCGTAGGTCGCAACACCAAGAATCAGGTCGTCGTGAAAGCTGGGAACAATTTCCCCCACCCCGAGTTTTGCTCGACGTTCGGCTTCCTGGCGCGCCGTATCAAAGTCCGCACCGAAAACTTCCAGCTCCGCACCCCAGGCACGCATGGCGGCATTCTTGTCGGCACTGTTGCCCTCGGGCACGAGCACGGTAACCGGAATGCCATGTTGTCGTGCGGCAAATGGAATGCTCTGGCCGTGATTGCCGCGTGTGGCGGTGATCAGTCGCTTTGGTCGAATGTTTCGTTGCATCAGACGATCGAGATAGACCACACCACCTCGTACCTTGAATGCACCGGTCGGTGTGTGGTTTTCGTGTTTTACCCAGGCGTTGACGCCAAGTTCAGCCGCCAGCAGTGGCCAGCAATATTGCGGGGTAGGCGCAACGTGACAGGCGACGAGGGCGCGTGCAGCTGTCAGATCGTCGAGGGTGATTGCGGTGGGCATGGATTCACTATCGTTGGTATTCAGAGCACTCGCCCGCCATCCACTTCCATGGCGACGCCGGTGACCATGGAGGCTTCATCGCTGGCCAGGTAACAGGCGGCCGCACCGACATCTGCAGGCGTGCAGAAGCGACCCAGTGGAATGGTGCTCAGGAACTTGTCCCGCAGCGCTTCGGTGTCGCCGCCCATGAAGGTTGCGAGCAGCGGTGTATCACCCGCCACCGGATTGATGGCATTAATCCGGATGCCAAATGGCGCGAGTTCCGCAGCGAGCGATTTTGTTGCCGTGATCACCCAACCCTTCGACGCGTTATACCAGGTGAGCCCACCACGTGGCCGCACACCGGCGGTGGAGGCAATGTTGATGATCGAGCCACTGCGATTGGCTTTCATGCCCGGAATGAAGGCCTGACACATGTGGTAGATGCCACGCATGTTGACGTTGGCAACACGATCAAAGGTTGCAGTGTCCACGTTTTCGGCGGGCATCGGCACATGGCCTACGCCTGCGTTGTTCACCAGTATGTCGCAGCGTTCGATGAGGCGAGAAAAATTGCGCACACCGCTGGCGTCGCAGATGTCGAGCCGGGCAAACGGCATGTTCAAGGATGCCGCCATGGCTTCACCGGCAGTGACATCAATGTCGGCGATCCATACCATCGCGCCTTCAGCGACGAACTTGCGCGCGATGCCAGCACCAAAACCGGATGCGGCGCCAGTGACAATGGCGGTCTTGCCAGCGAGTCGATCAGTCATGAGGATATTGTCCGGTCAGCAGGTTCAGGGTTGCCAGGGCCATCACCTTGGCGGAATCCACCAGGTCCTGAACGCCGACATACTCATCAGGTCGATGCGCAAGATCAAGAATTCCGGGGCCATAGGCGATGCAGTTGTGCAGGCGGCCAATCCGGTCGATGTGCTTCTGGTCATAGGTACCTGGCGAGATGACATAGTCGGGTACTTTGCCGAGCACGGTTTCGATGGCACCTGCGACGCTGCGTGCCACGGGCGCATTGCGGTCGGTCATGGTGGGCAGCACTTCGAACAGATCACGCATCGCATAACGAAACCCGGTGCGATCACTTGTCAGATCTTCCAGCAGCTTCGAGACCTCGGCCTTGACCTCACCGATGGACTCTTCGATCAGAAACCGCCGGTCGATGATCATTCGACAGGAATCGGCCACCAGCGGCGAGGGCAGGCCATCGTGACCTTCCTGCTGCCCACCATGCAGGGAGTTGATGTTGAGCGTTGATTGCCGAGCCCCTTCGGGAACCACCGGCATTGCCGTTCGTTTGGTTGCAAGCAGTGGATAGAGGCTGTCCTCAAACGACTCGAGAACCGCGCCCATGTGCCGGATCGCACTGTCACCGAGAAACGGCATCGAGCCATGAGCGATGCGACCGAAGGTCTCGATTTCCGCCCACCACACCCCACGATGGCCGAGGCACACTCGATCCTTGTTGAGTGGTTCGGGAATGATGACGTGGTCGACGGTATCGCGGGTCAGCAATCCCTGTTCGCATAACCAGGCGACACCACCGTAACCACCGGACTCTTCATCGGCTGTGCCAGACAGCTCGAGCGTTCCCGGCAGATCCGGCATGACGTCGAGAAGAACTTCCATGGCGATCATGGCGGCGGCAATACCACCCTTCATGTCGCAGGTGCCACGGCCGTAGATGCGCTCATCCTGTAAGGTTGCGGCAAACGGATCGAAGCTCCACCCCGAACCTGGCTCGACCACATCGATGTGGCCGTTGAAATGAACGCGTGGACCGCTCTGTTTGCCAACCCGTCTGGCCATGATGTTGATGCGCGGATAACGGTCGGAATCACCCGGCGTGCCGGTGGCACGCAGGTACTGCACCTCGAAGCCGCGTTTGCGCAGTCGCTCGCCGATGACTTCGGCACACGGACGATAGTTGTCACCGGGCGGATTGATGGTCGGAATTCGCACCATGTCCTGGGTCAGGGCGACCAGGTCCTGACGGCGGGATTCGATGACATTGAACAATCGATCCATCATTGACCTGCCTGTTTTTCAGCGGTGTACACCGCGATGGCGATAGCACGAGAAACGACATTGGCTGCGACTACACCCAGTAACGTCGGATCTTCTGCGGGCTTGCCGGCTCGTCCGTTGCCGAGTGTGAACACGACGTCCCCATCGGCTGGTGTATGCACCGGATAGATTGCGCGCGCAAATCCGTCATGGGCGACGATGGCAATACGCTGTGCCTCGGCACTGCTCAATTGAGCATCGGTCAGAATTGCTGCCAGCGTCGTGTTCTGCAGTTCCTTGAAGCCCGCCTTGGTGCGGATACGACGAGCATCAGCAGGCCACGGTGAAGCGACTCCACGGCCGCCGAATTCATCGCCGATTTCGAACGGGGCGGCCCAGAAATGATGGGTGTCGCCAACGTGCGTGGAACCTGCGGCATTGCATACGACAACCGCAGTGACCGTGATTCCATCCGGCAGACGTTGAGTGGCGATGCCGATGCCGCCGGGTCCGGTAGCTGTGGTTGCGCCGGTACCCGCACCGACACGGCCGATGAGTGGTGTGTCCGTAACATTGTTGCAAGCATCAAAACCGAGCTCGCGATAGGGCGGGTAACGTCCCCAGTCCTCCATTTTCCCGGTACGGAGATCAAAGATGATGGCGGCCGGAACGATTGGAATGCGAAACGGTGCGGCCGGATACCCGCGGCCCTGTTCTCTCAGCCAGGCCTGTGCACCACTCGCGGCATCCAGGCCAAACGCGGACCCGCCGGAAAACACCAGGGCATCGATGGTTGATACCAGCTGGGATGGCGCCAGCAGATCAGTTTCGCGGGTACCTGGTGCACCACCCATGACGTGAACACCGGCAATCGCCACATCGTCTGGCAGGATCACGGTCACACCGGTGTTGTACATGGTGTGAGAGGCGTGACCAATCCGGAAGCCGGGCGGGAGTTGCTGCATGCTTCGGATCATAACAACGGCAGCTGCTGGCGTCCCCGCTTGCATCGGACCAACCGGATTGGCAAATGGTCGAGGTGGCTGGCAAGACCTGGCAAACCACGTATGCTTCGACGGACAACATTTGACGGGGAGAGGGCAATGCTGAAGGCATCAATAGCAGTGGGTGGTTATGCACGTACGAATGCCAGGCATCTGGTGGACATGGTGCAGGAGGCCGAGCGGCAGGGTGTCGACAGTGTCTGGTCTGCCGAAGCGTGGGGCTCCGATTCAGTGACCTCGCTTGCGTTCCTCGCGGGACTGACGACAAAGATCAAGCTGGGCACCGGCATCATGCAGATCAGTGCCCGCACACCATCCATGACCGCGATGACTGCCTTGTCTCTCAATGATCTGTCCGAAGGCCGTTTTCTGCTTGGCCTGGGTGCCAGCGGCCCACAGGTGGTGGAAGGATTGCACGGCATTGCCTACGCAGAGCCACTGGCCCGTATGCGTGAAACCGTGGCGATCCTGCGCCTGGCTTTCGCGGGTGAAAAGCTGGTGCATGAAGGCAAGCACCACGTGCTGCCGCGCAAGGGAGGGGAGGGCAAACCACTACGACTGGACCATGCCCCGGCGCCGATCCCGATTTATCTTGCAACGCTTGCGCCGAAGGCACTTGAGTTTACCGGTGCGGCTGCAGATGGCTGGCTGGGCACGTCGTTCTCGCCAGATCATCCGGAAGCGCATCTGGATCACATTCGCCGTGGCGCAGAACAGGCTGGTCGCAAACTCTCCGACATTTTTCTCAACGTTGGCTGCTCGGTTGCGATCGGTGAAAACGTCGAGGAACTGATTGAAGCCCGACGTGCCGGGGTGGCTTTCCAGATGGGCGCCATGGGCAGTGCCAAGACAAACTTCTATAACGATGCCTTCAAGCGCGCCGGATTCACCGATGATGCGCTGGCCATTCAACAGCTGTGGAAAGCCGGCAAGCGGGATGACGCGGCAAAACGTGTGCCCGATGCGATGGTCACCGAGTTTGGCGCCGTTGGCACCGCGGCCATGGTCAAGGCGCGATTCCAGAAGTACAAGGCGGTGGGTATCAACGGCCTGACGATCCGCATCGAATCAACCGGCAAGGCTCGACTGGCGGCCATGGAAGAAACCATGGATCTGCTGCGGTCTGTCTGAGCGGGAGGATAACAAGATGTCCAACCAGCCTTACCTGCTCATCACCGCCGATACGCATGCCGGTGGCAGTCACGCCCAGTATCGGGAATATCTCGATCCGGCCTGGCGTGAGACCTTCGATGCATGGCGGGGTGGCTACAAGAATCCCGCCCAGGAGCACTACGGCACCAAGAAGATGAAAAACTGGGACCTCGCGATCCGCAGCGAAGACCAGAACAGTCAGGGTGTCGTTGGCGAAGTGGTATTCCCCAATACGGTGCCACCGTTTTTCCGCAAGAGCATCGTCACTGCACAACCGCCGAAGCCTGAGGATTTTGAAAGCTGTCTGGCTGGCATCCGCGCCCACAATCGCTGGCTGGCGGATTTCTGCGCGGAAGATCCGGTGCGACGAGCAGGTGTCGGATTGATTCTGCCCAACGATCTGGATGAGGCGATCAAGGATATCGAGTTCATCGCGCGCTCTGGTCTGCGTGGTGGTGTGTTACTGCCGCTGATACCGCCGGACTGCGGCTGGCTGAAGCCACTTTACGATCCGGCGTGGGACCGTGTGTTTGCAGCGATTCAGGACCACGACCTCGTCATGAACCAGCACTCCGGGCAAGGTTCGCCAGATTATGGAAAAGGGCCGGTTGCTGAAGCCCTGTGGATCTCCGAAGTGACGTTCTACTGCCAGGCCGGTTACCGGCATCTCCTCATGAGTGGCGCGTTCGAAAAGTTCCCGCGTCTGAAGTACATCCTCACCGAATCCGGCTGCGCCTGGGTGCCCGCCATGCTGAGCAGTCTGGATCGCATTCACCGGGGGATTCAGGCTGGCGCCATCGGTGAGATGAATTACAAGGACATGCAATGGGTGCTGAAGGAAACGCCGAGTTTTTATGCCGCTCGCCACTGTTTCTACGGCGCGAGCTTCCCGAGCATCGACGATCTGAATGGCATCGAGCGGATTGGTGTCGACAAGGTCCTGTGGGGCAATGACTATCCACACTACGAAGGCACGTTTCCCTACAACCTGGAGTCGCTCCGGTTGACGTTCAGCGGTTTGTCAGAGCCCGTACGACGCAAGGTGCTCGGCGAAAACGCCGCATCGCTGTACAAGTTTGATGTCAACGCGCTGCGGGCGCAGGCAGACCAGTACGGGCCGACACCATCGCAACTCGATACGCCGTTGCCACGCGACGAAATTCCTCGTGACTCCACCTGTTACCTGTTCCAGCAGGCAATGTACGGCATGTGAGACTGCGGGAGCCTGGGTGGC
The DNA here is from genome assembly GCA_031385325.1 of Gammaproteobacteria bacterium. Taxonomy (GTDB): domain Bacteria; phylum Pseudomonadota; class Gammaproteobacteria; order Pseudomonadales; family Azotimanducaceae; genus SYFY01. Next base: position 40,568 of record JANNBJ010000107.1, on the reverse strand, counting down.
GAAAGTCTGAGTAGCGGACAGCGAAGATCAGATCGCGATCTTCGCCCAGCCACCGCGTTTCCAGAACCAGCCGAAGATGAAGATGTAGTTAAGGCCGATGGTGGCGGCGTGCATGGCGAGGAGCGAGGTGAAGCAGATCCGGCTTGCACCGATGCCGTTGCAGAATCCGGTGCAGGCGGCGATGAACCCGGCGAAGACGGCTTGCAGAATCAGCCAGCGGATGTAGTCGATACCGATCCGGATGACCTCTGGATCGTTGTTCATGAACGGGAACAGATCAGGAATCGCCACATGCAACAGCGCTGAGAGCACAGGCGCGGCGAGACCGATGATGACCAGAGCGGCATGCAGTGGACGTGCCGCGGGTTGATTGCGCCTTCTCCAGTTCGTCGGGATGACAGTGCCTGTGTTCAGCAGATGTCGGGCACGATCGAACGACAGGAGCATGGGTTACCTGGATTCATGGGCATGGCACAAGACTGTCGGCCGGCAATTGTCATGCCGTACACTCTGATTCGGCGATTATGTCGGCGACACACGAGGAGGTGACCATGACCATGCCTGCCGGGATCGGCATCATAGACACGATGATCGGCTTTCCTGCCACCGATTTCAAAATGTACGACTTCATTCGCGCGCAACTGCGAGATGGTTCGACGAAGTTCGAGTTTCCGGTTGAGTACATGTTCAAGCAGGTACCCAAGGAGATGTATGGCACAGCCAGCGATCCGATCGAACTGACGCTGAAGGAGATGGATCGCTTCGGCATCGAGTACGGCATGATTGGCTGCGGCGATGAAGTGTCGAACAAGGCACTCAAACAACATCCCGATCGTTTCATTCCGTCCGGCTCGGTTGATCCCAACAAGGGTATGGACGGCATCCGGAAGATGGTGGCGCAGTTTGAAACCTGGGGCGTACGCGCGTTCCATTCGTTCAATGCCGGCTACAACCCGCAGGTGGCCATTGACGATGCCAGGATGTACCCCATCTACGCCAAGTGTGTCGAACTCGGCGTGCCGATTTTTTCCTGCGCTGGCGTGCCGGGACCGCGGCTACCGATGTGGCCTCAGGAAGTCTCGCGCATCGACCAGGTGATGTACGATTTTCCCGACCTGGTTTTTGTGACCCGGCATGGCTGCGAGCCCTGGGAAGATCTGGCCGTGAAGCTGATGCTGAAGTGGCCCAATCTCTATTATTCGACCTCGGCCTTTGCACCCAGGCACTACCCAAAGGCAGTTATAGATTTTGCCAATACACGCGGTGCAGACAAGATCATCTACGCCGGCTATTTTCCGATGGGCCTGAGCCTTGAGCGCATCATGAGTGACATGCCGGACGTTGCGTTCAAGCCTGAAGTGTGGCCGAAGTTCCTGCGTGGCAACGCAGCCAGGGTGCTGGGCCTGAAATTATAGGAGCGGCCTTCGACCGCAAAATCAACTGCGTCCAATAACGATACTTGCCGGAGCAATTCACCATGAAAATCATTGCTGTTCTATTCCCGGGGATGACGGCCCTCGACCTTGTTGGCCCCATGCAGGTGCTTGGCTTCTTTCCCGGCGCAGAAATCCAGACGGTGTGGAAACACGCAGGTCCCGTGCGTTCCGATAATGGGCTGGAACTGGTTGCCTCCCACTCGTTCGATACTGCCTTCGCCAATCCGGACCTTCTGATCATAGGTGGTGCAGCTGGGCCTACCCTCGATGTCATGAGGGACGATGCGGCCATGGCCTTCCTCGCCGATCGTGGTGTGAAAACACAATGGCTGGTCAGTGTCTGCACCGGATCGCTGATCCTCGGCGCGGCCGGATTGCTGAAAGGCTATCGTGCGTCATCCTACTGGGCAGTGCGGGATCAACTCGCCTCGTTCGGTGCGATACCTTGTGATGAACGGGTAGTCATCGATCGCAACCGGATGACCGGTGGTGGGGTGACGGCGGGCATTGATGTCGGCTTGTCCCTCGCCGGTCAACTGTTTGGAGATGACTTCGGTCGAATGGTCGAGTTGTTCCTTGAGTACGCGCCCGCACCTCCCTACGGCACCGGTCGGCCGGAGCTGGCCGGGCCGGAACTCACTGCCCAGGTGACAGGTGCGCTCGGCTCGACGCTGTCTGCCGAGGATCTTCAGGCAGTGGCGCGTTCGAGAGGTTTTTGAGGGGCCACGCCGACCCCAAGGCTTCGTGAATTACGCAGCGCTCAGCTCACCTGCACCGGTAGGTCACGTATTCCGCGAATGAAGCTCGACTTCAGGTACTTCGGTTCGCCAACAACTTCTATTCGGGAAAAGCGCTTGAGGATCTCCTCCCAGATGATCTTCAACTGCATCTCACCAAGGCGGTTGCCGATGCAGCGATGAATGCCAAAGCCGAAGGACAGGTGTTTGCGCGGATTCGCCCGGTCGATGATGAATCGATTGGCATCAACGATGGAAGTCTCGTCGCGATTGCCGGAGACGTACCACATCGCCACCCGATCGCCGGCCTTGATCTGTTTGCCACCCAGCTCGGTGTCGACCATGGCAGTGCGAGCCATGTGCGCGACCGGTGACTGCCAGCGGATGATTTCGGGCGACATGCTCTCGACCAGCGTTGGGTTCGCACGCAGCTTGGCGTACTCGTCAGGATTCTGGCTGAGGGCAAGCAATCCGCCAGTGATTGAATTGCGGGTGGTGTCGTTGCCGCCGACGATGAGCAACAGAATGTTGCCCAGGTATTCGTTGGGTGACATGTTTCGCGTTGATTCGCCGTGGACGAGCATCGAGATCAGATCACCGCCGGGCTCGTTCAGTTTGACCCGATCCTGCCAGACCTGATTGAAATAACCCCAGCATTCCCAGAGAACCTTGAAGCCTTCTTCGATGGAATCGAAATACTCCGGGTTGGTGAGGTTGGAGACGGAGTCGGACCAGTAGATCAGCTTGTGACGATCTTCCTGGGGCACGCCAAACAAGGTGGCCAACATCTGGCCGGTCAGTTCGATGGAAACCTCCTTGACCCAGTTGAAGGTTTCTCCCCGTGGCAATGAATCGAGAATCTTGCCTGCCCGCTCACGAATGAGGGGTTCAAAGCCCATCAGGTGCCTGGCGGTGAACATCGGTGCGATGACCTTGCGCTGGGCATCGTGTTTTGGCGGATCTTCCTGAATGAACATCGGGAGATAGAAATTCGGGTCGGGGTTGGGGTCGGCAATACCGCCCAGACTGATGCCACCGCGCTTGCTGTCCGACGAGAAGATCTCGTGGTGTTTGTCCACCTGCATGATGTCGTCGTAGCGTGTGACCGACCAGTACGGCCCGAATTGACTGTTCTGGGTGTAATGAACCGGATCCTCACGACGCAGTCGCTCGAAATACGCCAGTTCTCGGCGGTGTTCGAAGAGTTTTGGATGCGCCGGGTCGAAGGTGTCGAGCGGTATGGCACAGGCATCCTGGTCCACGTCGATTGGCCAGCGAGCTTCGAATTCGGCGTTGGAGATCTTGAAGAGTTCCGTTCTGCCGACAGATTCAGTGGTCTGGGATGATTCGCTCATGAGTGCCTCCTGCGTGGTTCCCGGATTATCAGCGACCTTGCAAGGCAAAAAAAAGCGATTCAATCATTAAATGTTGATAACGTTGGTTGCAACGGTCAGATTCGAGGCTGGAACCCGGTTCGAGTGACTGCAGAGGGTGGTTTGCGGGCAGTCGAGTGCGGGGATCTACGTCTATACGATCGGCGCTCGAGCGTCTATCATCGAACACTGTCCAGTAACCGAACGATATTGCGGAGGACCCGTGTTAGACCTGTTTCGTCTCTTTCGCAAGAAAAGTGCTCCACAGCCGGAGAAATCAGGTGCTGCCCGGTATCGGGCTGTGCGCCTGCAATTTGACCGACGGCTCGGATGCGAGTCGGTACGGGAGCTGGAACACAAAGTGTTCCTTGGCAACGAAGCACCGACCTTTCCGCTGATGGGTTGCTCGCGCAAGGGTGCCTGCAAGTGTGGCTATCGTCATTTGTCAGATCGGCGAGAAGACATGCGCAGGGACACCGATCACGGGCTGCCGGAACGGTTATATGAGGCGCGGGAACGCAGGTCCGGCCTGATCGATCGTCGTCGACAACGCGTTGCCTGAGTTCGTTTCCACCCGACGCCTGTCACGCTTCTCATCTCGGAAAGCCGCATCGAGACCTAATTGTGCTTTCCGACCGAATTGAGTAAGTTGCCCGCGCACTTCGTTTGACCAATCAAGGAACCCAGATGCCGAAGATCACCTTCATTTCTCACAACGGCAAAGAAAATGTTGTCGACGCAACCGAAGGCCTGAGCCTGATGAATGCTGCGATCGACAACGGTGTACCCGGAATTGATGCTGACTGCGGCGGCGAGTGTTCGTGTGCAACCTGTCACGTGATGGTTGCCGACGGCTGGTATGCAAAAACCGGTGGTCCGAATACCAACGAAGAAGCGATGCTTGACCTTAATCCTGAGCGCACGCCGACCTCGCGACTGTCATGCCAGATCAAGGTGACCAATGCGCTGGATGGTTTAGTGGTGAACGTGCCCGAGTTCCAGTTCTAACAGCCAGAGTATCCATTGGAGTAGATCATGGCCGAAGCGATGAAGTGGGAGAGCGACGACATTGATACGCTCGATCTGCAGCAGCTTGACCCGTCCCGGCCTGATATTTTCCAGACTGATCGCTGGCAAGGGGTCTTCGCGCGTCTGCGTGCTGAGTCACCGGTACACTTTTGTGCAAACGGGATGGAAGGCCCGTTCTGGTCGCTGACACGGTACGAGGACATCAAGTACGTCGATCAGCACGCCGATCTCTTCTCTTCGGATGGCTCCATCGTTCTCTCGGAACCCGAAGAGGACTTCCCGCTGCCGATGTTCATCGCCATGGATCAACCCAAGCATGACCAGCAGCGCAAGGTGGTCAGTCCTGTGGTTGCGCCGATGAACCTGAAGGCCCTCGAATCAACGATTCGCGAGCGTGTTCAGACCATTCTGGATAGCCTGCCGATCGGCCAGCCGTTCAACTGGGTTGACCTGGTTTCCATCGAACTGACAACGCAGATGCTGGCTACGCTGTTCGATTTTCCCTTCGAAGATCGTCGCAAGCTCACACGCTGGTCCGATGTCGCCACCGCCGACGAATTCAGCGGGATCATCGAATCCGAAGAACAGCGTCGCGCGGAACTCTTTGAATGCCTGGCCTACTTCAACAATCTCTGGCAGCAACGGGCAGGCAAGGGCAGTGGCAACGATCTGATTTCCATGCTCGCGAACAATGAAACGACGCGGAACATGCCACCACAGGAGTTCCTCGGCAATCTGGTGCTGCTGATCGTGGGTGGCAACGACACCACCCGCAATTCGATCACCGGTGGTGTGGTGGCACTCAATCAGTATCCGGCCGAGTACAACAAACTGCGCGCCAACCTCGGACTCATCCCCAATATGGTCGCCGAGATCATTCGCTGGCAGACGCCGCTTGCGTATATGCGTCGAACGGCGCTGACCGATAGCGAAGTAGGCGGGACGATGATTCGCAAGGGTGAGAAGCTCGCCATGTGGTACATCTCGGGGAATCGGGATGAATCGGTGTTCGAGAATGCACACGCGCTCAAGATCGATCGCGCCAATGCACGTCAGCACCTGTCTTTTGGTTTTGGTATCCATCGCTGTATGGGCAACCGATTGGCGGAGATGCAGCTGCGTGTGCTGTGGGAAGAGATCATGAAGCGCTTCAGCTTTGTGGAAGTGGTTGGCCCTGCCACTCGAGTGCAATCATCCTTCGTCAAGGGGTACAGCGATCTGCCGGTAGTGCTGCACGCGCTCTGAGACAGTAATCGGTCCGGTTCGCGGGGTTCATACGATTGCCCCTGCAGCCTGTCGAGCTTGCGCCGTGCAGACGCCTAACCAACCCTCACATCATCCATCTCATCCCGAACAAACAATGGCTCAATACCGTGTGTTTCCATGTCAGCTTCCATCTGTGCGGCCGACGGGGCTTCGATGGGCTGTTGCGCGGCCTCCAGAATGAAGGGCAGGAGCGTTGCATCACTGCTGGAATTCAGGAAGAGGCCAGGGCGTGACAACACAAAGTGCACAGCTCGGCGAATCGCATCGGTGTCATGCAGTGGTTTGTACCAGCTCAGGCGTCGATCTGCGTCATCATCACGCCAGCGTCGTGCGGCCACGGACTTGATGGTCTGCATGGCGACCTGCCTTTCCTGGCAGACACGATAGAGCTGCTCGAAATCGTCAGCGTAAGGACCGGATCGGTTCATCGCGAACGTGTATGGACAAAGCACCGATGCAAAGTCGAATTGCGCAAGGCTTTGCAGGTGTCTTTCAGCGACGTAGGTTCCGTGGCCGGTAATGCCGATGAATCGCACCAGGCCCTGGTCGCGGGCTTCGATGAGGGCTCGCAGCGCGCCATCTTCTCCCATTGCCCGTGTCCACTGGTCGGGCATCACCAGGTTGTGCATCTGGATCAGGTCGACAAATGGAACGCCCAGCCGATCCAGTGAGCGATGCAATTCTTCCCGGGCACCTTGATACGAGCGCTCACCGGTTTTGGTGGCGAGGAAAACATCCTGGCGATGTTCCTTCAGCCATGGAGCGAGTCGAAGCTCGGAGTCTCCGTAGGAAGCCGCAGTATCAATGTGATTGATCCCAGCCCTGAAAATCATGTCGAGGGTCGACACTGCCCGTTCGGGTTTCATCCCGCCCAATGCAGCAGCGCCAAACAGAATGCGTGAGCTCATGTGGCCGGTTCGGCCGAAGGGAATTCGTTCCAGCATGCGTGATCACCCGATCCGGGAAGGAACGGGGATCATCGCATGACCTGATCGAACGGGGAAATCCGGTCAAGTGGTGCGCGGGGTTAACGACCAGGGTTGGTCGTTATTGCCCGCTCTTTACCACTGCAGGTCTGATGAATCAGACCGGCCCTACGCCACCCAATGGGCGACCGAATACAGGCCGTAGCCGATGAGCGCGACCAGGAAGCCGCAATTTCTGATGTGACGGATAATGGTCGGGTCGTCGATATGACTTTCAATATGCACGAGACTGCTCCTACTTCGTGTGTCCGCAGAGCCTAGCAGCCTCCATTGGTGACCGGTGAGTTATTACTCCCTGCGTTGACTCGTTGGGATGTGCTTGGCAACTTTCCCGGAGCGCGGTCACAAGAGGCGGTACACTCAACAGATCAATCTGCATTTCAGCAGCCGATTGCCACATTCAAGCGAGGGAAACCAGCATGGAACTTGGACTCAAAGGACGCACTGCCATCGTTACTGGCGCGTCCAAAGGCATCGGCGAAGCATGCGCCAAAACTCTGGCGCGAGAAGGTGTTTCGCTGTTTTTAGTAGCCAGAACATTGACGGATCTCGATCGACTGGCGGTCGAGTTGAGGTCGTCTCATGGTGTTCGTGTCGAAACACTTGCCCTTGATCTCGGGTTGAGTGAGAGCGTTGACAAACTTGTCAGCGCCGCGCCTGATGTCGATATCCTCGTCAATAACGCCGGTGCAATACCGGCAGGCAGCATCGATACCGTGGATGAGACGATATGGCGTCAGTCCTGGGAGTTGAAGGTGTTTGGCTATATCAACCTGATGCGCGGATACAACGCAGCCATGCGGCAACGAGGCAAGGGTGTCATCGTCAACATCCTTGGAGCTGGTGGTGAGCGGCCGAGTGCAACTTACGCAGCAGGTGCAGGAGGTAACGCTGCGCTGATGGCCCTGACCCGCGCCATGGGCGCCGTGAGCAGTCGATACGGCGTGCGCATCGTTGGCATCAATCCGGGCTCGATTGAGACCGATCGGTTGGTCACCATGCTCCGCCAGCGGGCGCGGGAGCGTTTTGGCGATCCGGCGCGATGGCGAGAGTTGCTGGATCCCCATTACCCACCCGGTACACCTGCGCAGATCGCCGATGCGGTAACCTTTCTGGCCTCCGATGTGTCCGCGAATACGACGGGCACGATCCTGACCATTGATGGCGGGCACTGCGCGCGTTGACCGCAGCAGGCCCTTTCGGCAGTCTGACCGATTCCGGGTTTCCCCATCATCCGATTGTTTCCGTTGTGAGGAGAATGACTTGAGTGCTGAAGAGATCGACAACTACGAGATGGTCTCCATCTATCACCTGAACCCTGAAGATCAGGAGAAGTTGCTGCTGACGCAGAAAGAGTGCGTTTTCAACTGGTGTACCCAGGACCAGTGGCCCATCGGCGTGATCATGTCCTACATCTGGCGACGAGATCGCGTGTGGTTGACGGGAGGCGCGCATCGTCATCGTATGGCCGCCGTTCGCCGCAATCCGCAAGTCTCCATCGTCGTCAGCAGTACGGGTACCAACCTGGGTCCAGGCAAGACGGTGACCATCAAGGGTCGATGCATCATTCATGAAGATCGCGAAACGAAGGACTGGTTCTACCCCGATTTTGCGTTGGCACTGCGTGGTGAGCCTGCGGCGGCGAAGAAGTTCCACGAATTCCTCGATTCCCCGCTGCGCGTCGTGCTTGAGGTGGTGCCGGAGAAGTGGATTACGTACGACGGCGCCAAAATGCGTGCGCACTCTGAAGGAACGCTGGATCCAGGCCAGGTACGAGCGCCACTCGAGTCCGATGCCGTGCGGATGAAGCGTGAACTGGATCGCAGGAAGGGTAAATAGACGTTGTCAAAAATAAACCATGCCGATCGTCTGACCGGCCAGACTGTCTCGCTGCACGTTGAAGTCCACGGCACTGGCTTTCCGGTCCTGTTGATTGCGCCAGGTGGCATGAAGTCATCGATCCCATTGTGGAAAAACGCTCCCTACAATCCGATAAGTTATTGGTCTGAAAATGGTTTTCAGGTGGTCGCGATGGACCAGCGTAATGCTGGTCAGTCATCCGGACCGGTGAACGCCGCGCACGGTTGGGAGACGTTTCTGGAAGATCAGCTGGCTGTACTCGATGAACTTGGCATCGACAGATTCATCGCAGCGGGTATGTGCATCGGTGGATCCTACGTCATGCAGCTGCTGCTTCGTCAGCCAGACCGCGCCATCGGTGGGGTGCTCTTTCAGACCATCGGACTGGACCAGAATCGGGACGCCTTCTATCAGATGTACGACGGATGGGCGTCGACCCTGGCGCCGACTCGTGCCGATGTCAGCCCGGCAGACTGGGCGGGTCTGCGCAGCAACATGTACGACAGCGAACAATTTCTGTTCTGTGTCGGAGAAAGAGACCTGCCGAGTATCCACGCACCGGTACTGGTCCTGCAGGGAAACGATCTTTACCACCCGGCATCAGCCTCGCGTATCGTCGCCACCGGTGTGCCCAACGGAACTCTGATCGATGCCTGGAAGAGCGGGCCGGACATCGAGACTGCCCAGCACCAGACGCTGAAGTTCCTGCGCCAGATAACTACCGGAGTGAAACTGTGAACAACGATGGCATTCAGGCGCTGCAGGCGCTGATGCAGACCCAGCGGGCAGTTCGTCGCCTGAGGTCCGATCCGCTTCCAACGGATGTCCTGAGTCGCATTCTGCAGGCCGGTGCATGGGCCCCCAGTGGTGGCAATGTCCAGCCCTGGCGAATGGTGGTGGTGCAGGATCCGGTGGTTCGCAAGGGCATTGGTGACTTGTATCGACCTCAATGGGGGAAATATGCCGCCGGCTCGCGCAAACAGCTGGAACGGCTGGAGGGCGAGGCCAAGGCCAAACAGGCCCGCATGCTCGAAGCTGCCGATCACCTTGGCGACCATCTGGGTGACGCGCCGGTCATTCTGGTGTTCTGTTTCAATCCGAACCTGATGGCCATTACTGATGCCGACCTCGGACGCGCCAGTGTGGTCGGTGGTGGGTCGGTTTACCCTGCCGTGCAGAACATCATGCTGGCGGCCAGAGCGGAGGGTGTGGGCTGTGTGTTGACCACGCTGCTGTGTTTTGAAGAAGCGGCGATGAAACACCTCCTCGACATTCCCGATGATTGGCATACCTGCGGTGTGGTTCCACTCGGGTATCCTGAACGGGGTGGTTATGGCCCGACGTCGCGTCGTCCGGTCGGCAAACTCGCGTTTGGTGATCGCTGGGGAAGTGCGTTGACACTGGCGTAGCCCTCTATATTTGACAACATTTTCGCAACAGCAATCTGACAATCTTCCAAGGAGCACCATGAGTCTCGTCGCAATCTTCACCACCAGCAAAGGCACCATTCGCACCCGACTGTTTGCGGACGAGGCGCCGGTTACCGTTGCCAACTTCGTCAACCTCGTGCAGCGCGGTTATTACGATGGTCTCAGTTTCCATCGTGTGATCCCGGATTTCATGGTTCAGGGTGGCTGCCCGACCGGGACCGGCACTGGTGGGCCCGGCTACAAGTTTGAAGACGAGTTCAACAAAAAACTGCGTCACAACGGCCCGGGCAAGCTCTCCATGGCCAATGCGGGTAAGGGCACTAACGGATCGCAGTTTTTCATTACCCATGTGGCAACCCCATGGCTCGATGATGCACACACAATTTTTGGCTCGGTGGAAGGTGATGCTGATCAGGCGGTGGTCGATGCCATAGCCCAAAAAGACAAGATCGTTTCGATCACGATCGAAGGTGATGCTGCAGCGCTGCTGGAAGCACACGCAGCGCGCATCACCGAGTGGAACAAAAAACTGGGAGCTTGAGATGGGTGTTGCATTGACCAAGGCGGGTATCGACTTGGGGTTGGTAACCCGCGAGCCTGCGAAGATGTTGACCTTCTATCGCGATGTGCTGGGTTTTCGCCAAGAGCCGGATACGCCGTTTCCGGGTGGTGGGGTGATGCATCGAGTCTGGTGCGGTGAGAGCCTCATCAAGATTGTTTCGCCAGCGCAGGCACCAGCGACTTCGGCACCAGCAGGCGGGCTCACGGGTGCCACCGGAATGCGCTACTGGACGATTTCAGTGAGCAATCTCGAAGCCATGGTCGAAACCTGTCGTAGCGCAGGATCAACGGTGGTGGTCGAACCACGCGAGGCCCGGCCCGGCATCCGTATTGCGATCGTGCTTGATCCGGATGGCAATTCGGTCGAGTTCCTGCAAAAAACCTGAGATTAATCCCGTGCCGCTAACCAATACCCTGGTCTGTCTTGCCGCCTATCCACGCGGCGCGGTCAGGCCCGACGACTTCGTTCTGCGGCAGGCCGATGTACCGACACCGGGCAAAGATGAAGTGCTGGTACGCAACATCTACCTGTCCTGTGACCCGTACATGCGTGGCCGCATGAGCGGTGGTGTGGGTTACGCGGCAGGTTTTGCACTGGGCGAGCCGGTACCGGCACGGGTGGTTGGCGAAGTCGTCGACAGCCGACATCCTGATTATTCGGTCGGTGATCTGGTGTGGGATTTCCTGCGCTGGGAAAACTACACGCTGGTTCGTGATGTCAGCAATTTGCGCAGGATTGATCCGGCGCTTGGTCCCATCAGCCACGCGATTTCCGTGCTCGGCATGCCAGGCAAGACAGCTGAAGTCGGCATGCTCGAGATCGGCAACGTTCAGCGCGGAGAAACCGTATTCGTTTCCGCCGCCAGTGGCGCGGTGGGTTCGGTGGCAGGTCAACTGGCCAAGGCCGCCGGGGCACGAGTGATCGGTTCGGCCGGCTCGGCTGACAAGGTGACGCACTGCCTGGAAAAACTCGGCTTCGATGCGATGTTCAACTACAAGGAAGAAAACACGGGTGCGGCGCTGGACCGACTATGTCCGGCTGGCATCGATGTCTACTTTGACAATGTGGGCGGTGAAACACTTGATGCCGTCTTCGCGCGCCTCAAGCCGTTCGCACGAATTCCCGTCTGTGGCATGATCAGTCAGTATGACGGTGGTGGTTATGCACTGCGCAATGTCGGGAACATGGTGGCCAAACGCGCAATGATGCGAGGCTTCATCATCTATGACCATATGCAGGACTTCGATGTGTTCCCGGCCCGCATGGCAGATCGCATGCGGCGAGGCGAGGTGCGTTACTTCGACGACATCGTTGTTGGCATCGAACACACGCCGGACGCGTTCATCGGCATGTTGAAAGGCAACAATATCGGCAAGCGTCTGGTGTGCGTTGGCAACGATCCGACGTTGTAAGCTCGCCCATTTCACTACCAAATCCTTCAGGAGCTGAGTCTTGATTCTCCATGATCTGCCAGGCGCTCCAAATCCCACCAAAGTCCGTCTGTACTTTGCAGAAAAGCAGGCGCTGGGTGTTGAAATGGACCTCGAGATCCGCAAGGTCAATGTGTTCAAGAGGGCCAACCAGACACCCGAATACCTGGCCCTGAATCCGTTTGGCACGATGCCTGTACTCGAACTCGATGGTGGTGCTGCGATTTTCGAATCGATGGCGATTATCGAATATCTTGAAGAGTGTTACCCAAGCCCCAGCCTGTGGGGATCGGATCCGGTCTCGCGCGGCATAGCGCGTAACCTGGAACGGGTTGCCGATGTGCGGGTTCTCGTTCCAACCGCGACTTACGTGCATGCTGTGAATTCGCCGCTTGGGCTGACACCCAATCCGGTGATTGCTGAAAATGCCAAACCGGGGTTCCTGCGTGCCTTCGACTATCTTGATCGGCTGCTGGCGGATGGGCGTCCATTCCTGGCAGGTGAGAACGTGACGGTTGCCGACTGCACGTTACAAGGCGCGCTGCAGTTCATGCGCTTTGGCAAACTCGAAGACCTGTCGTCTCATCCCCATCTGGAACGCTGGAGCCGTGACTATCGCGAACGTGCACCTGCTCGTGCAGTCCTCATCTTCTGATTGCGATGGCTTCAAACGGGTTCACGCCACTCATGATGCGTTCAATGGCGGGCAGGTGCTGCCTGCCAACGTAGAGTTCTCCGGCCACCTGAAACACCGGGGCGTCAAAGATGCCGAGTTCTTCGACCTGCGCCCTGGCTGCCGCAAGACGCATCTCACCTTCAGCCAGAAAGTTTTCCTGCAGATCGTCGACTCGCAGAGCACCACTCAGCCAATGCAGATCAATCGGCTGAGATTCGCCGCCCCAGTAGTGATTGCCCACGTGGGTGAGAAAAGAGGCAGCGATACCGTTGTCATTGGCCAGCAATAGCGAGTAGTCCAGGAGTGCACGATCAACGGCTGCAATCGGTGATCGAAATGGGATGCCTTGCCACGCGGCATAACGCTGCTGATCGTGATCACGATAGGCCTGGCGCACACGCTGGTGACGTTGGCTGACGGATTCATCGGCCTGGGTTTGCAAACGACGTGGCTGAGGCGCGGTGAATGGTTGCCAGTCGGCGCTCAGATGCAGTCGCTCGATCAGGTTCAGGGTTGGCCGCAGTGCCAGCCACGATGGCGCGCTCAAGGGGTCATAAAATATGTCGAGGGTCTGCATCAGACGATCTCCCCGGGCAGATCGTAGGCAATGTCTGGTGCGGGTCCTTGTTGCCCGGTCAGCTGCCAGCGCACTGCAGGCAGGTGTTCACGGCCGAAAAACAGATCGCCGGCGACAACATAGGTCGGTACTCCGAATATACCGCTGGGGTGCAGTGCGTCCTGCAGCTGATCATGGATCAGTCGTCCCTCACCATGAACAAAGTCGTCAAAGCCACGGATATCGACATCGGCGACAACCAGGGTTGATTCGATGACATGGGCTTGTTCGATATCCAGTTCACGTCTCCAGAATGGCGGATACACAGCATTCAGATAACGCTCGGCGCAAGCCTGACCTTGTTGCCTGGCCCATAACAAGCCGATCCCCGCCAGCGAGGAATCCCAGATCTTCTGCGTTCCATAAAGTGTGATGCCACGCAGTCGGGCATACCGCTTGGCGTCTCGATAGGCGTATCTGACAGCATTCCATTGGGCCGGGCTGCGTTTTGACTCGACCACTTTGCCGCTGTTATCGGTACGTGCCGAGCCAAGATAGCTTGGAATGTCGAGGGTGAGTGGCCGCCAGTCGATGGCGATTCGCAGTTCCTGACCCATCACGATCGTCGGCTCGATGGCCAGATAGGCGTAGGGACTTTTCACATCCACGTAGACGATCAGTGGTGCCGAAGAGGCTATTGAAGAGTGCAGCGGATCGATCATGCCGCGGTTCTCCGGTAACGCCGGTCATGGGTAAAGGAAAACATGACCGGAACCATGAACAAGGTGATGAACGTGGCGAAAAACAGCCCCCAGCCGATTGCCACTGACATCGGGCTGATCATGCTGTCGTAACCACCTATACCATAAGCCGTTGGCAGCACGCCGCCAAGGGTCGTCAGCGTCGTGATCAGAATCGGTCGCAACCGGCCGACGATGCCGTCGAGCAGTAAGTCTCTTGAAGAACGACCGTCTTCGGATCCGCGCGACATGCGATGTACGGCATCGGCCATGACGATGGACGCATTCACAACCACACCTGCCAACCCGATGATGCCGATCATCGCAAACATCGACAGGCTCAGTCCGTGCAGGAAAAACGCCAGGACGACACCTGCAAAGGCAAACGGAATCACGCTGATCACGATCAGGGTTTCGAGAAAGGACCCGAGCATGATCCAGATCACCATGGCAATCCCGAAGATCACGATGACGGCCACCTTGCCGAGTTCGCCGGTGGTTTCCTGGGTTGATTCCGCTTCACCCCCGATGAGGATCTCAACCCCCGGGATGTCAGCGAAGCGCGGGATGACCTCATCGCGCAGATGGTTCGCAAACGAGAGTGCTGTATAGGGAGAATCCGGCGTGAAGCTCGCTCGAATGGTGGCGGTCCGATATCCCTCCCGGTGATAGATGCGGCCAAGCGCGTGGATTTCCACCGGGTCCACCACATCGCGCAGGGCGACCAGTTCACCGAGGCGTGTTCGCACCGGTGTATCAAGCAGTGCCCCCACATCGCGGCGCGCACCGATATCAAACTGCACGCGGATTGCCGTGGTGTCATCGAGGGCGCGATGTTCAGTCGCCTTGATACCGAAGTACGAAGCCTGCACGGTCTGGGTGACGTCCTGCGCATCGAGGCCGAGCCTCGCCAACTGCTCCTGGCGCAGGGTCAGGTCCAGATGCGGTGTGCCTTCGCGCTCGTCGATGTCGACTTCGGTGAGCCCTGGGGACGCAGCGACTATCCCGGCAATTTCATTGGCCACTGCGCGTCGTACGGCATCGTCATTGCTCAGCACGTGCACCGTAACCGGCTGGTCAGTGGGCGGGCCCAGGTATTCCGACTGGAAGCGGACGTGCACGCCGGCCGGCAATTGCAGCGTCTGGTGCAGGATTTCGGTCCACTCCTGGTTGGTGCGTTCCCGGTCAAGGTCCTTGAACACCGCGGTCACCAATGCTTGATGTTCAGCCTCGCCACGCAATCGATCAGGGTTGTTGGCGTCCTGATGTCCGATACGGGCAGTCACCGTGCGAATGTCCGGTTTGCCCAGTTCGAGCAGTTGTCGTTCGATGTCCGCAGTGATGCCTTCGGTCACCTCCATCGGTGTACCCAGCGGTGTGGTGATCTGCAGGAACAGCAGTCGGGCGTCGTTCTGTGGAAAGAGGACGAAGGGTACAAATGGTCGGATCACCGCCATGATGAAAATCAGCGAGCCGAAGGACACCCCCAGCACCAGCCAGCGCGCGCGCATGCAGATTTCCAGGCTGCGGCGATACAGATTATCCAGTCGTTGCATGAACGCGCGTTTGCCCTTGCCGACGAGGTTCGGCAACAACGTCATGTGCGACGGGAGAAAGGCAAAGGATTCAATCAGCGAAAACGCCAGTACCAGCACCACCACGGCCGGGATCTGCCACACGATACGACCCGGCAACCCACCAATGGCCAGCATGGGGGCGAAGGCGATCATTGTCGTGAGCGATGCAGCGACCACTGGAGCGGCCATTTCTGCAGAGCCGTCGACCACTGCCGTGAAGTGGTCGATGCCGTTTTCGATCTTGGCGACGATGTTCTCGGCGACGACGATGGCATCATCAACCACCATGCCGAGCACGATCACAAATCCAGTCAGGACCATGGTGTTCAGCGTGAGTCCGGAGAGACCGATGACGGCCAGCGCACCCATGAACGTAACTGGAATGCCGGCCAGTACCCAGATAGCGCTGTGGGTTCCCATGAACAGGTACAGGAGCCCGGCCACCAGAATAGCGCCGAGGATGCCATTACTCAGCATCACGTCGAGTCGATTGGACGTGAAGAACGAGCGATCGTTGACGTACTGGAAGCTGACACCTGGCGACAGGGTGGCCGCCTCCATCACGCGCTTCACGTCGGCCACGGCATCAATGGCATCCGCGGTTTCCCGTTTGCGTATGACCAGCGAAGCACCACGTTGCGCGTTGGTATGACTGATCAGCTGGGTGTCTTCGAATCCTGATTCGATGCGGGCGACGTCGCGAACCCGGAGTACCGCTCCGCCGGGCAGCGCCTTGATGATCGTCTCGGCGACGTCTTCCGGCTTGGCAAAACGATTCCACACTTCCACCTTGATACGCGAGGTTTCCGTCTCCAGAGCATCACCGGTGCCGCTGACGTTGTCGCGCCCGATGGCACGCACCACATCGAGTACGCTGATGCCGTGGGTGCGGGCAAGTTCCGGATCGATGAGCACGCGGACTTCCGGGTCATTCACGCCCACCATGATGACGCGCGACACTGCGTTCAACCGCCGAAAACTCAGTTCCAGGCGGTTGGCATCGGCAATCACCGCGTCAATCGGACCTTCCAGCGCGATCTCGATAATGGGCGAGCGCGCCGGATTGAACTGATCCATGGTCGGACGATCTTCCATTTCCGGTGGGAAGTCGGTGATGCCATCCACCGCGTCGCGCAATTCCTGCTTGATGTCACGGACCTGGTCATCGGAGAAATCCAGATACAACTCGACGGTCGTGGTGGTCTGGCTCTCGGCAACGGTTGAATAGAACTTCTTGATGCCATCGACGTCCTCGATGGCTTCTTCGATGGGAATGGTGACCTTGCTCTCCATGTCCTGTGCGGACGCGCCCGGCAAGGTGGCACGAATTGAGATCGTTGGGGACATGACACTCGGGATGTACTCTCGGGGCACTCCGCTGATGAACAGGTATCCCAGCGCCATGATGGTAATGGCGATGACGTTGACCAGCAGATGGCGGCTGGCGAAAAAGCGGATGAAGCCGGTCATGGCGCTAGCCCGGACTATTCATGAAAATTCGTCGCGAGGGTGACGAGATGCGTGAAAAGATAGGGTGGCGCGGACTGTAAGGCGCGCAGTCAAACTTCCCAGTACGTCGAGCACCTGGAAGGAGCACGCCCTGTGTGTTTGCGTATATCGTCAGTCGCAGCAGAATGTTCATGAATAGTCCGGGCTAGTTACCTTCGACCGTTACCGGGCTGCCATCCCGCAACGCGAAGTGGCCCTCGGTCACCACCTGTTCGCCAACCTTCAATCCAGAGCGTATTTCAACCAGCGTGCGTGTGCGTTGACCTGTCACGACCGAGCGCTTGCGGGCGGTGCTGCCTTCCACCACATAAACCAGGCTGTTGCTGCCCTCGCGAAGCACTGCCTGGGGTGGCACGGTCAAGAGCGATCCCGATTGAACCGGTGCGATCACCATGGTTGCCGCCATACCATCCCGCATGGCGACATCGGCGGGTACGTCCAGCCAGACCTCCACCGGATAGGTGCCGGTTTTTGGATCCGCAGTTCGACCGACACTCTTGACCTCGCCGTTCCAGGATTGGCCCGCGAGTGCAGAGAGGGAGAGGCTCGCCATGTGTTGGCCATCGATGCGTTGTGCTTCCACGGCAGTTACACCACCGATCACCCGGACCTTGGAAAAATCGGCCATGCTGGCTACCGACGTTCCAGGCGCAACATAGTCGCCCACGTGAACGTGAACAGCGGTGACGATGCCGGCAAAGGGCGCCCGGATGTCCGCGTCCTTGCGCATGCGTTCCCGTTCCGCGACCACCGCATTCGCTGATCCGGCGTTGGCCCGATTGCGATCGACGGCAAAACGCAGTTCATCCAGCCGATCCTGGCTGATCGCAAACTTGGCAATCAGTTCCTGACCTCGACGCAGATCATGTTCGGCCTTGGCCACTTCCACCTGTCTCGCCTGCGCGTCCAGTCTCGCCTGGCGAAGCGCAATGTCGGTGCGACCGGGATCAATGGCCAGTAGCCGATCACCGGCTTTCAACACGGAACCCGCCTGGGCCGCTCGACCGATGACCCGGCCCTGAATCTCGGCAGCCAGAGTCGCCCGCTGAAAAGGCTGGACGATGGCATCCACTTCGATCGGGGAAGAAAGGGTGGTGAGGGCAACCTCGTGAGTCCGCACGCGCACGGACCCGGTGAGCGCAGGTTCAGCCGCAGTGAGGGCGCCGGTCAGCAACCAGATCAGCAGTCCGGACAGGCATTTTTGCCGTTGATAGCGGCAATGCCGCCGAAGAAGGGCACCGTGATTGTGTTGTCTGCCAGTCGAGACTGCGATCATGCCCAACGCTCACCGTAAACTGCGTGGCACGCTACCACGGGCTGATGGCTTTTTCTCAACCGGTCGTGTAGCACCATGTTGCTGGTTGTGAGCGCCAGTCCCATCCCGCATCATCTGACGATTCAACGATTTGGGGGAGCGCTCAGTGGGTGACGATGAACTTCTGTTTGCCGGCCTGAAGGTGCTGGATGTGGGCACCTGGATCGCAGCGCCGGTGGCTACCACGATGCTGGCGGACTATGGCGCCGACGTGATCAAGGTTGAATTGCCGAATATCGGTGATGCCTACCGCATCTACTCCAGTAGTCCCAGCACGCCGATGTCTGACCAGAACTACTGCTGGCTCATGGATGCCCGTAACAAACGATCGCTGAGCCTCAACCTCAAGACCGACGAAGGCATGGCGATCCTGCATCGGCTGATCAGGGAGTGTGACATCTACGTGACCAATCAGCCGCTGGCGCTGCGTCGCAAGCTCGGCCTTAACTACGAGGATATTGCTGCACTCAACCCGCGCATGATCTACGCCTCGCTCACGGCGTACGGGGAAGAAGGACCCGAGCGGGATCGTGAAGGCTTCGACCTGGTCGCGTACTGGTCACGGTCCGGCCTGATGGATCTGGTGCGGGAAGTTGGTGCGCCACCGACATCGGCACTGCCTGGCCAGGGTGATCACCCCACGGCCGTGTCGATGTACGCAAGCATCGTTACGGCGCTGCTCAAGCGGGAGCGCACCGGCAAGGGATCGCACGTGCATACGTCGTTGCTGGCCAATGGCCTGTGGTCGGTTGCGTGTATCGGCCAGGCGCGATTGTTGAATGCCGACTTCACCCCTTACAAACATCCGATGCGAGCGGGATTTCAGCGCAGCATGTATCTCACTGCCGATGACCGGCACCTGCAGTTTTCCATGGTGCGCACAGCGGATGAGTTTGATGCGTGCATGATCGTGCTGGAAGCCTACGAATTGCTTGGCGAAGCGCGTTTTTCTTCACCCGAAGAACGGTATGCACATGGCGCCGAGTTCATCGAAGCACTGCGCCCCTTTGTGCGGCAGAAGACTGCGGCGCAGTGGATGGCGCTGTTTCGCGAAGTGAATGTGCCGGTGGCGCTGGTGGCCAAGGTGGACGATCTGCCCACCGATCCACAGATTCTTGCCAATAACATGTTGATGGATGCCCCTGCGGAATTTGGTGGTGGTCCGATCATCGACCATCCGGTGAACATCGATGGCCTCGCACGGGTGCCCTTGAAAGCGCCACCGATGCTGGGTCAGCACACGCGGGAAATCCTGACATCGCTCGGTTACGGTGAGACGGACATCGATCGGCTGACAACTCAGGGTGTGATTTGACGAGGCGTTAGACCCATGGACCCGATTTCCCAGGCGGTACTTGGCGCGATCGCGGCTCGTGTCGCTGCACCAAGGACGCTGATTGGTCCCGTGCTGTTGTTGGGCGCCGTGGCAGGCGCCATGCCAGACATCGATGTGATCTTCTCATCGCCGGATGATTTTTTTCGCATGGTGAAAAGTCATCGAGGCATCACGCATTCGCTGTTCTTTGCGTTTACTGCAGGACCGATTCTCGGGTGGCTGATTGCACGCTTTCGTGCACGCAAGGAAGGTGGCCCACCAAACACGCGCGGCTGGATGATGGCGATTACGGCCGCAGTGCTGTCGCATCCGCTGCTTGATGTCCTGACGCCTTATGGAACGCAGCTGCTGCAACCGTTCAGCGATGCAAGGCTCGCGATCCATGCCATGCCGATCATCGATCCGCTGTATACCGGCGTGTTACTGATCGGCTGCATCTGGGCGGCGAGATCACGTCGCCCGCAGGCCATTGCCATTGGCGCTCTGCTGATTTCCAGTGCCTATCTGGCGCTGGGCTGGCAGCTCGGCGTTCAGGCAAGGGAATTTGGTCGTGCCGATCTTGCCACCGCAGGCGTACGGGTTGATCGCATTGAAGCTTTCCCGACGATCCTGCAACCCTGGCAGCGACAAGTGGTCGCACGCTCGGGTGATCAGGATCGGGTTGGTCTGATGTCGATGTGGGCACCCTGTGGCCCCGTCTGGACCACAACCCAATCCGCCAGCGGTCCGGAGGTGGACACGCTGCTGCAAAGCGAGGAGGGCCGTGTGTTCGACTGGTTTGCCATGGGCTGGGTGCATTACACCCGGACCTCTGAGGGTGCTGACATGCGCCTGCACGCTTCGGATCTGCGTTATGTGTTGTCCGGCGATGCCAGCGACAGCGTGTTTTCCATGTCTGCCCGGCTGCAGGTTGATGCGGACGGTCTGTCCAGGGTCGTGGGTGTCGATACGGCGGGACAACGCGGCGCGGACCCATTGAGGTTGGTCCAGGCCATGGCCAGTGTATTCACACCAACCTGCCGCTCAGCGCAAGTGGCCGAGCGGGAGGGCAGTGGACGACTTGATGCGCTCCATGGCAAAGGATGACGACACGTCGTTGAGTGGTGCGATGGCGATCAGCTTCTTGTAGACGCGGTCGTAGTCCTGGATATCGCGCACCATCACCTTGAGCAGGTAATCGATCTCGCCACTCAGGCGATAGAACTCCACCACCTCCGGCATGTCGGCAACCCCCTGGCCGAATTTGCGCAGCCATTCTTCGGTGTGATTGCTGGTCTTGATGGACACGAACACGGTTATGCCCAGGCCAACGCGTTCTTCCGACAGGAGGGCCACCCGCTTGCGGATGATGCCCGCTTCTTCCATCTGCTTGACCCGTCGCCAGCAGGCGTTGGGTGACAGGCTGACCTGATCGGCCAATTCGGCGTTGGAAACGCTGGCGTCGTCCTGCAGGAGCGACAGTATCTGGCGGTCTATGCGATCAAGTTTCACGCGGGTTTCCTCGTCTTCTACCGTGATTCTCCCATGTGCTGAGCACGGCGTTACAGGCTTGTGGGAAGTTACGCTTGACAGGGTGACGGCGCACGCCTAAATAAGCGGCTTATCAGGCCAACACCAATATGTGAGGAGTGGATTTTGGCGCGCGCCAAGAAGCAGGCCCCAACCCCGAAGGAAACAAGCAAGGCGACCAAAGCTGCCAAGTCCGTAAAGCCATCCAGAGAGATCGGTGAAGACGAAGACCTTGGTGAGGATCTGCCTGAAGACGAGATCGGCGATGTGGTAGAAGAACTGGTTGAAGAAGCCACTGCCGAAGCTGATACCGAAGAGGGCGAAGACGAGGACACCGTCGCAGCAGGTAGCAACGACGATGAGGAAGGTGATGGCTTTGTCGAGGTTGCCGGTGATGACGATGCACCGGACGTGGATGAAGTGCTGAGCAAGGAGGATGGTGTCCGCAATCTGGCGATCCGTCGCGAAATTGAACGACGCCTCGAGGCACGTCGGTTGGCCAAGGATCTCGACGACTTGCTGCTCGACGATTGAACCGGTTGACATGAACTCCCGGCACGTAAGCCAACGATGTGTGCCGATTCATCTGATGGACATTCTCCGCTGATGCCAATGGCCAGCCCGCCAGTTCGTGATCTGTTGCTGGTGGGCGGTGGTCATACGCATGTCCAGGTGCTGCGCAGTCTGGGCATGCAGCCGATAGCGGGTGTGCGTGTCACGCTCTTGACCCGCGAAATCCGCTCACCGTATTCCGGCATGCTGCCGGGCCACATCGCGGGTGTCTATTCTCGTGATGACATGCATGTCGACCTGCTGCCGCTGTGTCATCGGGCTGGCGTTCGTCTGATCCACGGTGAAGTCATGGGTCTTGATGTCGAGAACCGGCTCATCCTGGTGAGTGGTCGCCCTCCGATCGCTTTCAACTGGCTGTCGCTCAACAGTGGTGCGTTGCCACAAGCCCCTGCACGTGGCATTGCCGTCAAACCCATTGGCCGATTCCTGCCTGCCTGGGACCGGGCACGTGCATCACTACCGGCTGCCGCATCGGTGGCCGTGGTCGGCGCGGGTGCAGGTGGTGTCGAGCTTGCATTTGCACTGCTCACCGCGCGCCCTGATCTGCAGCTATCCATCGTCGGGCGACAGTGGATGCCAGGCTTTTCTGCCAGGGCAGGGAAATTGCTCCGGCAACAGGCGATGGCGCGTGGCATGGCTCTGGTACTCGGTGTCGAAGCGAAGGACTTCATTGGTGACCGGTTGCATCTCGCTGACGGTACCTCGCTCGCCGCCCACGAAGTGTTCTGGGTAACCGATGTGGGAGCACCCGAGTGGCTCAGGACCAGCACATTGAAAACCGATGATCGTGGTTTTGTCGTGGTGGATGAAACCCTGCGTTCGGTGTCGCATCCGCAGGTGCTTGCGGCCGGTGATGTGGCTTGTCTGCGGGGTCAGGAGCGCGCCAAAAGCGGCGTGTTTGCAGTGCGGGCAGGTCCGATCCTCACCCACAATCTGCGCGCGATTCCTGCCGGTACGAGCCTGCAACGTTACCGTCCGCAACAGCACTTCCTGCGGCTGCTGGGCACAGGCGATGGTTCGGCGGTTGCTGCCAAGTGGGGG
Source organism: Gammaproteobacteria bacterium (assembly GCA_031385325.1). GTDB lineage: Bacteria > Pseudomonadota > Gammaproteobacteria > Pseudomonadales > Azotimanducaceae > SYFY01. The sequence continues at coordinate 17,627 of JANNBJ010000107.1, read as the reverse complement.
CTCGCGGTATCCGGCCGGTTGATGTGGCGCTGGAAAGACTGGATCGATCGGGAGTTCATGCAGCGCTTTCGTAATCTGCCCGCGCCGATGAAAACTGCGGCTGCAGTATTGCCCGAAGCGATGCAGCGTGATGTGCCCGATCTCATGCGCTGCGGCGGATGTGGCGCCAAACTGGGTGCCGACCTGCTGCAGCGTGTGTTGGCTCGTTTGCCGATCAAGTCCCGTGCTGGTGTGCTGCTTGGCATTGGCGATGACGCTGCAGAGATCGTCGCCAACGGCTCGGTGCTGGTCAGCACCGATGGGCTGCGCAGCATGGTGGATGACCCTTATCGTTTTGGTCGCATCGTCACGCATCACAACCTCAATGATCTGTATGCCATGGGGGCGATTCCGACCAGTGCTGTCGCACTCGCCACCATTCCGCTCATGGGTGAGCAGTTGATGGAAGAAGAACTGACAGCGCTGCTCACGGGAGTGGTCGACGTTCTTGAAGCACACGACGTACCCTTGGTAGGCGGGCATTCGGCTGAAGGCGCGGAGCTGTTTCTTGGCCTGACGGTTACCGGTCGACGCGGACCAGTCACATTCACCAAGAGCGGTCTCAAACCGGGCCAGCAGTTGATTCTGACCAAGCCGATTGGCACAGGGGTCATTCTGGCTGCGGCCATGCGCGGGTTGCCGGTCGCTGATGCGCTGGCCGAAGCGATGCTGGCCATGGATGCCAGCAATGCGGCGGCCGTGGACATCCTGGTGGAGAGTGGTGCAACTGGCGTCACCGATGTCACCGGCTTCGGACTGCTGGGTCATCTGGCCGAGATGCTGCGCGCAAGTCATGTCGGAGCGTGTGTTGCAGTTGAATCGGTACCGACTCTGACCGGTGCGCAGGCGTTGCTGGCTAGCGGTGTGCGCAGTTCCCTGCAAGCCAACAACGAACAGGTGCTTGCAGACTTCGTGGTGAACGGCGATCTCGACGCTCGTCTGCTGTGCGACCCACAAACGTCCGGTGGCCTGTTGGCTGGGGTGCCAAACGATCGCGCACAAGCGTGTGTGGATCGACTGCACGCCGCAGGCTTTGTTCATGCCGTGGTGATTGGCGAGGTGACCACAGGATCAAACGAACTGATCCGACGATTCTGATCGTTACTGATCCGCTGTGCTCATGGTGCTGGGGCATGACACCAGCGGTCGAGGCTGTACGTGCCGAGCTCCACACTGACATCAAACTGGATCTGGTCCTTGGTGGCATCAATCTCGACAGTACCCAGGTGGTTGGCAGCTACGGTCGACGGCTGATGCAGAAGTTGTGGAAGGAAGTGGCGGATACCACGGGTCAGACCTTTGCCCCATTGCCGGCGGAAGACTATATCCACAACTCGTTGCCGGTCTGTCTGGCAGTGGAAGCGGTGAGGCAGCTGGTTGGATGCCCACCTTTCGACTTTCTCCATGATCTGCAGCGTCGATTTTTCTCGCAGGATGAAAACACCACCGACCCCTCCCGACTGCGGTCAATCGTGCAGACCTGTGGTCTTGATGTGATGGCCTTCGATCGGCTGGTGACCGATTCCTCGACACTGGCACGTGTTCAGTTTCAGTTCGAGATGGCACTCGCCTTCGGGACGCACGCACTGCCCAGTGTCCTGGTGCGACGAGGCACCAGGACCCGCCTGCTGGCAGGTGGCTACCTCGATGCCGACGGGTTGATGGCTATTGTTGAAGCGGAGCGGGTGAGGTGAGCGGGCAAAAAGTTTTTTCGTAACGGGGTTGCGAACACATCTTGTTTCTGGCGCTTATTGTTGTTGACGATGTGCAGAACCCAATGCGCTACCGACATGCGGAGAGTCGGTGAAGGAACACATGACAGCGACCAGCTCACAGCGCGACCGATTCCGTAGGCCTTCACATGCACCCTCCAGACCAAGTGCACCTCATGCCCGCCTGTAGAGCTTGAGCCGACGCACGATCCCGGCATGGATCTTTGAAGCAGGTTCACGGGTTTCTGGGTTGATGAGCAGTAGATGATCCTCACCCTCGAGTGCGGCGACAAACGCGTGGTAGAGCGGCGCGTATTGTGTTGGGTAGTTGGCCTCTTCCATCCATTGTTTAAAGTCTGCGCCCTTACCCTTGGCCAGAACGTGCCCCAACAAACGCTCAAGGTTGTTTGCATAGGTGTTCCAAAGTGCATTGTCGTCGCTGGTAACCGCCGCACCGATGGCCACAAACACAGCGTTCCAGTCCCAGTTCTCTGATGAGTTTAGAATTGATAGCGCCTCAAGCAAGCGACGACCGGAAGGTAACAGGTTGCCATCCTCTGTTAGCGCCTGATCGAGGTGTTGTTGGACTTCTCTCGAATCAATGTCGCTCAGGGTTAACAAGTACGCAAGATTTGAATGCAACTTGGACTTGTCGTCTGCTGGCCCTACGAACGCCAAACCATCGCTGTATGCCTTGCGCGCGCCAGCGAGGTCTCCACTGAAGTCGAACAAGAAGTCACCCAACTCTTTGTGCGCGTCAATGGATGTGGGTTCGCGCTCGATGGCTGCTCGATAGGTGAGTTCAATTTCCTTTTCCGGGCGGCCAAGGTCGGTGAGCGTGATCCCTTTGTAGAACAGTGCGTCGACGACATGCTTGCGCAGCGCAGGCTCGTCGGACCAACTAAATCGTGCGATGAGATCGTCATACACTTCGATGGCCTGCTCTGGGCGGCCAAGGTCGGCGAGCGTGATCCCTTTGTTGAGCAGCGTACGAGCGACCTGCTCGAGCAGCGCGGGATTGACGGACCCACCAAATCGCGCAATGAGATCGTCATACACTTCGATTTCCTGCTCCGAGCGGCCAAGGAAGCTGAGCGTGCTCCCTTTGTAGTACAGAGCGTCGACGACCTGCTCGCGCAGCGTAGGCTCGTCGGACCCACCAAATCGTGCGATGAGATTGTCATATGCTTCGATTTCCTGTTCCGAGCGGTCAAGCATGCCGAGACTGAAGCCTTTGTCGAGCAGCGCACCGGCGACGCACTCACGCAGAGCAAGCTCGACGGCCTCACCAAAGCGCGCGATGAGATCGTCATACACTTCGATGGCCCGCTCAGAGCGGTCAAGGGTTTCGAGCGCGCGCCCTTTAAAGAGCAGCGCTGTCGCAACCTGATGTCGTAGCGTCGGATTGTCAGCATCGCTTAAGAGCCCGACTAGAACCTCATACACTTCGATTTCCTGCTCCGAGCGGCCGAGGGCGTCGAGCCTGAAGCCTCTGTCGAGCAGCGCGCTGGCGACGCACTCACGCAGAGCATGCTCGTGGGCCCGACCAGCGCGCGCGATGAGATCGTCGTACACTTTGATGGCCCGTTCCAAGCGGCCAAGGGTGCCGAGCGTGATCCCTTCATTGAGTAGTGCATTGGCGACCCGCCTACGCAGTGCAGGCTCGTCCACCCCACCAATCCGCGAGATCAATTCGTCATACACTTCGATTTCCTGCTCCGAACGACCAAGTTTGTGGGAGTTGAGTGGTCCACGGTGCAGGTGTGGTGTCCTTAACTCCGCCTTGGACACGAAAGTTGCCTCGACGAAGCGGCGAGTGAGATCCGCCAGATCGCGGAATAGCGATCCCTGCCTTGTTTCTGCCTGACCGGCGAGGCGCCACTCAATACGAAGTTCATCCACCACGGACTTGTACTCACTTGTCGGGCCGGTGTTACTCGAGTGGCGTTGGACATGATCCAACAATCGGGCGCGCAGCCGCTTGTTGCCCCGGCTTGTCGCCAGTGCAAGTACGTAGCTGGGGTCAGCGATGCCTTCGCGTAGAACGGCTCGGGCCATCGACTGACGCTCCTTAGCGCTGAAGCACGATTCCAGAAACGTCGTCAGGAATCGAACGCTCTGTTTGGTGCGACGGGGGCCATTACGCATCAAGTACCAGATGTTGAAAAAGCGTTCGCTGACTTGGTAACCGTTGCGACTGGATTTGCGGCGACTGAGGGCTACCGTCTCCACGTAGCCGGTCCTTTCGAGCCTCGAGAGTTGGCTGCTGACCGTTGGTGTGTCTAGACCGGTGGCAAGTCCCAATGCTGCGGCGGTCATCGGATCCCAATGCAAGGCCAGCGCATCGAACACGGCGCGAGCCTGCATGGGCAACTCCTCTGTGCGAGCCTGGTACCAACCGGTGAAGGTGTCCAACATGGCGCTGAGCTGCGAGAGCACGTCGCCACTGATGTGCGATTCAAGCACGCTATAAAGCACGGCGAGCGTTCGTGGGTTGCCACCCGCCAAGGTGTTGAGTGCTGCAACACGCCCTGGATCGTTGCCCAGTGACGCTAGAACCTGCTTTCCAGCCGCACCTCTGTGGGCGGCGATGTTCCGCAAACAGGTGAAGACCTCCAAATTGTCCAATTTGTCCAGAGTCTGGATGCGAAAGAACTCATAGAAGGCGGCATTCGGGTTGTGCGTGGCATCCGGGTACCGCGAGGCGGCTGCAAGTAAGACCGGTCCGTCATCGGCTTGAAGGCGTTTGCGTAGTCCCCATTGGTGTTGTTCGCTGAGCCCCGCGAGCAGGCTGTCGAGGTTGTCGATCAGCAGTATTGGTCGGCGTCGGAGTACCTGGCAGCGGGCGAGGAGGGTTTGCCAGGCGGGCTCGCCGTCTTGCTCCTCTCGGGATAATTCTTGGCGCGGTGCATGTCTGGTCCAATCGGCATCGAGAGCATCCAGTTCCGCTTGTTCAGCCTCTTCGTCTTCGCGTGCTTCAAGCAACGATTGCAGGCAATTGCGCCACAGGACGTCCAGGCTGATGACGTTGTGCTGCTCTTCGCGAAAGCGCAGAGGGATGAAGCGTGCTTTCAGATCGGCATCAGAGCGCACGCTGATGGCAATACGTCGCAGCAATGAAGTCTTGCCAAACCCACGCGGTGCGACGATTAGATGGTGGCGCGCAGGCTGCCCGATGTGGGCCAGGCTGAGTTGGCGGAGAAAGTACTCGAGCGTGGTCTGCCGTGCCACGAAGCTGGCGACAAAATCCGTCTCTTTCTGCCAATTGGGGTTGAAATAGGTCAGGTCCATTGCGCGCGAGCCTCAGACCGCAGCCTGCGGCATGTAGCGGAGCCACCAACGGCGCAACAACGGGTTGCGGAAGTTGCACTGCGGCGAGTCGTGATCACCGTTGTTGACGGTTATGAAGCCTTCGGTGTGCAGGCGGATCAACAAAGCGTGCAGGTGGGACCGCTGTAGTTCGGGACGGCGAAGGCTTGTTAGCAGGACGTCGAGGTTGGCACCGTGCGGCGCCTCCGCAAGCACGCCCATGACGCCGAAGGCAAGTTCACGGTTGGAATCGACATAGTGTTTCCTCAGGTGTTCTTCCCATGGACCGAAGGTGGTCATTTCGTTCGGTTGCAGCAGCTGGTCGACCGCCTCTTCGATGATAAGCTGGGCTTGATCGGGCAAGTCAGTTGGTTCGCCTTTCACTTTCTGAGCCAATGCGTCCAGATAGTAAGGGACAAGCCAGCCAACGGCTGCGATCAGTCCGTCGGCTTCGGCGTCCGTGAGCTTGTTGCGATGTGGTAATTGACCCTCGCTCGCAAGGTCTTGCAGATATGCTCTGGCCTCGACCTCGCTTAGTGGGTGCAGTTCATAGGGTTGAAACTTGGCCAGCACACCGAGGTAGTCGCCGACTCGAGCCAGAGGCTCTATGCCAATCGAGCCGGTGATCATCCAGCGCACCTTGGGGTTTTGCTGCCGCAACCGGCTGAGCAAGTTCATGAAATTCCGTGCGTCAGCTGGACCTCCTGGACCTCTGTCGTGCAGGACCTTGAGAAAGATTGGGAGTTCGTCAATCAACAAAAGCCAGCGACGGTGCGGGTCGTCGTTCATCGCCTTGATGAGTCGCTCGAAGTGAGACTCGTAGTCGACCGAGAGTAAGCCTTGGTACCAAGAACCGCCTAATTCGGAGCGGTGTCCCAGTAGTTGACTGAATCGCTGAGTGAACCAGTCCACGGCCTTGGCACCGCCTGATCTTTGGCTGCCGATCCGGGCGCACATCTCGCGAAACACGGCTCGAGTATCGGCGCAGCCAGCCAGTTCTGCTTTGACAGCGGTCCAGTTTTGGCTCGCGGCCGCATCGACGAGTCGATCCAGCAAAAAGGTTTTGCCCAGGCGTCTGGGGCCGTGCATTGAAATATCGCGGCCTGACTCAAACATTCTGAAGAGACTGGCTATTTCTTCGTTGCGCCCGTAAATCTTGTCTTGGAAGCTCATAGTGGCAGCTCGCTCTGGGGTGTCGAATGTTAAAACGGAATTGTTTTAAAACACAAACGTTTTAAAACACTTATGTTTTGTTATCGGGTAAGCTGTCGAAATTGCGCTGTTTACAGCGACACACCCCGCGTTTGAGGCCACTGTGGCCGGGTCTTCAGCTTCTTTTGCACATGGCACAGCGTCATGTCAGTGACTGGCGTCGTGACGCAGCGAAACGGTGGTCAGTTCGTTTAAGTCGTGTCCGTTCGACTAACGCAGACACCTCCCGTGAGGGCACAGTCGGTCTCGACTCCGCCGACGCCTGTTGCTTGCAAGCCATCTCTAGCAGCCTGTCGGACTTGAGACTGATCTACTGCGCCAGTGGGAAGAGCGGTCCATTTTTCCCCGATTTCTCGTTGCATAGCGCCGCTATGCGCCTCGAAATTGTGAAAAACTGTCCTCGCTCTCCCACTCGGCTCGCTACGATCGCTCAAGTCCGACAGGCTGCTAGGCTCACAAGGTCTGCTAACCGGACCAACCATTAGATGATAGGCAGGCCCATTTTGATCTGTTGTGAGTCCTTGTTGATCCTCGTGACTGATCGCCGGTCGGCCTTGCGTTTGAAGCGGTGCGGTAGCGTGTTGGCTCTCCACCCTTCGACTTTGTTCACGATCTGCAGAGACGGTTCTTCACCCTCGGCGAAAACGTGACGGAATCAGTTCGATTGCGATCCGTTCTGCAGACGCATGGTCTCGATGTGATGGTCTTTGACCAGCTGTTATCTGACCCGTCGACACTTGCCCGAGTGCAGTTCCAGTTCGAGATGGCGCATGCATTTGGAACACACGCACTGCCGAGTTTGCTGGCGCGACGGGGCACCAAGACCCGGTTGCTGACACGTGGTTACCTCGACGCGGACGGGTTGATGGCGGTTATCGACGCGGAGTGGGCGAGGTCTTTCGAGTAGCTAGAAAAAGCTGGCGATGGCAGGTCTGAATCGATCCATGTCCACCAGAAACGAATCGTGGCCCTGCATGGAATCAAGTCGGGCGAATCGAACATCCTTCACAAACGTCTTCAACCCCTGCGCCAGTTCTTCCTGCTGGTGAATGGGAAACAGGAAGTCGGTTTCCACGCCGATTACCATGGCGCGATCCAGGCGCACCCGTTCGAGGGCTTGTTTCAGGCTGCCACCGTGATCGGCTGCATCGAACAGGTCCATCGCCCGGGAGAGGTAGAGATAACAGTTGGCGTCGAAGCTGCCGATGAACTTGCGGGCGTGGGCTTCCAGATAGGCTTCGATCTCGAAGTCGATTCCAAACGGATGCTGTGCAGGTGGCTCGTCCGTGGTGCGCTCCCGCCCGAACCGGGTTTCCCACTCTTCGGCAGAACGATAAGTGATCATGCCGAGCTTGCGTGCCAGACGCATGCCGGTGGCAGGTCCTGATCCGGGAATGCGGTACTCGCCATTCTTCCAGTCCGGATCGCGCCGGATCATTTCCCGTTGCAGTGAGCGCAGTGCGATCGAGAATGGCAGGCTGCGCGCTGCAGAGGAGATGCTGATCAGTCCTGCGGTGCGATCGGCGTGCAGCATCGAAAAGGCGAGCGCGGTCATGCCACCCATCGATGCGCCGATCACCGCGTACAGGCGCTCGATACCCAGATGGTTCAGCAGGGCCGCGCCACTGGCGGCGATGTCTTCCAGCGACAGCACAGGAAAGCGTAACCGGTAGACCGCCTTGTTGAGGGGGTCGATCGATGCAGGTCCGGTCGATCCGAAACAGCTGCCAAGGGAATTGGCGCAGATCACGAAGTAGCGGTTTGTGTCGATGGGTTTGTCGGGCCCGACCATGTCTTCCCACCAGCCGCTGGATGGATCAGCCGAACTCGAAGCGACGTGAGCGGAGGGTGACAGACCGGTGAAGATCAATACGCCGTTGTCGCAGCGTTCATTGAGCCGACCCAGCGTTTCATAGGCGATGGTGGGCGATTCGATTTCGCCGCGGCGCATGGGAAAACGTCCTTCGATGACGAAGGATTTGCGCGCGCTGGCAACCGCTGTGTCGGGCATCTGGCTTGTCAGTAATTCTCAGGGGTTGGGAAAGGTAGCAGAAAGCGGGGAATACGTCCCGGGTTGCTGCGAGCCAAGGCAGGGCCGTAGTATCGTTGCCCACCTCGAAGGCCTTTGGCCGTTCCCCGATTTGTCATCGCGCTACCCGCGCGCAAAAGGAAAAAGCCATGCGGTTACGCCCTGTCCTGCGGATGTTGATGCTGCCGGCGTTGTCGCTGGCCGTGTTCGCCCAGGCTGCAGACACGGGTATCGTTGCGGGTAACGTGCGGTTCGACACGGGCAGTCCACCGCCCGCAGCCGTTCAATATCGCACCCGAACACGAACGCCGATCCGCGCCGCGGACGGTGCGCGTGCGATCGTCTGGCTCACCCGCAAGGACGGTATATACCCGGCGGCTGTAAAGTCGACCCAGTCTGAGGTTTACCAGGAGGGTTATCAGTTCCGACCCGGCATGCTGGCGGTGCAGGTTGGCAGCTCCGTGACCTTTCCCAACCACGATGACGAATTTCACTCGGTGTTCTCCTACTCGCAGACCAAGCGATTCGACCTCGGCCGGTTCCGCAAGGATGAAGCAAGCCCGCCGGTTATTTTTGATCGGCCGGGCGTCGTGAAGATCTACTGCGAAATCCATCGCCACATGCGCAGCATTCTGCTGGTGCTCGAATCTCCCTGGTTCACGGTCACCGACGAAGCGGGTCACTTTCGCCTTGGTGACATCCCGCCTGGCGATTACGAGGTTCACGCCTATCTGCCCAGCGACCAGCAACCGGTGAAACCGCTGACCGTTGCGGCAGGCGCAACCGTTCAGATCGAGCTGGGCGACTGATCCATGGCATTCAGCGTCCGCTTGTTGCTGGCGATCCTGGCTGTGGTGGTGATCACCACCAGTGCAACGCTGCTGATCGCACAACGCCAGAACCGGGCCACTTACCGCGCCGTCGTTGACGAACTCTTTACGCTGCAAAGCGCGTCGTTCCTGCGTGAGCAGGAATTTCGACACGCCGCTGCAGCCGCACAGGCGGCACGTCTCGCAACGTCGGTACGCTTGTTTGCGGCGCTGGAGGAACGAGACCCGGATCTGTACAAGATTGCCGCGGACGAACTGCGCTCTGGCGACTATGCCTTTTTCCGTTTGCTGGATCGGGATGGGAGGGTCTTGCAGCCCCCGGAGGACAGTCGTGCAGGAGTGCCGGAACTGGCCGATGCCTCGCTCGCGCCATTGTCAGCTGCCGCAGCGAAAGGTGCAGAACGCAGTGATGTCCAACTCGGTTTCATGACGCTTGCCGATAGCGCTGACACGCCGCAGCCGTATCGTGTATTGACCATGTCCATCAACAGTTTTGGCAGCCACGTGGGCTCGCTGGTTATCGCGCAGTCGGTGAGCACGACCTTCAGCCCGGGAAACAACGCAGGCTCGAACCAGGTGCGTTCGGCGCTGGTGATCAACAACCAGTTGATCAGCGACGAAATCGATCCCGCCACGGCCCAGGCGCTGCAGGCGAAACTGGACCTGCCCGATAGCGACGCAGCGAGGGTGGTGACGGTAGGTGAGTCGACCGCGCTTTACAGGAAATACGTGCTCAATAAAGGCTCGGTATTCCCGCCGGCGTTTCTGCTGTCGTCCATTTCCATGGCCCGGTTTGATGCGGACCAGCGGGAATTAGCCTGGCGCATTGCCTTGACCGGTGTGGTGGCTTCACTGCTGGCCGGTGTGCTTGCGCTGTTCCTGTCCCGCTTGCTGGCGGAACCCGTGGCTCGCCTTGTCACCGCAACACGGGCAATCCGCGCCGGGGATTTTGCGTTGCGGTTGCCACCGTCATCAACACGCGAGATGAACACCCTCGCTGAATCGTTCAATGACATGGCGGCTGGTCTTGAACTCAAGGAACGATATCACTCGGTACTGCAACAGGTGACCGACCCGGCGGTTGCCGAAGGCCTGATCTCCGGCGAGGTGAAGCTGGGCGGTGAACTGCGTGATGTCACTGTCATGTTTTGCGACATTCGGGGTTATACCGCGCTGAGCGTCGGCCGCAACCCCGAAGAGATCATCGAACTGCTCAATCACCATATGGGTGCCATGACGCGTGTGGTGCAGGCACATCGGGGTGTCATCAATCAATTTGCAGGTGACGCCATCATGGCGTTGTTTGGCGCGCCGAAGACATACGGTGATGATGCCGAGCGGGCTGTGCGCTGCGCGCTTGCGATGCTCGAAGAGCGGGATCGTATCAACATCGAAGTCGCCGAACCCATCCGAGTTGGCATCGGACTGGCTTCCGGCGTGATGGTGGCAGGATGCATCGGTGCCGAGAATCGCAACGACTATACCGTCGTGGGCGAACGGGTGAATCTGGCAGCCCGTCTCTGCAGCACCGCCAAAGCGGGTGAGGTGCTGGTGGATGACGCAACCCGTGACCGCATGGGACCTGCGTTTCCATCCGAACCGATGGCGCCACTGACGCTCAAGGGTTTTGCCGAGGCGATGCCTGCGTTTCGTGTGCAGCGTGGGGTTGCATGAGGCACTGGTCAACCCGGCACTCAACGGTTCGCAGGATTGCCGTGTCGTGTACTTTCTGGTGTGGATTATTGTTATGGATCGCACCAGCGCCCGCAGCACATGCTGGTGGATGGAGAGATGCGCTATTCCAGCCCCATGCGATCCAGGACGATGATGGCGATCTGTGGGCACAACTGTCAGTGCTGGCCGATCTGACGGCCTACGCCGCCGACCAGCCACCACCTGGCCTCCTGTTCGATGCAGACGGCTCGTTCATTCAGCCACGCCTTGGCTTGCTTCTGGATGCAGGTGCTGGTCCGCGACTGACTGGACATCTGCAGTTGCAGCTCGACCGCGGATTTGATCCCGGTTGCAAACGCCGGGGCGATGTCCGCTTCGACGAATATTATGTGCAGGCCAGTGTTATCGATGCGGCCCGCGTGCAGCTGCGGGTCGGCAAGTTTGCAACGGCCTTTGGTGGCTGGGTGAATCGCCATCGATCCAGCGACAATCCGCTGATCTCGGCGCCGGTGGCGTACGAGGACACGACGACGATTACCGACCAAGTGGTTCCCGGGACCGTGGGCGGGTTTGTCAATCGACGCAACATTGCGGAAATCAAACACGCCTGGGTGCCCGTGGTGTGGGGGCCATCGTATGCAACCGGCGCGTCGGTGAGTGGGGGCTTCAGTGATTTCGACCTGGTGGTCGAGGTGAAGAACGCGGCCATCTCGTCCCGACCCGAGACCTGGGACGCAGTGGAGGAAGGCTTCACCACCGATCCAACCTTTACCGGTCGTCTCGCGTGGCACCCGAAGCCGGAATGGACACTCGGACTGTCGCACAGCCGAGGTCCATATCTGCAGGACACCACACGTCGGCTGGTGCCTGCTGACAAAGACGTGAACGACTTTGACCAGACCACAACAGCCATCGACCTCACCTTCGAACGCCGCCAACTGCAGCTCTGGGCAGAAATCATGCGCAGCACCTTCGAAGTGCCACGGGTCGGAGATGCGGAGTTGTTGACCGCCTTTGTCGAGGTGCGCTACAAGTTTGCGCCACGTTGGTGGGTGGCAGGACGCTGGAATCGCTCGATCTTTGACGAGGTCGCAAACTCGGCGCGCAGTTGGGATCGCCACCTGGCCCGGATCGATGTCGGGGTGGGGTTCCGGCTGGATGCCAACCTGCTCTTCAAGCTGGAGTACAACCGTGGTCAACAATCAGGTGGCAATGTCAACGGACGCAATCAGGTGGCTGTACAGGCCGTGCTCGCTTTTTGACTAGCTGGGAACAAGTCGATGAGCACATCGGTCACTCCGTTTCAGACCATATCGATCGGTGCAGCAGGCTCCGAAACAGCCCCTGATGGTTCAAACGTTCGGCCTCTGCTGCGATTTCCGACGGGCAGCATGGCGCGTTTCGAATTCTCGTCCGGACAAGTTTCCCATGCCGTGCGGCACCCGGATCTTGACGAACTTTGGTATGTGATCGACGGCTGTGGCGAGCTGTGGCGTCAGCAGGGAGGGGCGTCCTCCATCGAATCCCTCGGACCAGGAACGTGTATCAGCATTCCACGCAATACAGAGTTTCAGTGTCGGGCCGGGAAGGCTGGTATGACCGTTATAGCGGTGACGCTGCCGGCATGGTCAGATGACGCCAACGCCGTTTCAGTGACCGGCCACTGGCAGGCCAACCCGATTTAGCTGTTGGTTTGTCGTAGCGTTCTGCCCATACTCAATCTAACAGTCCGCAACCCACAAATCAGGAGAATCCTATGGTGTTGACAATACTTGCTGTAATGGTCGCCTTGTTGCAATTCATCTATTTTGGCATCGAAGTCGGCCGTGCTCGTGGTCGTTATGGGATACAGGCCCCGGCGATTTCTGGCCACCCGGAGTTCGAACGTTACTTCCGGGTGCACATGAACACGCTCGAACAGCTTGCAGTGCTGGTACCTTCCTCTATCGCCTTTGCCCATCTGGTGAGTGATCTGTGGGCGGCGGGGTTGGTCGCGGTGTACGTCGCTGGCCGGTTCATCTATTTCCGAAGTTACGTCTCGGATCCGTCCAAGCGGGGGCTTGGTTTCATGATGTCCGCCTTTCCAGCCTGGGTCATGGTGCTTGGTGCCATCATCGCTGCAGTGATGACGCTGGTCTAGAAACCAGAATTCCACCCGAATGACCGCTCAGAGCACCATGTCCGAACCGCTTGCCGGCATTCGTGTGATCGAGATGACCCTGGCCATCCAGGGTCCGGCTGCGGGTGTTTACCTGGTGGACATGGGCGCCGACGTGATCAAGGTTGAACCGCCACTGGGCGATCCGAATCGCCTCGGTCGAGGTGTCGATAACGATCTGCCCATGGGGACGATGAGCGCACAATTCGTGGCGTGCAATCGTGGGAAGCGCTCGGTCTGTATGGATCTCAGCACGGACTTGGCGCGGCAGGCACTGCATGCCCTGCTGGCGACAGCGGATGTATTCCTCACCAACTACCGACAGCTGGCGCTGGACAAGCTTGGTCTCGACGAAAAAACCCTGAAAGCGTTTTACCCGAATCTGATATACGCATCGGTCAACGGCTTTGGACCCGTTGGCCCCGATGCCGATAAGGCCATGCTCGACGGCGCAGCTGTCGCACGAGGTGGCCTTGCAGGCATGACAGGTTACGCCGATCGCACACCGGTGTTGCCCGCAGCGGCGATCGGCGATCACGCCGGTGCCATGCAACTGGCGCTTGGCGTGATGACAGCATTGCTGGTGCGCGAGCGACAAGGCATTGCACAGCGTGTGCAAACCAGCGCGCTCGGCGCGCAGTTGTGGTTGCAGCAGTGGGAGATTACACATGCGAGCATGACTGGCGCCAGATTGTGTCGAGCCGGTCCGCATCATCCCAACATACATGGCCCCTACGGCATCTATCAGACTGCTGATGGAGGCGCGATCATGATTGCGCAAACGATGCAGGAAGAGGCCTGGGATGCCTTCTGCATTTATGCCGATGTTCCGGAATTGTCCGTGGATCCACGCTGGATGACGCCGGGGAAACGACTCGGACAAGGGGCAACGCACGAAGATTCCTCTGAAGTTCGTGCTTCGCTGCGGGCGGCTTTCATAAGCAAGACGACCGCAGAATGGGAGGCCTTCCTGCGCACGCAACCTGAGATCATCTGGGACCGAGTCCGCCAATGGCATGAGGTACTTGATGATGAACAGAGCATTGCCAACGGTTATGTGGCTATCGTCGATGTGCCCAACTTCCGGCCAACCCGGGTCGTGGGCAATCTTGTGACGCTGGGCAGCACTCCTGGCAGCGTGAAAGGTGGCCCTCCAGGGCTGGGAGAGGGTAACGACGACATTCTGGCCACGGTTGGTTTCAGTGCCGAACACAGGCAGACGATCAAGTCGCGCGCGGACTCGGAGCGAGAGAGAATCATGGCAGCACTGAGTCGATGATTTATCCAACACCATCCGGATCAGCATTGCCGCACACGACCCGTTACAGTCCCGACAACGCGCACATTTTCTGACGACTCAGGAGTCACCACCATGGCACTCGAACCCGGCCCGATGCGCGTTATCAAGAATGCCTTCACGACCAAGGAGGAGGCGCTCGCCGACCTCAGCCGTCTCGATCTCTGGCCCACCACCTATGTCTCCGAGCGCATGGAGGAGTTGCCGCTTCACTGGCACGACGTGGACAACTGTGGCTACGTGCTGGAAGGATCGAGTTATGTGCTCGATGCCGATGGCAATCACATTCCGCTCAGTGCCGGTGACAAGCTGGTACTGCCGGCCGGTGCCGTACACGCAGAAGGCAAGGTGACTGAACGGATGGTGTACATCGTTGGCATTTCCAAGGCTGCGAATCTCTTTGATGCGTTGTTGCCGTTAAGAGACCCGGCGAGTAGTCCATTGCGAGGGATGTGACTTCGATACCTCCGGCGCGGACCTGAAATCTTGATCAGGTCAACCAGGCTGTAGTTTCTCAACTCTGGCCCTTGTTGCTCTACACACCTGTGGCTGCATTGACTCAACCCGCCGGCTCTACAGTGTCCGTCGTCAGCAGCGCGTCCTGCAGATATCCCACAACATCTGCCACCGCGCACCCGTTGTGAAAGCCAGTCCTCGAACTGCAATCGGCTTTCGGAACAAGCTGTCCGCGCAGCTCCTGGCGCGCCGATTCCGAGAGCTGCCAGCCGAGCGGAATCTGGACGTCACTGAGGCCGATCTGGAATTCGATGAGATCAGCGATGATGCCGTTCTCCTGGATCGAAAACACCTTCGTGCGTAGTTGGGCCTCGGCTAACTGACCACGTGCTTCGCGGGTGTTGATCAATGTACGCAGGGGGGATAGCAGCTCGCCGAGGGCTGGCGATGCTGAAGATTCTTTCGCTGGTGAGGGTGATCGGTCTGTTGCTGAAGCCAGTGTGGAGGGGGAATTGCCGATGCGAATCACGATCAATCGAATGGGAATGTTCGCGGTGGCTGCGGCCTCTTGCACCACGTCGATCGCCTCCGTGAGTGTGGCGGCGCCGGAGTTTTCAAAGTAACCCCCATCAACGAGTCGCTCCCTTGGGGACAGTGGAAGTGTTCCGGCAGGTGTTATGTAGGTGAAGCGTGCACTCAGAATCGCAGCGGTCCCGATGCGCACGTCGGTTGAAGACGCGAGATCAGCGAGGCTGAGAAGACGGTTAAACTTTTCGTTGAGAGGCAGGACGGGAGATACAACCACTCGCTCACCGGTTGCCACGCGTGTGGTATTCAACATCAACAATGGTACATCCCGATGAGGTTGCCAGTAGCCATAGATCGAGTGTTCAAGGAACGATGAACCAGTCACGCGCTGGAACGCGCGCTCGCTGGCGAATTCGAGGGTTCTTGCACGATCCCAGGCCGGTATCGCGAACGGCAGAAAACGTTGTATGGAATCCGTGAAGAGGAATGCAGCGGTAAGGGGGGCGAGCAAATCAGCGGAGAGTGCGGCATCCACATCTACGTTCAAGCCAGACTCATCGCTCGGCAATGCAAAAGGCGCTTCACCACAGACCAGGGGGTCGGCCACGGGTTTTGCATCCAACGAGCCTGCGAACATCGCAGCGCCCAGGCTCCCTCCAGATACGCCGGAAATCAGCAGCAAGTGGTGCGCAAATGCCGGACACCGGGTTTGAATGGCGGCAAGCACCTGCGCCGTGAAGTACGCCGCACGGATGCCGCCTCCTTCAGCGGCAACGAGGACGACCGGAATGGGGGAGCGGGTTTCTTGTGCCGGCTGCCGATGGTGCAACCACTCGATGGTGGCTTCATCGAGCGTCGTGACGTCCACAAAGTGGCGTTCGGGTGTAGGCAGTGTTCGGATTTCATGATTGTCATTCAGGTTTGCCGCACTCCACACCGCCGCTATACCCAGTAGCACTGTCAGGAAGTGCCAACGGGGCAACGAAGGAGCGCTGGTCAACCAAATGAGTGTCGGCACCACGCCGACGGTAGCGCTCAGCAGCACACCGATCGTTCCCAGGAATTCGCCATAGCGCATCGGATCGAGGTACACCAGGAGAAAACAGGCGCCCGCCACGAAGAGGCTCGAACCTAGCACCGCACGATAGTCGTAGCCGGGTGGATTCCAGGTCTGAAGCTCCGTTCGCCCTCGCGGCGGGATGGCGTGCTGCACCCGCGACCCTTAGAAGGTGCTCACGGAGATGACCGCACTCACAATCAGGCCGATCAACAGGGCATTGGCAAGGGTCTGAGACTCTTCACCCAATCCTTGGGTTGCGCCACGAAGCGCAACAGCTCCACCGATCCATGGCAACGCGCCGATGGTCACGGGCAAGAGCCTGACCAACAGCTTGAGAGCGAGGCTTGAGGCGAGTGCAGGTGGGTAACGATTGATCAGTGCGTAGTGTGTCCAGAACATCGACGACCAGCACAACAGAAAGGTCGTGATCAGGTCGACGCCAAAGTGCAATAGTGCTCGATCAGCAGTCTGCTCTTTGGCACGAACGAAGTCCTGCAGATCGACGCGCAACACTTCCTGGATTTGAGGGACTGATGCGAGCAAGAAGACACCGAAGCTCACCAGCAGCGGTACGCGACAGACATAGAGGGCGAACGTCGCGCGAGAGATGTGAAGAACCAGGGTATGCACGGTGGGATGCAGTCGCCGATACAGGGATCTGAGGAAGAGCCTGAGTGTGGGTGGAATCATGGACGTCTCCATCTTCAGGTTCGACGCGTCGTGGTGAGAAACTATCTCTTCCGTTTGCGGGTGTCACTACCGGTTGACCACTAAAGTGCGGCCGAGGACTACTTTGATCTGATGAGTAGTTGCTCCGATGAGACCCTTCACGGTTGGGCTTGATTGCGAAGAAAGGTCTCTGGTTTCCGCGTGGCCTCGGGAGTTATCAGAATTTCGATGTGCGGGGCGGTCTGTTGACTTGTCCACGCTGACTGCCGCCCCACTAAAGGGCGCCAGGCGCGGTGGGCAAGTCCGTTCAGCTTAGGTCTGGAGGCCATAGATACCACTGGCGGTCTGCAAGGAGTTGTCAGGATTTCTGTGTGTGAGGCGGTTTGTTGACTTGTCCACGGTGACGGCCGCCCTCTCTATAGGGCGGCCGGCGCGGTGGGCAAGTCTGATCATACCAATCACCTCTTCGATCTTGTGAAGCGATCCCCATAGGCGATCGCAAACTGGTTCATGGCTTCTCGCCACACATGCACCGACCGGTGCCAATCCGCTGTGATGTTGCGTAGCGCCAGCCAGATCAGTTTGCAGGCGGCATCATCGCTCGGGAAATGACCCCGTGTCTTGATGATCTTGCGCAGTCGCCCGTTCACGCTC
>JANNBJ010000100.1:0-31347 GCA_031385325.1 Gammaproteobacteria bacterium | reverse complement strand
GGCCCGCTTTTCCGTTCGTTTTCGTTGCGTAGCACCCACTACGCGTCTCAAACGAACGAAAAATCGGACTCGAATTGACACTCGCCTCGCACCGCCGCCTTCTGCCGCGCAGGCTCCTAGCCAGGATCACTGCGATCATCGAGAAAAATCTTCGCATCATGGCGCGATGATATAGCTTGCACCGCGGCTGGCTAGCCATGCGGCGGTGAACTCGGCCAGATCATATCGACGGGGCACTGTCTCATCGCTGTCGGCTGCCGGGTCGTGGACCAGCACGCTGTTGTCAACAATCCCATACACAACGACCAGATGGCCGCCTGTGCCATTCAGCGGTGCGCCTTGCAGCCCACCGGCTGGGAATCGGATGGAGGCGGCAAACGGCAGTCCGGCGTGCAGTATGGCCAATGCAGTTTCCCAATCGCTGTGCAGTTCAACTGCCGCGACAGCGCCTTTCAGCGCTGCTGCGCGGACGGCCAGCGCCCAGCTGCCGTGCATTCCAGTCGCGCGATCCCGCGTCCAGGCCAGTAACTCGTCGCGGACCGCGCAAGGCAGGAGCATGGCGAGGCTGGTGGGTGAACAAATGGATCTGCGCAGCGGTTCTTCGGCGGTCATCTGGGATATCGCCTGGGGAGTGTTCGCCACTACGCAGGTGCAGGGTAGTTGCGGCGCAGAGATGGTGAGCGGGCGCGACGAGATGGCAATGAAGTAGTGTTCGGGTGCCAGCTCAGTGGTCATGCGCAGGCGGATGGTCGGGTTGTCTACCGGAATGCGGGTATGCCAGCAGTCGATATGGGTGGACACTGCATCGTTCATCGACACCTGATCGGGTCGCTCCCCAACCAGGGAAGGCACTGGCAACAGTGGCCACTCGTGAGTATCGGCGATGAGCGTGAACTGATGATCCGGGGTGATTGAACCGGGAGTCACGAAACTGGCGACCAGGATGGCATCTGCAGGTATCGTCGGGATCGACAGCGTGACGATCCATTGCTGCGCGTCGATGCGCAGAAAATCGGCTTGCCGCTGCACCGGCAGCGGATAACGGGCTGCGCTGACCGGATCAGCGAGCCTAATCGTTGGCCAGGAATGAGTGGAGAGAGTATTCAATTGAGTAACGGAATCAGCCTGCTGATGTATGGCACGAGCGCCTGCTCCCTGTGTGATCAGGCTTTCGATTTGCTGATGAGTATGCCAGAACTGGCAGGACTGACACTGCGTGTTGTCGATGTTGCCACTGATGCCGCACTGACGCAGCGATATGGCGCAAGGTTGCCCGTACTTGCCCTTGGCAGTGTGGAACTGGATTGGGTTTTCACGGCGGAAAAGGTGCGTCGACTGCTTCGCTCGGCAGGCGAAAGAACGTGACCGCGTTCGTGGTGGTTTGATTGATCAGCGTTGGCAGCGAAACCTGCAGCAGGTCGGCAAGTGTTGCCGCAATGTGCGGCAGATAAGCCGGTTCATTGCGGCGTCCGACCGGCGGATGCATCACATCGCCGGGTAAATCGTGAGGCAAGAGGAATGGTGCATCGGTTTCGATCAACAGACGGTTGAGCGGAATCCTCGGCACCAGGTCTCGAAGTGACTGGCCTCTTCGCCGGTCACACACCCAACCGGTGATTCCAATCCAGTAACCTGCGGCGAGATAGTCATCCAGTTCCTGCGCGGTGCCGGTAAAACAGTGGATCACGACATTCTGCGGCTGTACTTCACGTGCTTTCAGCATGCGCAGCACCTCACCGTGCGACTCCCTGTCATGCACGAACAGCGGACGGTCGGTAGCGTTGGCAATGTCGATGTGACCGGCAAAAACGTCGCGCTGAATATCGGCCGGGGAAAAATTTCGATTGAAGTCGAGACCGGTTTCGCCAATGGCAACCACGGCGGAATGTTCGGCCAGTGTGTTAACCCGGAGTTGCCAGTCCGGCGTTGCCTTTGCCGCGTCGTGGGGATGGATGCCAACCGTCGTGTAAAGACGGGGTACATCCCTGCGCGTCTGCAGCGTGGTCAGAAAATTGAGGGAGTCTGCCGCGGCTTCGAGATTGGTGGCCGTGATGATCAGTCGCTCAATTCCGGCCGTTCGCGCTCTTGTCAGAACATTGATTCGATCCGGGTCAAACTGGGAGTGCAGGAGGTTTGCGCCGATGTCGATCAGACCGCTCATCAGCTTTTTCGCAGTACCAGCAGTTCATGTGGTGCAAGTAATGGCTGTGGTTCCTTGATCAAGATTCCGTAGACGACGCGGAAAGCCAGCACGTTTTTCACGTAGTTGCGTGTTTCGTTGAACGGGATCGTTTCGATCCAGACGTCCATGGGCATGCCAGTCACGCCGGTAGTCCACTTTTTTACCCGACCTTCACCTGCGTTGTATGCCGCTGCCGCCAGTGGCAACTGGTTCTGGTAGCGCGCGAGCAAGCCTGCCAGGAATGTGCTGCCCAGGTTGATGTTGGTGGATGGTTCGTACAAGGCGGCTTCGCTGGGTGCTCTCTGGCGCGTGCGCTCGGCAACCCAGCGCGCAGTGCTCGGCAGCAGCTGCATCAGTCCACGTGCGTCGGCAATGGATCTCGCCTGCCGGTCAAAGGCACTTTCCTGACGAGTGATTGCAAACAACAAGGGAACGGGCAACCGGGAACGTTTGGACGCGGCATCGAATTCCTTGCGGTAGAGGACCGGAAATCGTACGGCCACTTCATCCGTCAAGCCGGCGCGATTGGCGAGGAAAATACCGAAGTTTGGATAACCCTTGTGCAGCGCTGCATAGGTGAACTCGCGAGCCGCTTCCGGACCAAGATTGTCTGCGCCGAAGAGCCACTCCCGTCGTGCGTTGACCGCTTCATTGCGTGCAAAAAACTCAAGTCCTCGTGCTCCATTCGGATATTTGGCCAAGGCATCTATGGCTTCCGGCCCCAGTGCCGCCACGGAAGACTGTGCAAGTTGAGCTGGCATGCCGGATTTTTCCGCTGCCAGAAATCCATAGTACTGACGCTGCGTTGCAATACTGCGGTAGATCTGGGCGACAGCCGGTGAGTCTCCCTGATTTTCTTCCATGCCGCGGGCCAGCCAGTACTGCCATTCAATTTTGTTGCGCTCGTCGTCAGGCATCAGCGTGATGAATCGCGTTAGCTCGATCCAGTTCTGCCGATCGCGTGCCATCGTCGCGAGAGTTGCCAGCAGAAGTGGGTCGTTGGACTTGAACGCAGGCTCTGGAAAGTTGCCCTGGCTCGCCCGGGCCTGCCAGACAGCTCGTTCGATGGTGGTTTGTTCGTCTGCACTCCAGGCGTGCTGGTCTCGATAGGTTGGCCAGATCTTGTAGGCCTCAGCGGGATTCCTCGCTGCCAGCCTCACCAGGCCGTTCAGCACCACCCGTCGTACCCTTGGGGATGCCTTGCTGAATCGTGCCGGTACCAGCAGGCGCCTCGGATCGATGTGGACCTGGTAGTACGCCTCGCCCCAGATCCGATGGTCGCCTGCAAGACGGGCGATCAGGTGTCGCCCCAGCTGAATGGAATTGGCTGCAAAGGCGAGTTCCATTCGTTGCCAGGTGAGATCCTGGGTGATTCGGCCACTCTGACGTAACGCGGTAAACAAAGGGTCGCACGCGATGGGCTGCGACTTGCCGGTCATCCACAGTGTGAGCGCTGCCGCCAGGGCGTTTTCGCGATCACCCGCGGTAAGTTCGGCGCGCGCCTTGTAACACTGCAACTCGATACCGTATATCCGATCGTCGGTGGGATAGCCCTGCAAGAGAGCCTTCCAGTTGGATTTTGCCGCCTGCGCCTTGAGCCAACCCTCGCGCAGTTCCGATGCGGCCGGCAGATCGGGGTACTTGGTTTCGAAGCCATCGATTTCAGCCACGGTCAACGTCGCCAGACGCCGCTTGAGTTCCTGAAAATCGAGCCAGGGCGCGAGCGGGTATTGATCGAGGGTTTTGCGCACCGACTGGTATTGAGTGATGCGTCCTGAAGCCAGATGGGAGAGGGCGGTCTGATAGGCCCGGCGTTCGCCGGTGTAGTCCTGAGCGGCGGTTGCAAAATCGGCCAGCAGCAGCGCGCCTGCCAGCAGCATTGCCTGAATCAATGGGAGAGTCCATGTCGCCCAACCCGATCGACCCGGCGATCGGGTACTTCCTGTCTCGAGCACTACTTCTCCGTTGTGTTGCCTACGCGAACTGCCAGAACGTCACAGGGCGCGCCATGCAGCACACCGTTGGCGGTGGAACCCAGCAGCAGGGCGAAACCGTGACGGCCATGACTGCCCACCACGATGAGGTCAGCGTGATGCGCGAGGGCAGTCCGCTGGATCTCATGCTCCGGTCGCCCGAAGATCAGGTGCCGGCGTGCTTCCGGCACACCGATGCTGTCGGCAAACTCGGCGAGATGCGAGCGGGCCTGTTCATGGATCTGATCCTGAATCGCCGAGAGATCCATCGGCACGTCGCCGCCGTACGCCAGACTCAGTGGTTCGATGACGTGAACAATGTGAAGTTCTGCCGCGGATGCCTGAACGATAGCTAGCGCCCGATCAGCGACAGGCCTGGATTCTTCAGTCAGGTCGACTGCGAGCATGATGCGGTGATACGCGTTCATGTTGTCTCCCGATCTCATTTGCGAGCACGATAGCATATACCCTCTACGTCAATTCAAGCCCGACACCATGGCCTGGTTATTCATACTCCTCGGATTGGTACTCGTTCTTGGCCCCGTGCTCTACCTGATGCCAACACGTCGGGACAAAGAGCAGGCGATGTTGCGCAGCTGCGCGCGAGCCGCAGGACTTGTGGTGGAGCTGACGACGCTGCACAAGGTGGACAGCGAGGCTCACGAGCGGGTGTCGGCCAGTGCGCAGGTCAGGCAACCGAGAATTCAATGTGTTCGTTATGGCCTGCCAATGGGGTCCCCGTTGGCTCGTCTGCCTGAAGTACATCTCGTGAGAGGGCGGGATTCGGACTGGCGGACTGATCCAGAGTACCCGGCTGTCGCAAATGAAGAACTTGTGCTGCTTCTCCGGACGTTGCTGGGAAGCCTGCCCAGCAGCGCCAGAGGCCTGGCTGTGACTGCCTCTCTGGTCTGGGTGTACTGGCTTGAAAGCCTTGACGGTGCGGCCTCCGGGCCGGATCGAGTGGATCAGATCCGGCAGTCAATGGTCACAATCCGCGAGCGGGTGACGGACTGGCACGCCAGACGCGTTTCTTGACACGTCTTCAAAGCAACCCTTATAACGGCGCGGCATTTTCGACCTGGTTCAACCGCAAACTGCTGACATAGCCCGGTATCTTCAAGAATCCGGGATCCGATGGTGGGGCGCACTTATGGATGTGTACGGCCACATCGATCTGTGAATCAGGGCTCTGACTTTCGACGCCGGCACAGGAGGCCTTGGCTGCCGAAATGGCACGTTCTCTCGTCATCGTAGAGTCTCCGGCGAAAGCCAAGACCATCAACAAATATCTCGGCAATGACTTTGTCGTTCGCTCCAGCGTGGGTCACATTCGCGATCTGCCCATGGGCGGCAAGACTACGGATCCCAAGGATCGGGCGAAGGAAGCGGCGAAGACCAAGGCCATTCCAGTTGCCGAACGAGCCACCTACAAGGCCGCACGAGCGCGCTCTCAACTGGTGCGGCGCATGGGCGTGGATCCTGAATCCAACTGGGACGCGAGCTACGAGATCCTGCCGGGCAAAGAAAAGGTGGTCGCTGAATTGGCGCGCCTGGCGAAAAACGCCGACACCGTCTACCTCGCCACGGATATGGACCGGGAAGGGGAAGCCATTGCCTGGCATCTGCGCGAGACCATCGGCGGTGACCCCGCTCGGTATCGACGGGTGGTATTCAACGAGATAACCCGCAAAGCCATCCAGGAGGCCTTTGCAGCCCCTGGCGAACTGAACATGAATCGTGTCAACGCCCAGCAGGCGCGACGTTTCCTGGATCGTGTGGTCGGTTTCGAGTTGTCACCTCTGCTGTGGGAAAAGGTTGCGCGGGGATTGTCTGCGGGCCGCGTGCAATCCGTGGCGGTTCGACTGCTGGTTGAGCGTGAGCGGGAAATTCGTGCGTTTGTTCCGGAAGAATACTGGGAAGCGTTTGCTGACTTGTCACGCCAGGGCGATGAGTCGATCTATCGTTTTCAGCTGGCCAGAGTTGACGAAAAAAACTTCAGACCAGACAACGGCGCCGCCGCTGAGGCTGCGCTGGTCCGCATGCGACAAGGCGGATTTACCGTCGTCAGTCGGGAAGACAAACCAACCCGATCGCGCCCGAGTGCACCCTTCATCACGTCGACCCTGCAGCAGGCCGCCAGCACACGGCTCGGCTACTCTGTAAAAAAGACGATGACGATGGCACAGCGCCTTTACGAGGCGGGGCACATCACCTACATGCGAACCGATTCGACGAATCTGTCCGGTGAAGCGGTGGCGAGTTGCCGTGAATATGTCACCAGGAATTTTGGCGATCGCTATCTGCCGGAAAAACCGCGGCTTTATTCCAGTAAAAAAGACGCGCAGGAAGCTCACGAAGCCATTCGTCCTTCCAATGTGGGCACGCGCAGCGAACATCTCAGCGATGTCGAGAATGACGCCGTTCGGCTCTACGATCTGATCTGGCGCCAATTTGTGGCGTGTCAGATGCCCGACGCGGAGTACATGTCGACGACGGTGACTGCACAGGCACAGGAGTGCGAAGTGCGGTTGCGTGGCCGGATACTGGTATTCGATGGCTACACGCGGGTTCTGCCGCAAGCCGCGCGCAAGGATGAAGATCTGGTGCTGCCGGACTTTCGCACCAGCGAGGCACTAGCACTGGCTTTCGTGGAAGGGGTTCAGCACTTTACCAAACCGACGCCACGTTATGGTGAGGCGAGCCTGGTGCGTGAACTGGAAAAACGCGGGATCGGTCGACCGTCGACCTATGCCGCCATCATCTCGACCATTCAGGAACGTGGTTATGTCACGCTCAATGCGCGACGATTTTATGCCGAAAAGATTGGCGAACTGGTGACGGACCGGCTGGTCGAGCAGTTCGAAAACCTGCTCGACTATGGTTTCACGGCGCAGATGGAAGCTGAACTCGACCGTATCGCCGAAGGCGACATCGCCTGGCGTGAAGTGCTGGATCAGTTCTACGAAGACTTCTCCGGCAAGCTTGAGACGGCCAAGTCTGCGGACAGCGGCATGCGAGCAAATGATCCGACCGATACCGAAATTATCTGTCCCAAGTGTTCGCGCCACATGCAGATCCGCACCGGCTCAACCGGTGTGTTCCTTGGCTGCTCGGGTTATGCCCTGCCGCCCAAGGAACGATGCACTCACACCATGAATCTCATTCCCGGTGAAGAAGCGGCCGACGTCGACGCAGACGAAGAAAGCGAATCCCGGTTGTTGCGAACACGGCATCGATGCCCACGTTGTTCGTCGTCCATGACCCCTTACCTCATCGACGAAGGCCGCAAGCTGCACGTCTGCGGCAACAATCCGGATTGCGGGGGATATGCCGTCGAGAACGGCCAGTATCGGATCAAGGGTTACGAAGGGCCGCTCCTGGCCTGCGATCGGTGCGGCGCCGACATGCAGTTGAAATCCGGCCGGTTCGGCAAATACTTCGGCTGTACCAACACGACGTGCGGGAATACCCGCAAGCTGCTGCGCAACGGTGAAGCTGCACCACCAAAAGCCGATCCCATCCCGATGCCGGAATTGCGATGCAGCAAGGTGGATGATTTTTACCTGCTGCGTGATGGCGCCAGCGGACTGTTCCTCGCAGCCAGCCAGTTTCCGAAGTTCCGAGAGACTCGCGCGCCGCTGGTAGGTGAGCTGAAGTCTCATGCCAACGAGCTCGATCCGAAATTTGGCTATCTGCTCTCGGCACCCGAATTTGATGGTCAGGGTCGGCCCGCGTTACTCCGATTCGCGCGCAAGACACGTGAGCAGTATGTGCAGACCGAAGTGGACGGCAAGCCGACCGGATGGCGAGCGTTCTATCAGGACGGACGCTGGGCTATTGACGATGGGTCGAAGTCCGATGCGCGGGCGCCTGCGACCAGTGGAGCAGCGGCAAAACCCAAAGCGAAGAAAAAGGTGGCAGCCAAGTCTGCGGTTGCCAAGAAAAAGGTAGCGGCCAAGCCACGGGCGAAAAAAGCGGTGACAGGCAGCACTTAAAAGCGCAGGCGCGAGGCAAGAGCACTGGGCAAGTTGAAAGAGTTTGAGCGATGCATAGCTGCAGTCGCTCGGGGGCGTGTGGTTAAACGCTACATCTGTCGAATGACACCGACGCTGAGACCTTCGATGACAAAGGGGGTTACGGAGAGATCGACTTCGATGGGGTCGTAGGCTGGATTTTCAGCAATCAGCAGCACCTTGTTGCGGTTGCGCGTGCGCTGCAGGCGTTTGACGGTCACTTCTTCGTCAATGCGAGCCACGACAATCTGGCCATTGGCAGCATCGCGCGTACGATGTACAGCAAGCAGATCTCCATCGAGAATGCCGGCATTGATCATGCTGTCGCCTTTCACCCGGAGCAGGAAGTCTGCGTGAGGACGGAAAAATCCCGGCGGCAGTTCGACACGATCTTCAATATGTTCTGTCGCGAGAATCGGATGACCTGCAGCAACACTGCCGACGATTGGAATACCGCTGTCACCTTCAGGCAACCGGATGCCGCGACTGGTGCCGGGAATGACTTCGATGGCGCCTTTGCGGGCCAGGGCTTTGAGGTGTTCTTCGGCAGCGTTAGGCGATTTGAAGCCAAGCTGTTCGGCGATATCGGCGCGGGTAGGCGGATAGCCGGTGTCGACGATGTGGGTGCGGATAAGCTGGAGTATCTGGGCCTGACGCGGGGTGAGCGGCTGCATTCGAGATCCTGTGGTTTTATCCAGTAAGCTGGGATTATATACAGTGAAGCACCGAAAGCGAGCAATCTTGAGCGGAAGTTTCGCATCGCATCATGAAAGGAGGCGTCAGCAGCTTGGCGTTAGTTTGTACTTTGCACTCGCTTTGCGTGTGCTTGCAGCAGGAGCACTCACCTTGGGTGCAAGTCCTGTGATGGCCGTTGAAGCAGACTTCGAAATTTCGCTCGAATCGCGCCTCTTTGCCGATGAGGGTCCTTTCCGCCAAGACAACCAGTCCCAGAGCCTCAGTGCCCACGGCGAATTCGTATTCGAAACCGGTGAGCACTCACAGCTGGTGTTCGCCCCGTTTGCCCGTGTTGACAGCGAAGACGACAAGCGCACACACGCAGATGTGCGGGAGCTGTTCTGGTCGGCGCTGGGTGAGCGCTGGGAGTTTTCCCTCGGCGCCAAACAGGTGTTCTGGGGGGTTGCGGAATTCAATCATCTGGTCGATATCATCAATCAGACCGACCTGGTCGAAAATATTGATGGGGAGGAGAAGCTTGGTCAGCCGATGGCACAGCTGACGCTGGTGCGGGACTGGGGAACGGTCGATCTCTTCGCCATGTCTGGTTTTCGTGAGCGAACCTTTCCTGGGCGCAGGGGCCGACTCAGGTTGCCGTTTGTGATCGACACCGACGCTGCCCGCTATGAGGCAGACAGCAAGCAGGCACATGTCGACTTTGCCGCGCGCTGGTCTGCGCAGTTCGATGCACTGGATATCGGGATCTACCATTTCAGTGGCACAGGACGCGCGCCTAACCTGATTCCCGAACTGCGTGCTGACAACCGGGTGGAACTGGTGCCGGAATATGAGCTGATCGATCAAACCGGTCTCGACGCGCAGTACCAGGTGGGCAACTGGGCATTCAAGCTGGAGAGCATTCATCGACGTGGTCAGGGCGATCCGTTCCTCGCTGCCACCGCTGGAACCGAGTACACCATGGTCGGCGTGATGGGTTCGCAGATGGATCTGGGGCTGGTCGCCGAGTACTTCTACGACGAACGCAACGAGCTGGCGTTCGACAGCTTGTTTGAACACGATTATGCGCTCGGGTTGCGCCTCGGGTTCAACGATGCCAGCGATTCGCAAGCGTTGATCGGTGTAGTTCGAGACAAGGAAACCGCCGAAACGGTGGTCAGCGTCGAAGCCAGTCGCCAGCTTGGCGACAACTTTTCTATCGCCGTTGAAGGGCGCATCTTTACCGGTTCGACCGAGCTTGAGACCCAGTCACCGGCTGCCTGGTTTGCCGAGGAAGAAAGGGCCGCATTTCTCGAGAAGGAGGATTATCTGCAGGTGGAGCTGAAGTGGCTGTTCTAGCCTTGAAATCCTATGCGCCGGGATGTCGGCGATGAACATGTCCGAAGTGGTTGACCGATCCCGCCTGATCCATGACGAGGTGACAGTTCGTACCGCGATCGATCAGCTGGCTCTGCGGCTCGATCTGGCGCTGCGATTCCACAACCCGCTCCTGATCTGTGTGCTCCAGGGTGGTGTGTATCTGGCCGGACAGCTGCTGGCCCGATTGAGGTTTCCACTGCAACAGGCAACGGTACAGGTCACTCGTTATGGAGATTCGACAACAGCCGGTGAACTGCGCTGGTTGTCGCCACCAAGCATGGAAGTGCGGGATCGATCGGTATTGCTTGTTGATGATGTGTTCGATCGTGGCCTGACTCTCAGTCTGCTCCATGATCACCTGCACACCGCGGGAGCGCGTCAGATCGTGAGTGCCGTAATCGTGCGCAAAGCCGTCGAACATCAGACGCCTTATCGGCCAGATTTCGTGGCTCTGGAGTGTGGTGCCGACTATCTGTTCGGCTGTGGGATGGACTATCACGGTTATTGGCGCAATCTGCCGGAAATCCGCGCGTTGCCTGATGACCTGCAGGATGCCCGTTGATGCTCGCCGTCATCTCCGGCAGCGCAAAATTTCCCGTCATGATGGAGACTGCGGTGTCGATCACAGAGCGCCCCTTCGGCGAGCCGTCCGCGACGATCTGGCAGGCTCGATTGGATGGCACGCCGATCCTGACCCTGGCGCGTCACGGTGAAGGCGTGCGCATCGCTCCCCACGCGATCAACTACCGTGCCAATCTGCATGCACTGGCGGCCGCCGGAGCCCGCTGGATCATCGCCATCCACACCGTGGGTGGCATCAGAACGGATCTGCAACCTGGGGATCTGTTGGTTCCGGACCAGTTGATAGACTACACACACGGACGAATGCAAACGTTTTCTCCTGACTCACAGGCGCGCCATATCGAGTTCTCGGAACCCTTTACGAATGATCTGGCTCGCCAGTTGGTCGATGCCGCATCTGCGACGGGATTGACGGTGCATCATGGCGGGGTGTACGGGTGCACACAGGGCCCACGACTGGAAACCGCCGCAGAAATCGATCGTCTGGAACGGGATGGGTGTTGTGTCGTTGGCATGACGGCGATGCCCGAAGCATCACTTGCGAGAGAGTTGGGCCTTCCCTATGTCAGCCTGTGCCTGGTGGTCAATCCCGCCGCAGGGCGCGGCGCGATCGAGGCGTCGGCGATGGCACGCGCCGCGACCGTTGGCGCCGAATCAATCGTGAAGGTCGTCGCCGCCGGTGCGAAAAGCCTCGAAAGCCACCAGCACTGACTCGGGTGGTGTGATGGGTCTGACTCTGACCAATACGCCGAAGCGAGGATGATCGAAATAGGTCAACTCACCAGGCGCCAGTGTTCGCTGCTCGTTGATGGCCAGATATCGATCCATGACCAGGGTTATGGCGTCGGGTTCAGCATTCCGAACGGGAACGCCGGCGGCCATGAGGATGGGCTCGCGACCTACGTTGGGGCCGTTTAGCCAAACGCTGGTTTTTACCTGGATCGCATCGGTGCGGCTGATATCCAATGTGCCTTCCAGTTGAAATCGATCGATCAGTAGTGGTCCGCCGTACACGAGAACGGGAATGCTGTTGCTTGGTTTCGCCAGCGCCTGGGTCCAGCGCTCATGCCACAGGATGTGTGCGCCCCCTTGTGAGGTCAATCTGGCAGCAGCTGTCGATAGCGCGCGATCTTCGGGAGATCGCGCGGTGAGGGCAGAGGCTTCGACGTCATCTTCCCAGGATTTGATTGCAGATCGAAAGAGTTCTTCGGGGGTTGGCGGCGGCGGGGGTTCTGTAACTGTGTTGGCGCCGGTGCCTACAGGCGCTGCATTGGCAGCCCCGGGAAGTGGTGCGGTGGCGCTGGCGGAATCAGTTCGAGCCTGGCCTCTTGCCTGGCCCCCTGCTTGGCCCCCTGCTTGACCGAGGGCAAACGTCTCAACTGCTTCGCGGGTGTCCTCGTCCAGTGGCAAGTGCGAATTCAGCCAGCCTTCTGCAGCCAGTGACAGAAAACGGGCGGGTAAGCGACGTGGCGCCGTGAGCGTGAGATTTTCACCCGCATGGATGTCACCGATACCCGGGCGTTCGAAGACGATCACTTCGACGTCATGCCATGCCTGCCGCATATAAGGCGCCAGTGCTTCGGTGATTGCATCCTCTGCATGGACCACGCCGGATGACAACGTTGTGAGCAGCGCTGCGATCAGGATTGCACGGGAGGTACAGGGGTGTGGACGTTTCATCGGGCTGCCTTCCTGTCGTTCTTGCGCTTGTTCTTGTTCGGATTTATCTGGCTGCCGTGTTGGTTCAAACCCGGTGCGGTTGTTGGTGTAACGGTCGGACCTGTTGCTGGAGCCGGGGTCGACACCGAAGGGGCCACGCCCGTCTGCGTTGATTCCTTTGTCAGGAGAGTACGGCACAACGTTTGCGCGAAATCCACCCGTTCCTGGAACTCGGGCAGAGTTTTACGAATTCGCAGCATGCTTGGTCCATCCATGCGGTAGATCTGAGGCTGACGCTGGATCAGCTGGATGACGGCGATAGGGTCGACCTGCGCTCGATCGGAAAATTCCAGTCGACCGGTCTGTGGCCCCAGATCCAGTCGGCGTACACCGAGGCGTTGTGCAACGAGTTTGAGACGAGTCACCGCAAACAGGCGCTTGGTGGGCTCAGGCATCAGTCCAAAACGATCGACCAGTTCGATCTGCAGCGCATCGAGGGCATCTTCCGTCGATGCACTTGATACCCGCTTGTAGAGAATCAACCGGGTGTGGGCATCGGGTAGGTAGGCATCCGGGATCAGCGTCGGGGCGTGCAGGTTGACTTCCTGATTGACGTACGCGAGAGGCGCACCGAGATCAGGCGAACGGCCGTCGCGCAGAGCAGCAACCGCGCGCTCCAGCATTTCCATGTAGAGGTTGAAGCCAACCGCCTCGATCTGTCCGGACTGATCCTCGCCAAGCAGTTCGCCAGCGCCGCGAATTTCCAGATCGTGGGTGGCCAGGGTGAAGCCGACACCGAGATCGCCAGATGCCTCGATGGCTTCCAGACGCTTGACGGCATCGGGTGTCATGGCCTTGCGATGGGGTGTCAGGAGATAGGCATACGCTTGTCGATGCGATCGGCCGACCCGGCCGCGCAACTGGTGCAGCTGCGCCAGACCAAACTTGTCAGCCCTTTCGATGATGATGGTGTTGGCGTTCGGGATGTCGATGCCGTTTTCGATGATGGTGGTACACAACAGAATGTTGAGCTGGCGGTGCGAGAAATCGTTCATCACACGTTCGAGTTCGCGTGCGCCCATTTGACCGTGCCCGACGCCGATCCGGGCTTCGGGAACCAGGAGCGCCAGTTCGCGGGCGGTCTCTTCAATCGTGCGAACCTCGTTGTGGACGTAAAACACCTGCCCACCGCGCATCAGCTCCCGGGTGATGGCTTCCTTGGTCACGGCGGTGCGCTTTTCCTGCACAAACGTCTTGATGGACAGTCGTTTCGCGGGTGGTGTTGCGATGATCGACAGATCACGCATGCCACTCATGGCCATGTTCAGCGTGCGAGGAATCGGCGTTGCGGTCAGAGTCAGGATATCGACTTCGGCGCGCATCGCCTTCAGGCGCTCTTTCTGGCGCACCCCGAATCGGTGCTCTTCGTCGATGATCACCAGACCGAGGTCACGGTAGCGAAACTCGGCGCTCAGCAGTTTGTGCGTGCCAATGACGATGTCGATCTTGCCTTCCGCCAGCGCTTCTGCGGTACGGGCCAGTTCCGCGCCGGTACGCAGTCTCGACAACACCTCGATGCGCACGGGCCAATCGGCAAATCGCTCGCGAAACGAATCCCCATGCTGTTGGGCGAGAAGGGTGGTGGGCACCAGCACGGCCACCTGGGCGCCGTTCTGAACCGTAACGAATGCAGCGCGCATGGCGACTTCTGTCTTGCCAAATCCAACGTCGCCACAGATCAGCCTGTCGCTCGCCTGTTCTGAAGCCAGATCTGCAAGCACGGCGTCGATCGCGGCGCTTTGATCCACCGTTAGTTCGAATGGAAACTGATCGACAAAACGCGCGTATTCGTCAACTTGCGCATGCATGACGCGCGAGCGACGGGACAGTCGATGTGCATGGATGTCGAGGAGTTCGGCGGCCACATCGGCAGCTTTTTCAGCCGCACGACGACGCGCTTTTTCCCATTGGTCCGAGCCAAGTCGATGCAGGGGCGCATTGACCTCGTCGGCGCCGGTGTAACGACTGATCAGGTGCAGTGACGCCACCGGAACGTACAGGCGTGCGTCATCGGCGTAAGCCAGCGTCAGGAATTCGTGGGTATCACCATCGATTTCCAGCGTCTGCAGTCCCAGGTATCGACCGACACCATGCTCCAGATGTATGACCGGCGCGCCGATGCTGAGTTCGGTGAGATTGCGGATGATCTCGCCGGGATCGACGATTCGTCCACCACGTGTCTGCACACTGCGTTCGACCGGACGGCTGCCCAGCAGCTGGCTTTCAGAAAGGATGATCAGATCATCGAAGACAGCGCTATCGGCCAGTTCACCGACGCAGATCCCGTGCGGTTCCTGGCTGAGCCGAAAGGACTCGAAGCCGCTGAAATCTCTGGGCTTCAGGCCCGCACGACGCAGATGTTCGGCCAGCAGTTCCCGACGTCCCGTGCTTTCGGCAACAAAAAGGGTTCGTTTGCCCTGATGCTGCTTGAGAAATTCGAGCATTGCAGACGCGGGTCGTTCGGCATGGGCGTTGAACGCGATGTTGTCGATTGGCGCGACCATGAATGTCAGTTCATGGCGCTGCCCCCTTGGTGTCTCGTGCAACCAGACCTGAGCACTCTGGACGACGGCGGTACGCCATTGCGAGTCGTCGATATAGAGTGACTCCGGCGGCAGGATCGGTCGCTCGATGTCGTAGCGCAGGCTCTCATGCCGAATGTTGACGTCGTCTAGAAAATGTGTGGCGGCGGATTGGGAATCGCCGTGGAAGAAAAAGCGGCTGCCCTGCGGCAGATAGTCGAACAGCGTATCCAGGTGATCAAAAAAGAACGGCAGGAAATACTCGATGCCGGCCGGCGGCAGTCGGTTGGTGACGTCCTGATAGACGCTGCAGCGGCGGATATCGACGTTGAATGTGTGGTGCCAGTTGTTCCTGAAGCGGGCGATGGCATCGGCATCGAACGGAAATTCGCGAGCCGGCAGATAATCGATTGTCGAGACCGCTTCGATGGTTCGCTGCGTCTCGGTATCGAAGTAACGCAGGCTCTCGATCTCGTCATCAAAGAGGTCGATGCGCACCGGACGATCATGACCGATGGGGAACAGATCCAGCAGGGCGCCGCGCACAGCGAATTGACCGAGTCCGGTAACCGTTTCTACAGCCTGATAACCAGCGGCTTCCAGTTGACGGCGGGTTGAGTGCAGGTCGAAACGCTCGCCTACCTTCAGGCATAAAGCGGCCGTAGCGAGGTAATGTCGCGGTGGCAGTCGGTGCAACAACGCCTGGATCGGGACGACGAGAATGCCGGTCCGGCTGTCGGGCAGCGCTCGCAGGATGCGCAACCGCTCGGCGACGATATCTTCATGCGGCGAAAAAGGATCGTAAGGCAAGGTTTCCCAATCGGGGAATTCAAGTACCGGAAATGACGCGCCGAGAAAAAAGCGCAGCGCGTTGGCAATCTCCCTTGCGGCGGCTGATGAATCGGCAACCGCGACCGAGAATCCTCCCAGTCGCGACGCTGCTACTGCAGTTGCCCGTGCGGCCGAGAGCGCCGGCAGTCCGCTCCAGTGGGCGCGTTGTCCTGGACCTGGAACAAGCCGGTCCGCATCGAGTAATGCGGGTGTGAGGTGGGAAGTGCTGATGGTGTCGGGCTTGGTGGGCATGAGGGCGCGTATTCTAGCCAGAATAGTCCGGTAAACGTGTGTTCAGGCAGGATCATCAGGATCATTAGAGGCTGGTAACACAACGCGGCCGGCTAATTGATTCCCATCGCTGCTGGCCATGCCAGACGCGAGCCGCTAAAGTAGACTGGTTTGACTGTTTTAACCGCAAGACGGAAGGATTCCTGCCGGAAAGTTGATGAAACCAACCAACATTTTTGATCCCAGTTATTTTCACAAGGTCGTGGATTGTCAGTGGGCCTGCCCGGCCCACACGCCGGTTCCCGAATACATCAGACTGATTGCCCAGGAGCGCTATACCGAAGCGTATATGCTCAATTGGGATTCGAACGTTTTTCCGGGCGTTCTTGGCCGCACCTGCGACCGTCCCTGTGAGCCCGCTTGCCGACGTGTACGCACTGAGGAAAAGCCGGTGTCCATCTGCCGTCTGAAACGCGTCGCGGCCGACAACAAGGGTGATGTGACCGCCTGGTTGCCACGGATACCGCAGGTCAAGAACGGCAAGAAGGTCGCGCTGCTTGGCGCAGGTCCTGCCTCCCTGGCCGTGGCACGCGATCTGTTGCCCATGGGTTATGAAGTGCATGTCTATGACAAGGAGCCCAAGGGTGGCGGCTTCATGCGTAGTCAGATTCCGGCGTTTCGCCTGCCGGAAACCGTGCTCGACGAAGAGGTCAATCTGATTCTCGACCTCGGTGTGACCACGCATTTCGGTTACGAGGTCAAGAGCATGAAGTCCATGCTCGATCTTGGCTATGACGCCTATTTCATCGGCACCGGTGCGCCACGTGGTCGCGATCTGGAATTGCCGGGACGACAGGAGGTCGCCAGCCACATTTCGATTGGCATCGACTGGTTATCGAGTGTTGCCTTCGGCCATACCACGTCGATCGCTGGCAAAGTCATCGTGATGGGTGGTGGCAACACCGCCATGGACTGCTGTCGGACGGCGATACGGCTCGGTGCCGAATCGGTACAGGTGGTGGTTCGCAGTGCGTTCGAAGTGATGAAAGCGTCGCCTTGGGAGAAGGAAGATGCCCAGTCGGAGGGCATTCCCATTCTCAACAACCGGCCACCGAAACAGTTCGTGCATGAGAACGGCAAGCTCAAGGGCCTCATCTTCGAAGTGCTTAAACCGGTCACGGGTGCAGACGGTAAACTCCGCTATGAACCCAGTGGCGAGCCCGACGAATTCATCGAGTGCGATCATGTGCTGATGGCCATCGGACAGGAAAATCACTGTCCATGGATCGAGCGCGATCTGGGTATCACGTTCGATAAGTGGGAGTGTCCTGTTCTCGACGAACTGACATTGCAATCGACGCTGCCAAAAGTCTTCTTTGGTGGTGATTCCGCATTTGGCCCCGAGAACATCATCTGGGCATCGGCGCATGCGCACAAAGCGGCGATCTCGATGCACCTCTTCCTGCAGGGCAGCGACCTGCACAAGGATCGCCCGCCCGAGCACCTCAACCTGGTCAGCGCCAAGATGGGTGTGCATGAGTGGGCCTACGACAGCACGCACGATGCATCGGCCCGGTTTCTGGTGCCGCACGCGGAAAAGAAGAAGGCACTTGCCGACATCAAGCTTGAAGTTGAACTCGGGTTTGACCGCGAGCTGGGTGCAAAGGAAGCGCAGCGATGCCTGAACTGTGATGTGCAGACCGTGTTTACCGACAAGCTCTGCATCGAGTGCGATGCCTGTGTCGACATCTGTCCGATGGACTGCATCTCCTTCACGGAAAACCTGGAAGAAGTGGAGCTTCGTGCGCAACTCACCGCCCCAGCGTACAACCGTCAGCAGGATCTGTATGTTTCCGGCGGCCTGAAGACTGGCAGGGTCATGGTCAAGGACGAAGACGTCTGCCTGCACTGTGGGCTGTGTGCAGAACGTTGTCCGACCAATGCCTGGGACATGCAGCGCAGTGTGGTGCATATCCCTCAACTCGGCAGTCATGCCAGCGCCTGAACCTGCGAACATCAAACCGCTCAATCTGAAAACAGCTGAAGAGGAAGCGATGGCTGTCAAGTACAACGACTTTGTTATCAAGTTTGCGAACGTGAACGGGTCTGGCTCGGCCAGTGCCAACGGCATGTTTGCCAAAGCCCTGTTCCGGATGGGTATTCCGGTTGCGACCCGAAACATATTCCCGTCCAACATCCAGGGATTGCCAACCTGGTTTGAAGTGCGGGTGAGTGCCAAGGGCTACATGGGTCGACGTGAAGGCGTCGACATCATGGTCGCCATGAATGCCGAGACGTTTGCCGAGGATGTAGCATCCATTCGACCCGGCGGATACCTGTTTTACGACAATACCAAACCGCTGGCCAAGGAACTCAGACGGAACGACATCGTGGAAATCGGCGTACCGATTTCGGAATTGCTGTTGCCTGAGTTTGTCGATCCAAAACAGCGCAGCCTGTTCAAGAACATCACCTACCTGGGTGTGCTGACGGCGCTCCTCAACATCGAATTCGATGTCATTACCGGCATGCTCTCCAAGCAGTACAAGGGCAAGGAAGATCTGATCCAGCCGAACGTCAAGGCCATGGAGCTGGGCCGTCGGTACGCGTTTGAGTATCTGCAGTGTCCGCTACCGATCCAGGTGAAGCGAATGGATGGCATCGGCGACCGGATCATGGTGGACGGCAATACTGCGGCCGCTCTGGGTGCGGTGTATGGCGGTGCGACCGTGTGTGCCTGGTATCCCATTACCCCATCGACTTCAGTGGCCGAAGGGTTCGAGCGATACACCAGCCAGATGCGCAAGGACAAGACGACTGGTAAGTCGAAGTACGCCATCGTGCAGGCAGAAGATGAACTGGCGGCAATTGGCATCGTCATTGGTGCGGCCTGGAATGGCGCACGGTCCTTCACGGCGACCAGTGGTCCAGGTATTTCGTTGATGAGCGAGTTTCTCGGACTTGCGTACTTTGCCGAGATTCCGGCCGTGGTCTGGGACATCCAGCGCTCGGGTCCAAGTACCGGTATGCCGACGCGCACGCAGCAGGGCGACATCATCTCGGCAGCCTATGCATCGCACGGTGATACCAAGCATGTCGTGCTGTTTCCAGCGACACCGCGTGAGTGTTTTGATTTTGGTGCAGACGCACTGGATCTGGCGGATCGGCTGCAGACGCCCGTACTGGTGTTGTCAGACCTGGAACTGGGCATGAACGACAACCTGTCGGAACCCTTCAGCTGGGATGACAGTCGCGAATATGACCGCGGTAAGGTGCTTGATGCCGATGCGCTGGAAAAGGTTGCTCGTTTTGGTCGTTATCTGGACGTGGATGGCGACGGCATCGGTTATCGCACGTTGCCGGGCACCCATCCGACCAAAGGCGCTTTTTTCACCCGCGGCACTTCGCGTGATGAATATGCGGCCTACACAGAGAGCCCGGATGCCTACCAGCGCAACATGGAGCGCCTGCTGAAAAAATGGGACACCGCCAAGACCCTGGTTCCAAAAGCAGAAATCGGTGCCGGTGGGCATCGTCATGGTGTGCTCTATTTTGGTACGACGACGCTACCCATGCAGGAAGCGCTTGATCATCTGAGCGAAGAAGGCATCGCAGTGGATACCTGCCGTATTCGAGCGTTCCCCTTTGATGCGGGTGTTGAAGCATTTATCCGTGAGCACGAAAAGATTTTTGTCGTCGAGCAGAATCGTGACGGACAGATGCGGCAACTCCTGGTGAATGAACTCCAGGTCGATCCGGCGCGATTGATTCCGGTGTTGTATTACGCAGGCTTGTCGATTTCTGCTGACGAAATTCACTCGCAGATCTCGAAACATTTCAGTGCCCACAAGATGTCGCGCCTCACGGAGGTGAAATCATGACGTTCGTTGCCAAGCCCAAGGTCCATCATCCGCGTCTGCCCTTAAACGATCTTGGTTTGACCCGACGAGACTATGAAGGCTCGATCTCGACGTTGTGCGCCGGTTGTGGGCACGATTCGGTCAGCGCTGCCATCATTCAGGCGTGTGCTGAGTTGTCATTGCCACCGCACCGGTTCGCGAAAGTTTCAGGAATCGGCTGCTCATCGAAGACACCCAGTTATTTCCTTGGTAAATCGCATGGGTTCAACTCGGTGCATGGCCGGATGCCGTCTGTCGCCACGGGTGCCAATATGGCCAACCGTGATCTCTATACCATCGGTGTATCCGGTGATGGTGACAGCGCGTCGATCGGTCTCGGCCAGTTTGCCCACATCGTGCGTCGACGCATCAACATGTGTTACATCGTCGATAACAATGGAACGTATGGCCTCACCAAGGGGCAGTTCTCGGCGACTAACGACAAAGGTTCGACCTCGAAAAAAGGTGCTCCAAACCTG
The DNA here is from genome assembly GCA_031385325.1 of Gammaproteobacteria bacterium. Taxonomy (GTDB): domain Bacteria; phylum Pseudomonadota; class Gammaproteobacteria; order Pseudomonadales; family Azotimanducaceae; genus SYFY01. The sequence goes on along the minus strand of JANNBJ010000100.1, from coordinate 10,864 downwards.
TACGAACCGATTGATCTCGTGAGCCTTGCCATTCAGATCGGCGCAAGCTTTGTGGCGCGCAGTTTTTCCGGTGACAAGAAACAGCTGGTGCCACTGATCAAGGCTGCCCTGATGCACCGTGGCATGGCGTTCATCGACGTGGTCAGCCCGTGTGTTGCGTTCAATAACCACAGTGGCTCGACCAAGAGCTATGACTATGTTCGAGAGCATTCAGAGACGGTGGTCATGGCCGATTACGTGCCACACGCCGAAGAGATCACGGCAGACTATGCTCCCGGTACAACCGAGCGCATCGCCATGCCGGACGGTTCCGTTCTGCAACTGCACAAGCTGACCGACGACTACGATCCGCATGATCGGGTCGGTGCCCTGCACTACGTTCAGAGTAAACAGGCGGTAGGTGAAGTGGTAACAGGCCTGTTGTATCTGGATGCCAATGCGATGGATTGTCACGACATCATGAACACCGTCGATACACCGCTTAATCAGCTCACGGAAAAAGATCTGTGTCCCGGCAACGCTGCGCTGGCGGCGGTGAACCAGAGCTTCCGCTAAGGCAGGTCTGATTTATCAGACCTGCCTTTGTGGTTCAGGGCGCGCGCCTTTCACGTTGAGGCACCGCGAGGGATTGATTGGGGCACAGGTCGCGACCGATCGGGTCATTGCTTCACAGTTTGAACACTTGCGCTCACCCCTCGGGTTGCCCTCCCGGAGGTGAGCCTCGATAATGCCAACCTGATCATTCTCATAATAACCACGACAAGGAATCGCCTGTGGCCCTAGCTAGCCTGGATGCCTACTTCCCCGACTGGAAAGAACGAGAAGCCCTTGCCGAGGCGATGATTCCCATCATCGGTCGCCTCTATCGCAGCAACGTCGTTGCCTATTGTTACGGACGCGCCCTCTACAACCAGAGCGTGACCCAGATCATGAAGACGCACCGTTACGTGCGTCAGATCGCCCAGAACGAGCTGTCCGAATACGAGAGCTATCCGATCCTCGACGCGTTGTCCCAGCTTGACCTTGGTCCGGCCCATATCGACGTGGGCAAACTTGCCTCGAAGTACATGGAAGAATCTGAAAAGGCAGGTGATTCGAAGCTGACTCCGCTGGATTTCGTTCGACGGGAGTGTGCCGAGGTCATTGGCCGACACGTCCCACCACTTGCCGTCCCCCAGGACGTCGTCCTGTATGGCTTTGGCCGAATCGGCCGCCTGCTGGCACGCCTGCTCATCGAAAAAACCGGCAGCGGTCACCAATTGCGCCTGCGTGCCATCGTCGTTCGCAAGGGCAAGGGCGATGATCTCGTAAAACGAGCGTCGCTCCTGCGTCGGGACAGTGTGCACGGCAGTTTCCAGGGAACGATCCGGATCGATGAAGAGCACAACTGCATCATCGCCAACGGGATCGCGATCCAGGTCATCTATGCCGCGTCCCCTGCTGAAGTCGACTACACCACACATGGCATCAACAATGCGATCATCATCGACAACACCGGGGTTTGGCGAGATGCGGAGAAGTTGAGCCTGCACCTCAAGTCGAAGGGTGCTGCAAAGGTAATTCTGACCGCGCCCGGAAAAGGCGCGATGAAAGACATCGTCGCGGGCGTCAACTCCCATGCGATTCAGCCCTCTGACAAGATACTTGGGGCTGCGAGCTGTACAACCAATGCCATCCTGCCCGTGCTGAAGGCCATGCATGATGAGTACGAGGTGGTATCGGGGCACGTCGAGACGGTTCACTCGTATACCAACGACCAGAACCTCATCGACAACTATCACGATAAGCCGCGTCGTGGGCGTGCAGCCCCACTGAACATGGTCATCACCGAAACTGGCGCCTCCAAGGCCATCACCAAGTTGATGCCCGAGATGGAAGGGCGCCTGACCGGCAACGCCATTCGGGTGCCGACGCCAAACGTGTCACTGGCGATCCTCAATCTGCAATTGGGGCGTGGTGTCACTGTGGACAGTGTCAACGATTTCCTGCGCAAGACCTCCCTGTTCTCGACCCTTCAGCGCCAGATTGACTACACCACCTCACCGGAAGTGGTGTCCTCCGACTTTGTGGGCAACCGCCATGCATCGATCGTCGATGCGGGCGCCACCATCGCCAAAGACAATCGTTGTGTGCTCTATGTCTGGTATGACAACGAGTTCGGCTACGCCTGCCAGGTGGTCCGCATCGTGCAGAAATGGGCGGGCATTCAGTACCCGCTTATTCCTGGTGATGTGGCAGATCTCGGTTTCTGATTCAGGATGCCTGCGGACTGGCGAGTGCGCAGGCGCGCCAGGTCCTTCCTTCTGCACCGCCTGTCTCCAAGTTCGTTGTGTTTCGTGCAGGCGCGAAACTATAATGCGCGCGCTTTCACGCAGTCACTTCGAGCGAAGTGCAGGGGAACCGCGTTGGCTCAGCTGGTCGGTGTTTTTTCAATGATGGGCGATCACCAGCAGACCTTGTGTGATCATGCCTCATCTGAGTTCGGCCGAAGATATTCTTAACCTTTATCGAAACGTGTCGATACATCTTAAACACAGATCGCTGGTCAGTGATGGCGCGTTACACGATGCGGAGCATGGCCCCTTGGGCCGTCGCATGAATCGTGGGTCGAACTGTCAGCATAAGCCACTCGATCTGCGAATGACGTGGCGACCGGGTACCCCTGGCGGCCTCCTGTCACCTGATCCGCTGACCACCACATTAGAGACGCTTTGTGCAGCCTTACTGGCCCTGTTGTACGGCAAGGGCCATCCCGTGACGACGCAACGACGGCGAACTACCCATGATTGAATTGAAAAAAGGCCTCGATCTGCCGATCGCCGGCGCGCCTGCCCAGGAAATCGAGGATGCCCGCCCGGTATCTCGAGTTGGTGTGCTCGGCTCGGACTATCCGGGTCTGCGCCCTACCATGAAAGTTGTAGAGGGTGACGTCGTTCAGATCGGCACGCCTCTGTTCGAGGACAAGAAGAACCCGGGTGTGGTCGTGACGTCACCGGCCGCCGGCAAGATTGAAGCCATCGTCCGTGGCGAAAAGCGGTCATTGACTGCAGTTGTCATCGCCGTCGAGGGTGATCGATCCAAGCTGTTCGAGTCCTATGGATCGCAGGCGATGGGGCGAATTACAGCCGAGGATGTGACCAACGTCCTGCGTATGAGCGGGCTGTGGACAGCGTTCCGGACCCGTCCGTTCAGCAAGGTTCCCGTGTTGGGTTCGAACCCGCATTCGATATTTGTCACCGCGATGGATTCCAACCCTCTCGGTGTTGACGCCGCTGTGGTGATTACTGAAAAGGCCCTGGAATTTGCCTTGGGCCTCGATGTTATCGCCAAGTTGACCGACGGCGCCGTCAATGTCTGCCAGAAACCAGGCAAGTTTCTGCCCACTGGACATGAATCGAAAATCAAGGTGCATGAATTTGATGGCCCGCACCCGGCTGGATTGCCCGGCACGCATATCCACTTCATCGATCCCGTCGGGCCGAGCAAGACGGTCTGGCATATCGGGTATCAGGATGTCATCGCGATCGGAACGCTGTTCCACAAGGGACGAATCGATCCAACGCGTGTGATTGCACTCGGTGGTCCAGGAGTGAAAAACCCCAGATTGTTGCGGACGCGGCTTGGCGTCGATCTCACCGAACTTTCGTCGGGCGAACTGGCAGATGGCGAGCAAAGGGTGATTTCAGGGTCTGTGCTGGCCGGCCACACTGCTGTGGGTGCGCGGGCATTTCTTGGCCGTTACCACAACCAGGTCAGTGTGATTCCCGAAGAGCGGGAGCGTCGACTGTTCGGTTACCTTGAGCCAGGCATGGACCGTCATTCGGTGTTTCCTGCATTTCTGTCGAAGTGGCTTGGTCAGAAAAAAGTGAAGTTCACCACCACCAGCAATGGCAGTCCGCGAGCGATGGTACCCATCGGTACTTTCGAAGATGTGATGCCCCATGACGTACTGCCAACCCAGTTGCTTCGTTCCCTGCTGGTTGGTGATCTGGAAAATGCCATCAGTCTGGGTTGTCTGGAGTTTGACGAAGAAGACATTGCCCTGTGTACCTATGCCTGCCCAGGCAAATATGAATACGGTCCGGTATTGCGCAGCATGCTGACGATGATCGAGAAGGAGGGTGCAGCATGAGTCTGAGGACGATCCTTGACGGCGCTGAACATCATTTTGAAAAGGGCGGGAAATTCGCTTGGGCGTACCCTGCCTTTGAGGCCATTGATACTGCGTTGTACACACCTGCCACGGTAACAGGCGGTGCGTCGCACGTGCGTGATGCGATGAACCTCAAACGCATCATGATGACGGTGTGGCTGGCTGCGTTCATTCCGGTGTTCGTGGGTAGCTACGTAGTTGGAAGTCAGGCGTTGTCGGCGATGGCGGCTGCCGGCATGACGTCGATCGACGATTGGCGGAGTGTTTTCCTCGACGTTCTGATCAGCTACAACGCCAACAGCACCTGGGATTGTCTGGTGTATGGCTTATCGTATTTTGTGCCCCTCTATGTCGTCGTTTTCGGTACCGGTATCGCCTTTGAAATCTGGTTTGCCTCCAAACGTGGTCACGAAGTCAATGAAGGCTTCTTTGTCACGTCGATTCTTTTTACGTTGACGTTGCCGGCCGGAATACCACTCTGGATGGCGGCAGTCGGAGTGGCGTTTGGCGTCGTGGTTGGCAAGGAAGTGTTTGGCGGAACCGGCAAGAATTTCCTCAACCCCGCATTGACCGGGAGGGCATTTCTGTATTTTGCCTATCCGGCGGAAATGTCCGGTGACCGAGTTTGGGTTGCTGTAGATGGTGTGACGCAGGCAACTCCCCTCGGCAACGCCGCCCTGGGTGAGGCGTATGGCGTGGACTGGGCGACCGCGTTTCTCGGCAACATGCCCGGCTCCTTTGGTGAAACGTCGACACTTGCGATCCTCATCGCGGCGGCGATTCTGATGCTGACGCGAATTGCATCATGGCGCGTGATTGCTGGCTGTTTCGTCGGGATGGCAGCGACTGCGACCCTGTTCAACATGATCGATTCCACCAACCCGATGTTCGCGATGCCTTTCTATTGGCACATGGTGCTGGGTGGATTTGCCTTCGGTGCAGTCTTCATGGCGACCGATCCGGTTTCTGCGGCGATGACCAATCGTGGCCGTTGGTATTACGGTATTCTGATCGGCTTCATGTGCGTCATGATTCGCGTCGTGAATCCTGCGTATCCGGAAGGCATGATGCTGGCGATCCTGTTTGGCAACATGTTCGCACCGCTCTTCGATTACTTTGTCATGCAGAGCAACATCAAGCGGAGGCTCGCTCGTGGCTGAGTTCAACAAAGACAGTCTCGGCAATACCCTGTTCATTGCCATCACCGTGTGTCTGGTTTGCGCAGTGTTTGTGTCTGCAGCCAACGTCATGCTCAAGCCGACGCATGCACTGAACCGCGAACTGGACCAGAAAGAGAACATTCTCCGGGCGGCCGGATTGCTGGAACCGGATAGTGATGTTGGTCTTGATGGACGCAGCATCCCGGAGATATTCAAGGACTTCAGCGTGCGCGCGGTTAACCTCGATACGGGCGAATTCGTCGATGATTTCGAGCAGAAGGGTTACGACGCGGTCAGGATGTCCAAGGACCCCGCAAACTCTCGTGCCCTCACTGAAGAAGAGGATACCGTGACCATTCGGCGGCGCGAGAACATTGGTCTGGTCTACATCAAACAGGGTGAACAAGGGCTGGAGAAGCTCGTGATTCCGGTACGCGGATACGGATTGTGGGGGACTTTGTTTGGGTATCTTGCCATCGACAAAGACCTCGCGACGGTGTCTGGTCTAGGTTTCTACGATCACAAGGAGACTCCCGGCCTCGGTGGAGAAGTGGACAATCCAGTCTGGAAAGACAAGTGGCCAGGTGTGAAGTTGTTCGGTACCGATGGCAAACCAAATGTCCGCCTGGTGAAAGTGCGGTCTCCTGCTGACTCTCAGGCGGCGGCGTATGAAGTCGATGCACTATCCGGTGCGACCTTTACCAATCGCGGAGTTCAGAGCCTGGTCAATTTCTGGACCGGGGAACTCGGTTTTGGTCAGTTGATCACCAACATGAAATCACAGAGCTGAGGAAAGACCATGTCAAACGCACTCACCGCGAGAGAAGTTATCGTTGACCCGATCCTTGCCAACAATCCAATTGCTTTGCAGGTACTCGGAATCTGCTCGGCACTCGCTGTCACCATCAGCATGTCGAAGACGCTGGTGATGTGTGCGGCGGTGATTTTCGTGACGGCCATGTCGAACTTTGCCGTATCCCTGATCCGCAATCGCATCCCGATGAGCATTCGCATCATCGTCCAGATGACCGTGATCGCCTCTCTTGTGATCGTCGTGGATCAGGTCCTGAAAGCCGTCGCCTATGACATCTCCAAGTCTCTGTCAGTATTTGTCGGATTGATCATCACCAACTGCATTGTCATGGGACGGGCCGAAGCGTTTGCGATGTCCAATCCACCCTGGATTTCGCTGCTGGATGGGTTTGGCACGGCGGTCGGATACAGCGTCATGCTGATCGCGGTTGCATTGGTTCGTGAGCCACTGGGCTCAGGTACATTGATGGGGTACACCATACTGCCGACGGTTGCCAACGGCGGATGGTATGTGCCAAACGGCCTGCTACTGCTGCCACCCAGCGCATTCTTCATCATCGCCGGTTTCATCTGGGCACTGCGCAGCTGGAAGACCAGCCAGGTGGAAGCCCCCGATTATCAGATTGCGGCGAATATTCAGTACAAAGGGGCGATGTAGATGGAACACTATCTCAGCCTGTTTATCCGCTCTGTGTTCATCGAGAACATGGCGCTGGTGTTTTTTCTTGGCATGTGTACTTTCATTGTCATCTCCAAGAAGGTCTCCACTGCTGTAGGTCTTGGTGTCGCCATCATTGTTGTACTCGGCATCACCACGCCAATCAGCAACCTGATCTACAACAACCTGTTGCGCGAAGGGGCACTGGCCTGGGCCGGTTACCCTGATGTGGACCTCAGCTTTCTTGGTTTTCTGTCCTATATCGGCGTGGTTGCAGCTATCGTCCAGATTCTCGAGATGGTGCTCGATAAGTTCGTGCCGTTTCTCTACAACGCACTCGGTGTATTCCTTCCCCTTATCACAGTGAACTGCGCCATTCTCGGCGCAATACTCATGATGGTGGAACGTGATCAGACGTTCATGGAATCTACAGTGTTCGGCATTGGCGCGGGGGTCGGCTGGGCCGCGGCGATCATCCTGCTCGCCGGCATTCGTGAAAAGCTGAAGTACAGCGACCCACCGGAAGGATTGCGAGGTCTGGGCATCACCTTCGTCTGTGGAGGGCTGATGGCGATCTGCTTCATGTCCTTCGGCGGCATCGACATCTGATTCAAGGTCTGATTGAAGGAGTGGAGCACGCTCATGTTTGATGAGACAGTAGTTCTTGGCGTGGTGATGTTCAGTGTCACCATCCTCTCGTTGACGATGGTTATCCTGTATGCCCGCAAGCTGCTGGTGAGTTCCGGAGATATCACCATCGAGATCAACGATGACCCAACCAAGACCATTACCGTCGCTGCCGGTTCCAAGCTGTTGCCGACGCTGGCGGCCAAGGGTGTGTTCCTGGCCAGTGCCTGTGGTGGTGGCGGTACCTGTGCGCAGTGCCGTTGTCAGGTGGTCGAAGGGGGCGGTGGCATCCTGGCAACGGAGGAGGGGCACTTTACCCGCGCCGAGATCCAGCAGAACTGGCGCCTCTCCTGTCAGGTAGCCGTCAAACAGAATCTGAAAATCGTCGTTCCTGAAGATGCCATCGGCGTCAAGCGCTGGGAATGTGAAGTCACTTCAAACCCGAACGTGGCGACCTTCATCAAGGAACTCAACCTCAAACTGCCTGAAGGCGAAAACGTGGATTTTCGGGCTGGTGGTTACGTTCAGCTGGAAATTCCGCCGCACGAGCTGGACTTCAAGTCCTTTGATATCGAAAAGGAGTATCACGGCGACTGGGATCGCTTCGATGTGTGGAAGCATCATTCGACCGTCGATGAGACGGTAATCCGCGCGTATTCGATGGCGAACTACCCGGAAGAGAAGGGCATCATGAAGTTCAATATCCGGATTGCCAGCCCGCCACCGGGCAAGGATTGGCCACCCGGCAAGATGTCGTCTTATACCTTCAATCTGAAACCAGGCGACAAAATTTCAGTGTTCGGACCTTACGGTCACTTTTTTGTGAAGCCGACCCAGAACGAAAAGATCTGGATTGGTGGCGGAGCGGGCATGGCGCCCCTGCGTTCGCAGATCTTCGATGAACTGAAGAGCAAGAAGGCCACCTACAAGATGAGTTACTGGTACGGTGCTCGAAGCCTGCGTGAAATGTTCTATGTCGAAGAGTTCGATGAACTTGCCAGACTATACGAGAATTTTTCCTGGCGGGTGGCGCTTTCCGATCCATTGCCAGAAGACAACTGGACCGGGCTCAAAGGATTCATCCACCAGGTGGTGCTCGATGAATATCTGAAAAAACACCCGGCCCCTGAGGACTGCGAATTCTATCTTTGTGGCCCGCCACAGATGAACGCAGCGGTGCTGAAGATGCTCGATGATCTGGGTGTTGAGCCGGATAACATTCGGCTCGATGACTTCGGTGGATAAAAAACTCCGTCCGAAGTGGACTGCGGGCAAGACAGACGCTTGCCCGTAGCGGAGAAAAACCTTAGCCTCCTACTCACTGTGGTTAGATCCAGACCTGTGAACCTGCTTACGCTGGCCAAAGATGGCTGAAGAAGATCACCGTAAACCTGCCGCGGTCGGTGTTTGGGAACACAACGGCTGGGCAGTGTTCGTCACCATCGGTGTCGAAGTCGGAGAACCCCTCATCCTGGATCGTCGGCGCGTTGATTTGCTGTCTCCGGGTTTGCCCAGTCAACCCTACCATCACGAGACGATGAAGATGCCTGCAGCCGAAGCGCAGGCGCTGGTGGACCAGGTGCGAGCGGACTCGATCGCGCAAGCCAGGGTGGGCATCGAAAAGCTGTTAGATGACCTCGACCTGAATACTTGGCGTGTTGATGTTCTGACCCTGCGGGAGCCTGCCTTTCCGGTGCTACCCGCCAAAATCTCCGAAGTACATGCCAATCAGCGTGCTTTGTACGCGGCCGACGGGATGATCTATCACGACGCACTGTTCGCAGCTGCGCAGGCGCGTCAGATGGAAGTCGTGCTGTTTCACAAGAACGATGTCCTGAAAATCTGCTGCGATCGGCTGGACTGTGGTGCGGATGAACTTGAAGAGATCCTGCTGCAATTTGGCAAGGACGTCGGCAGTCCGTGGCAAAAGGAACACCAGATGGCAGCGGCTGCTGCCATTGATGCCCTGTTCCGTTAGGCCAATTCAAATCGATCCGAGCATCCTTGGCGCCACCATCAGCTGACCGGGAGGAATTCTTTGATCGCGCTTTACACCGCATCTACCCCCAACGGCTGGAAAGTGTCCTGTACCCTGGAAGAAATGGGTCTGCCATACGAAGTGCATGACATCGATCTTCGTGCCAATGCCCAGAAAGCACCGGCCTATCTCGCGATCAACCCGAACGGACGAATACCGACCATCGTTCATGATGGATTTGCGGTCTTCGAGTCCGGCGCAATCCTTCTGTACCTCGCAGAGCTGACCGGTCAGCTGATTCCCGGTGATCGCAAGGGTCGATCGATGGTCACCCAGTGGCTGATGTTCCAGATGGGTGGGATCGGCCCGATGATGGGTCAGGCCAATGTTTTCTTCCGGGCGATGGAGACCAAGATCCCGGCGGCGATCAGTCGCTATCAGAATGAGTCTCGCAGGCTGTTCGAAGTATTGAACACACGGCTCGAAGCGCATGAATTTCTGGTCGATGAGTTTTCCATCGCTGACATCGCCAACTGGTGCTGGGTACGACTGTACTTCTGGTCTGGGGTTTCCCTGGACGGTCTCGATCATCTGCAGCGCTGGATGACACAGATGGACGCTCGCCCTGCGTGTCAGCGCGGCATCACCGTGCCGAGACCACTCTTGTTGCCGACAGATCCCGCCGGAGTGGAAAAGGTCTCGGAAACCTCTCGTGCGATCATGCAGCGATGAACGCGGAATCTCCCTGGCTTCATACGCCCGACCTCGCCCAGATCAATCGGAGTCATCAGGACACCGCAGTGGGTCTGTTGGGCATTGAGTTCATTTCGGTCGGAGCGAATTCACTCACCGCAAGAATGCCGGTCGATGCGCGCACCCGCCAACCTGCTGGCCTGTTACATGGCGGAGCATCGGTATTGTTGGCAGAGACGCTGGCAAGCTGCGCCGCGTGGCAGACCATCGATCGATCCCGCAACGCAGCGGTCGGCCTCGAAATCAATGCCAATCACGTGCGAGGCGTGCGAGAAGGTTGGGTGGTCGGGACCGTGACACCGATTCATCTGGGTCGAACAACACAGATCTGGGAAGTCAGGATCGTCGACCACGCCGATCGCCTCGTTTCGGTATCGCGCGCCACCATGTCCATACTCGAAGCCAGCCGACGCTCCTGAATCAGACTGCCAGTCTGGTGTCAGTTGCGATTGACCTGGCTGCGTGAGAAACCGGCGGTCTGTTTGTACTGCGCAGCGATCGATTCAAGTTCATCCTGGCTGATGACGTCGTGTATGTGATGAAAGCCCTGTGGCGCTCGTTCTTCGGCGAGTTGCATGACCTGATCCGGACCGTTGCCGCGGTTGGCCAGAACGATTTTTGCGGTCACCTCGCGCCGTTCCGCTTCGTACCGTGCGAGAGCTTGTTCTACGTCAGCACAATCGTTCAGAGCATCGGCGAGGCTTGCTGCGTCGAGAATTGCC
>JANNBJ010000095.1:0-2470 GCA_031385325.1 Gammaproteobacteria bacterium | reverse complement strand
CGATTTCTCGTTGCATAGCGCCGCTATGCGCCTCGAAATCGTGAAAAACTGTCCTCGCTCTCCCACTCGGCTCGCTACGATCGCTCAAGTCCGACAGGCCGCTAGCCGGATGACCTCGCGTCAAAAGCGCGCCTGGCCCAGTGATGTAACGCCGGAGCATTGAATCGGTAGACCCGGCCAGAGCTTTTCCGCAGACTGACCTTCGCAGGAGGAGACTATGCGACTTTCCGGAACTGATGCGTCCTTTGTCTACACCGAGACGGCGAGTGGCCCGACACACGTCGCCAGTCTGTTTGTTGTCGATGGAGAACTCGCCTTCGACGACGTGTTTGAACATTTCGGCGCTCGTATGCACCTGATGCCGCGTTTCTATAAGCGGCTGGTGTTCGTGCCCTTCAATCTGGCGCACCCGAAGTGGGTGGATGATCCGGACTTCAAACTCACCAATCACGTGCTGCTGCACGAAGTGCCCGCTGGCAGTTCTTTGTGGGATGGTGTGGATGCGGCCATGGTTTTGAACCAGCCGATGCTTGACCGTAACCAGCCGCTGTGGAAGTTCCACGTGATCAAGGGTGTCGTGGGTAAAACACTGCTGCTGCAGATTGTCCACCACGCGATGATCGATGGCGTCTCGGGTGTGGAGCTGTCGACAATCATCTTTGATATGGATCCGAACGCGCCGGCACCCACGCCGCCTGCCAAACCCTGGCAACCGGAGCCACTACCGTCACCGACTGCGTTGATGACGGAAGCCATCCAGGAAAACATCGAGAAGATGACGGCGCGGTTTGCACGGCCGGAGCCGCGTCCCTCCGGAGATCGCCGAGAACTCATGGCGACGGCGACACAGTTGATGATGAACTTCATGCTTCGTCCTGCGATTACCGCTCCTTTCAATGCCGGTGCAATCGGACCGCAACGCAGGTTTCGCTGGATAAAACACGACTTTGCAGCCGTCAGGGAAGTTCGCCGCGTGCTGGGTGGAACGATCAATGACCTCGTGCTCACCGTGGTAACCGAGGCAGCTGCACGCTACATGCAGGCACTTGGTGTGGATGTCAAAGATCAGTTCCTGCGGGTCGCCTGCCCGGTGAGCGTTCGCAGGGAGGATGAAAAAGGTGCAGTCGGCAATCGCGTGTCGGCGATTTTTCCGCTCATGCCGGCCTGGCCGATGGATGTGGTTGACCGTCTCACCCGAGTGCGCAGGGAAACCGATCGCATCAAGAACGGTAGTGAGGCACAGGCCCTGACGCTCCTGATGGAACAATCCAGCGACACGCCGCCACTTGCGATGGTGTCGAGTCAGCTGATTGGCACCCTGCTGGACCCGACGGCCCAGGCGGCTCGTCAGCCTCTGCCGGTGTTCCCGCTGCTGGCGACCGGTCTGCCCAACAATGGCATCAACTTCACCTGTACCAATGTTCCTGGTGTGCAAGTGCCCCTGCATATTCTTGGCAGACCCATTGTCGACAACATCGGTGTCCTGCTGCTGACTGGCAATCTCGGACTTGGCATTGCCATTCACAGTTACAACAAACAGTTGTTTTATGCATTTCTGTGTGAGCCGCGACTGTTGCCTGATCTGGAAAAACTTATCGAAGCCTCCGATCAGGTGTTTATCGAACTGCAGGCCGCCGCAAAACGATTGGACAAGTAGAGATTTATCGGAGGAACCATGTCACTGGAAAAAGTTGCGGCGCTGTATCCAAGAGCAGTCACGCTGGGCTCAGATTCAAAGATCGAACTGCGGTTGATGACGGCGCGAGATCGCGATCCCGTGCTGGCATTTGCGCGCGGGTTGCCTCAGGAAGACCTCCTGTTTCTGCGCGTGGATCTGACCGAACCCGATGTGGTGGACGACTGGGTAGTCCGGATGGGCAAGGGTCAATCGACGACGCTGGTCGCCTACGATCAGACTGGCCTGGTGGGTTATGCCACCGTGCACCGGGAGACTGCGCCGTGGACACGACGCATCGGCGAGATTCGTGTCAACGTTGGTCCTACCCATCGAGGGCAGGGTCTCGGTCGTGTGCTCACCTCCAACATCTTCGACGTCGCGCATCTGCTCGGTCTGCGCAAGCTGGTTGCACACATGACGGTAGATCAACACGGCGCGCAGGCAGCTTTCCGTCGTCTCGGCTTCGTGCCGGAAGCGCTACTGGCGGATTTTGTCGAAGATCGTAACGGCAGGGTGCGGGATCTCGTGATCATGTCACATGATATTGATGGGCTGAACGAGTTTGTATCCGCGCCGTTGCGGGCTTTGTAGGTGGCCCGATCTGTTTGAGGCCGTGTCGACGCGTTGCTGGTTGTGCACCAGAAGTCGATTGTTGTAAAGCGCCGGTGATGCCGTCATCAGGTAGCAGGACTAACCACGAACTTCGAGTACGTCTGATTCGCTGCAAAGATGACGTGAGCCTCAACTCCGTTCTCGCGATCGACATTGATCCGCGCGTACTCGGGAGACGTT
>JANNBJ010000082.1:0-114838 GCA_031385325.1 Gammaproteobacteria bacterium | reverse complement strand
CTGATTCGTAATCAGTAGGTCCGCGGTTCGATTCCGCGTTCCGGCACCAATTCCAAGCTGGGGCTTTGCTTCAAGTTGGGCTTAAGAGCGAGCGGCTATGGAAAGCGCTTCAAATCCCCGCACTGCAGTTGCCATTGTCTGTGGCGTTCTTGCATTTTTTGCCGCTCTTCTGTTCTACGGTAATCAGATCAATTTTCTCCTGTTGGGTCTATCGGTCACTCTGGTAATGGCGGGAATTGCTGTTGCCGGGTTACAGGTCGAAATCACGTGGTCGGAGACACTCTGGTTGTGGATGACCACGCTGGGTATTTGTTCAGCTTATGCGGTAAGTCCATCACCGGATTCGAGTTTCACAGTTGTGTGGGTGATTGGGCTGATACCTTTGGCAGCGCTCTTTGCGACGGCAATAGGATCTGCGCGCGCACAGCTGTGGTTGCTGATTGTTACGGTTGTCCTTGCTCTCGCTGCGATCTCAGCGGTTCGACTTGGCATGCACGGTACCCGACCCGAAGCCCCTTTGACTGACGCCAACAGTTATGGCGCGCTGCAATATGTAGTTCTGCTGATTCTCACGGGTCGAATGCTTGAATTGAAATGGGGAGAGGTGTCTTCTCGAAGTTGGTACCCAGGATTGTTCGCAGTGACGTTGCTTACCTTTGTCATCGCCGGGACTCAATCCCGCGCTTGTGCTGCCATAATCCTGGCGGCTGCTTTGTTCTGGCTCTTTTATGCCCTTCGCCATCGCCTTGATCTACGACCACTCGCCGTTGTGCTTGGTGCCGGAGTTCTCGGGGTAGCACTCAATGAACTCGCTAATTTGCAATTCTCGTTGCAAGCCGGCACTGAGGCCATATCGGGAGGGGTCTCTGTGCGCATGACGTTGATCGAGTCTGCGTTGGCGATGTATCGAGACCATGGCATATCGGGAATTGGTCTGTACGTTTTTCCGCTACTTTACCGACAGGTTAGAACGATAGCGGATGACGATACAGCGGGCTTGTTCGTACACAACGATTACGTACAGCTGTTTGTTGAAGGCGGCCCACTTCTCGTTGGGCCGTTTGTTGCGCTTGCGATATGGGTAGGTGTTGTCTTGATACGTTGTCTGTTCAGGAAAGCGAGAGGCGATACATCTGAATCCCCTGGAACTGTGCTCGCACTCGGAGCGTTGCTTTCTCATGCGATGATCAACTTTGTTTTTTACACACCGATTCTGGGTCTTATTTGCGGTTTTCTGGTTGGCTCCATCTTCAATCGTCCGGTTCTTGCTGGGCAGAACACGCTGCGCACGCTACCAGGAGTCACACTCATTCCGCTTGTTCTGCTTGCGGTTGTTGGTTGCGGGTATCTATGGCTCGATATCTCAACAAGTGTAAAACTCCAGGGACAGCCAGGAATCCCGTACGTGTTGCAACCGGCGATCAGGCAGAAGCAGCAATTGGAATATGCCCGTGTCGCACAGAAACTTAATTCCGAACGGGGTCTGCCATTCCTTGCAGAGGCCTATATCCTCGATCAGGATCGCTCCCTGCTCGACGACAATTCCGAAATGGCGATCCTTAGAGCATACCGTAGGGCTATTGAAGTTGATCCATGGAACACCTTCGCTTGGTGGCAGTTTCGAGACTTTATTCTCCGCGCTGAATCGGTACGCGAACGGCTAAATACAGCCGAACAACCGACATCGATCACCCAAAACGTTCTACGGCTTGATCCACTCTTTGTGCCTGCCATTGAAGGACACCTGGCGGAACTGGCGACAGCAGACGCTCAAGAGACTCGTCAGCGTCGGCTGCATTTTCTGCGTTTGCACGTAGGACCTCGCCTCACGTGGCTTGCCAGGCAGAACCACGCTGCGGCACTGCACTACGTAGACGTGTTACTGCAATATCCGGAGTCAGTGACGGATCAGGCCCACTGGGCCGCGATGCGAGAGCGCATCGTCGGGGTGCAACCACTGATCCCGGAGCGATGGTTTGTAAAGCCACTCACCTGATTCAGGCAGGCGCAGGTGTTTTCAAAAGTCCAAGAGGTGTCATGTTCGCTCTGAGAAACCCAAGGTGAACAAAGGAGTAGCGTCCCCCTACTTCATAGAACAGGTAGTCTTCCAGCTTACCCCCATGTTCAGCAATCCACTCTTTTAGTCCCCCGATTTGCTTGTCCAATGCTTCAAGGTCTTCGGGCGATACCGCTCCCGCTGCGGTCAGATGTTTGGGTTCAAAAGGGATGTAATGCTCGTGCAGCGTGCGCAGTGGTTGTTCAGACGCAACCGCCGCGCGACGCAGATCAGAAGACTCGTAAACGTCTTCGGGGATTTCCACCGTTACCCACTTCGGACCACGGCCAGCGAAACGACTGAGGTCTGGCGGGTTGATTCCAACACTCAGATAGTCGTCTGCGCTCATGCTGAAAAACATGTCGTTCACCAGGACCATGGCTAACGGCCGTTCATTGTGAACGACCCAGATGCCAGCCGACAAACAAACCGCCTGAAACAAGCCGATCAACGTGAGGTCCATCTTCAGCCCTGGTTTGCCGTGTCGATAGACAATCAAGGTGAGACATGGGCCGAGCACGAGATCCACCAGAGCAATCATGCGGATGCCTTCCCATCCACCATCGATATCGAAAAAGATCCCGGGATACCACCAGGTCAGGATCACCGCTGCCAAACCAAGGAATATGAGGAATGAAATTCCAAAGTGAATCGCGAACGCCTGGAATCGAGACATGTTGAGTTACTGGAATCGCATGGACAGATCGAGGGGTTGTACCACTTTCGTGAGGTTGCCCACCGAGATGAAGTCCACACCTGTTTCGGCGTAGGCGGCTATTGTGGCGTCTGTCACACCTCCAGACGTTTCCAGTGGGATTCGACCTGCGGTTATACGAACAGCAGTACGGGTCATATCCAGGTCGAAATTGTCGAGCATGATGATGTCAGCGCCTGCAACGATTGCCTCGTTCAGCTGCGTCAGATTCTCCACTTCGACTTCCAGCTTCAGCGAGGCCGAATAAGCACGAGCCTTGTGAATGGCCGCGGTGATACTGCCGGCAGCGGCGACATGGTTTTCCTTCAGCAGAAAAGCGTCGTACAACCCCAGTCGGTGATTGACTCCACCACCACATCGGACAGCGTATTTCTGGGCCAGTCGTAGACCAGGAATGGTTTTGCGGGTATCGAGCAGACGCGTTTGCGTGTGGGCGATCTGCCCAACATAACTCCGGGTGAGCGTTGCCGTACCAGACAGCAACTGCGCAAAGTTGAGCATCGATCGTTCGGCAGTGAGCAAGGACCGCGCGCGACCCTGCAGTTCGAAGCACAGTTGATCCGGTGTGATGGCATCAGCATCAGCCACGTGCCAGGTGATGCGAGCCTGCGGATCTACAGCGCGTAACGTCGCATCTACCCATGGTTGACCGCACCAGACACCGGGTTCGCGACAAATTACACGTGCGTGGGCAAGCTGATCTGCGTCTATCAAGGCTGCGGACACATCACCGCTGCCGATGTCCTCAAGCAAGGCGGCCTTGACGTTGGCTTCGATGGCGCTGTGCAGTCTGGTGTCGATCATCCGGATGTCCGTTGGAGTTCTGTTCGAGGATCGCATAGTGTAGCCACAGCAAAACCAGAGGATGTGGATTTTGCCCTCTTATTGTTTTTCTCTGCATGATGATCGGCAAGACCGTACTCATCGGAGGCGTCTCGCGTGCCGGATTCGAGTTCGTTGGCGGTGACCGCTGACCCAAAAAATTGGCTTGACCACACTCGTCGTGTTGAGTCACCCAATTCCGACAACCGACCGGATGGCGCGTCGATTGAGTTGATTGTCCTGCATGGCATTTCCCTTCCACCGGGACAGTTTGGTGGCACGTTTGTCGAAGATCTGTTCATCAACCGTCTGGATATCACCGCCCATCCCACCTTTACGTCTGTGGCTGGCGTTCGTGTCAGCGCGCATGTTTTCATCAATCGACGGGGGCGAATCACTCAGTTCGTAGCGCTCGATCGTCGCGCCTGGCATGCCGGTGTTTCGCAGTGGCGAGGACGCCCTCGATGCAACGACTTTTCCATCGGCATTGAACTGGAAGGTACGGACGATCGGCCGTATACGAGCTCGCAGTACGCAGTGCTTTCGCGCACCATCAAGACCTTGTTTGTCCGTTATCCGAAACTTGGCCGGGATACGGTGGTCGGACACAGTGAAATTGCGCCGGGACGAAAGACTGATCCGGGAGCATTTTTTGACTGGAAGCGCCTGTACTCAAGCCTCGCAGATTGAGTTGGCAATTTTGTAGACGAAGTATCTTCTTGGTCGGACGAACTAGACTCAACCTGTCGTGAGTAGGGAGTAGCGCTCTCTCTCGATCAATGCATCAATTTCCCCAGCCCTCGGTGTATTGTGCTGGGCGAGGTGCTTCGGCGGTTGCCAACATGGAGGAGACAGACGTTGAGTATCAAGCGTGAGTTGATTCGAGACATCGATTCGGGCGAAACCCAGGATTGGCTTGATGCACTTGAGCATGTGCTGAAGACCCAGGGGATCGAGCGAGCCAACTTTCTTCTGCAGCGGTTATCTGCCCGAATGACCAAGACCGGTGCTTCGCTGCCTTACACCATTACCACGCCGTACCGAAACACCATTCCTTCCAGTCAGGAAGCGATGATGCCGGGCGACCTCTTCATGGAACGGCGCATCCGCAGTCTCATTCGATGGAACGCGCTGGCGCTGGTGGTTCGTGCCAATCGAAGGGAAGGGGAACTGGGTGGCCACATTTCGTCCTTCGCCTCGTCGGCGACGCTGTATGACGTCGGATTCAACTATTTCTTTCAAGGCGCGACGGCAGAATCTGCAGGCGACCTGATCTATTTCCAGGGCCATTGCGCGCCGGGTGTGTATGCGCGCTCCTACCTTGAAGGTCGACTCGAGGCAGAGCAGCTCGACAAGTTTCGAGAAGAAGTGGGTGGCAAGGGCCTGTCTTCTTACCCACATCCATGGCTGATGCCGGATTACTGGCAATTCCCGACGGTGTCGATGGGATTGGGGCCGTTGCAGGCCATCTACCAGGCACATGTGATGAAGTACCTGGATGCCCGAGGTCTTGTACCCATGGGCAATCGCAAGGTGTGGGCGTTTCTGGGTGATGGTGAAACCGACGAACCCGAATCGTTAGGCGCGCTTGGCCTCGCTGGACGAGAGAAGCTCGACAATCTCATCTTTGTCGTCAACTGCAACCTGCAGCGCCTCGATGGGCCCGTCAGAGGCAATGGCAAAATCATCCAGGAGCTGGAAGGCTCGTTCCGCGGGGCAGGCTGGAACGTCATCAAGGTCGTCTGGGGGCGCCTGTGGGACCCTTTGTTTGCCAAGGATGCGCTCGGCCTGTTGCAGCAGCGCATGGACGAGACGGTTGACGGTGAGTATCAGAACTTCAAGGCGCATGGGGGTGACTATGTGCGCGAGAAGTTCTTTGGCCAGGATCCGGAATTGCTGGAAATGGTCTCGCACCTCACCGATGACGATATCTTCAAACTCAACCGTGGTGGCCATGATCCTTACAAGGTTTATGCCGCGTATCACTCCGCGGTCCACCACAAAGGCCAGCCAACAGTCATCCTCGCCAAGACCGTCAAAGGCTATGGCATGGGCAATGCTGGCGAAGCCGAGAATGACACGCACCAGGTCAAGAAGCTGACGCTCGATGAGCTTAAGTACTTCCGCGACCGATTCGACGTCCCGCTTACGGATAAACAACTGGAAGAAGTGCAGTACTACCGACCGCCGATGGATTCACCGGAAATGGAATACCTGCGTCGACAGCGGGAAAAGCTCGGTGGTCCGATCCCTCGCCGCACCGTTGATTTCCTCAATCTCAGTGTTCCTGCACTGGAGACTTTTACCGCACAACTGCAAGGCACAGGCGAACGGCAGATATCCACAACGATGTCGTTTGTGCGCATTCTGTCTACCTTGCTGCGCGATAAACAAATCGGCAAACGTGTTGTGCCGATTGTGCCGGACGAGGCGAGGACTTTCGGGATGGAGGGTATGTTCCGACAGCTCGGCATCTATTCGTCGGTTGGGCAGCTGTATGAGCCGGAAGACTCGGAAGAAATTGGCTCGTATCGCGAAAGCCGCGATGGCCAGGTACTTGAAGAAGGCATCAACGAAGCCGGCGCTTTTGCAGCCTGGATGGCCGCGGCGACATCGTATACAACACATCGGTACACGTTGATTCCGTTCTACATCTACTACTCGATGTTCGGCTTTCAGCGTATCGGCGATCTGGCCTGGGCGGCCGGCGACATGCAGGCGAGAGGATTTCTGCTCGGCGGTACTGCTGGCCGAACCACGCTCAACGGTGAAGGTCTGCAGCATCAGGATGGTCACTCGCACCTCCTGGCTTCGACCATTCCGAACTGTGTCGCTTATGACCCGTGTTATGCCTATGAGCTGGCTGTCATCATCCAGGATGGACTGCGCCGAATGCTGGCGGAGCGGGAAAACGTCTACTACTACGTCACAGTGATGAACGAAAATTATGTTCATCCGCCCATGCCGGCCGGCGCCGAAGAAGGGATTCGACAAGGAATCTATCTGCTGCGACGTACTGCAGAAAGCGCGACGAAGAGAGTGCGCCTGCTGGGTAGTGGCGCGATTCTTCGCGAAGTTGAAGCTGCAGCGCAGATGCTGGAAGCGCAGTACGGTGTTGGCAGTGATATCTACAGCGTCACCAGCTTCAACGAGCTGGCGCGTAATGGCGCCGATGCTGCGCGCTGGAATCTCCTCCATCCTGACGAGACACCCCGTCAGGGTCATGCGGAGGTGGCGCTGTCAGGGGACCTTCCGGTGATCGCAGCCACCGACTACATGCGCGCATATTCCGAACAGATCCGGCCCTATATCAAGGCCGACTATCACGTACTGGGTACGGATGGTTTTGGCCGCAGTGATCGTCGTGACCGGTTGCGCGACTTCTTCGAGGTCGATCGTCGCTATGTGACGCTGGCGGCGCTGTACTCGCTGCAGCAGCGACAGAGTATTTCCGCAGAAGTGGTCCGTCAGGCCCGCAATGATCTCGGCATCGATGCCGACAAGCCCAATCCAAGGATTTCGTGAGGACTATCGTGACGGACATTCTTGTTCCTGATATCGGTGATGTCGATGAGGTTGAAATCATCGAGATCTGTGTTGCTGTGGGCGATCTGGTGGAAGCCAACGAAACGATTGTGGTGATCGAATCCGACAAGGCGTCGATGGAAGTTCCGGCCGGGCTGGTCGGCAAGATCACCAGCATTGAGGTCAAGCTTGGTGATCGGGTAAGCGAAGGCAGTCTGCTCGCCAAAATCGAGGCAGCGGGCGCGGGATCAGAAGTGACGACCCCGGCTGCTGAATCACCGCCCGCCGCCCCTGTTGCAGCCAAGCCTACTGCAGCGGCGCCTACGCCTACTCCTGCACCTACGCTTACGCCTGCACCTACGCCTACGGCTGCGCCAGCTGAGGCACAGTCAGCAGCTGAAGTTGATGTTCTGCTTCCGGATATTGGCGATGCGAAAGACGTCATCGTCATCGAAATTGCGGTCAAGTCCGGCGACGTTGTTGCAGCTGGTGATTTGCTGTTGGTGGTTGAGTCGGACAAGGCGTCCATGGAAGTACCTTCGCCATCGGCTGGCACCATCGCCGCATTGCACGTTGCGCTTGATCAGGCCGTAAACGCGGGCGACCGACTGTTGACCATGAAGCCGGTTGGCGCTGCGATGCCTCAACCTGCACCGAGCGCTCCAGAACAGACAAAATCAGTTGAAAAACCCGCGGCCGCCTCGGTAACAAGTCCAGTTGTTTCTGCCGATCAACCCGCTGCATCCAGTGGTGCGGATGTCTACGCCGGACCTGCAGTTCGTCTTATGGCACGAGAACTGGGTGTTGATCTGTCGCAGGTCAAGGGCAGTGGTAGTCGAGGCCGCATTGTCAAAGAAGACGTGCAGGCCTATGTCAAAGCGCGGTTGAAAGCCCCCGTTCAGAAGGCTGTCTCGGGCTCGGGTATTCCGGCCGTGCCGGTCATCGACTTTGCGAAGTTTGGCCCGGTCGAAATTGAACCCATGTCGCGCATACGGCGAGCGGGTGCGGAAAACCTGCATCGTAGCTGGCTCAACGTTCCGCATGTCACGCAGCATGACGATGCCGACATCACGGCGCTTGAGGAGTTTCGCAAGTCACTGAAGGCCGAGGCTGAACGACGCGGAGTCAAGGTGACGCCGTTGTCGTTCCTTGTTCGCGCGTGTAGTGCGGTTCTCAAGCTACATCCGCGATTTAATGCGTCGCTGGATGCAAACAAGGAAAACTTTGTCCTCAAGCGCTACTACCACATCGGATTTGCCGTTGATGCGCCTGATGGCCTGGTGGTCCCGGTCATTCGTGATGCGGATCGGATGGGAATCTGGGAGCTGTCCAGCGCCATCAATGATCTTGCAGACAAGGCCAGACGCGGCAAGCTTGGCATGAACGACATGCAGGGCGGTACGTTCAGCATATCCAGCCTCGGCGCACTGGGTGGCACGGGGTTCACACCCATCGTCAACGCACCTGAGGTTGCGATACTCGGTGTGGGTCGGCTTGTCACCAAACCACAGTGGAACGGTCGGGAGTTTCTACCTCGAGAGATGTTGCCGCTGTCATTGAGTTACGACCATAGGGCCATCAATGGCGCCGAGGCAGGCCGGTTCATGGTTGACCTGTGCGGTGTTCTGGGTGACCTGAGGCGATTGATTCTGTAGTCCGATCAGCGGTTTGTACCGCGCCAGAGGACCTCTTCGCCGTCAAGTCGATTGAGGTCACGCGCCCACACGAACAACAGATCGCTGAGGCGATTCAGGTACACGGCGCAGTCCGTGTAGGTCTCCCCCAGCGCCCTCTCGACCAGCCCCCAGACACTGCGTTCAGCGCGACGGCAGACAGCGCGAGCCACGTGACATCGTGCGGCGGCTTCATTCCCACCCGGTAGAACAAACTCCTTGAGGGGCGGCAGTTCGTCATTCAGCCTCGTCGCTGTGGACTCGATCTCGGTAGAGGCTGGCGCAGGAGTCATTCCTTCGGTAGCGAGGCAGGCACCGAGATCGAATAGTGCCTGCTGGATGTTCAACGCAAACCCAGGCACATCCCTGATCGCCGCACAGGTCAGTCCGATGCATGAGTTCAGTTCATCGACATCTCCCAGTGCCACGAACAAGGCATCCGTCTTTGGCAGGCGTCGGCCGGTTGCAGTACCCGATGTGCCAGAGTCGCCAGTGCGGGTAGTGACTCGTGTGATGCGATTGCCCATGGTGTGCGTTCCTGTTCAGCTGGACTGCGTGAGTGTCGACAGCAGTTCGTATGATCGCTTGCGGGCAGTGTGCGAAAAAATCTGTGCAACCACCATGAGTTCATCGGCCCCGGTCTGCTCGATAAACTCGATCAATCTGCCGCGTACGGTATCGGGATTGCCCACCGCGCTGCAGACGCCGATCTGGTCCACCATGTATCGATCAGCAGCGCTGAGCGATGACTCGAAATCAGCGACAGGAGGCGGCAATTTGCCAGGGCTTCCGGCGCGCAGTCGAACAAATGATTGCAGTGCCGAGCTGCGCAACAGCATGGCTTCTTCGTTGGTGTCCGCAGCGCACACATTGAAGCCGAGCATCAGATAGGGCTTGTCGAGATATGTCGAAGGTCGGAACCGGGTTCGATAGACTTCGATGGCCTGCATCATCGCTGCCGGAGCGAAGTGCGAGGCAAACGCAAACGGCAGACCAAGCGCGCCAGCCAGGGAAGCGCCAAACAGACTCGACCCGAGAATCCACACGGGCACGTTCAGACCTTGGCCGGGCACTGCCTGCACTCGTCCCGAGGTACCAGAGAAATAGCGCAGCAGTTCCATAACGTCCTGGGGAAACTGATCGACGTCTCCGGTGAGATTGCGTCTCAGCGCCTGGGCCGTGATCTGATCGGTGCCCGGTGCGCGCCCAAGCCCGAGATCGATTCGACCTGGATACAGGCTTTCCAAAGTACCGAATTGTTCGGCAATCACCAAGGGTGAATGATTTGGCAGCATCACTCCGCCGGCACCGACGCGAATACTCTTGGTGCCTCCTGCCACATGGCCAATGACGACAGCCGTTGCGGCGCTGGCGATGCCTTGCATGTTGTGGTGTTCGGCCAGCCAGTAGCGGTGATAGCCGAGTGCTTCAGCGTGTCGCGCCAGATCAAGACTGTTGGCAAGCGCGTCGCGAGCCGAAGCGCCTTCAACGACTGGCGAGAGATCCAGGACGGAGAGTTTGACGTTGGCAAGTACGGAGGTTGTCATTGCGGTGCATCCAGCCTGAGCTAGACCGCATCTACCGGATCGAACGCCTTGTGAGACACCGTACCGGAGTCGAATGAAGCAGACATACCCTTGAATGCGCATTGCAGCAGCATCTTGGCACCCGGAAACCCGGTACTCGCGTCGACGGTGCAGATGCTCATTCCGACGACGATGGGGATGAAACCTTTACTGGTCTTGAATGAGCGCATGTACAGACTGTCGAATATGCGACGAAACGCTTCGCCATTACCAAAGGGTGCCGGATGGGTGAGCACGATCGCGAACATATTGGGTTCAGGTCGGGTCACGGTATCCAGTGGTCTTACCAGCTGACGAATCCGGACGGCGATGGCGGCGAGAAGTTCATCGACCACAGCGGCTTCGAATTGCTCGGTAATGATCGGCAGGTTCTGGACACCCACCAGAATCACGCAGGCTCCACCACCACGGGTCTCGGCGTGTTTGATCACGTTTGCTAACTTGTCGAGGGTGGAGCGAACGTTGCCAAGGCCGGTAGCCGGGTCAACCAAATCGGTGTTCTGTGTCTCGCGTAGTCGGCGATGCAGAAGTTGATTGTTGGTCAGCAGATCGTTCTGGCGTCTGGCGATTCGGTGCGCTGTGGTTACCCGCGCCAGCAACTGGGTGCGTAGATTGGCTTTGTTCAGGAAATCATCAGTGCCAGCAGCGAATGCTTCGTTCAACGCATCCGGATCATCGCGCGCAGTGAGCAGCATGACGTAGGTGAAGCGATGTTCGAGCTCATCCATCTTCTTGATACGGCGGGCCAGTTCGATGCCATCCATCGTTGGCATCAACCAATCAGCGATGACTACTTCGGCGGGTCGCTTTTCCAGCGAGCGCAGCGCTTGCAGTGGATTATTGGTGAAACGGACGTTGTTGAACCCACCGGCGCGCAGTGCTTTGGCGATGATCGCAGAAGAGAACTTCGCGTCATCGACGACGATAATTGGAATGTCTGCCTTCGGCATGTAAGTTAGCGGGCTGGAACTACGGGCGAAATGGCATGGTAGCAGGAACCTGTGCCGATGGACCAAACAGCGCGAGGAGTCAGGTGTCGTGCCATCTTTTGATGTGATTTCCGAAGTGGATATGCAGGAAGTGCGAAATGCCGTGGATCAAGCCGGTCGAGAGCTTGAAAAGCGCTTTGATTTCAAAGGCATAGATGCAAGCTTCAGTATCGAGGACGAGGCCATCGTGGTGGCAGCACTGGAAGAATTCCAGCTCACCCAGATGGAGGACATTCTTCGCGACAAGTTGATCCGGCGAAATGTCGATGTCCAGTGCCTCGAAGCTGGACAAGTGGAGGGCGCCGGCAAGCAGAAGCGCCGCAAGTACACACTCCATCAGGGTATCGACAAGGACAACGCAAAGACCATTACGCGTCTCATCAAGGACAGCAAGGTGAAGGTCCAATCCCAGGTCAATGGCGAAAAACTGCGCGTCACCGGCAAGAAGCGTGATGACCTGCAGGAAATCATGTCGTTGTTGAGGAAGGCCGAGCTCAAGATACCGCTGCAGTTCGACAACTTCCGCGAGTGACATCGAACCACACTCCCGGTGAACTCGATCACCGCTGGCAGGATGCTGTTGCGATTTATGGCCGCCCGGAGGTGGCCGTACTGGGCTTGCTGGGTTTTTCGGCCGGCCTGCCTTACCTGCTGGTTTTCTCCACCCTATCGGTCTGGCTCAGGGAATCGGGCATAACGCTGTCGACCATCGGCTTCGTCAGCATGTTGTCACTGACGTATTCGATCAAGGTGCTCTGGGCTCCAGTCATCGATTCAATTCGCTTGCCTGGCCCATTGCGACGGCTGGGTGCGCGGCGCAGCTGGATGCTTCTGGCGCAATGCCTGATCGCCGCGGCTCTGGCGGGTCTGGCATCGACCGATCCTGCCGTGTCGCTACTACCTGTTGTGTTGTGCGCATTTGCGCTGGCCTTCGGTTCGGCAACCCAGGATATCGTGATCGATGCCTATCGCATCGAGATCGCAGCCGTTGAACAGCAGGCTGCGCTGTCCGCTGCCTACATTTTTGGCTACCGCCTGGCGTTGCTGGTCGGTGGTGCTGGTGCGCTGTTCATTGCCGAGTACACATCCTGGCCAATCGCCTACCTGTCGATGGCTGCCTGCATGCTGGTTGGCGTGATCACTACCCTGTGTATTCGAGAGCCGGAACATCGATGGGCCCAAGCTCGAACGGCCAGCGGCAATTCACGCTCCTTGGTCGACTGGACACGGGAAGCGCTGTTCGATCCATTCCGCGAATTTTTCAGGCGTAATGGGTCGGCTCTGGCTTGGCTGGTACTGCTGCTGATTGCCGTTTATCGATTGAGCGATATCACCATGGGAGTGATGGCCAATCCGTTTTACCTGGATCTTGGGTTCACCAAGACCCAGATCGCAAGCATTGCCAAAGTGTTCGGGTTTGGTATGACTATTGTTGGCGCGGTGGTTGGCGGCATGCTGGTGGTTCGTTATGGCTTGCGTGTGATGTTGCTGGTTGGTGCAGCGTTGGTCGCGCTGACCAATCTTGCGTTTGCCAGTTTGTCATGGTGGGGCGAGGCGTCGGTGCCACTGCTGGCGCTGGTGATCAGCGCCGACAACTTCAGCGGCGGCCTGGCCAATGTGGTATTCATCGCCTTTCTGTCCAGTCTCACCCATCGCACCTATACCGCGACGCAATACGCCCTTTTCAGTTCATTGATGACCAGTCTGGGCGGTTTGTTCGGTGGATTCTCAGGGCTCGTCGTGGAAGGATTTGGATACACCACATTCTTCATCTATGCAGCGCTGCTGGGAGTGCCGGCAATGCTGCTCGTGGTCTTGCTCGGACGCCAAGCCGCCGATCTCATGGCACCCAGAGATGATCCCTCGCCACCCGTTCTCCCCTGAATTCGACACCCTCGGTTTTTAACAATGACCGTTGCCGGGCCGCTGCAGCGCTGCCTTGGCGCGAGAGACACAGACTGGCATTCACAACGCGAAACCAGGGAAGCCTTGAGTCGTCTGGCAATTGTGCAAGCAGTCGACCGACATGACGGGCGTAACCAGGGTAACCAGCCAAGGTGGCGAGTTGACCGTAAGTGCATACCTTGCCCAGCGGAATCTGGCCAAGCAGATGGTGGACTGCTGTCATGAACTCGGGTGACATGGTTGTCGTACGCTAAGGCTAAGGCAGTGGCACAGGTTGCAACGACTCGCAGCCAGTGCCAAGTCGGATCAGTGCCTCTGATCAGTGCAGGTTCGTCGGACGCTCCTTATCGAGCACCTTCATGAAGTCCGGCAGATCAAGTGGTCGATGGAATGCGTATCCCTGAATCAGATCGCATTGGAGTTCCTGACACAGATCGATCTGCGCCTGGGTTTCGACGCCTTCGGCGATCACTTCAAGCCCCAGATCGTGCGACATCCTGGTCAGATGGGTCACCATGATTCGACTGCGAGGGTTGTGTTCGATATCCCGGATCAGGCTTCGATCCAGCTTCAGTACATCCAGTGGCAGCTCCATGATCTGGGAGAGCGAGGAGTAGCCGGTGCCAAAATCGTCCAGGGCGATGCGCAAACCCATTTCCTTGAATTCCGCCAGCAGGGCATACGCGAGGCGTTGGTCGTGAAGAATCGTACTTTCGGTAATTTCGAGCTCGAGCCGTCGCAGTAGCTGTGGACTGTCGACCGCGTAGTCGCGCAGCAGCATCGCCCAACCCGCGGTCTGTGCGCCGAGAAACTGGCGCGGTGAAACGTTCAGGCTCAATCGCACCCAATCAGCACCTGCCTGGTCGAGTGCTTCCAGTGTTTGTACTGTCTTGTTTGCCACCCACAGGCCGATCTCGTTGATGAATCCATTGCGTTCGGCCATGTCGATGAACTGCATGGGAGATATCAATCCCTGCAGCGGATGGCGCCAGCGCATCAGCGTTTCGCCGGCGATGATCTGAAAATTTCTGGTTGAGACCTGCGGTTGTATCTGGATGAAGAATTCGTTGCGACCCAGTGCCCGGGTCATGTCGCGTTCGAGTGAGTGCCGCTGATGCAGATTGGTTGTGGTGTCGCCGGAATAACGGGCAATTCGGCGAGGGTTATCGTTGCCGAGGGAAGTCAGTGCCACCATCGCGCGGCGCAGCAGTGCGCCACCGTCCTGTTCGCCAGGCGCTGAATCGGCATAGCCAAAATCGAGCATTAGCGAGATGGCCTTGCCGTCGAGGGTAATCGGGGTGCCCAGTCGTTCAAAAATTCCCTCCAGGCTGCTTTCGTCGAGCGCGCGGTCAAGCGCGAACGCGAACAGCCCGCGCTCCAGGGACGCGTGAGGTACCACCGTCTCTCCCGCGGCGGCGATACACCGATCGGCGATCTTTTGTGCCAATTGCAGACCTTGTGTGCTGTCGAGCATGGCCCAGGCAGTGGTTGCATTGCGTATCTCGCAGACGACGATACGCAGCTGACGCAAACCCAGAGCCGAACTGGCCCTGGCGCAGAAAGCTCGTTGGGTGAGCCATCCGGTCTTCGGGTCGATCTGCCCCTCGTGTGCCTTGCCGACGGCGTCTCGAACGACGGTGCGAAGCGCATCGTTGGTCCAGGGTTTGCTCAGGAATTTGTAAATCTGCCCACTGTTTATGGCTGCAACCACAGCATGCAGGTCCTGCTCTCTGGCCAGCAGAAGTCCGACCGTATCCGGGTAATTGTTGCCAACCCAGCCGAGGAATTCGGAACCGGGCGTTTCCGGCAAGCACTGATCGCTGATCACCACATCGACCTTGTTGGCCCCGAGTATTGACTTGGCTTCAATAATCGAACCTGCCGAGAGCAACTCGATATCCTCATGGCGCAGCGCCCGTTCGATGGTCCAGGCGAGGGCTGGTTCTTGATTGACGACAAGGATGACGCTTTGCATGGACCGATTTTTTTTGTTGCGACTGCAACCAGGAGTCTAGGAATAACTGGGGCTTTCGCCCTGCCATCAGTGTGATTTCGTGCGCTCGCGCTCACTCAGGCCTTGAATCTGCTTTTTCCGCCCCTATCATGGCGACCTGCTCTTGGCACTCGGGGCTCGAGAGTGCTAACAGAATTGAAATAATCGATCCGGTTCCACATACATTGGGAGATACGCGATGAAGATTCGACCGCTGCACGATCGTGTGGTTGTACGCCGTCTGGAAGAAGAAAAGAAAACCGCTGGTGGAATTGTCCTGCCGGACTCCGTCGGGGAAAAGCCGCAGCAAGGTGAAGTGCTGGCGATCGGTACTGGCAAGGTTCTGGACAACGGCCAAGTGCGCAAGCTTGACGTGAAAGTCGGGGACCGCGTGATTTTCGGCCAATACGGTGGCAGCACCGTCAAGGTCAACAACGAAGAACTGCTGATCCTGACTGAGGCCGAAATCTTCGGTGTCGTCGAAAAGTAAGTGCAGGCCCATAACTCAAGAGGAAATTCGCAATGAGCGCAAAAGAAGTCAAATTTGGGGATGAAGCCCGCAGCCGCATGCTGGAAGGCGTGAACATCCTGGCCAATGCTGTAAAAGTTACCCTCGGCCCCAAAGGCCGCAACGTGATACTCGACAAGTCCTTTGGTGCACCAACCGTCACCAAGGACGGTGTATCCGTTGCCAAGGAAATCCAGCTGAAGGACAAGTTCCAGAACATGGGCGCGCAGATGGTGAAAGAAGTCGCCAGCCAGACCTCCGATGAGGCAGGTGACGGCACCACCACTGCAACCGTGCTTGCTCAGGCCATTCTGACGGAAGGGCTGAAGTCGGTTGCCGCTGGCATGAACCCGATGGACCTCAAGCGCGGCATCGACAAAGCCGTTGCCGCAGCCGTTGAACACATCAAAGGCATGGCTACCCCTTGCAGCGACTCCAAGTCGATTGCCCAGGTCGGCACCATTTCCGCGAACAGTGACCACGCGGTTGGCCAGATCATTGCCGAAGCCATGGACAAGGTTGGCAAGGAAGGCGTAATCACCGTTGAAGAAGGTACCGGTCTCGAAAACGAGCTGGATATCGTTGAAGGCATGCAGTTCGATCGTGGTTATCTGTCGCCCTACTTCATCAACAATCAGGAAACGATGTCCGCACAGCTGGAAGATCCCTACATCCTGCTCTGCGAGAAGAAGATCTCCAATATCCGCGACATGCTGCCGGTACTGGAAGCCGTCGCCAAGTCGGGTAAGTCCCTGATGGTGATTGCTGAAGACATCGAAGGCGAAGCGCTGGCGACACTGGTAGTCAACAACATGCGCGGCATCGTCAAGGTTGCAGCCGCGAAGGCTCCAGGATTTGGTGATCGTCGCAAGGCCATGCTGCAGGACATCGCGATCCTGACCGGCGCGACCGTGATCTCCGAAGAAGTTGGGCTGACGCTTGAAGGCGCAACCCTGGAAGACCTCGGCACTGCCAAGCGTGTCAGCTCCACGAAAGAAAACACCACGATCATTGATGGCGCAGGCGTGAAAGCCGACATCGAAGGCCGTATCAAGCAGATTCGCCAGGAAATCGAGGACACCTCCTCTGATTACGACCGTGAAAAACTGCAGGAGCGCCTTGCCAAACTGGCTGGTGGTGTTGCGGTCATCAAGGTCGGTGCGCCGACTGAATTGGAAATGAAAGAGAAGAAGGCACGTGTGGAAGACGCGTTGCACTCAACTCGCGCTGCAGTGGAAGAAGGTGTTGTGCCCGGTGGTGGCGTGACGCTGATCCGTGCGCTGGAGTCGGTTCGCAAGGTCAAGGGTGACAACGAAGACCAGAACGTCGGTATTGCGATTGCCATTCGTGCAATGTCTTCACCGCTGCGCCAGATTGCGGCCAACGCAGGTGCAGAAGGCTCCGTCGTTCTCGACAAGGTTGCCGCGCTGAAGGGCAATCAGGGCTTCAATGCAGCGACCGGCGAATACGGTGACATGCTGAAGATGGGTATTCTCGATCCAGCCAAGGTCACGCGCACTGCATTGCAGGCTGCCGCGTCCGTCGCGGGTCTGATGATTACGACCGAAGCCATGGTCAGCGAACTGCCGGAAGACAAGCCCGCCGGTGGCGGCGGTGGTGGCGGCATGCCGGATATGGGCGGCATGATGTAACAAGCGACTCCTCGTCGCCTGAAAAACCCCGGCCCAGGCCGGGGTTTTGCATTCTCCGGCCGTTGTTTTTTCAATCAGCCGCTTAAACCTTGGCATGCCGGAAATCGATTCGTTATAGTCTCGGCCTCTAACAATTAGTCTATGCGTGGGGGGACACAAAATGGACGCAGGTTTCATTGATCTTCTGAGCCGCTTCAGCCATATCCTGTTTGGCATAACCTGGATCGGCATTCTCTACTACTTCAATTTCGTGCAGACCGAATACATGAAGGTCGGCGAAGCAGCGGCCAAAGTTGACGTCATGAGCAAGTTGGCACCAAGAGCCCTCTGGTGGTTCCGCTGGGCCGCGATGTTCACCTTTTTGACCGGCGTCATCCTGCTCGGACTCAAAGGCAAGGGTCTTACCGTCGACATCGGCGTTGGCGCAACCCTGGCAACGCTCATGTTTCTGAACGTGTGGTTTATTATCTGGCCGAATCAGAAAATAATCGTGGGCTCGAATCAGCAGGTCGCGGCTGGTGGCCAGGCAGACCCTGGCGCTGCGGCTGCGGCTCCAAAAGCTGCACTCGCTTCCCGGACGAACACGCTGTTCTCGGTTCCCATGCTGCTGTTCATGGTTTCCAGTGGACATCAGCCTCATGGCTCTTTGTTGGGTGACTCAGCCAACATGCTACCGTTCCTGGTGGCACTGGCCATCATCGCGGCGCTTGAAGCCAATGCGATCTTTGGCAAGCAAGGTGTGCTGACTACGATCAAGGGCGTGATCACCAGTGGTGTTGTGCTGGCGGTTGTGCTGTTTGGTGTGGTGAGTCTGCTCTAAGCTTTCGCAACCGTTTGACGGCCGCCACATGGGCGGCCCTTGCTGATGCGCGGATAACGATTCAAGACTCGACGATCGATTAAAGGGGCCTGCCATCGTGCAGGCCCTTTGCTTTTTCTGTCCTGGCAAAGACAATAGCCCGCCTTTGCCAATACCCGGAACCCAACACCATGGCTGAACGAAGAGAACCCTCGACCGGCGGCGTCAGTAGTGCTGCTGATACGGGCTACCGGGCAGAAAGGCGACCAGCAAACATCACTGCCGATAGCGCTGGTGGACGGAACATCGGCACCAGCGTGATCCTCGCCATCCTTGTTGTAGGCCTGGTGGCTGCCGGCTGGTTCATCCTGAATCAGAAAGACATGATCGATAAGCAGGAAGGGCTGCTCGGCGAGGCCGATACCCGGCTCAAGGTTCTCGAGGACCGACTGCGAATGACGGACGAAACACTTTCCGAGACCGGCGACCAGACGAAAGAAAAGATCACCTTTTGGGAATCGGAAATACGCAAGCTCTGGTCGGTGGTCAACGACCGCGACAAGCGCCTGATTGACCAGAATACTGCCAGCATCGGCAAGTTGCAGAAGACAGCCGAAGCCATCGAGTCAGCGCTGCGAGCCCAGGGTGTTCAGGTCGATCGGCACGAGCAGGGAATGGCAAGGCAGCAGGACCTGGTGGACCAACTGGCGGCGATGGAGTTGCAGTTGCAGCAACTGGTCGGCTCTCAGCAGGACCTCATCTCCAAGCTCAACAGCCAGCGAGAGGGGCTTAATGCGATGAAAGGCGATCTGTCTCGTCGGCTCACCGAAAACGAACAGGCCATCAGCGCCTTCGATGCTTACCGGTCTCAGATCAACAATCGTCTGAACGAAATGGAAAGAAAGATCGTCAGCCCACCCTTGAACTGATCGACTGTATTACGGTTCTGCTCGGTCAGGGTCTTCGCACCGCCAATAGTCCGACGTGGACTTGGGCCATCGATTGTCGTTTCCGTGTCTAAGAGCCACCAAAATGTGATCGTGTGCCGTTTTGTGATTTTTCTCACAGGCATACTGAGACGCATCGTAGTCAACGGATGACCCGATGCTTAATGGAGACAAGCGCCCGGCAATCTGTGTTGCAGATGTCGGCTTTGCAAAATTCACCGAATCGGCGCAGGCACTTGGTTGGCAGGTGTTCCGGCATGATGATGGTTTGATCGAAGAAAACCGCGAGCTGGTTGCGCTGGTATTGCTGGACGATGAATCCGCGGCAGCGGGTGGCAGAGTCCTGTTTCAACACGCCCTGTTTGCCGCACTCAGTGCCGATTCCGACGCTGATCTGTGCATTCCTGCGACTGCTGATACTGAACAGATCCGTCAGTTGCTCAGACACAGTGAAGGGCATTGGCGGCGGAATCTGAAGGTTACCCAACTGGCGACGGAGGTCGGCATACGTCGGCAACGATTGCGCCAACTGTCTGACATTGGGGCGCAATTGTCGACGCAGGTGAACCTCGACGCTCTGCTGGAAACCATCCTGACCGAGTCGCGCAAGATCGCCACCTGCGAAGGTGGATCGCTCTATCTGGCAGATCGCAGCGGCGAAGAGCCCACACTGGTGTTCAAGCTGGCGCAGAACGATGCGTTTGTTGTCCCGTTTGTTGAAACTCGTCTGCCCCTGACATCCGCATCCATTGCAGGTTACGTTGCGTCAATCGGGGAAGAGCTGAACATTGCTGATGTTTATGCGCTCGAGCCGGGCCTGCCCTATCGATTCAATCGTACGTTCGATGACAAGATGGGCTATCGCACGTCTTCCATGCTGGTGATGCCGATGCGAGACCATCGACAGGAAGTGGTTGGCGTGTTGCAGTTCGTCAATCGGCGCGATCGAGCTGGAAAGCTCCTGGAATTCGATCAGGAGATCGTGGAAGTCCTGCGTGCACTTGCAAGTCAAGCCGCAATCTCCATCCAGCGTAACGCACTGGTGCGTAACATCAACGAGCTGTTTGAGGGGTTCGTTCGCGCCAGTGTGAAGACGATCGAACATCGGGATCCGTCAACAAGTGGCCACTCCTTCCGGGTTGCAGAGTCGACGGTACAACTCATGGAGCTGTTGCCGCAGTCAAACAATTCCCGTTTCCGCGGGCTGGTTCTGTCGTCCGAGTCGCTGCGAGAAATTCGGTACGCGGCGCTGCTGCACGACTTCGGCAAGATTGGTGTGCGGGAAGAGGTGTTGCTGAAGGCGAACAAGCTGTCTGGCGACCGGCTGGGTATTCTGCGATATCGCTTCGAGTTGCAGCGTGAACGACTCCGTCGACGTGCTGTCGAAAAAGAACTTCACCTCCTGCATCACAACGCCATGGATATTGAAGTTGCGCGCAGGCGGGTGCACCGGGATCTGGAAAAACAACTGTCAGTGCTCGATGACTACTGGAATTCTGTGGTGCGAGCCAACAAACCCAATCTGCTTGAGGACGGAGATTTTCAGTATCTGGTCGAGATCCGCGAAGAACGGTTCCTGGATCTGGACGGAACAATTACTGGCCTCATTGATGACAACGACCTGTTGGCCCTGTCGGTCCGCCGTGGATCACTCACGCCAGCAGAGCGTCGTGAAATTCAGTCACACGTCGTACACACGAGGGAATTCCTGTCGGTGTTGCCCTGGCCGACCGAGTTGTCAGCGATTCCCGCGATCGCAGGTGCGCACCATGAACGACTTGATGGCAGTGGTTATCCGGATGGTCTGATCGGCGATCAGATACCCCTGGCTGCGCGAGTGATGGCAGTGTGCGATATCTTTGATGCGTTGACCGCGATGGATAGACCGTACAAGTCAGCGATCTCATCGTCTCAGGCTGCTTCGATTCTTCAGGATGAGGCACGGCGAGGACTGATCGATCAGGATATCGTCGACATCTTCCTGGAAGCGCGCCTGCATGAAACGCTGATGAAAGTCGTGAATGGCTGAGTGAACAGTCGGTTCAGGTCTTTCCAACCAGAAGACTGTTCACTTCCATAGATCCAGCACGTTTACCTCAACCAGAATGTCGCCGTTGTCCCAGATGGCACCTTCTTCGGTGATTTCGTCAACCGACCAGCGATCAAGAGCATCCCCTTCGCGTACCCGTTGGCCGTTGACGGACATTGAACGACCACCAGGCTCGCTTGAATAGAGATGAGAAGAATAATGGAACAGCAGGAGCTCCTCCTGTATGGCTTGCGGCGCGCCGGCAAGCATCACTGGTGTTCTGTAGATTTCCTCGGGCGGCGCGTCGCTTTCTATTGGTTGGTAGTAAGGGACTCCGTCAATAGACTGTTCCATGCTGGAGCCCGATGTGATGGCGGGATCAACTGCCGCGGGAGGCGTCGCAGTCGCATTTTCAGTCGCAACTGCGATCTCGTCGGGCGATCGAGCAGAGAACCAGCGAACGAGCAACGTTGCGGTCAATGCCAAAGCGATGAAAGTCAGAAGACCAACGGCTACCCACAATCGGCGTTGGCGATTACGCATTTGCGAATAGGCCCAGGTTGCCGCCTGACTGGGCTCTTCATCAAGTTCTCGTCGACGTGCTGCATCCACGATGAATGACATGTTATTGCACCCCGGCCGGTGTGGGTTCATGAAGACTGGGGATCGTGTTGCTTCCCGTGACTCTGGCCAGGCGAAGCCAGGTCTGTGGACCGACAACCCGATCGGGAACCAGTGCCTCGCGCTTCTGAAACTCGAGCAGCGCCTTGGCAAGGTCGGCGTCAAACAGGTTCTGAATGGTACTCGTTATCGGGCGCGCCAGAGCGGTCTGCAAGCGATCGCGAAGGACAACAACGCCATCGTGCAAGTCGCCTTCGCTCAGTAAACCGCTAACCAGAGGCGGTCTCGGCCAGACATAACTGAATTTACCGAACCACTGATCGCGCAGGTCCTGTGGTGTCACGTTGACGACCACGCCATCAAGGCCCAGCGTAAGCCTCGCCCCTTCCAGACCCAGCACCGCGGCGTGGTAGGGCTCCGTCTTCTCGTCCCATAGTTCGATGACCACTGGCAGATCAAGATTTTCGATCTCCACCAGGGAGCCGGTCTGGCTGGTACATGACAACCCGTTCAGATTAGCGAATTCACAAGGCAATCCATTCGTCGCTGGGTTGTACTCCAGGGCCCAGGTCTTGAACACTTGGCGATAGGCTGCTCGTTGCAGTTCTTCGTTGGACTTCGCGGGACGGCTGACCAATCTCGTTCGTGGTGTAACCTCAGCGGCAGGTCCGTACTGTGGATCAGCGCCTTCGTTCGTCACTGCGCTGTCTGCGGTGTCAGTGCTGAACGGGATTTCGACCGGTTCCACATCTTCTGCCTGAACGATGACCGATGGCGCGTTTCGAGTGATCGGCTCCGGGAGCGTGTTTCGTCGTTCCGCTACCCAATATCCAATCAGTGACAACGTTATCACCACCAATGCCGATGAGGCCGTGATAACAAGCCAGGAGTTGTTTCGTCGATCAGGTATGACTTCCACAGCGGCCCGATCGACGATTCGTTGTGTCACTTCAAACTTGCCGAGTCCGTATGCACCCAGTAGCGCTCGATCAGCGACGACATTGATCAAACGTGGTATGCCGCCGGTTACCCGATACAGCCTGCGGAGCGCAGATTGCGTGAAAATGCGAGGGTTTCCCCCTGCGGTCGCGAGACGGTGGGCAACATAGGCAGATGTCTCGGCACTACCGAGCGGCCCGAGTCGGTACCGCGCAGTGATTCGTTGGGACAGTTGGCGAAGTTCGGTGCGCGCCAGCAGGGCATCCAGCTCCGGCTGCCCGATCAGAATGATGCGGAGCAACTTGCGTTCGTCAGTTTCCAGGTTGGTAAGTAATCGAATTTGTTCAAGGACGGCCGGTGAGAGGTTTTGCGCTTCGTCGATCACCAACACCGTACTTCTGCCTTCGCGATGAGCACGAAGCAGATATTGATTGAGCAGATCGATGTATTGCTTGATGGATAGCGTGGTGTTCTTGTCGTGGATGACCGCCAGCTCTTCGCAGATCGTTTCGAGCAGCTCCTTGGCCGTGAGTCGCGGATTCAGGATGAACGCAAGATCCATGTTTTCTGGTGTCATGCGCACCAGATTTCGCAACAACGTTGTTTTGCCAGTGCCAACTTCGCCGGTGATGAGGACAAATCCGCCGTGATTCAAACCGTACTGAAGATGCGCGAGTGCTTCGTTATGACCTTCGCTCAGGTAGAGGAAGCCCGGGTCCGGAGCAATGGAAAAAGGCTCGCGGACGAAGCGAAAATGTTCGAGGTACATCAGGACGCGGTGGCGTCAGTTTCGAGCCGCTCAAGGCATTGGTCCTTGGCATGCCAGACGGTATCTATCCAGGCTGCCAGGCGACGGCGTTGTTCGCGTTCGGTGCCATCGACCACTACCTCGGCGGGGATGGTGTAGGTTTCAACCACGACGTTCACTTGGCGGCACTTGCCTTGCAGGAATTCCCAGATGGTCGGCGGGCCACCGGGGTACTGGATGGTGACGTCCAGCATTCGATTGAACGTGCTACCCATGTCGGTAACGACGTAAGACAGGCCACCCACCTTTGGCGGCAACAATCGCTTGAATGGGCTGCGCAGTCGCTCATGTTTGGCCGGCGTGAAACGTGTGCCCTCGATAAAATTCAACACCGTTGATGGGTACTCGCGGAATTGGCGACACGCAATGCGTATTGATTCGCGGTCGGCGCCTTTCAATTCCGGCTTTTTTGCAATCTGTTGTTTGGTGGAGCGTTTGACGAAAGGAAACCCCAACAGGTACATGCCGATGCCGATGAACGGAATCCAGATCAACTGTTCCTTGGTGAAGAACTTGATGGGTGGGATCCGGTTCCAGAGGATGGTCTGCAGGACAAGAATGTCGGACCAGGTCTGGTGATTCGAGATGACGAGATACCATTGGTCTGTTGATACTGTTTCTATCTCACGCCAATCCAGACGGATATCGGTCATTCGCACTGCGTTCAACAGAAATCTGTTAAAGCCGGTCCAGGTGAACAACCAGATTTCGAGCCATCGCTTCAGCCGTCGACCGGGGGCACCAGGGAGAATCAACGCCACCACGCCGAGAGAAAATAAGGGAATGCACACCAGGGTAGTGACACACAGGGTCACCAGTAGAACAACGATTCCGCGCAGTAACGCCATGGCGGGTAACAAGCTCGTGGATGAGATCGCGAGTATACGAGGGGGGCCATGAGCCGCCAAATCGGGCTCTTGCTGTTGTGGCTGCTCTCAGGCTGCAGCACGCTGGGTTATTACGGTCAGGCAGTGCGGGGCCAGACTTCGTTGCTTCTGCAGCGCCAGCCCGTATCGGCATTGCTCAAGTCTTCGAAAACGTCGCCAGCCCTGCGCGCTCGTCTGGAAGCCAGTCAGGCCATCCTGCGCTTTGCCCACGAACAGCTCTATCTGCCGGATCAGGGGCGATACCGAAGCCTCGTTACGACCAGGCGACGGGCGGTAGTCTGGAATGTGGTGGCGACACCGGCACTGTCCCTCGCGCCATTGCAGTGGTGCTACCCGATCGTTGGCTGCTTGCCTTATCGAGGTTATTTCCATGAAGCCGACGCCTTGCGGATGGCCACACAGCTGCGCCGGGCTGGCAGAGTAGTGAGTATCGGTGGTGTGCCAGCCTACTCGACACTGGGTTGGTTCACGGATCCGCTGCTGGATACCTTCATCAATTGGTCCGATGGAGACCTCGCCAATCTGCTCTTCCATGAACTGACCCATGGCCGTGTGTGGGTGGACGGTGATGCGCCATTCAATGAGTCCCTGGCCAGTTTCGTTGGCAACACAGGCGTTCAGCAGTGGCTCAGTAACCGACCTGCTGATCTCGATCGATACTTGAGTGCTCAGGCGGTCAACGAGCGTTTCGAGCGCTTGTTGGCAGCGCTACGCAACCGACTCGAGTCGGTATACACATCGAGTGTACCGGACCAGGAAAAGCAACGGTTGGCGGATGCCATCTACGCAGACTTTCGGCTGTGCCATGCGGCAAGACGTCGCGATGGTGGAACTTCCCGCTATGACGCGATTGTTGCGACCGGACTCAACAATGCCTATCTGGCTGCGCGGCAGACCTATGCGCAATACGAACCTGCGTTTGCCACCCTGTTTCAGGAAGCGGGTTCCCAGTGGCCGCAGTTCTGGTCCGCCGTAGAGCAGTTGACCGTAATGTCGAATGAGGCGCGTCATCAACGCTTGCGAGACCTGATCTCCGGCGCTCCCAGCACTTCAGGTCAGCAGCAGGTAACACACTGCGGAAATCACGAAGATGCCGATGAAGTTGAGTACTAGTCCCTCACGCACCATTCGCCCGGTCGAGAAGCGTCCCGTTGAAAACACCACCGCGTTCGGCGCAGTCGCGACCGGCAGCATGAAACCACACGAAGCGGCCAGGGCCGCCGGGATCATGAAGAGTGTGGGATCGAGGTCGGCAGCTTGTGCAGCAGTCGCAAGAATTGGCATCAATAACACCGCCGTTGCGGTGTTGCTGGTCGTTTCACTGAGGAAAGTGACCACCAGACAGATGGTCGCAATCATCAACAGAACAGGCAGTGTGGACAGGCCGGACAGCGCGGTTCCGATGCTTGTTGACAGGCCTGAACTCTGGAATGCTGCTGCGATGGCAATACCGGCGCCAAACAGCAGCAAGACACCCCACGGAATGTCATTGGCGGTTTCCCAATCGAGGAGTTTTTTCCCTTGTCCGTCGGGGATGAGAAAAAGCGCGATCACGCCGATGAATGCCACCATTGCATCGTTGGCATACGGCACGTTCAACAAAGTGCTCCAGCCACCCATTGGCTCGCTTCGAGTGATCCAGGCGAACGCGGTCAGTGCAAAAACGGTGAGGACACGTTTCTCCGCGGCAGTCCAGGCGCCAGTTGCCGGGAGATCGAAACTGCCGGTGTAAGTCAGGCCACGAGCCAACCACAGCCAGGCCAGCGGAATCATCAATACAACGATCGGGACACCGATGCGCATCCAGTCTGTAAATGAATACTCAAGGCCGAATGAGCGCTCATAGACGCCCATGAAGACCAGGTTGGTCGGGGTACCGATCGGCGTACCCATCCCGCCAATCGAAGCGGCATAAGCGATTCCCAACAGCAAGGGCGTAGCGAGCTTGGGGTCGGGGCTTTTTTCCAGGACCGCCAAGGCAATTGGCAGCAGCATCAGCGTCGTCGCAGTGTTGGAAATCCACAAACTGATCGACGCGGAAGCGATCATGAACCCCAGCACCACCATCTTGCTGCTGGAGCCCCCGGTCAGTCTGACCATGCCCAAAGCCAGCCTGCGATGGGCACCGCTGCGGGCGAGGGCGGTTGACAGAAGAAAGCCCCCCATCAAGAGGAGGACCAACGGATTGCCATAAGCGAGTGCAACGTCGTTCTCGGTAATCACGCCAAGCAGTGGCAAAACGGCAAACGGCACCAGCGAGGTAGCCGGAATCGGTATTGGCTCGAAGATCCACCAAACTACGCAGAGCAAGGTGACCCCAAGGGTGTTGGCAGTGCTTGCTTCCCAATCGAACTGGAAGCGGAGCAGCATTGTCACCGACAATGCCAGCAGTGGTCCGGCAAACAGCGCCAGTCGAGATGGGCTCAAGATGAAAGTCCTGCCACGGGAAAGGCGCCAAGACTAAAGGAAAGCAGTGACACCTCAAACATGGAACACCGGGAAGCCTGCAGCGAGAGTGCTAAAAAATGGCTGCCGATATGCATCGGTCGCCGAGGAGCAATCGCACCATGGCTGATTCGTTTTATTGGTACGACCTTGAAACTTCTGGCACGGCGGCGCGCTGGGATCGCATCGTGCAGTTCGCCGGGCTGCGGACCGACGTGGAGCTGAATCCGGTCGGTGATGAATTTGTCACTGACGTCGTGTTGCCCGACGATGTGCTGCCAGATCCTCGAGCGACGCTGATTACGGGCATCACCCCGCAACGGACGTTATCCGGAATCACCGAGTGGCAAGCCTTCGAGCGGATTCATGGCGCTCTTTGCGTGCCCCATACCTGCGCCGTTGGCTACAACAGCCTGCGGTTCGATGATGAGTTTGTGCGATTCGGGTTGTTTCGACATCTTCGTGATCCTTATGCCCGTGAGCATCGGAATGGAAATTCCAGGTGGGACCTGGTCGATCTGGTGCGCGCGACTGGTGCACTGAGACCAGAAGGCATGGAGTGGCCTAAGGATGAAGAGGGCTGGCCCGTCTACCGTCTGGCAGAGCTTACGCGGGCCAACGGCCTTGAACACGAATCAGCCCACGACGCACTTTCCGATGTCCGTGCAACGCTTGCGCTGGCGAAACTCATCCGCACAGCGCAGCCACGGCTGTTTGACTACTACCTCGGCAGCCGCGACAAGCGGAACGTACGCAAGTTGCTCGAACCTTATGCCCAGCGTGTGTGCGTACATGTTTCTGGCATGTATCCAAAGGAGCGCTATCGAGTGGCTCCAGTCCTGTCGATCTGCCGACACCCGATTAACGCCAACTCCGTGATCGTTGCAGATCTGGCCGCTGATATCGAAATGTTGATCCACGGTGATGAGGCTGACTTGCGCAAGGCACTGTTCACTGCTGGCGCAGAAAATCGTCCACCGCTGAAGGAAATCCGCACCAATCGGTGTCCGTTTGTGGCCGATCTGAGTGTGCTGACACCTGCCAATATCGAGCGTGCGCAAATCGACATGGCGCAGGTTAACAGTCGTAAACGCCGTCTTTCGCAACCGGCTGTGCTGCAAAAAATCGCTCGGCTGTTTCAGGATCCGAAGACCAACAAGGCCGAAGACGTCGAGGCATCCTTGTACGACAAATTCCTGCTGGACGAGGATCGCTCCCGGTGTGACGCCTTTGTCAGCGGCGTTGCAGCAGGCGAGTGGCCACAGCTTGATTTTCGCGACCAGCGACTGAATAAACTGGTTAGTCGCCTGAAGGCGCGCAGTTTTCCGCATCTGCTTAAGCCTGACGAAGCTGGTGAATGGTCGAATTTTGTGCGGGAAAAGCTGACCGCTGACAAGGCACCATGGCGAACGGTTACAGGCTATGAGGCAGAGTTGGCGGTCATTCGGAACGAAGGTGTGGCACCTGAACTGGTGGCACAACTGGATGATCACCTGCGCAGGTTGCGTGAACGTTACCAGTTATAGGGGTCGGTCCATCCGGGCAAGGTAGGCGTTGTAACTGCATAGTGAAGGGTCGAAGTCGATGTCCGCTGGCGGATTCTGGACGATGCCGATCGACCACTCTTCGGCACCTTTGACCGTTTCTGCGGCAACCAGATTATCAACCCACGGAAAATCGCCGTGGCGATAGTCTGCCGGCGAGTCGACGTAACTCATCAGGTACTCGCGGCTCTCCAATGCCTGGATGATGTGCGCAGGTGCTGCCAAACGCTGCGCGTCCAGCAACGCTCGTTGGCGATGGCGAGCGCCGCACACCAGCATCCGCACCGCGCTGCCATCGGCACGCAGCATGAGAAAGCCCGGCGGATCGTCGACCAGGTAATATTCGATGATCTGTTGTTTGTGCAGCACTCTGCGCATGACCCGAGCGACATCGTTGTTCAGTAAAAACGCGGGTGGATCCAGGGTCAGTGTGTTGACCAATCGGGCAGTGTGCTGTGCAAAGTAGTCATGCAGAAGCTCCTCGGTGAAAGCCAGGATGTCACTGATGGAGTGGCTCGTGTTCTTCGGAATGAAGCGATTGATGAGTTTCGCGTTGAAGGCCTGCACGGCAACCTTCTCATCGGCAACCCCGGTCAACATCGCTTTCTGGATGTACGGATCTGTCAGTTCGGAGCAGAACTCGAGACCGTTCAGAAGCGGCATCGAATAGTCGATCATCACCACCGAATTGCGAGCAAACCGATTCAGATGATTGATCTCCTGTTCGATCATCGACATGTCCAGGGTCATCGATCGTATGCCGCTGTCGTCTTTTCGATGCATGAAGCAGCGATCAACCAAGGGTGGCAGAGGCGCCGGCAAGTTGAGAAACGCAAGCGCGGCTTCTGGCTCGGCGAACAGGCGATATGCCCAGGTTGCCGGTAACTCCAGGTCCAGACTGCGCAGAAAACCCTCGTTGTCGTCGACAAAGACTACGGTCGTGGGATGAAAATAGGGTGCAAGTGCAAACGGCATGACTACTTCAGCAGATCGTTCAGGGCTTGTCGTTTAGCGGCGGTGAGGCGTCTGAAGGACCGCACCAGAGCGTGTTCTTCCTCGGTGAGCGATCGTCGGAACAGGGCATCCAGAGGACCTTGCAGTGGCGGTTCGATCATGACCATGTTTGCCTCCGAAGGTAGCCCAGTGAAGGTCTGCTCCAGTCGAGCGATGATTTCGGAGTTCATGCTACGCCGATAGTTGTTGGCAGCCTCTGCGATCCGGTCCCGCATCTGGGGCGGCAGTCGCACGACAAACTTGTAGACTTTCAGCTTGTCGGAGTCGTCGTCGACGTCTGCAAGACTGGTCAGCCCGAGAGTCCGGAAGTCCGGTGGATCGTTGTTCCCTTTACTCATCGTTGCCCTCCCGTCGCCATTTAGGCATGGTGGCGGCCTCACGACAAGCTGATGTCAAGGTGATATCACGTGCAACCCATTGAACGCGACAACATTCGCCTGGCCGCAACGGTCC
Organism: Gammaproteobacteria bacterium; assembly: GCA_031385325.1. Taxonomy (GTDB): domain Bacteria; phylum Pseudomonadota; class Gammaproteobacteria; order Pseudomonadales; family Azotimanducaceae; genus SYFY01. The sequence goes on along the minus strand of JANNBJ010000082.1, from coordinate 84,928 downwards.
TGCTGCTCCGTGATGGATTGCCTGGACTGGAAGTGTTCATGGTGAAACGGCCTGCAGGCATGGTATTTCCCGATCTGCATGTGTTTCCCGGTGGCAAGGTGGATGACGCTGATCATCTCGAGTCAATCTGCGCAGGCATCGATGATCGAAGTGCGAGTCTCCAACTCGGCCTCACTGCCGGAGGACTGCGGTACTGGGTGGCCGCCATTCGGGAATGTTTCGAAGAATGTGGTGTACTGCTCGCCACACGCGATGGACGGCTGCTTGACCTCGTGTCAGTTGAAGAGCGTGAACGATTTTCTGCCTATCGTCTGGCGGTGACTGCCGGACAGATGTCGATGGCCGAGTTGTGCGAGCGTGAAAATCTGCTATTGGCGTGCGACCAGATCCACTACTTCTCACACTGGCTGACACCAGACTCGGTACCAAAGCGCTTTGATACCCGGTTTTTCGCAACCACGATGCCGCATGGGCAACAAGCGCTTGCTGACACCGACGAAACTGCCGACTCCGACTGGGTGACCCCGGCAGAAGCACTGCGCAGACGTGAACGAAGTGAATGGCAGATGATTCATTCAACCTTCATGACGCTGATGAGTATCGCCTCGTTTCCCACGGTTGAAGACGCGCTGACCGCGGTCATTGCAGAAGCGCATCTACCTGAGTTCTCCGCAGAGCTCAATCGTCAGGGTATGCAGCGCCTTCGGTGAATAACGATTTGCCTACGCCTGCAAATACTGCCGTTGAAGTGACCTCGCTTGGCAAGCGGTTTCGGGATGGATCCCAGGACAGGATCGTGCTGCATGAGCTGTCGTTCACCGTGCCGGCCGGTGTGGTGGTCGCGGTCTGTGGGCCGAGCGGTGTCGGCAAGTCCAGTCTGCTGAACCTGCTGGCGGGCCTGCTCATTCCGGACAGCGGGCGAATCAATGTGACGCCAATCGATGGATCCACCATTGCGGTTCATGCGTTGTCCCAGGCGCAGGCGACGCTGTACCGGCGCCGCCATGTGGGTTATGTCTTTCAGTTCTTCAACCTGGTCCCCACGCTGACGGTTGCTGAAAACGTTCGATTGCCACTGGTACTGAATGGCCTTGAGGCGCAGTGGCCGCAGGCAGAGGCCCGATTGCTCGCGCTGGGCATGGGTGATCATCTCGAGTCATTTCCCGAAACCCTGTCGGGTGGCGAGCGCCAACGTGTGGCGATCGCCCGGGCGCTGGCACACTCGCCGTCACTGGTTCTGGCCGATGAGCCTACCGGTAACCTCGATGCGCACAATACGGAACGTGTTGCGGAACTGTTGTTTTCCCAGGCGCGTGCAGCGGGCGCGACGCTGTTCATCGCGACGCACGACGCCGCACTGGCCGCTGCCGCTGACATGCGGCTTGATCTCGATCAGGTGCCGTGAACCCGGCCGGACTCAGGTTGCTTTTGCGCAGCAGCCTGCGATTCCTCCGTTCAGCGCCGGGTTCAACACTCAGTGTTTTTTTTGGTGTAGCCATCGGCGTGTTGTCGATCACCGGCGTCCACCTGTTGGGTGAAAGTGTCGGGCGAACGTTTGAGACCATGCGTCCTCCTCATCTGAGCGGGATTACGCATGTGCTGACCCGCAAGGAAATGACTGCACATGACTATGGTCAACTCCGGGCTCGCTGGAGAAGCGGGGAGTGGCCCTCCATCGCCGTGATGATCCCACTGCACGAGGGCGTTCTGGACAATGGAGTGAGAGTAGTTGGCATCGATTGGATCGCGGCGCTCGAGGCCAGACTGCCGATGGCGCCGCAGGTCACGGGGGTTGGTGTATCAGACCGGACTTCCAATGCGGCTCCAGTGATTGTCGAAGGCGAGTGGCCTGAAGGGCTGATCGACATCGAAGGCATCCAATTGCAGGTGGTTCAACGGCTACCGAGTCGCCCGGATCAGCCGCGAGTGCTTTATGCGGACATCGGCACAGCGACGCAGTTGCTCGGTGATGACAAACAGCTCGACGCAGTATTGGTTCGCCATGAGTCGGTGGCGGCCTCGAGCGCGGCGTTGCTCGAATCCATCATGCCAGGGATATCGGCGGGATTGCCGGCTGCACCGGCCCCGATTGTCGATGGCTGGCAGGTGCATGCTGTTGACGGTGAAGCGCCAGGGCAAGGACTGGCCAAAGCCGTGTTGTTCAACCTCGGTGCGCTCGGGTCGTTGTCGCTACTGGTCAGCCTGCTGCTGATGTATCAGACCGCAGTGATCTGGTTGCGCCGGCAGAAAGGCATACTGGCAGCGCTGCATGATCTGGGCGTGGATCGCTGGTTGCTGGGCACCAGCTTTGTCACCGCCTTGTTGTTCCTCGGCATTCCTGCCACAGCGTTGGGTGTTGTTGCTGGCGACGGACTCGCGGGTCTGTTGCTGACCTCGGCGTTTGGTGGTGCCATGTCTGTGATCATGCCTGAGGTGGGAGCTGCAGTGATCATCAAGGCTGCTGTGGCTGGCATGGGTGTCTGCATCGTCGGTGGCGGGCTCGCCTGGTGGCGTGAATGGCGAGAGCGCCCGTTGCCTGCCGTGTGGGTCCGTTTGTCAGTGGCAGGCATGATGGTGCTGGCAGTGCTTGGGTTGGCTTGGTCCGATGCGGGTCTGATTGGAGTGTTTCTGAGTATTCTGTGTGTCTGCCTGCTGGCCGGATTCAGTGTTTCCCCTTTGCTGCGTGGTTGGCGACAGCGGGCCAATCGAATGGGCGGGCCGTTGTGGCTGCGGCTCGGCGTGCGTGAAGTCACCTGGTTTCCGGATGACCTTGCGATCGCCTGTGCGGCGCTGGCATTAGCAGTTGCCGTGAGCATCGGCGTGGGTGTGATGGTCGACAGCTTTCGACGGGAGTTTTCGGGATTGCTGGATCAGCGGCTGGTCAACGACGTGTACGTGTCGATGTCCAGTGGATCAGGGGCAAGGGAGTTGGCGTCGACGATACGAACCTGGCCTGAAACCGGGCGTGTCATGGTTTCCGGCCAGAGCGCTTCGCGGGTGGATGGGTTGCCGGTGCAGGTTGGTTATGCAGAATTTTCCGCAGAAGAGTCATTGCGATATGGCTATCCCAATGCCCTTGCGAAAGGAGAAGCGCTGGTCAGCGAAACACTCGTTCGAACACTGGGCCTGGGCGTCGGACAGTCGCTGCGGCTTGACCATGAGGCAGGCGGCGTCGAGCGTACTGGGCAGCCGTTGAACATCGTCGGGGTGTTCAAGGGGTATGGTGAACTCGGTTTTCGAATCATGGTGGACACTGATACGGCGAAGACCTTGTTTGCTGAGCCGTTGATGTTTGATCGACTGAGTATCGATAGCGCGCAGCCTTCGCTGCTGCTGTCACGATTGGACAAGTTACGCGGCGGTCGGGTCAGTTCAGGAGAGGTCATGCGGAACAATGCGCTGCAAACATTCAACCGCACGTTTGCGATTACGGATGCTCTGACCTGGCTGGCGCTTCTGGTTTCCAGTGGTGCCATGTTCAATGCCCTGACAGGATTTCGGCTCAGCCAGCAAACCACTGGCCGATTGCTCGACACTCAAGGTGTCGACTTTGGCTGGAACCTGCGAACCAGCATGGTTCGCGCCGGCATGCTCGGTTTGATAGCCGCAGGGATCGCGCTGCCACTTGGCTTGTGGTTAGGTTGGGTTCTGTGTGAATACGTGAATCCGCGCGCGTTTGGCTGGACCATCGGTTATTCCCCTGCATTGCAGCCGTTGTTGCTCCCGCTGGCGTTAACCGGTCTCGCCACCTTTGCAGCCGGGCTTGCAGGGGCAGTCGTGCGGCCACCGTTCCGGCCACGTTCGTGACAGCTGTCATGAGACGACCACGTGTGTTCGACCTCTTGTTGCTTGTCATTGTGACACTCTTGTGCGGTTGTGAAGATCCCGAAGCAGGGCGTTCTGAGCCCGGAATCGGCGGAAGCCGGCTAGGCGTCTTTCTCGGTGAGGACGATGGATCATCGGATTTTGCTCGGGCCGACAAGCCCATCGCCTTTGTGTTCCCCGGTGAACATCAACAACACCCACGTTTTCGCAGTGAGTGGTGGTATTTGACGATGACACTGGCTACCGATGACGGGAGAGAGTTTGGTGCTCAGTTCACCGTATTCCGACAAGCCCTGCGACCGGCCAAGTCAATCGATGAGCAGTCCAGTGACTGGACGCTCAATCAGGTTTACCTCGGTCATCTGGCAGTTACCGACGTTGCAGCCGGCAAACATGAACATGAAGAACGACTAAGCCGACGGCATCCGGATCTAGCAGGCGTGCATCCGCTTGTTGACGGCGGAGCACGGGTCTACCTGGAAGGATGGCAACTGGATCTGGAGTCTACAGGGGGCCACTTGCTGGCTCAGGGGTCGGATCTATCGTTTGACCTCAACCTTCAAGCGGCACGTGGACCGGTGCTTCAGGGAGAGCAGGGATTGTCACGAAAGAGTGAATCCCAGGCGTCCTACTACTACTCGTGGCCTCGCCTGCAGATCTTTGGCGAGGTTCGAGTCGGTAGTGAAACGCACAAAGTGCGTGGCCTGGGTTGGTTCGATCACGAGTGGAGTACCAGCGTACTGTCTGGTGAGCAGCTCGGTTGGGACTGGTTTGCACTGAGCCTGGACGATGAAAGAGATCTCATGGTCTTCCGTCTGCGTCGCCAGGATGGACGTCGTGATCAGCATGACCACGGCATACTCGTCGCAGCGGATGGGACAAAAAAGGTGCTTGGTGCGGCGGACTTCGAACTGCTCCGAGGACGTGACTGGTCAGATCCCAATGGCGTTGTCTGGCCGCTGGGATGGAAGTTGACTGTTGGCTCTGAGGTGTTCCTGATTGAAACCCCGTTGGATGATCAGCGAATGCAGACCCTGATCCCTTATTGGGAAGGCTTGGTGTATGTGAATTCACCCTCCGGGCTTCGGTTGGGGCGGGGATATATGGAGTTGACTGGTTACTGACGTGTGCGATCGGAGGTCTATCCCGATTTCAATGAGAGTCAGAAAGCGGTGTTTATGGAAGCAGCATGATTGTGGTCGTTAAATTGTCCAGCGAGGCCACTTGGTGATGACCGTATACACGACATTGCAGGGCTGTTGCAGGCCATGTTGTAACTAGTACATGGAGCAGATGAAATCCCACGGTCTATCCAACATCATTCTTGCGTGGCACTGCGTTTTATTAGTTTCCACGAGGACACACCTCGGATGTCCACGAGGACACACCTCGGGAAACGAATAGATTGAGGGGCGCGGTGATCGGAGTAGATTCCGATTCAATGCAAGTGACGAGATGAGATCTCAGGGTCGAGCAGGGGGGTAGAAACCCGAAATCTCGGGTATTCAAGCAGGAATCGGCGGACGAATTTTGGAGTTATGTGCTGGGTTGCTTGGGTGGCCGCAACAGGCGCGTATGACTACCCAACCAGCGCTACGCCGAATCGCTTCCAGTTTCGTGCGGTACCCCAGTCACGCAGTTCCTGCTCAGTTCCGTATGCCCGCTGCCTGCGATGAAGGCTCGCGACATCTTTCTGCCACCTCGTCTCCGGCGAGTCATCGGGATGCCGAGTTTCGGTATCGATCACAAGCTTGAGCAACTGCACGTAGGCGAGCAGGCTGAAGTTCAGCTTTTGCGGACGCTGCCCAAGTCCGAAACCTAACGGCTTGAGGTAATCCTCCAGTGACGACTCTCCTGCTTCAAGCTCAGCCAGCCGCTCGGTGATGCCAGCATGCTGGATATCTTCGATGGACTGGGCGATACGCGCCCTTACAGGATTGAGGTCGATGTAGACCATGGTGGAAATCACCGCCCGCTCGGAGAGCAGAGCGCCAGACCAGAAGCGCTGCTCGAAGAAGTGTCCAGTCACATCTTGTTCGGCATTGGCCTTGCGGGCGATGGGTTGCTTCAGGAACTTCATGAACGTGGAGACGGAGCCGAGTTCCTTACGCACATGGGCAAGTCGGTTCTGGTCGGCGATCAGGTCGGCCTTGTGTGCTTGCATGATCTCCGGTCTGACGGGTTGATCATCGTAGGTTCGGGGTGGTGAAACGGCGAGCCATCGATCTGCGACCTCGTCATCGCTCCACTGCAGGTTGGCTTTGGGGTCATGAAAGACACAGAGATGAAAGTGGTTGCTCATGATGCTATAGCCGTAGAGGTCGACGGCGAAGTGCCGCACGAGGAAGTGCAGGCGTTCGATGAGCCAGGATTTTCGGTGACTGTAGTCCCTGCCCGTGACGGGGTCGAAGCCGCAAAGAAATGCGCGTTGCACACACCGCGAGACAAGGTGGTAGAAGAGCGGGACTTCGGGGTGGATGAGGTGTTTGCGTGGTGTCGCCATGCGGCAGAGTTTGAGGCTGCGGCAATCATCCGCTGAGTCATACGGTTCATTTGCGGCGTGCGACTTCGGTGGCAACCAGTGTGCGCGAACCGTTCACCAAAGAAACACGCCGCCAGATTCCTGGTCCGGTTCAAGGAATCTCCGAGGTGTGTCCCCGTGGAAGAACCTCCCCGTGGAACTCAGGAATCTCCGAGGTGTGTCCCCGTGGAAGAGGGCGCTTCAGGCTCATTTCATATTGGAATCACGCCCCCCTTCAGGCTCATGTGTCATTGGAAAAGGCTACGGGTAGCTAACCATGGAAAAATTGGTCACAATCCGGCCTTATTCCGGAGATGAGCTCCCCTCTCAAGACGTATCGATGGCTATTGATGAATAGTGCGGATTTGTCGCGCCGACAGGCGGAAAGTACTTCTCCCCGAGCAAGGATCGACCGGGAACCCGGACGCCGATCTGCGAATGCCTCCGACCCTCAGCCTATTCTGGACGGCGCGCGCATTCTCGTCGTCGATGACAAGGCCGAACTTCTCGAGAGTCTGTATCAACTGGTCTCCATCCACGGCTACAGCGCAGACAAGGCGCTCGGCGGTCAGGCCGCACTTGATGCGCTGGTCGCGCAATCCTATGACGTGGTCCTTCTCGATCTCATCATGCCGGGCGTCAGTGGCCACGACGTCCTCGACTTTGTCGCGCGCGAAAAGATCGATACCAAGATCATTGTTGTCAGCGGGGATGCGAGCTTCAGCGGCGTCAAACATGCTTTGCATTGCGGCGCTTTTGATTTCGTCAAGAAGCCCTATGAAGCCGCTGAACTCATTGCCACGATGGAGACGGCGCTGCGGCAGGTTCGGCTCGAAGATCAGAACGAAGCGATGGAAGCGCAGATCAAGACCAGCGAGGAACTGCACCGTTTCATCGTCAACAGTTCACCCGATCTGGTCTACATGCTCGATCGCAATGGTTGTTTCACCTTTCTGAATGAACGGCTGGGACCAATGTTGGGCTTCGAGATGGGCGACCTGCTCAACCGCAACTACACCGAACTGGTTGATCCTGAATATCTGGATATTGCCCGCAACGTCTTCAATGAGCGTCGTACCGGCACGCGCGCGGCGCGTAATGTCGAACTGAAACTGCGCAGCTCCGTGAAAAGGCCCGGGTCACGATTCAGTGATGTGCAATCCGTCTGGGTCGAGCTTGCAGCCCAGGGTATGTATACCGATCCGCGCGAGCGCAATCGTCAAACATTCATCGGCACGATCGGGACCATCCGCGACATCAGTGAACGCAAGGAAGCCCAGGAAGTGATCAACTTCCAGGCGTACCACGATCTGCTGACCCATCTGCCAAATCGGGCGCTGCTCAAGGATCGTCTGGAACTGGCGATCACGCAGGGTCAGCGGAACAAGATTGGTCTGGCAGTAATGTTCCTGGATCTCGATCGGTTCAAGGTGGTAAACGACACGCTGGGTCATACCATGGGTGATCGTCTGCTCAAGGCCGTTGCCAACCGTCTGCAAAGTTGTTTGCGACGTGGTGACACGCTGTCCCGCTTTGGTGGTGATGAGTTCACTCTGTTGTTGCCAGAGATTCGTACCCGTGATGACGTGGTTGTCATTGCCGGAAAAATCCTTGATCGACTGGGCTCACCCTTTGTGATCGATGGACATGAACTTTTTGTCGGTGCCAGCATTGGTATCGCCATGCATCCGGAGGGTGGCGATACGGCGGATGCACTGATCCATAATGCCGACATTGCGATGTATCACATCAAGAGCCGAGGCAAGAACGGGTATCAGTTCTTTGCCGAGGAGATGAACAACCGCTTCTCTACGCGGTTGATCCTCGAGCGTGAATTGCGCAATGGTCTCAATCGTTCCGAACTTGAAGTGCACTATCAGCCGCAGGTTTGTCTCAATACCGGCCACATCAGTGGTGTCGAAGCGCTGGTTCGATGGCGGCATCCCGAGCGTGGGCTCATCGCGCCTGCAGAGTTCCTGCCACTGGCCGAGGAGACCGGTCTGATTGTTGCGCTGGATGAATACGTGCAGCGACGTGCATTCTCGGATCTCGCGTCCTGGGCGCGAGAAGGTGTTGGCGACGTGCGCCTGTCGGTCAATGTATCAGCGGCGCAGCTCGAGAAAGAAGGCTTCGTCGAGCAGTTCACGGGCGCCATGCAAGAGGCCGGAATTGAGCCGGGTCGCATCAAACTCGAGATCACCGAAAACACGTTGATGCAGGATATGGAAGTCATCATCCCCAAGCTGAAGGCATTACGTTTGCTCGGTGCACGAGTCGCGATCGACGATTTTGGAACGGGTTATTCATCACTCAGTTATCTGCGCCAGTTTCCGATCAATACCCTCAAGATCGATCGCAGCTTTGTGCTGGATATTCGTGAAGAAGAAGCCGAGGGCGAGGCCAGCATCGTCAATGCGATCGTCGCCATGGCGCAAGGGTTGAAGCTTGATCTCATCGCCGAAGGCGTTGAAAACCACACCCAGCTGAGCTATCTGAAAGCGCAGGGCTGCAGTGAGGTTCAAGGCTATATCTATGCGGCGCCCATGCCGTCGGATGCAATGCTCGCGATGTTGAAAGAGGATCCGTTTGTCGAGATAGTCATTACCGAGTCTCTGGCTGCGGTGTCCTGATCTTCCGCAGCCTCTCGATCTTCTGCCGCGCAGCCTCCTGGCGTATAGTTCCTGCCCTTTTTCTGATCTGAAGCCCTCTTGAAAGGTTTTACCACCCGTATCGTGCATAGCGACCGCCTCGATCCCATCGAACACGGCAGTCTGCAGAAACCGATTCACGCGACCGTTGCCTACGGCTATGACGATGCACGTGACCTGGCGGCGGTATTCCAGGGAAAAAAAGCCGGCTTTACGTATGGTCGGCAGGTCAATCCGACGGTTGAAGCATTACAGACAAAAATCACGCGCATGGAAGATGCCGTGGCAACGGTGTGCTTCAGCACCGGGATGGCAGCGATCGGCACGCTGCTGTTTGCGTTGTTGCGCAAAGGGGATCACTTCGTCTCGAGCGCCTTTCTGTTTGGCAATACCAACAGCCTCTTCATGAGCTTTGCGACGCAGGGGATCGATGTCACATTTGTCGACGCGACGGATGTCGATGCAGTGCGTCAGGCCATCCGCCCGGAGACCAAACTCGTTTTTGTCGAGACTGTGGCCAATCCTGTTACGCAGGTTTCAGCGCTCAAGGAAATTGGCGCGCTGACTGAAGAACTTGGTCTGGTCTATGTGGTCGACAACACGATGACGTCGCCCTGGTTGTTCCAGCCGCGTTCGGTCGGTGCCAGTCTCATCGTGAATTCACTCACCAAATACATCGGTGGACATGGCAATGCGCTTGGCGGCGCAATTACAGAAACCGGCCTCTTTGACTGGCGCAAGTTCGATAACCTGTATGACATCTACCGGCAGGGGGATCCCAGCAGGTGGGCGGTTATGCAGATCAAGAAAAAAGGGCTGCGTGATTTTGGCGCGTCCCTCGGTCCTGAAGCTGCACACCACATCGCGGTGGGTGCTGAGACGTTGGCATTGCGACTTGAACGTCAATGCGCGAACGCCCAGAAACTGGCGGAATTCCTGGTCGCACAGCCATGGGTGAATGCGGTCTACTATCCAGGTTTGCCCAGTCATCCTCAGCATGCACGTGCCAAGGCACTGTTCCGGGCCTGTGGTGCGCTGTTCAGTTTTGAACTGTCCCACGATGTCGATCTGTGGGCTTACCTGAATGCGATGCGTGTTGTCATCAAGTCGAGCAATCTTGGTGATAACCGAACGTTGGCAATACCGGTGGCGCACACGATCTATTTCGAGATGGGCGCAGAACGAAGGGCCAGCATGGGGATCGATGATTCGCTCATTCGCATTTCCGTCGGGATCGAAGAGGCGGATGATCTCATCGAGGATTTCAGGAATGCCTATGCAGTGGTCAGCAGTCGCTGATCTCGTTTGATTGACACGCAGATCGCAGAAAACGCACAGAATAATCAGGGGGAGCGATGGGGAGACTTGAAGGTAAAACCGCGATCATCACCGGTGGTGCGGGTGGTATCGGCAAGGCCGCTGGCAGCTTGTTTGCCCGAGAAGGCGCCAACGTATTGTTGGTGGATCTGCAGGAAGAAGCACTTCGGGCTGCGGTCGCTGAGATCGGCAGCAATCGTGTGCAGTACTTTGTTGGGGATGTCACCAAGGCCAAGGACAACGATGCCATGGTGAAGGCGGCAAAGGAAAAGTTCGGTGGTGTCGACATCCTGCTCGCCAATGCCGGCATTGAAGGCGATGTGAAATCCATCGAGGAGTATGACGAAGCCCGCTTCGATCAGGTCATGGCAGTAAATGTCAAAGGCGTGTTCCTGGGTCTGAAGTCTACCTTCCCTGCCATGCGCGAGCGTGGTGGTGGCAGCATCGTGATCACGTCGTCTGTCGCGGGCGTAACTGGTGCCGCTGGAGTTGCGCCTTACGTGACCAGCAAACACGCGGTCATCGGCATGATGCGGTCCGCCGCGAAAGAAGGCGCGCCTTTGCGCATTCGCGTCAATACGGTCAATCCATCACCGGTTGAAACCCGCATGATGCGCAGTCTCGAAGAAGGCTTTGCACCAGGTATGGCGGACATGGCCAAACAAGGCATGGCGAGTCGCATTCCCATGCAGCGATACGGAATGCCGGAAGAAATTGCGCAGGTGATGTTGTTTCTCGCCAGTGATGACAGCAGTTGGGTGACCGGTTCGGTGTATCTCGCCGACGGCGGCAGTACGGCCTGAGCATCATGCGCGAGGCTCTACTTCGAACCGATCTGGCACTACCGAATCGACGCAGCGGCAAAGTCCGCGATCTCTACGATGTCACCCTGCCCGATGGAACAGATGCGCTGTTGATCGTTGCAACCGATCGCATCAGCGCGTTCGATGTGGTGATGGCCAATGGTTTGCCTGGCAAGGGCATCGTGTTGACCCAGATTTCGCGTTTCTGGTTCGACAAGTTTGCTGATGTCGTTCCCAACCATTTGCTGTCGATGGACGTCGCCGATGTGCCAGATTTGAGCGCAGACGATCGACACCAACTGAGCGGGCGCATCATGCTGTGCAAGCGGGCGACGATCTTGCCGGTAGAATGCATCGCCCGAGGGTATCTGACCGGGAGTGGCTGGCTGGACTATCAGAAATCCGGCGCCGTGTGCGGGCACGTGTTACCCCGTGGACTACGTAATGGGGATCAGCTGGAGAAGCCGATTTTCACGCCGTCCACCAAGGCGGCCAGTGGCCATGATCAGAACATCACAATTGCCGAAGGGGCCAAGGTCATCGGGATTGAGCAGATGACGTTTCTCGAAAGGACCACCCTTGATCTCTATGCCCGCGCCAGCGATTACGCGCGGACTCGCGGCATCATTCTGGCCGATACCAAATTCGAATTTGGTCTGTTGCCGAGAGCAACACACCCCATCCTGGTGGATGAGATTTTTACGCCGGACAGTTCTCGTTTCTGGCCTGCGGATGATTGGCTGCCTGGCCGCGAGCAACCCAGTTTTGACAAGCAGATCGTGCGCAATTATCTGGAAACGCTGGTCGCGGATGGGAAGTGGAACAAGACTCCTCCGGGCCCGACACTACCTGCTGAAATTACGGAACGCACCATGGCGCGGTATCTCGATGCCTTTGAGCGGCTGACGGGACACCCGCTCGATTTCTCGGCGGTTTGAATTGTCAGTGGACTGGGACGACTACAAGGCCACGTGCAGTCGGCCGGATGTCTTGTCCCGCGAGCTTTTGACATGGACGATTTCACACCTTGCAGCAAGCAAGATCACGCAACGGATCACTGCGGTGCTGGAAGGCGACGTGTTGACGCGGCCCGCCGACAGTCGCACTGATCCACGGACCGACATGTTTGTCGTTACCCTGCCTGCCGCCGACGTTCAGACAATGCTCGAACAGTTGTCGGCAGCGGTGTTCGTCAAGACTGGGCGCTATCGTCACGCGACCATCGTCTGGGAAGAATATCTGCACCATTTGTTTAACCGAGGAAATGAATCTATGAACGCACAAACCAGAGTCACTGCGCTTATGCAGGCATTCGACAACAGGAACATCGACGCCATTGCCGCGTGTTTTGCTCCAAATGCCATCTATCACAATATTCCTATGGAGGCGGTGCACGGCGTTGCAGCCATTCGCGCCTCTTTGGCGCCGTTCATGGGCATGGCATCGGAAATCAAGTTTGAGGTGCTGCACAGTTCAGCCAATGGCAATGTCGTGATGAACGAGCGCATCGACCGGTTCAAGATGGGCGAGAAGTGGTTGGCCATCAAGGTGATGGGTGTTTTCGAGGTAGGAGACAACGGCATAACGGCGTGGCGGGACTACTTTGACCTCGGACAATTCCAGAGTCAGATGGCCGCCATTCAGGCGGGGTGAGATCCATCCGGTGGGGAAATAACAGGAATACAAGGGGGAGTGATGGCGCGTCATGCCGTTGAGAGTGAAGTCGCGGGTTCCGTCTGGAAGATCGAGGTTGCTGTTGGTGACCAGGTTGCCAAGGGCGATGTGCTCATGATTCTGGAATCCATGAAGATGGAGATTCCTGTCGAGAGTCCAGCGGCCGGCGAAGTCGAAGAGATTCGAGTGCGTCTTGAAGATCAGGTTTCGGAAGAACAGGTGCTCTGTTTCATTCGCAACTGATGCCAGCGGGGCCAGCGGGGGTGCCGTGACCAGGGTTTGATCCTGGTCACGCCGCCTGAAACATGCAGGCTCAGGTTTTTTTCGCCTGCATCTGTTTGATGATCCGCAACAGACTCAAGGTTTCTGCAGGGTCCATTCTGCCGATCGGTGAGCTGCTGTAAGTTGACCCAAGTACCCGACCTTTTTGAGTCAGGACGAACTCCGTGGGCTGGATGTGGTTGCGTCGTTCTTCCCACCATGAACCCAGGGCATCGCCCTGTTCCCGGGTTACACCATGGAAGACCGGGAAGCCGAGGTCGGCGGCCACTTCGCTGGTTTTTTCGAGACTATCCACGCTGCCCGCAAAAAGACTGACTCCTTCGGCAGCAAAGTCACTACGGAGCTTTTCGAAGCCGACTAACAGTCGGCGGCAGTAGGGTCACCAATGCCCGCGGTAGAAGAGGACCACCGCATAGGGGGTCTGAATATCGTCTGGCAGCGTAATGACGCGACCGTCGGTGCTATTGAAGGCCAGGGTCGGAAAAGTCCCACCAAGGTTGATTGGATTCGCCATACCAGTTGTCTCATCACGAGGTTCGTTGAACTCTACCACGCACCGCTCAAACCGCTCCTTACATTCCCGCGCTGAGCCAAGACTTATCGGTAGTAGCCCGGACCATTCATGAGCGTTCTGCTGCGGCTGCCGATATTCGCAAAAACACGGGGCGTGCTCCTTCCAGGTGCTCGACGTACTATTCAGTACGCCTGCGCGCCTTACAGTCCGCGCCACCCCGTCTTTTTGTGCATCTCGTCACCCTCGCGACGAATCCTCATGAATAGTCCGGGCTGGCGCCCTGTGATAAGTTACGCCCCCTGAAAAAACAGCCGGGAACACTGTCATGAGCGAACTTGTCACCATCAGTATTGAAGCGGGTGTGGCCGACGTCCGGCTGAATCGCCCCGATAAATACAATGCGCTGAGCCCCGAGATGTTCAGCGCGATTATTGAAGCCGGCGAACGCCTGGGCCAGGCCAAGGACGTTCGCGCCGTCGTCATCTCCGGTAATGGTGCTGGTTTCTGTGCCGGGCTCGATATGGCCAGCATGCGTGGCCTTGGTGGTGGTCAGTCGAGTGGTGGCAACGGTGGCGGTGGTCTGCTGCGTCGTGATGCGGAGCATCCTGACAACCACGCTCAGCGACCGGCGCTCGTCTGGAAGCGAGTTGGTGTGCCTGTGATTGCTGCGGTACACGGGGTTGCCTATGGCGGTGGCATGCAGATCGCGCTTGGCGCTGATATTCGCATCGCATCGCCCGATGCCAAGATGTCGGTGATGGAAATCAAATGGGGGCTCATACCCGATATGGGCATTTCCCAGTCCCTGCGTGATCTTGTGCCTCTCGACGTGGCCAAGGAACTGACCTGGACTGGACGGGTTTTGTCCGGCACTGAAGCCAGGGAGCTTGGCCTTGTGACCTACGTCGACGGCGACCCGTTGGCTCGCGCACTGTCGATTGCCAGGGAAATTGCTGGCAAAAATCCGGATGCCATCCGTCGTGGCAAGGCGTTGCTCGAACAGAGTTGGCGTGCCCTGCCCCGTGAGGGATTGGAGCTGGAAGCGAAGTTGCAAATGGAACTCATCGGTTCGGCCAACCAGGCAGAAGCCGTCAAAGCCAACTTTGAGAAACGAGCGCCCAACTTCAAGGATCCGGTCTGACGCGCGACTTCTGCGGCCATGAGCTGGAACGAAGAAGTCGAAGAGCTTGCGCGACGCCGTGAACAGGCGCTCGAGCAGGGTGGTGTCGACGGTATAAACAAGCAGCACGCCCAGGGTCGACTGACGATTCGTGAGCGGATCGAAGGACTGCTTGATTCAGGCACCTTCCAGGAGCAGGGTCGTGCCACTGCTGTTCCCGACTATTCCGAAGCAGACTCCGAACAAGGCGCTGCACGGGAACTGGTGCCGGCAAATTATGTACTTGGCTTCGGCAAGATCGATGGTCGACGGGTCGCTGTCGGTGGTGAGGACTTCACGCTGAAGGGTGGTTCACCCAATCCGGCCGGACTACGCAAGAGTGTCTACGCCGAGCACATGGCCTGCCATTACAAAGTGCCATTGGTGCGATTGCTTGAAGGGGGTGGTGGCAGTGTGAAAGGCGGCGGTAAACCCGGTGCCAATTGGGGCGATCCGGTGTTCGTTGAACCGCGCTTCAAGATCATTGCGGATGCACTGGGTCAGGTGCCGGTTGTTTCTGCTGCGCTCGGTGCTGTAGCCGGCTTTCCTGCCGGAAGGCTGGTTGCTTCGCACTTCTCGGTGATGACGAAGGAAACCGCGCAGATCATGACCGGCGGGCCTGCACTGGTTGAACGCGCACTGCGTACCAGGCTAACGAAGGCCGAGCTTGGTGGCGCGGCGATTCACGCCAGGAGTGGTGTGGTCGACAACGTTGCCGACGATGAGCAGGACGCCTTTCGCCAGATCCGACGTTTTCTCAGCTATCTGCCATCTCATGTGGATGAGCGCGCGCCGAAGGTGCCCTGTGATGATCCGATCGAGCGTATGGAACAGGATCTGTTGAGCATCGTGCCCCGTGAATCCAACAAGGCGTTCAACGCGCGAGTGATTCTCGACATGGTCATGGATCAAGGCAGCGTGTTTGAGATCGGCGCCGGTTTTGGTCGAAGTCAGATCTGTGCGCTGGCGCGTCTGGCTGGGCAACCCGTCGGTGCTCTGATCAACAACAACAAGATCTACGCGGGGTCGATGACGGCCCAGGCAGCACAGAAATATCGCCGATTCGTGGAGATGTGCGACCTGTTCCATCTTCCCATCATCAACTTTGTCGATCAGCCTGGTTTCATGATCGGGCTGGAAGCCGAAAAGGCCGGGACCATTCGATTCGGTATGTCTGCCGTCGCTGCTGCGGTGCAATCGGTGGTGCCATGGGCTGTGGTGCAGATACACAAGGGTTTTGGCGTTGCGACTGCGGCGCACTATGCGCCCAACAGCTATGTTCTGGCCTGGCCGTCCGTGCAGAGCGGCGCTTTGCCTCTTGAGGGCGGCGTTGCGGTGGCTTATCGGCGGGAAATCGAGGCAGCTGCAGACCCGGACGCCAAACGGAAGGAACTCGAGGATGCCCTGCGCGGACGACGCAATCCGTTCGCGCGAGCCGAATCGTTTGCCGTGCATGAACTGATTGATCCACGCGAGACACGGCCGACACTGTGTCAGTGGATCGACTGGATCCAGCCGTTGCTGGAAACACTGAAAGGTCCTGTTCACTTTGGATTTCGTGGCTGAACCGGAATAACTACTTTTTTGAAGTCGAGGTAATTACATCATGACGTATTCGTTCGAAGGTAAGGTCGCCATCATCACCGGCGCAGGCGGTGGTCTCGGACGTTGCCATGCACTGGAACTGGCCAGACGTGGCTGCAAGGTTGTGGTCAACGATCTGGGTGGCGCGATGGACGGCACGGGCGGTTCGTCAGATGCAGCCAAGGCAGTGGTCGCCGAGATCAAGGCAGCTGGTGGTGAAGCCATCGCCAACGGCGGATCTGTATCCGATCCTCAAGGCGCAAAAAGTATGGTTCAGGACGCCATGAACACGTGGGGTCGGGTGGATATCCTGATCAACAACGCCGGTATTTTGCGTGACAAGACGTTCCACAAAATGGACATGAGCGACTTCAATGTCGTCATGAATGTCCACCTGACCGGTGCGGCGATGGTGACGCGTGAAGTGTGGGAGATCATGCGCGCCCAGAACTACGGTCGCATCGTCATGACCACGTCGCCTACTGGGCTGTATGGAAACTTTGGTCAGGCGAACTACGGCGCCGCCAAGCTTGCCCAGGTGGGCCTGATGCACACGCTCAAGATCGAAGGCGCGAAGTACAACATTCGTGTGAACACGATTGCGCCCGTTGCGGCAACCCGAATGACGGAAAATATAATGCCCGAAGCCATTCTGAAGAAGCTCGGGCCAGAGTTGGTCACACCAGCGGTTGTCTATCTGTGCACGGAAGATGCGCCCAACGGCGTGATCATCCAGGCGCAGGGTGGTCGATACTCCACTGCAATCATCGTTGAAAACGACGGTGTTGATCTTGGTATGGATGCGTCAGCCGAGGACATCGCCGAGAACTACAAGAAGATCGTCGAGCTGACGAACCTGCGACCTCGTTCGATGTTGCAACTTAACTAGCTGCTCAGAGCTTCACTAACGCGTGGCGCGGAAAGGAATCGGCTCCGATTCGTGCCTTGTGTGCAACAGTTCGGTGAAGACTTCCTGATCATCGGCATGAAGATGATGGTACAGGTTGGCGACCCATTGCTGACCGTCCTGCGAGCGCTTCAGATAGCGCAGACCAAGGCCGACAAATGGCTTGACCTGGGAATTGAAAAACTGCGCGAAGTTCTCGCGCAGTTCGCCTGCCGTGGTGAAGCCCTGACGAGCGGCTTCACCGGTTTCCAGAAATTCGGCAAACAGGCGAGACAGCTTTTTCAGGTACAGCGGGTCGGCCATCTGACCAAGCAGATCGGCTGAGCGCACCAGTGCCGCGAAGTCATCAACACGTTGATAGGAGGGCTTGCGAGGTACTGGAAAGCGGGTCATTTCGATGTGATCCGTCAACTTCTCGAGATCGATCAGCGGCTCGTTGCGATAGCGGTCTCGCACAAACAGGCAGCCACGAGAAACGTGATACGGCGTCATGAACGCATCGGTGCATCCCGGTGGAGGAGTGATGCGCGCACCAGACGAATCGACAACGCATGAGCTGTCATCGTCCTCCTGGAGCAGACCTCGGATGTAGCCCACATCGTGAAACATCATGGCGACTACAGCGTGCAGCCACTCCTTCTGAGTGACATCACCTTGCATCAGTTGTCGGCCATGCAACATGGTCTGGCCGATGTCGGTTACCAGCATCGTGTGCTGGATATCGTGGTAAGGACAATCACAATCCAGAAGCGCTTCCATTGCCGCACGGGCGGATTGATCGAGAAGTCGGACCTCGGCCTCGGGCGCGTTGGCGAATGCTTCCTCGAAGCGCTGTCGGATGTAGCCGACGAAGCTTTCAATCATTCGGCTGGAAGGGTTGAACATCAATGCAAGCCATCTGGTATCTGCATGCGGGAATGATAGTCAGCAGCGTCAGTTTATTGTCGTCGACCAGTGCTCAAAAAAAGTGGGGTATACAAAAGCGGAACAACCATCACAGCCGTTGTGGGAGAACTGGTCACTTCTTGGATCCTGTGCAACCATGAGGTCCGCTATCTTGAGTGGCATTCATGTCACAGATTGACCTGCGCCACTTGCGGACGATGGCCGCACTGCGCGATACCGGTAGCCTGGTTGAAGCCTCGGATCGGGTTTTTCTTACCCAATCTGCGCTGTCCCACCAGTTGAAGGATCTCGAGGATCGTCTCGGTTGTGCGTTATTCATTCGCAAGACTCGGCCGGTTCGCTTTACCAGTGCCGGACATCGATTGGTGAAACTGGCCGACGATATCTTGCCGATGATTCATCGGGCGGAAATCGATCTGGCGCGTCTGTCCGGCGGAGAATCGGGAAGAATGCTGATGGCCATCGAGTGCCACAGCTGCTTTGAATGGCTGCTTCCAGCGATCGATGCGTATCGGGAAAACTGGCCAGAAGTTGAGCTTGATGTTGCCGGTGGTTTTCACTTCGCACCGCTGCCTGCGTTATCGAGGGGTGATCTCGATCTGGTCATCACTGCCGATCCGGTTGCGCAGGACGATCTCACTTACCTTCCTCTGTTCAGCTATGAAGCCAAGCTTGCGGTCGGCAAGAACCACGCGCTCGCGGGGCGTGAGTGGGTTGAGCCCCAGGAATTGGCTACTGAAGTGCTGATCACTTATCCCGTTGACCGCGGGCGTCTGGATATCTTTAAGTCGTTTCTCGATCCGGCGGGTGTTGAGCCCGCTCGAGTGCGCACGGCTGAGCTGACACCGCTCATGATTCAGCTGGTGGCCAGTGGCCGTGGTGTTACGTGCCTGCCGAACTGGGCGCTGCACGAGTATCGTGAGCGCCATTATGTTTCCGTCAGCTCACTTGGAGAAGAGGGCATCTGGCCAACGTTGTATGCCGCGGTGCGCACTGACCAGGCTGATGCGCCGTTCATTCGCGGCTTCGTCGCGACAGCAAAGGAAACCTGTTTCAAGAATCTGGTGGGTATCGTGACAGCCGATCTGGACTGATCAGGGAACGCGGCTGCGCATGGACCAGGTTGTTCCTGACAGCGTCCAGCAGGTGCGGTCATGCAGACCATCCGGCTGGGCCAGATCGAGTCGTTCGATCTCGCGTGGCTCAAGATAGAATCCGCAGGCGGTGGCCGGTGCAACCAATGGGTCCGGCAGCGTCAGTCCGTTGAGCAGGGACTCCAGGTCTGCCCGCGATTCCACGACTGTACTTTGTGGTTGTACGTCGGTGTAAAACCAATCCAGAACCTTTGGCATGGGCGGTCGCAGTTGCCAGCTCTTGGCAATCAGTTCGCGTTCCACGGGTAGCAGATTCACGACCGCCCGATACTGGACCTGAATACTGGGCATGTAGACACAGATTGATGCGTTCCCTGAACTTAGCTGGGCGAACTTCGGGCTTGTGGTGTTCATGAACAGTGCGAGGCGTGACCCGAGCTCCCGGAGCACCAGCGTGCGGGCTTGAGGTTGACCCTGTGCGTCGACGGTCGCCAGCATGCACAGGGCAGCCATGGGATCGTTGGCCGCGCGCGCTTTCGCACGATCAGCGGCTAGACGCTCGAGAGGTTCGTCGGGTAGATCGAACATGACGTGTCAGGTATTGGTTGAATCACCTTTTGGTGCAGCTTCACTGAGCTGGCGACGCAGCTCGGCGACGTCACGCTGAATTTCGCTGAGGCGGAAGATGAGATCAGGCAATTGATCGGTAACACGCCAGAGCAGGTAGGCAATTACCAGCAGGACCAGAAAGGACAGAAATCCCATGTTTGACCTCGTTTTGATTGGCGATCCCGGGCGCACCAAGCGTCCCGTGATCAATGGCCCCGGATTTTACAGTTAATCAGAAGTGGCGACAGCCAAACCGGAGCGGCTCGGATTTTGAGTAGAATCCCGGCATGCATCAATCACCCGCCAGAGTGCCCCGTCGACGCTATGAGATAGTGTTCGCTGGATGCCTGTTCCTGGGCGCGGCACTCTTTTTCGGCTGGGCGAGCCTGCACTCGGCGCTCAGACAGTGGCGGGCGCACTATGAATTCGTACCCGTGCTCGCAACCGTTCAACAGTCCGGGGTCGAATCTTCTACGGCGGGTGCTAGCAGCCTGTCGGACTTTAGCGATCGTAGCGAGCCGAGTGGGAGAGCGAGGACAGTTTTTAACGATTTCGAGGCGCATAGCGGCGCTATGCAACGAGAAATCGGGGAAAAATGGACCGCTCTTCCCACTGGCGCAGTAGATCAGTCTCAAGTCCGACAGGCTGCTAGCAGTAGAGGGCAATCGTGGCGACCAGTGGTGACCTACCAATATGCGTTTGGCAGTTCATTGCATGAACAGAATCGGATCTTCTACATGGGTAATGGCTGGTCCGATCGTGCAGCGGTCGATGACTGGCTGGTCAACTACCAGGAAGGCACCACAGTGACCGCTTACGTCAATCCGGTTGACCCGCAGGAGTCTGTTCTGGATAACACCGTCCCCGGTAATGGTTTTCTGCTGTTTCTTCTACCGTTGGTTGTGGCGGGAGGGCTGGCAGTGACTTTCGGCTTGAAAAGGCGACCATGATCCCGCTTCGTCGATGAACCGGATGTTCTGGTGCAGATGGAAGCGTTCGTGGCAGGAGTTATTGTCGATAGGGAAAACGTGTGATGGATGAGCCACTGGATCTCATGGGCGCAGCTGAAATGGCAGATCCTGGAGTTTCTGCTCGCAAGCTGCATGCGGGTCCGCGCTGTCTGTTCTACCCGCGATTCCAGCCGCCGTTTTACATCGTGTCCCGCTACGATGACGTGACTTCGATTCTTCGCGATCCACAGACGTATGTCAGCGGCCAGGGCCAGGGTCCGAATTTCACGGCACCTGTTGGTGTGGTGTCCGACCCACCACAACACACCTTCTTTCGCGATCTGGTTCAGCCGGTATTTCTGCCTCGATCCATGTCCGGGTTAAGACCCAGACTAGTCGCCATCGCTGACGAGTTGCTGAACGCTGTGAAGGATCGCGATGTCTGGGACATTCATGATGACCTGGCGTTTCCACTGCCAGTCATCATCATCTGTGAGATTTTTGGTATTCCGACGGGTGATATCGAACAGTTCAAGCGTTGGTCAGACTCTTCAGTCGCGGCACTCTCGGCGCAGGATCCTTCCAGCTATGTTGCCGATCAGATGGCCATGAGCGCGTACATCCGCAACTTGATTCACGCGCGTCGCGTGGAGCCGGATGATGGCCGGCTGTTGTGGCAGATAGCCAGAGTTCAGCGCAATGGCGACTATCTCAGCGACGATGAAGCAGTTGGGCTGGTGTTGCAGCTGTTTGTGGCAGGTAACGAAACCACGACCAGTCTGATTTCGAATTTCGTCTGGCGTTTTCTTGCTTCCAAGGGACTGTGGCGTCAACTCGGCGAAGGACAGATCGATCTTGACCGAGCCATCAACGAAAGCCTGCGCTTTGATCCACCGTTGCTTGGTCTGTTTCGCACCACGTCACGAGACGTTGAGATTGGAGGCACCCGCGTTGCGCAGGGAACCAAGATCATGACTCACTACGCCGCCGCCAATCGCGACCCCGAAGTCTTTTCTGATGCCCATGTTTTTGATCCGCAGCGACAAGGTCGCAAGGTGCTCTCCTTCGGCCTCGGCATTCATGTCTGCCTGGGCATGGAACTGGCGCGGCTGGAAGCGCGTGTTGCCCTCTCGGCGCTGGTCAGACATTTTCCGCATCTGGAGTTGATTAACGATGGTGAGCGGATTGGTCCGTTCCTGTTTTGGGGACGACGCAAGTTGCCGGTACGTCGAGGTGAGGAGTTCAGATCATGAGTGAATCGGAAAACGGCGTAGCTCTGGTTGCAGGTGCAACCCGTGGTGCAGGTCGTGCCATTGCCATCGAACTCGCAAGTGCAGGGATGAAGGTCTACGTCACTGGCCGCAGCACCCGTGACAAACGATCAAACATGAATCGACCAGAGACGATCGAAGAGACAGCGCAGATGATCACTGCGCGGGGTGGCCACGCAGTCGCGATTCAGGTCGATCACACGCAAGTTATGGAAGTTTCCCGATTGGCCCAGCAGATCGAGTCGGAAAACGACGGTCGTATCGACCTGCTGGTCAACGATGTGTGGGGTGGCGATCCGTTCATTGAATGGGGCAAGCCGTTCTGGGAACAGGATATCGGCGTCGGCCTCGCCATGCTCAACAATGCCGTGACCTCACACCTCATTACGAGTCATGCCATTGTCCCGCTCATGGTCCGGCGCGGGCGTGGACTTGTTATCGAGATCACCGACGGGGTTACCGACAACTGGCGTGGATCGTTCTTCTATGATCTTGCCAAGGCAGCGGTGAATCGACTGGCCTTGGGGCAGGCCGCCGAACTGACGCCGAGGGGTATTACCGCTCTCGCCCTCAGTCCTGGATTCCTGCGCTCAGAAGCCATGCTCGAACATTTCGGTGTCAGCGAATCCAACTGGCGTGATGCAACCAGGAAGAACAAGGACTTTGCGGTTTCGGAAACTCCGTACTTCACAGGTCGCGCTGTAGTCGCACTGATGCGGGATCCTCACGTCAGTACACGAGCCGGCAAAGTGTTTGCTACCTGGAATCTTGCGCGTGAATACGGATTCACGGATGTGGATGGAACCCAGCCGCACTGGGGCGACTACGCGCGACAAGTCCTGGGCATGGATATGGGTTAGCGTTTCCCCATGGCATTCGCGTCGGAAGATGCTGATTTGATCGTCCTCGTGTCCGGGCCACCGGGTATGGATCTTGTTGACCCCCGTGTTGTTGCCACCATGTGGCGGCATTTCGCTGACCTCAGCGAATTCGAACCGCACGAGATCGATACCACCGAGCGGAAACTGGCGACACGGTGATCGAGTTGTGCAACCGCCTGGCGCTGGGTGAGTTCAGGCTGCGTCCTGAAACGGATGCCAATCGACATTACTTCTGAAATGATTGCGCGGGTCCATCTCACACCTTCGAAGTCATCGAAATGAGCAACAAGTCCTCTCAACTCATCGACACACCCGACAACGTTCCCGGCGGCGCTACTTATCAACATCTCGCGTACGTCGCCGCGTATGACGCTGTCCTTGACTGCGATTATGCGTTCGTCGCGTACAAGGAAACCGACAGCAACGGCGACTGGCGCGTGCGCATCAAGTCGTCCCAAACCGCCGGCGCGGTGTTCGAGCCCGCGATGATGGCCAGCAACGCACGCTCAACCGGCGCACAGGGAAAACCGTGGTTTCAATGGGGATATAGCTTTGATCCCAGTGACAGCGACGCACGCATCATCCAGTTCCGCGTTCATGTGAAGGATGGCCAGCCCTCCGAGATCGAATTGTTTGTCCAGTTGCGAAAATTCGACGACTCGGCTGATACGCCGACGTCGGTGAAGTTTCCGTGGCCGGCGTGACACCAGCCCGGACCGGCGAATTTACGATTGGCAGGGGCGCTCTGAATCCGTGAGCATGACCATAGACAATCTTCGCGTGGACCATCGTGTCACTGTGCTTCAGGATTTCACTGACGCTTCGGGCATCACAATGCGCGCTGGTGAAGGCGGTGTGGTACAGGGGCTCTCGGTGGATCCACTTCGAGAGGAAATTCACGTTGAGATAGAACGTGCGTCTGGACGAGTAGGTCTCGTGTTTCCCCTGCGCGCGCGAATCGGTCCGCGCAACGGCCACATGCGTGAGTATTTTGAAGTCGGGGAGGACGTCACCCCACCACGCGTCCTCCCGACCAACCGAAACTTCGCCGAGCGAAAGATGATCAAGCTTCCGCCTGAGAAGGAACCGGTGCAGCGGAGGGAATGCAGGTGGGCACTCGAGGCTGAGAGCACGGAGGGTCCTGACCGGCTTGGAGCCGTGGAAGAAGAAATTTGCCTCGCGATCCAGCATATCGGCGCGGCTGCGTCGATCGCCGAAATGTATGCGCGTCGGATGCGAGCGTTTCAGCGCGATGGCAACGAGCCACGGGCCATCACTGCCTTCAAGCTGGCCGTGGATTGGATGGGGACCTACGCTGGCTGGGCGACCAGTGGCGGCGAAGGCGAGGCGCTTTCCTATGAGCGCGACCAGTTTCATGCCGCTCTCGCGCGTGAATTCGGTTATGACCCCATGGAAGACGATACTTGAGTCCTTCTTCCCACGTCCCTGCCACGAAGCGCATCTCGACAGCGACCCCGCGCGAAACAGACCATCGTTGCATCGATGAAACCGGGTGCACGCTTCACCACCTCGCATATGGAAGGTGGTACGAACATCAGTTGGACCACCGGGCGCTTCGAACGCTTGGATTACGGCGACCATCCCGATCATCAGATCTCTGCCAGCGAGGCTGATTTACCAGGAGCACTGCGGAAGTTCGACGATTGGGAAACGTCGAGTAATATCTTTCCAAAAACAAGTTACTGATTTTCAGGCTTGGAAGCTGATACTCCGACTGCTGTGTCGTGGATGATTTCACTTACTGATGTACAGACGCTGTTTGTCTGCCGCTGGCCACGATGGTCAATAAGGATTGTTTCGCATGAGGTTGAGTTTGGTTTGTGCCGGTGTGGTGGTTCTGGTGACCAGTACTCTGCTGTCCGCTTGTTCCGAGGATGTCCCCCCTTCATCCAGCGACACCCGACGTGCTGCCAATGAAAACTATGCCAACGACATCCCTGTCGCCCATACGCCGCCGGGTGGCTATGGCAATTCTTTCCCGCCCCCGGTGCTTGCCACGTGCACAGAACCACTTGTGGAGGGCGCACCTGATCTGCGCGGCATCTGGAAGGCCATCCGGGTCGAACGTGATGGCGAGCCTGCGCCTGAAGGAGATCGCCTGCACCACTATGTTGAGCGCATCGAACAGTGTGGCAACCGCATCGTTGATATGGGCGGCGGGACGATTGCCGATGGTCGCGCGGATGGTACCGCTGCAAACGGAATCCATGACGTCCTGGTGTTCGACTACACGACCCCCATCCACGTCATCGTGACCTATGAAGAGGGAACGACCTATGTGCTGCACCCGATGCTGGTCAGCGTGATCGCCAGAGTATTGCCCGGTGCGAATATTCCCTGGTCCTGGCTGCCATTCCGCGTTCCCGGATTCCAGGTCACTCGTCGTCTTGATTCCGACGGACAACTGATATGGAACCGTCCAGACCAGGGGTTCACGATGACGCTGGAACGCATCGGCGGCCCGAACGATCCGTTTACCCGCAAGGATCTGCCCGACAGTACGACGGGAGGGAGTGGATTGTCCGTGGACAAATAGAACCACGAGGTACTTGTGTGCGATGCGTGGTTATTCTGAGGAGCGGAAGATCGTGGCTCCAGCCGTGTGCTCAGACGTGTGTCGCCTGGCCCGCAACAATGTACCAGGTGACGAATACGCCGCTCATTACCGCACCCGCCGTTATCCTGCCCGTCCGTCGCCACGCGAATACCGAGATAATCGCCGTGATGGCGAGCACCGGCACAAACTGGATAGCGACGATGGTGAATAGCGGATCGACCGGTGGCAGGTGGCCGCGGATCAGCAACCAGGCGTAGAGCCCGACCACCATTACGACAAGCCCGCCCACGCTACCCACAATGGCTGAGGTGTACTGCGCAGTGCTGCTCACGGCAAACGAAAGCGTAGTGTGCCAGGCACGCTGAGTGACCCAGAAAAATGCAGTGAATGGGAGAACACAGGCCAGGAAAACCGGGACGTGATGTGGTGCGAGTTCCTTCAACGCCACCACCCAGAACCGCAGGTCCGTCGTGAACAACACATCCGACATCACCACGGCAAGATAAAGTACCGAGACTGCCAGCAGGCCCGCGAGTGCCGCACGTATCGTCTGCGTTGCATCGCTTGGCAACCCGCCTACTGCAGCTTTTGGCCGACGTGTGAATCGACCCAGCAGCAGTGTGATCAGGCCATTGCCGAGCGCCCAGACCAGTATCTGGTTGGTGATGCCTTGTGCGAATACGGTATTGGGTGTGAACGCCGCGCCCAGTGCCATCAGCGGAAAATAGGTGAGTGGCGCGATCGCGGTGCAGATCAGGAAATTTGTCCACCAGCGTCCATCAGACTGCGTTGTCACCCCCTCTGGGTCACTGTTGGAACGAAGCCCCGCAAACGGAGCGAACGACAGGATGAGATCGAAGCTTCCGAGGAGAATGCAGATACCGCCCAGCAAAGCGAGCAGGGTACCGATTTCCTTCCACAGCCAGATCTGGTCAGTGGTCGCGCGCTCCACTTCACCGCTCAGGGTTTGCCCCAGCCAGTCGAGAGTGTCTGCGATCGCCTCGTGTGACAGGTGATCTCCGGGATGCGTTGTGGTCGGGATTGCGAGCCAGCGTGCTGTGCCTGCGCCTATCGAGCCGTACAGCTGGCCCGGCACGACTGCGTTCGTGGTGTCGAACACGGACATGAGTTTTTCGCTGGCGACGACACCACAGCCCGTTTGCACCCCCCACATGAGTTGTGAGAACTCGTCGTAACAACTGAATATCACGCCGAGATTGCGGGGGAACTGTGGCGTACCAACTGGTGCGAACCCCGGTCCGGTGGATGATCCGACCAGCGCCAGCGAACGATAGCCCGAAGGTTCTTCGGCAGCCGCGGCTAGCGCCGTCCAACCGCCCATACTGTGGCCTTCCAGACCGATGTTGTCGGCATCAACAAACGGCAGGCTGCGCAGATAACGCAATGCTGCTGGGCCACCAAAGCCGGCACTGAAGGCAGCGCCTTCGCTGAAGCCATGACCAGTCTGGTCAATCGCCAGCACCACATAACCTCGGCGCGCAAGTTCGATGGCGAACCCGCTCTGGGTCTCGCGCGAATTGATGTAGCCGTGAACGGCGAGTACCGCCGGCGCCGGTGTAGTCTCGGTCGCATTAGGCGGCTGGTACAACAGCGCAGCCAGTTGTTTGCCGGGTTCAAATTCGAAGCGAATGTCCTCGATGCTGATGCCACCTGCGGTCTGCACGAGATGCGCAAGACCTCCGCCAGCCAACAGCAACACCCACCCCGCCAGCGAAAGCCACAGCCTTGATCGCATCAATCACTCCCTGTTGTGATTATCTTGTTTTGCCGGTGACGACGGGAGGCACAGCACGAAGGAGGAAGCTGATCGCTGCGTTGCCAAAAATGTCATTCCGGTCACCCGCGACCATATGGCCCGCGTCGGTGACGTTGACATACTCACTGTGCGGACAAAGTTCCAGAAAGGATTGTGCACCCGCCTCACTCAACACGTCTGAAAGGCCACCGCGCACCAGCAGAGTCGGTAATTTCAGATTACGCGCGCTGTCTTGCAGACGGGCTTCGCGTTTCTCCATCTCGCGGTGTCTGCTGCGAAAGCACGGGTCCCAGTGCCAGTGATAGCGACCATCGTGACCAAGCCGCACGTTCTTGGCGAGGCCGGACAAATCCCGCGAACGCTTGCGGTGGGGCTGATAACTCGCGATGGCGTCAGCCACTTCGTCAAGGGATTCGAAGCCCTCTGGCTTCTGGCCCATGAACGCCTGGATCTTCTGTGTGCCTTCGGGTTCGAGATGTGGCGCCGTGTCCACCAGCACAAGGGCGGCTGCATCGATGTGCCTTTCGCCCGCCGCGACCAGGCTCACGCCACCGCCCATCGACGCGCCAACCAGCACGGGCCGTCGGCCACCGAGTTGTTCGAGGACTTTGCAAAGGTCTGCCACCATGATGTCCTGGCCGTAGTCACCATCACCTGCCCAGTTGGAATCGCCGTGGCCACGCGCATCGAGTGCAAACGTGTGATAGCCCGCTCGTCCCAGCGCCTCACCCGCGCCTTTCCAGGCATGGCGCGTCTGGCCACCACCGTGTTGCAGTAACACGAGCGGTCCGGCGGGATCACCCCATTCATCCGCAGCCAGACGTACTCCATTCGCGCCGTCGAACAGGCGAGAAGGATCAGGCGTACCAGGCAATCGTGTGCCAGCGCTCAAGTGTTGATGCTCATGGCGTGCAGATCTCCACGTCGATCGAAAACGCCACGTTACCCCTCTGCACCCGACTCGCCAACTGGCCGCATGGCGGTCAGGTCGGCATGTTAGGATTTGGGAAAGACTAAGGGCGAAGCATGCAAACACTGACCAGTCGTGAAATTCATCTGGTGTCGAGACCCGACGCGCTGCCGGTAACCAGCAACTTCAAGCTGGTCGAACGGTCGCTGACCCCGACCGACCAGGACATCGTGGTACAAAATCTATACATGTCCGTGGACCCGGCCATGCGGCCAGCGTTGTCCAACGGTCAGACAAAACTCGACGAGGTGATGTCTGGTAGTGCCATCGGCAAGGTGATCAGCAGCGCCTCAAGCGATTTCCCCGTGGGCGCCCTTGTCATCCACCGGTCTGGATTCCGCGAGTTTCATCTGACCGACGGTCGTGATCTGCGCGTCATCACACCGAATGGTGAGGCGATCACGACACATCTGCATATTCTCGGAGGCACCGGACTGACCGCCTATGGCGGCCTGTTGGTAACAGGTCAGCTCAAGGACGGTGAGAATGTTTTTGTGTCGGCGGCGGCAGGTGCCGTGGGCTCCGTCGTTTGCCAGATCGCGAAGATTCGTGGCTGTCGAGTGGTTGGCAGTTGTGGTTCCGACGACAAGGTGCAGTACCTGCTGAACGAACTAGGCATTGATCATGCTTTCAACTACAAGACTGGCAGCATCTCGCGTGAGCTGAAGCGCGGATTGCCGGACGGGATCGATGTCTACTTCGAAAACGTCGGTGGTGCCCACCTCGATGCCGCGTGCGGCCAGATGCGTCCGCTCGGTCGCATTCCGGTGTGCGGGATGATTTCTGCCTACAACAACAAGGGCGCGCGGTCTGAAGGCGTGACCACCTTGTCGAACATGATCTACAACCGCGTCACGATGAAGGGCTTCGTGGTCTACGAGTTCAATGCCATGCGCGATCAGTTTCTGAGCGACATGCGCCAGTGGATGCAGGAAGGTCGCATGAAGTACGAAGAGACCATCATGGAAGGCATCGAAAACGCGCCAGCCGCGCTCATCGGCCTGCTTGAGGGGCGCAATACCGGCAAGATGCTGGTGCGGTTGGCCGAATCCTGAGTTTCAACGGGCCAGACCCACAAACTCCCGCTGCATGGTACTGACCCGACGAACATAACCACTCTGGTCGTGATCACCGCATCGACGTCCGGCGGCCAATCGATAACCGCGTCGCGCATGCAGCGCGCCCGCGCCTGCACCGCAGAGGTGAATGACGGTCGCCAGGGCATGTTTATCCCTCAGGGTCAGCCGAGGGTTTCGATAGCGTTGCGTGATTTGTGCGACCTGACGGTCAAGATAAGCCGACGTGAGTTCGACGGCGTGTGAAGGAACGGTGCGCGTATACAAGGCGTTGAACCAGCAGCTCGCTGGCTCGTCCCAGGCACCGTCCTCAACCACGGCATGATCGTGAATACAGTACCGGCGTGCCTGTTCAAAGGTGCCATCGGTAACCTGGAAGAGCCCTACCGCGCTCGACGCGGGACGATAGACCTCGAACGGATCCATTCGCGGTGACCAGCGCCAGTAGGTGCGTACGAGGGGATTGCCGTTGGCCTCCACCTGAGCGAGTGCAGCGAGCAGATCGGCGGTGATCACCCGCGTCGCATGTTCACGGAACACATCGCCATAGGCATCCCAGGTCTCCCGTGGTGTTTTGAAGAGTTGCTCGCTGACCGGAAACAGCAGCTCGGAGGGTTTGCGCACCACCTGGTAGATCCAGTTTGATGAGGTCCACAACGCGAACAGGCAGAGGACACCTGCGACGGCGCGTGGCCAGAAAGGCAGCAGCAACAAACCAGTCCACACACGCTGGAGTCTGGTTTTTGGTCGGCTTCGGGATCTGCGGCGTACACGTTTTTGTGCTGTCCTGCGGCGTGTGCGAGTGGCAATGGAATGGGGGTTCACTGCGAGATTCTCGCGGTCGTGTGCAGAATTTGCAAAGTAGCGCGTTTACAGGTGAATCGCTCCAATACCTCATGAATCATGCTGGTCAGGACACCGCCGACACTGCGCGGCATAATCCCGGTGACAATTCACTCCAGGAGCTTTTGCGATGCGTACGTTCACTGATCGGGTCGCCGTCGTTACCGGTGGTGCCAGCGGCATTGGCCTTGGCATGTGCAGGGCGTTTGCCGCGCGTGGCATGAAACTCGTCATCGCTGATCTGGATCAGGCGGCCCTCACTGCGGCCGTGGCCGAGTTTGAAAGCAAAGGGACGTCGGTTATTGGCCAGATCTGTGATGTCTCCCGTCTCGATGCCGTCCAGGCGCTGGCCGATCGGACGATGGAGACCTACGGCGCCGTTCATGTCCTGTGCAACAACGCCGGCGTCGGCATTCCCACTTCGGCGCGCACCATGAAACTCGAGGACTGGAAGTGGATCATCGATGTCGACCTGTGGGGACCGATCTACGGCGTCAAGGTCTTCGGGCCGCTGATCGAGGCGCAGGAAGAAGGTCATATCAACACGACGTCGTCCATGGCCGGGCTGATCGCGGCGCAAATGATGGGTGCCTACAATGTCGCGAAGCATGGTGTGATCGCTCTGATGGCGTCGCTGGAACGCGAGCTGCGTGCCAAGGAGAGTCGTGTTCACGCCTCGGTGCTTTGCCCTGGACCCATCAACACCAACATCAGCCGACATTCGGTGCAGTATCGTCCAGGAGGCACCAAACCGAAGGCAGACGGCGAAAGCGCGGGCAAGCTTGCGGGCAATATCCAGGCCGCACTCGAACAAGGGATGGCGCCGGACGCGGTGGGCGAACTTGTCGCCACGGCGATCGCCGAGCGCAAGTTCTGGATTCTCACGCATCCACGCTGGGCCAAGGGTGTACAGAACCAGCTGGATGCGCTGCGAGAGGATCAGTCGCTGACTCGCGCCTGACGGTTGCAGCATGGGGAAGTGGCTGGTGAGTTCAAGTTGAGAGCGATGAAAAGGAGCTGATTTGCCTTATCAATCCGGTTTCCGTCCAGAACTCTTTGCGGGTCAGACGATCTTCATCCCCGGTGGTGGAGGCGGGATCGGGCGATGTATCGCGCACGAACTGGCAAGCCTTGGTGCCGCGGTCGTTCTGGCCGGTCGAACCTTGGAAAAACTCGAGCGCACCCGCAATGAGATAACCCAGGACGGTGGTGTTGTCCTTGGTTGTTACACCGCAGAACTACGTGATGAGCTGGCAGTCATCTCCCTGGTTGAAGAGATCATCGATCGGCATGGACCCGTGCATGGACTCGTCAACGCCGCGGGCGGTCAATTTCCCGCCAAACTTGAGGATCTGAGTCTCAACGGCTGGAATGCAGTGCTGAACAACAATCTCACCAGCTACTTCCTGGTAGCCCGCGAGATCTACAGACAATGCATGCGTGAGCAAGGTGGCAACATCGTCAACATCGGCGCCAACTATCTGAATGGTATGCCGGGCATGGGACACAACGGCGCGGCCCGTGCAGGTCTGTCGAACTTCACGTTCACTGCGGCCAGCGAGTGGGGACGCAATGGCGTGCGGGTGAACTGTGTCATCCCGGGTTTCATTGCAACGACCGGGCTGGATCGTTATCCGGAACAGGATTGGCCTGCATTGATCGGGGTGAATCGAGAGGTGCCGCTTGGGCGTCACGGCACTGCAGCCGAGATCTCGGCCATGGCCGTATTTCTGTTGTCTGACATGGCATCGTATATCACTGGCGCAGATTTTCGAGCGGATGGTGGATTCAACAACGGCGCCAGCAGTTTTGTGTTCAAGCCTGGAGAAGCGCGCAACGTCAAAACGTTCAATGGCTTTCACCGCGATGAGAAGCCGAAGATCCTGCGCTGATTCAATCGCCGTCCGCCGATCTCAAAGGCGATAGATGCGCGCCGCCGTACCGTAGAACATCGCATCCTTTTCGGCTTCCGTAAATCCCGCCGCAATCTTCTTGAGCCCGTTCCATAACACGGCATAGCTGATCGAGAGCTTGTCCACCGGGAAATTGCTCTCGAACATGCATCGCTTAGGCCCGAAGCACTCGATGGTGTGCAGGTAGTAGTCCCGCTGCGCCTGCACGAATTCGTCAGATGTCGGGGGTGTTGCTCGCTGGTCCCAGCCGAAGCCGTTGTCGGGCATGGCCATGCCACCGAGTTTTGCCACCACGTTCGGGCACTTTGCGATTTCCGCCATGTCTGCCTTCCACTGCCCGAACACTTCATCTCGACGGTTTGCATAGGCACCGGCACCGAGAGGCGTGCCGAAGTGATCGAGGATCATCGTCGTTTCCGGTACCGCGCGCGCAAGTTTGAGGAAGTCCTGATTCTGGTGATAGAAGTGCCAGGTATCGTAGGTGTATCCAGACGCGCCCAGTTGGCGCACCCCAGCACGAAAATCCGCGCGAGCGTAGAGACCTGGTCCTCGCGTGCCACCATTGCTCAGGGTCCCTGTACTGTCGTGCGGACCTGCATGCCGTATGCCGCGAAACAGGCCTTGGCCAGCGTGGTCGTGGGCAGCGAGTGCTTCTGCAATTTCGTCCTTGTCTTGAGTCAGATTGACGAAACTGACAATGCCGGCGATGCGTGTCTTGCCGGTTGCCCGCGCGCTGGCCTGCGCGTTGGCCGTGACGTATTCGGTTTCACCGATCGGCTTCAGGTGCGTCGGTCCATCCGTGCGATAGCTTGCACCACAATCGATGAACACCGTCTTTTCGATGTTATGGCCGGATTGTGTGTCAGACCAGAGATCTTCGAGTGTGTAGATTCCCCAGCGCGTACTCGTTGGCCACAGGTGATGATGTGGATCGATGATGCGTCGAGCCGGTTCGATGATGGGTTCCTTGACGAGTGCACGCCAAGCGTCGGTACCAGGTGTTGTCATGGCATGCTCCTGCGCCAGAAGTTATCGGGATTTACGCGGTTGCCGTCAGAGGATCCTGTTGCAGTTCGATGGTGTTGCCGGCCGGATCGGCGATCCAGACGATGTGACCCACATCGCCGGTCATTTCGCGCATCTCGATACCGGCTTCCTTGATTTCGCTGATGGCGTTCGCCAGGTTGTCGACGAACCAGGAAACGTGGGTGTTCACCGGTTCGCGCAGCTCGCCTTTCTTTTCCGCACCGATGATGTGCATCTGTACACCAGCCTGTTCGAGCCAGAAGCCCTTGTCGGAACCCATCACCGTGGGCCGGCCTGGAAACGTGATGGGTACTTCAGGCAGACCCAGCAGTTTGGTGTAAAAAGCCCGTGCTTCGGCGCCTACTCCGGCAACGTTATAGGCGACGTGGTTCATTCGGGTGATTTTCATGGCTATCTGCTCCGAGTCAGTTGATGTCGTCAAGCTTACTCCGGATTTCAGGCGTCGTAGAATCCGAGAACGGCAGCACGATTTGCACGATCCTGCCGTGACTCAATTGAAATCCCCGCCCTGCTGTGGATACTCGAACCGGGGAAGAGAACACGACCAGGACCCGATCACCTGGATTCAGAACTGAAGTAGAAAAAATGCGAGTCGAGCAACGTCTGAACATCGTACGTGCGTTCGCCGTTCTGGCGCTGGTCGGCCTATCGATGGGCGCTGCGACAATTGAAAAAGCGGATGAAGTGGGCAGTGCCGTTTTCAGCGATGGAAGCAGCGCACAAACCCGCCGGGTGTTCACCTACAAGCAGGAAGACGGCGTTCCAGTCTTCACCGACAAGGTCCCTCTGAATCAGAAGTACGAGGTCATGGAGTTCGCCTGTTACGCCTGTGACCCTCGATCAAGAGTCGACTGGCGAGCAACGGCATTGCACACGGACAAATATGCAGACCTGATTGCTTCGGCAGCCAGGGATTACGATGTGGAAGCGTCATTGATCCGGGCGATCATTCACGCCGAATCTGGCTTCAATCCTGATGCCCGATCGCACAAGGGAGCCACTGGACTCATGCAGTTGATGCCAGGCACTGCTGCCGACATGGGTGTCGTCGACATCAATGCGGTTGAGGACAACATCGAAGGTGGAGTGAAGTATCTGGCGATGTTGCTCGCCCAGTACAAGGGTGATGTCACGCTTGCAACCGCGGCCTATAACTCGGGACCGGCCAACGTGGACAAGTACGGTGGTGTGCCACCGTTCGAAGAAACGCAGACCTATGTCGAGCGAGTGAAAATTCTGCACGAGCGTTACAAGGCGGTCGGTTAGTACCTGTCACACAGGCTCGGATGGCTTGCGGTCGATCTACTCGGGAATTCGAATCTTGAACAGCGGGCACGATATCAGGGCAGCGTTTCGAGAGCAGGCGCGTGCTTGCCGGGAACTCGGTTCGCCATTTACTTCAAGGGTATGTGAACTCCTGTCCGTTCGCTTGCAGTCTGGTGATCCGGTCTCTGACCAGCTGCTTCAGTGGCGCGCTACCCGATCATCCAGCCAGCCATTGATCGCCCTACGGGTTACCGGTGCCCTGCATGGACTTGTACTGGAAGATCTGTGTCCACCTCTCGCCATCGTCTATCCTCCGGCTGAGGCTTCCGATGATCTGCTGTGGCAAGGTATCGCAGACGCCTTCCGTGCACATGCGAGCTATATCCTTGATCGACTGACCAGCGCGCCCCAGACCAATGAGATCAGGCGCGCGGCCATACTGTTGCCTGGATTTCTGACGGTGGCTGAACAAACGAGGTTACCACTATCCCTCTCGGAGATTGGCGCGAGTGCCGGACTTAACCTGGTGTGGGACCAGTTTCGCTACTTCCTGGGTGATCTCACCTGGGGAGTGGAAACTTCTCCTGTGCAGATGGCACCTGCATGGCACGGCGCCTCGGTAAGGAACAGTGCTCTCGAGATCCATGAACGAAGCGGTTGTGACCTGAACCCGATCAACGTAGATGTACACGAGGATCGGCTGAGACTGCTGTCGTACATCTGGCCGGACCAGACTGATCGTTTTGAGCGCACCCGCGCAGCGATCGACCTCGTTCGACAAGCGGGCATTCGTGTGGACGCGGCCGATGTACTCACGTGGTTGCCGACTCGCCTGAACCGGGACTGGTCCGGAAGTACACACGTCATTTACCACACCATCGTCTGGCAGTATTTCCCTGAAACCGTGCAGCGCGCTGCGGAGCAGATGATTCGACAAGCGGGTGAACGGGCGTTGTCCTCGGCTCCACTGGCATGGCTGCGATTCGAGGCGGATGATGTACCCCCGGGCGTCGGGCTGATGCTCACGTTATGGCCTGGCGGAATCGAGAAGCAGATCGCGCGAGCTGACTTTCATGGCCGCTGGATCGATTGGCGAGGCTGGTAGTCAGGTCTCTCAAAGTAGCGAGCAGGGAATTTATGGCTGTTGCAGAACATCTGATGAGACTCGAAGGCGACTGGATTGCGGTCAATCGCCTGTGGATGATGCCCGGTGATCCGCCGATGGAGTCCGAGTCCGTGGCCGTGGTCGCACTCGCGGCGAATCGGAAATTCCTGCATATCGCCTATACGTGGGAACACGATGGTCAACAGGAAGGGCTCCTTCTGATTGGCCAGGCATCGAACACGGATGAAGTGACAGCAGCCTGGGTCGACTCCTGGCACAACGGCGACCGGGTGATGCACTGCAAGGGCGAAGTGTCTGCGGAGGGAGAGCTGTCTGCGCGTGGTACGTACCCGGCACCACCGGGACCTGACTGGGGTTGGCGTATCGTCATTCAGGCCGACACCGATCCGGACCACTGGACTCTCGTCATGTACAACATTACCCCCGACGATGAAGAGCAACTTGCCGTCGAAGCACGGTTTACACGAGTCAGCCCAGATGACCGAGAAGATGACTGAGAAGATGACTGATCGCAAGGCACTATCGCGCCAATACAAGGAAACCCGCCGACCAGCCGGAATATTCGTGGTTCGACACCTTTCGACGAGCCGCTCCTTGATCGGTCGAAGTGAGGATCTGACGGCGATCCTCAATCGACATCGCGCGCAACTGAAAATGGGTTCCCACCCGGTGAAGGCACTCCAGGAAGACTGGAACGCGGGTACTGAGGAGGAGTTCGAGTTCGAAGCCCTCGATACCCTGTTGCCACCAGAGTCCGATGCGGCCTGGAAGCCGGAAGACGATCTGCGCACGCTCGAGCTGCTGTGGTTTGAAAAACTCAACAGCGAAGGTGTGCCGCTCTACACGGATCGCCCCAAGAAATAGCGCAGGCTTCTCTGACAGTCGCCCGCAGAACCGTTCTGTCAGGCCAGTGAACCGACGATGGACTTTCGTTGACTGAGCTCAATCCAGTTGCCATCCGGATCGCGCACAAAAGAAATGTAGGCGACATCGCCGAGCCGGCGAGGGGCAGAACCCTCACGACCTCCGTTCGCCAACACATGAGCGTGTGCCTTGACGACATCGAAAATCTGCAGCGTCATGTATCGATAGCCCACGCCGAGTTGAATGGGGTCAATTGTCGCGTCCCCTTCTTCGAGAACAAGTCGGGTTTCTCCACCCATGAATTCCGCTTGCTGATGTTCGGGCAACCCCAGCGCCTGCCCATAAAATCGACGATGAGTGTCCACGTTCGAAACCACCAGATGAATGCACAGTGGCGGTGTGCCCGCTTGTTGCGGAACCATGGTCAAGGTATTGCCGTCAGGATCACGCTCGTTTCGAGGCGCTGTCACTGCGGGTGAGGCCACGGTCAGCTGACGAATTCCTGAAGCCGGTGATGGCATCAGCGTATCCCGCACATGATTGAGCTTGAACACACTCCTGCCGATCGTGTGTCGATGCTGGCGAACACCCTTGCCAACAGGCAGCAATTCGCTAAACGGAATACCGACCGTGTTCTGCCAGAACGACAGCATGGGTTCCAGCTGATTGGTGAAGAGACCGATGTCGATGGCGGGTTTGGCGAGGTCCATGGTATTGATTCGGGCTTGCGGGCAGACGAGCTTGCCGGATGCTGCGCGGCTTGTCAGGTCCGGAATTGATCAATCGGCGCTATAGGTATCGGAAAGTTCGCCATGCCCGCTACCTGTGGTCACACCGAATCGTTGGGTGCTGACGAAGCTGACGACAGTATCAAGAGAAGGCCTGTACCCATCAGTCGTCTCGACGTCTATGGTCGGCGCGTCCAACGAAATAGGGTCGAACTCAGCCCATGGCGTTATCATGCCGACCCGCGCGCTGATGTACTGTGCGTCCCCATGGGCTGCACGCTGCTCGGGAAACTGATCCAGGCGCTGAATCATTCGCTGCAACGCCATCGCTGGGTCTATGACACATCGAACGACTCGCGTTTCAGCGAGCGGTAACAGAGACGCAAGTACAACGCTCCACAGCTTCTGCTGAAACGCTGCCTCGATGATGACCGAGACGCCAGCGCTGAGTAACGAGTGAGCGCTCATGCTTAGCGCCGTGTTGGCTGTCTGTGCCAGATCTGGTGCCAGATCTGATGGACGGCTATGTTGGTCTGAGCTTGTAATGAAAAGACCGCTGTAGATGTCGTCGCGCGACAGCAGAGGCAAGTGCACGGCGTTGGCAAGTGCTCGTGCCAGCGTCGATTTACCTGAACCCGGCATGCCGCTGATGACGATCAGCATGGGCTTCGATGTGCTGCTCAAGTGGTATCTCTACCCAGGAAGCTGATGACTGCGACGAGGAAGAGAACACCCCAGGCTGACATGGCGATGATGCCTCCGGGTTGTGGATCGCCGATGGTGCTCAAGGAGTACAAAAGCCACTCAGCGGGACCGGTGAGCACGAGATGCGCAATCGACTGAGTTCTTGTTTTGACGACGGCTATTGCTGCCGGAAGAAAAAACACGGCCAGGGTAAGTAGCGCCAGAACGATGTCGTCGTAATCTGTTGGTTCCTTGGAAAACAGGGTTTGCGTTCCAGCGACAACGTTCTCAATGGGATATTTGTAGTCGACCGTGATCGTTCCATCGGCGGCGGTTTGCGAGCATTTCGACAAGGGCAGGAAGAAGGCGATCAGTAGCGCGGTGATGGCGAACCGGCGGACAAGAACAAGTCTGGGCACAGTACCTCCTCCTGGCGAGCGATAACGGTAGTCGTCAACTCAAAGCACCCGCACACCTTTGGGTGTCACGATGCGTTCCAGCGCGAACGATGCAGGGTGTGCGTGGGCCCAGGCTGCGCTGGTACTGAACTGCGCAATACCAAACGTCGGCAGGTTGTCGAGCACGTGTTGGCCGGCGAGCAGATTGACGAGATCCGTGATGCCGGGGTTGTGAAAGACAATCGCGAGGCTGGTGATATCTGCGGGTGTCCCTCGCAACACATCGAGCGCGGCTTCAGGTGGTGCGTGATAAAGAGCGTCCACACCGATGATGTGTTCATCCTCGAGCTGAAATCCTGCGGCAACGAAACGCGCGGTTGCAAGCGCGCGTCTTGCCGTACTGGACCAGATCCACTGCGCCGGCCGGGGTTGTGACTTCAACCAGTCAACCATAAGTGGCCCATCGCTGCGGCCTCGATCATTCAGATCTCGCTGAAAATCCGGCACACCGTGAACCCAGTCGGATTTGGCATGCCGGATCAGCCACAGTTGTCTGCTTCGCAACGAACTACTTCCAGAGCGCGAAGAATTCCTCGAACGCCTTGAGCTGATTGCCGGCGGCAGAAGAGGGCACGATGATCGGCGTACGCACGCCTGCGTCGAACCACTTTTCGATTCCCTCACGGACTTCACTGGCGGTGCCGAACAGCGTGGTATCCGCGAGCCATCGATCGGACAGGCACTCGGGAATGCGGTCGAAGTCCTTGTCTGCCATGGCCTTTTCAACCGCTGTCATCTCTTCGACGTAGCCTGCGGCTTTCCAGTAGTTTCGATAGTTGGGCAGCATTGCGTAGCTGGTCAGCGTACGACGATTGACAGCCGCTGCTGCGGCGCGATCGTCACTGATGCAAGTCGGAATCATGTTGCCGATGAAGAAGTCCTTGTTGGCTCGTGCGGCGGGTGAGAGCACGCTTAACGAATGCGCCATGTGGGAGCGGGCGCCGTTGGCGAATACCATGCCACCGCCGATCTCTTCTGACAGATTGATCATCTTGTCGCGCAGTGTTGCCAGAACGATGGGTGGCAGCTCACCGACACGCGGTGCTTTTTTCATGTCTTCGACAAACTTGCGCATGTCCGCGAGCGGCTTGCCAGCAGTAATGCCCAACCGATTCAACGCAGGGGCATGGCTGACACCGACCCCGAAACGGAATCGTCCACCGGACACTTCATGGATGAAGGATGCTGTTGAGGCAAAATCCGAGGGTTGTCGAAAGTAGATCGGCATGATGCTGGTGCCGAACATGATTTCATTGGTCTCAAGGGCGATAGCGGTACACAGCGAGAGGCTATCGCCGAGGCTCGGTGCAAAGATCCCGGGAAATCCCCGGCGTTCGATTTCCTTCGCCAGTTCGATCATGGTCTTGCGGCGGCCGGGAACGGCGGCCAGGCTGACTGCAGGCAATTGGGTCATGGGCTGTCTCTCAATTTCAGATGGCCCAGCTTATCAGTCGTATGGGTGGAGCAGAATGGTCAGAACAGGCGATGTTTGGCCGTTCGACGGGGCTCAGCGGCCAGGTGACGTTGCAGACGTTCCGGCTGACGAAAGACGAATGCAAGCAGCAATCCGGCAACAAAGCCACCCACGTGTGCCCAGAACGCGACTCCGCCTTGTCCGTCTGGCGCCATGAATCCGCTCGCCAGTTGCATGAGCAGCCAGTAGCCGAGCATGAAGATGGCAGGTACCGCCACCGTCGTGATGTAGAAGCCCAGAAATATCAGCATGTGCACGTGCGCCTTGGGATAGAGCAGGGCATAGGCGCCCATGACGCCACCGATGGCGCCACTGGCGCCGACCATCGGGATGCTGCTGGAGGGGTCGGAGAACATCTGGGCGAGCGCTGCGCCCAACCCTGAAAGTGCATAGAAGACGAAAAATCGGACACTACCCATGGCGTCTTCGACGTTGTCGCCGAATATCCACAAAAACCACATGTTGCCGATGATGTGCAGCCATCCACCGTGCATGAACATGCTGGTCAGAATGTTCATCCAGCTGCCATCGCCCGAACTCGGGCACAACGGCTGACCAAGCCCGTCCAAACTTGCGCCCAGTACGTCGGCCGGAATCAGTCCGAAATAACAGATGGACTCACTGAGCTTCGGATCGTTGCCGAGCCCTTGCAGGAATACCCAGGCCATAACATTCAGACCGATCAGGATGAACGTTGCGATTGGCGTGTTCTGGGTGGGGTTTTCGTCGCGCAGGGGAAACATTGCCGTGCCCTCAGAGCAGTTGTTTGAGGGCCGTGATCAGCGCATCGTTTTCGGCTGTCGTGCCAATGGTGATGCGCAGCTTGTCGCCGAGCTCCGGGGTGTCGAAGTAGCGTACGAGGATGTGACGTTCTTTCAGCCCGACGTAGAGCTCACGAGCAGAACGACGCGATGGGTTGCACTGCACCAGGATGAAGTTCGATTCGCTGGGTGGACTCGGTAGCCCGAGATTTTCCAGTACCGCGCCGACACGAACACGTTCTTCGCGAACGCGCGCCCAGGTGGATCGTGCGTACTCCTGATCTTCGATCGCGGCCAGACCGAGCGCCTGGCTCAGATGATTGACGTTGTAGCTGTCGCGAGTCTTCCACATGATCGGCTCGATCAGCATGGGGTCCCCGATCAGGTAGCCCAATCGCAGGCCAGCAAGGCCATAACCTTTGCTGAATGAGCGCAACAGGAGAATGTTGTTGTGCTCGCGAACGAGCTGAGTTGCGTCGTGCGGCCGAACCGGATCAACAAAGTTCACGTAGGCTTCGTCGACCAGGAGAACACCGTCCTGCTGCTGCGCGATACGCCCGTAGGTGGAGAGGTCTGTCAGCGTTCCGGATGGCGCATGCGGATTCACCAGACAGGTCAATCGTGACTGTGCCTGTTTGAGCTGTTGGCCGATGTCGTCGGGCATCGACCAGTCGGCCCCGAGCGGTACGGTGTGTAATCGCGCATTCTGAATCTGGGCCAGCACGCTATAGAGTGAGTAGCTGGGGGTTGCCATCGAAAACGTCGCACCCGGGTCGACAAACGTAGTCAGCGCCAGGCGCAGTGCTTCATCTCCACCGTTGGTCAGCAGAAAGTGCTCAGGCGACAGATTGTGCAGCCGGGCCAGTGCCTCGCGAAGAGCACGTGCGGTGGGCTCCGGGTAGCGTCGCAGCGACTCGATACTGAAATCGCGCATCGCCGCCTGCACACGAGGGCTCGATGGATAAGGATTTTCATTGGTATTGAGCTTGATGGTAAGAGCGTCCTGCGGTTGCTCGCCCCACGTGTAGCCCTCCATAGCGGCAATGTTGCTGCGTACAAAGCTCAAGATTTTTGTACCACGACAGGCGTTGGTTCATCCGCTGGGCCTAGTAGATGCGCCAGCCACTCCGTTCCTGGGTTGGCTTCGAGGGCGATTTTTGCAGTGATGGTCAACGGCACCGAAAGCAGCATACCCACCGGTCCAAGCATCCAGCCCCAGAACACCAGGGACAGAAATACGATCAGGGTTGAAAGTCCGAGGCCTCTACCCATGTACCTTGGCTCGATGACATTGCCCATGATCAGCTCGATGAGAAGATAACCGGCAGCAACCAGCAGGGCAGGACCCACCCCAAGTTGTACCAACGCCAGCAGAACGGCGGGTATGGCAGCGATGATCGAACCGATGTTGGGTATGTAGTTCAGCAGAAAGGAAAGCAATCCCCATAACAGCGGGAAGTCGACACCGGTGAAGAGCAGTAAAAAATAGACGAGAGTGGCGGTCACGGCGCTGACAGAAGTTTTGATCGCGATGTACCGATTCACGTTGTCTGCAAACTGCGAAAAATACGGCATGCTCTGTTCAGGTGTCTTGAGGACGTCGCGCAGCTTTCTCGGAAAACTCGATGCTTCGGCAAGTATGAAAATCACGGTGAACAGAATGAGCAAGCCGTTGCTCAGTGCATTGCTCAACCCTCTCAACGTATTGCCAGCGAC
This sequence comes from Gammaproteobacteria bacterium, assembly GCA_031385325.1. Lineage (GTDB taxonomy): Bacteria > Pseudomonadota > Gammaproteobacteria > Pseudomonadales > Azotimanducaceae > SYFY01. Next base: position 42,702 of record JANNBJ010000082.1, on the reverse strand, counting down.
ATCCAGCGCCATCCCGACGTTAAGGTATTCGCGCAGGATGTCCTTGGGTATTTCCAGGCCGGAGGACGCAACCCACAGCAAAGTGCTGTTGGACAGAGTGTTGAGGCGCTCCTGATAAAAAGGCAGGGAGTCGGAGAACGCGTTCGCTGACTGCGCTACAAGCGCGCCGATGCTGACCAGCAGCACGACGATGCCGAGCATCACGAGAATAATTGCCAACGATTGGGGAATGCGGCGCTTCTCGAGCCAGAACATTGGGGGAGCGGCGATGATGGCGAGAAAGGCAGCCAGCAGAAACGGCACCATAACTGCTTCGGCGGCCTTGATGCCGGCAGCAATGATGACAAGTGCGGCGGCAATCAGGAGGCCGCGTCCGGATGATTCAGCCATGGCAGGTCAACACGAGTGGGTCAGAGGCGACATTCTAGCCCGGACTATTCATGAATAGTCTTGGCCCGGACTATTCATGAATAGTCCTGACTGACAGTTCGCCGATGCTGCAGGCTGGGTAGTTGCTGGCGCACCCGTTGCACCTCTGCAGGATCGATGAGTCCGAGAATGAAGCCGTCCCCGGTCGGCAGTTCCGCAATGATCTCGCCCCACGGATTGATGATCAGACTGTGGCCGTAGGAATGGCGTTTACCCCAATTGTTGCCGTGCTGGGCGGGCGCGATCACATAACTCTGTGCTTCGATGGCACGTGCTCGCAGCAGCACATGCCAGTGTGCCTTCCCCGTGGTCGCTGTGAACGCCGACGGAACGGTCAGCGCGATGGCACCCTGGTCGACCAGGCGCTGGTAAACATAAGGAAAACGAACGTCGTAGCAGATGCTCAAACCCAGCGTGCCAAAGCCGAGTTGCGTCGTGACCACCGTCGTTCCGGGAATGGTGCGGGCAGATTCATTCAGCACGGTGCCATCGGCCAGGGCAATGTCGAACATATGAATCTTGCGATACATCGCGACGATGTTGCCGGTCTTCGAGATGTGCACGCAGGTGTTGTAGGCTTTGCCGGGTGTGCTGGATTGTTCGTGAAAGCCACCCAGGATCAGATCGCAGCTGGTTTCGGTCGCCAGACGTTGGCATCGTTCGAGGATCGGACCGCCTTGTGGCAAGGGTTCGACGATCTTCTGTTTGGCTTCATCCGGCCCGAGGAAGGCGAACGCTTCCGGAACCATTATGACTTCGGCGCCAGCTGCCGCAGCGCTCAAACCGAGTGCGCAGATCGTGTCGAGGTTTTTGTTGACGTCCGGTCCAGCACAATTCTGGATGGCTGCGACCAGCGTGGGTTTGGACATGGCGTCAGTTCCGCTGATGTTGGCCCGCATTCTGGCATAGACGCGGAAGGGCAGGGATTTTGTTCACACCCTGCCTCTTTGTTGGCGCGGTCGCTTTGTGGGTGCGGGCTAGCAGCCTGTCGGACTTGAGACTGATCTACTGCGCCGGTGGGAAGAGCGGTCCATTTTTTCCCGATTTCTCGTTCCATAGCGCCGCTATGCGCCTCGAAATCGTGAAAAACTGTCCTCGCTCTCCCACTCGGCTCGCGACGATCGCTCAAGTCCGACAGGCTGCTAGAAATCCGGCTGCATGCAGTGGATTTTTTTACCCAGATACGTCTCCAGCGCTGGCAGGTTGAACGCGTCGTCTTCGCTCACGAAGCTGATACTGATGCCTTCTGCGCCCGCACGGCCCGTTCGACCAATCCGGTGCACGTAGTCTTCGGCATCTTCCGGCAAGTCATAATTCACCACGTGCGAGATGCCTTCAACGTGAATGCCACGTCCAGCAACATCTGTCGCGACGACATACTTGAGGTTGCCTTCCTTGAACCGTGTCAGTGTCGACAGCCGCTTGCGCTGCGGTACATCTCCAGCCAAAGGTTCACACTCGATGCCATGTTTGATCAGGTATCGATACAGCTCGTGGGTTGCGTCACGCCGGTTGGCAAATATCAGCATGCGCTCGGGATTCGTCTGTTTGATGAACTCAACCAGCCGTCGGGCTTTGTGATCGCTGCTGACCAGCCAGAACTTCTGCTCGACGGTGTCGGTGGTGACCTGTTCGGGCATGATCGAAACGTGTTCCGGTTCCAGGGTCCACGCTTGCGCCAGTCGCATGACGTCTTCATTGAAGGTGGCGCTGAAGAACAGTGTCTGACGCTTTCGCTTCGGTGGCGTCTGATAGACGATCTTGCGGACGTCGGGCACGAATCCCATATCCAGCATTCGATCGGCTTCGTCGATGACAAGAATTTCCACGTGACGCAGGCTCACATCGCGTCTGGTGATGAAATCCAGCAACCGGCCTGGTGTGGCCACCAGAATGTCGAGTGGCTTGGAGTGCATGCGCTCGCGTTGGCGCTGCATATCCATACCGCCGACCACGGCTACCGTGCGCTCTTCCATGTAGCGACCGAGCGCTTTGGCGTCGCCTTCGATCTGCAAGGCCAACTCGCGGGTCGGTGCCAGGACCAGTGCGCGTGGTGAGCCCGGTTCGGCTGGCCGCCCGAGCGGGTTTTCAAAACAATGGGTGAGAATTGTGATCAGGAAAGCAGCGGTCTTGCCAGTGCCGGTCTGTGCCTGGCCCGTCACGTCATAATCGGCAAGGCTCATCGGCAGCACAGCACTTTGTATTGGCGTGCAGTACTCGTAACCCAGTTCGTGGATACCGCGCACGAGTGGCAGTGGCAGCGCAAAATCGTGGAAGCGGTCCTTGCCGTCGGCAAGGGCTATTTCATAGTCGCTGAGTTGCCATTGACTCATGCGGTTTGCAGGCTTTCGATGGTTGTGAGTTTCACGCACATAACAAGAACGTCCATGGCTGCCTCCAGAGCATCCAGTTCAGCAAAAGTCGGAGCAATACGGATATTGCAGTCTTCAGGGTCGAGCCCGTAGGGAAAGGTGGCACCTGCTGCTGTCATCACGAGGCCGGCCTCTTTCGCCATCGAGACCACGCGTTTCGCAAGCCCAGGCATCACATCAAGCGATACGAAGTAACCCCCTTTGGGGTTGGTCCAGGTGGCGATACCCAGTCCGCTGAGGCCAGCATGCAGCTTTTTCGCCACCAAGTCGAATTTGGGGCGTAGTATTTCTGCGTGCGCCTGCATGTGAGCGGTCAATCGACCATGCAGGAATCGAGCGTGACGCAGCTGATTGAGTTTGTCGTAACCCACAGTCATGACACTCAATTGTTCTTCGATCCGTTTCAAAACGGATTCGTCGCTACCCACAAAGGAGACACCAGCGCCAGCAAAGGTGATCTTGGATGTCGAGCCGAATTGCACCATGTGTCGCTGCGTACCCGCCACCTCCGCAGCAGCAAAAAGACTGGCCAGACGAGGCGCTGGAAACAGCAGGTCATGCACGGCATAAGCGTTGTCCCACATGACAATGAAGTCCTTGGCCGCCGCGATCTTCGGTAGCTCGGCGATCTGCAGGACGATGTCATCGCTGTAGATGCAACCTGTTGGATTGGCGTACTTTGGAACACACCAGATCGCCTTGATGGACGCGTCTTGCCGGACCGCTTCGCGCACCGCTTCCATGTCCGGCCCTTCATCGCCAAGGGCCACGTTCTGCATCTCGATGCCAAGCGATGCGGTCAATGCGAAGTGGCGGTCGTAGCCAGGAACCGGTGTGAGTACTCGTACCTTGCCACTCTCCTGCCAGGGCGTCATGCCCTGCCACAAGCCACGGTGTAGTGCGGTTTCCATGACGAGATGCATCAGTGCCAGACTGGAATTGCCAGCCGCAAGGACGTTGGCGGCTGGCATATCCATGATCTCGCCACCCAGTTCCCGCGCCTCGACGATGCCACGCAATCCGCCATAGTTGCGGACGTCCACACCTTCGCGGCTCTTGTAGTCACCGTTGATCTGGTGATCGACGGCGTTCGACAGATCGAGTTGTGCTGCAGCCGGCTTGCCGCGAGTGAGATCCAGGGCCAGACGATTGGACGTCAACCTGGTGAAGCCAGCTCTCAGTTCACCGGCGAGGCGCTGTCGCTGTTCTCGGCTCAGGGCGGTCCAGGCGGTGGGTGTTCCCATCGAGGTCATGGTAATAGCCCCACGGTTTCTTCGACTCCAAGCATGAGGTTGAGATTTTGTACCGCGGCGCCTGATGCACCCTTGCCAAGGTTGTCGTAACGAGCGGTCAGCAGGATCTGGTCTGCAGCGGCGAACACCATCAGTTCGATGCGATTGCTGTCGTTGCACGTTGTCGGGTCGAGGTACCCGGCGTCCAGCGCGTCTGCAGCGCCATAGGGCAGCACCTTCACAAACGGTTCGCCCTGAAAGCGGTCCGCCAGAAGGTCACGTGCCTGTTCCGCCGTACACCGCAAATCGTTGGAGAACAGCGGAACGTGGACGAGCATGCCCTTGTAGTAGTTGCAGACGATCGGCGCGAACAGCGGACGGATCGAAGTCCTTGCGTACAGATGCATCTCCGGCACGTGCTTGTGAGCAAACGACAGACCGTACGGGCGAGCGCCAAATCCTTCGGCCTGGTCGGGTGTTGCCGCACGATAGCGTTCAATCATCTGCTTGCCGCCGCCGGAGTATCCGGACAGGGCGTGACATGTCAGTGCACGCTGAGCTGAGAGTACGCCCGCTTCGATCAGCGGCCGTACCATGAGAATGAACCCTTGTGGGTAGCAGCCGGGATTGGAAACGAATTGAGCCGATCGAATACGCTCGCGTTGAGCCGCATTCAGCTCCGGCAACCCATAGGCCCAATCAGGTGCAACGCGATAGGCGGAGCTTGCGTCAATCAATCGGGTCGTGCTCCCGCTGATAGAAGCGGCAAGCGCAACGGCTTCCCGTGCGGCGTCGTCGGGCAAGCACAGGATCGCTGCATCGGCAGCGCCTAAAGCCTCGCGTCGCTGGTCTGGATTTTTCCGGTCGGCGTCCGAGAGTGTTATGAGGCTCAGGTCGGGACGATTGCGCAGGCGATCGGTGATTTCAATCCCCGTCGTGCCTGCCTGACCGTCGATGAAAACGTACTGCATGTTGGGAGGTGGTGAAGTAAAAGGCGGGCCAGTATAAAGAACGCTGGAATGAAGCGGTATTCCCGCTCGACCAGGGTGGGGTGCTTATGGGAGTTCGTCACCAGGGTGACAAAAAGATCAGCTGCCCGCTTTTTGCCGCAACCACTTCGCGAACAGGTCGTAAGGCTGGAGTTCACCAACGCCGGAACCTTGTACGGTCTGAAAACCCAGATCCTTGAATCGTTGCACCAGCTTTGGCTCTTTCACGCCGGTGGCGGCCAGTTTCAGATTCGCCCGTTTGAACATCTCGAAGATGAGGGTTCGTAGTGCTGGTGGAACGTTCTTGCTGAGCATGGTGCGTGAAAACGCGATCTCATCAGCCGGCAGCATACCGATCTGCGCCAATGGCAGACCACCGTCACCGACCGAAGCGATGCGGACGAGAATTTTCCTTTGACGAAGATTCTCGAGCAGCGAGCGACCCAGCGGGGTCATGAGCACGGATTCCTGAACTTCTACTGTCAAACGGGAAGGCTTCAACGAATAAATTTCGAGCGCGTCGTCGATCTGCTGAACGACTTCGTCGTCGATGAGCAATTCGGCGGGCAGCGGCAGGATCAGCCCAACCAGTTCGGACCATTTGCTGGCCTGACCAATCGTCCCTTTGATGTACATCCAATAGACTGGTCGCAGCATTTCACAGTCGTTGGCGACTTCCACCAGTTTGGCAAAGGGTTGCAGTCCGCGTTTTGGAGAATTCCACGCGAGGGTGGCATAACCCGCCGTCACAGTGCCAAAAGCGGTGTTGGTGACAGGCTCGAAGTATGGAACAAGCTCACCCTTGTTGAGTGCCTCTTCCAATTCGACTTTAAGGGTCCAGCCATTGGTCTCACTGGCGACGGCTTCAGGATCGTAAACCACGTAACGCTGGGCTGGAGTGCACCGTTGCAGGGCGCTTTCAGCAGCCTGTAGGAGCGTTGATGGTTGGGCATTGTTCGCTCGCATCAGGGCGAAGCCAGCGTTCGTCTGCACCAGCACCGAGTGGTTGACCACGGATACTGGGGGACTCAGCAGGCGCTTGAGTTTTGCTGTTGCCAGTTCCAGATGATCGTTGCTGGTCAGATCCTTGAGGACAACACAAAAACGATAACCGCTCAAACTGATGATGGACTCGGGTGCCTTCGCGAATTGTTGCAGGCGACTGTGGAACTCTTCGAGCATCAACTCGAAGGTACCCTCGCCAAGCTGCAATATCAGTTCGGTTGCACGCATCACTTCGACGATCGCGCAGGCAATGTAGGCCCCACCTTCCGGGTTCGCTGAAGATTCGTCGATAATCTGCGTCAGCGCCTGGAGTGCTGCACCACGCTGATCGTCTGCAGAGATGGTCATCAGATCGCTCATAGGTACAGTGCTTCCGCATCGATGCCGTATGAACCCGCCGGCATTTCCTGGGTAATCCACACTTGGGTAGTGCCATCGGATCTGGTGTATTTGTGCAGGTCGATGGTCACCATCTCGGCTCGGCGCTGTTTGTCTGCATCCAGAACGATGACGACTTTGGGTTTCAGACGACGTGCAGGATTCTGTGCAACGACGATACCGACTTCACCCGTAGACAGTTGCACGACGGAGCCAGTGGGGAAGAGTCCGATTGCCTGGACAAACTGTTCAATGAGGATGCCGGGGAACTTGATGTCTTTCTGATCGATCAGTTCCTGCACCGTATCGAAGGACGAGCGTGTTGGCGCATACGGCCTGGGTGTGGTCATCGCATCATAGGTGTCCACCAGGCCCGCAACCCGTGCCGCCAGAGGAATTTCGTTGGCGAGTTTGCCATTGGGATAACCCGAGCCGTCCCAGCGTTCATGGTGGTCACGCAGAATGGATTCCACCATCGGATCAACCTTGTTTTCTCGTTCGAGCAGCGCTACACCGAACTGCACGTGTTTGCGCATCGTGTCGCGCTGTTCATTGGAGAGCGGCGCCGAACTGGTCAGCATTTCATCTGGCAGTTTGACCTTGCCAACGTCCATCAGTGCACAACCGAGCGTCAGTAATTCAAGATCTGCCTGCGGCATGCCCAGCTGATGTCCGATCATCGCACCGAGTACGGCCACCGATATTGAGTGGTTGTACAGGTAATCGTCCTTCTTCTTCATGCGCACCAATGCCACCATCGCTTCCTTGCGATGAATGACGTGGTCGATCAGTGGATTGATCGCACCAGCAACTGATGCCACATCGATCTGTCCCGTTTCCCGCAGGCGTGAAAAAGCCTTTTTCACGGCGATCGTTGCAACATCGTAGTCAGACTCCGCCGCGACGAAATCGCGACGCAGAGAGATGGTGACGTCTGAACTGGATCGACAGGCAGGCGCGCCATTGAACGCAGCTTTTACGTAGTTGCCGCGTGTGTGCCTGCGTGGATCGACAAACACGTGAGTACAGTGTTCCGCAACTTCTGCAATGTCGTTGGCGGTCTGCACGTAGAAACCCTGGACCATGAAAGGCGAGTTCAACCAGGGGCGGTCCAGATAGGCGATGTACATTCCCGGCTCAAGTTGATAGACCGGAACTTCCAGGTATTTTTCGACGTCAGGTGGAACGTACATGCTTGCCATTATGCTGACTCAGCGGCCGCCAACGTTGTGCGCAGGTGCAAAGTGCGAACCGGTTGTCGGCGTCAGTGTGATACAGGCGCATGCGTGAGCTGACCTGAGCAGCTTCGACGGTGGAAGTGCCGAAGTTTTTCGCCCAGAGGTAAAGCCCGTGGCCCACTCGCTACTCATTTCCGCTCAGGCGGCCCTGGTACGCTGCGGATCGCGCAGCAGGCATTCCAGCTTCTCGGTGATCACGTTCGCCATGGAACAGCGATCCAGTTCACTTAGATGAGTGAGGCCCGGAAGGCAAATTCGATGCAAGTGCAGAACGGGCCAGGATTGTTCGAACTCACGCAGGTCACCCTTGGTCAGAACGGGAAGAAAGGGGTCGTTGGTCCCACGTGCGGCCATAATCGCGCGTACACCGCTGACGAACGGAATCTGTCGGGTACCGAGTGTGCGCTCGGGTGTTACGTTGGCCAGGTGCAGTCCACTCCGGTTGATCAGTTCACCGGGAACGATGTACAGCCCGGTTGGTTTAACCCAGTCGGACACGATGCGCGTGAACGTGTCGTAGTAGGCGTTTTTGTCCGGCAGAATGACCAGCTTGGCATCGATCTCTTCCGGAAAGAGTATTTCGTAGGTGGCATACAACAATTCGACGGTAGGCGAGTACACGCACAAAGTCGCCTGGAATTGAGTTACGAACTGCGTCGCGCGCGAACGTTGAGCGAACTGGTCAAGGTCCCAGGCCAGGTCCGGATTTTGATATCGAGCGTGTTGCATGAGCAACTCCTGATGCACACGCCGGATTGTAGTGATGCGGTGTTGGCTGTCTGAGGATCAGTTGTCGTTTTGTAAAATACCCGTCTGCCAATGTGGGTCGTAAACGCCTGCCAGCTTGGGCAAGCTGCGCTTCCTTGAGTTCCTCGCCGGTTCAGTCCTTATAAACGCGATTTAGCCAGGTCGCGATGTCCGCAATTTCCTGCGGACACACCTGGTGACCCATACCGTATTCGTGCCATTCGACCTGAAAGTTCAGCTTGCGCAGAGCCTCGCGTCCAGTGATCGCTCGGGTGATCGGAATCATGGGATCAGCGATGCCATGCGCCATGAAAATCGGTGTGTCGATGTTTGCCAGGCTGACCGCATCGACGACGCGCTCGTGGTTATGGATGTAGGTGGATAACCCCATGATGCCGGCGAGACGGCGGTCGCAGCGCACTCCGAGGTAAGTGGCAATCACACCGCCCTGGGAGAAGCCGGCGAGGGTGATTCGTCGCGCTGGCGTGCCTGCCGCAATTTCGTCGTCGATGATCTGTTCGATCGCCTCGGCAGATTCACTGATGTCGCGTTCGCCCACCGTAGGATTCGAAAGGTCGATGTCATACCAGGCGCGCATTTCCATCCCGCCATTGATGGTAACCGGCCGGACCTTCGCGTTCGGAAACACGAAGCGCAGCGGCCTGGTTAGCTCGAGCATCGGCACGACCGGCTCGAAGTCGCGCGCGTCAGCCCCGAGCCCGTGCATCCAGATCACCGTACCGACGGGATCGCTTCCGGTAGTGACTACCAACGTTTCCAGCTTTTCCATGATCTTGCTCAGGTCCTTTTCGGGTGGGTTGTCGAAGCCATAGGTCGGGCAAACGTTAACGGCGACGCAGAGCGGTGCGCAAATTGAACATCTGTGGGCGTTTCGCCGATGCCCGCGAATCACCATAATGCTGCCATGGATGATGGACTTGATCGAGAAGCGTCGAAAGACGTTCGCAAACTTACCCCCGCGCTAGCCTTCTTACGCCCTTATCTCGGCCGTGTGGTGATCGCAAGCATTGCGCTGATGGCCACGGCAGGCGTGACGCTGTCTATCGGTCAGGGTTTGCGCCTGGTCGTTGATAAGGGCTTCGAGGCGAGTTCGCAGGCAAGTCTCACCAACAGCCTGCTGGTCTTGGGCACCATGGTGCTGTTGCTCACTGCCGGAACTTTTGTCCGGTTCTATTTCGTGTCATGGATTGGCGAGCGGGTCAGCGCGGACATCAGGCAGGCGGTGTTCCGCCACCTCGTACATTTGCATCCCGGTTTTTTCGATACCAATCGGCCGACCGAAATCCAGTCGCGGATTACCACGGATACAACGCTGCTGCAGACCGTCATCGGCTCCTCTGTCTCCATCGCCCTGCGCAATGCACTCATGTTTGTGGGTGGTCTGGTCCTGCTCTTTGTGACCAACGTCAAACTTTCACTGATCGTCATCGCCTGTGTGCCGATCGTCGTCGCGCCGATTGTGTTGTTCGGCCGTCGGGTTCGTCAGCTGTCGCGATCGAGTCAGGATCGACTGGCCGATATCGGCAGTCAGGCGGGTGAATCCCTTCGTCATATCAAGGTGGTGCAGTCATTCAATCACGAGTCGGCTGACACTCAGACCTTCGATGCACGTGTCGATCTGGCGTTTCAGGTTGCGGTGCGGCGAATTCGTCAGCGGGCCTGGTTGATTACGATGGTCATGCTGCTGGTGGTGGGGGCGATCGGGGTGATGGTCTGGGTCGGTGGAGCCGATGTGAAGGCTGGAGACATTACCTCTGGTGAACTCGTCCAGTTTATTTTTTACGCGTTCATTGTTGCCGGGTCGGTTGGTGCGATCACGGAGGTCTACAGCGACCTGCAACGAGCTGCGGGTGCAACTGAAAGACTGGTTGAGCTGCTAGAGGCGAAGAGCATCCTGCTGGAGCCAGCAACACCAGTACGTCTGGCATCAGGTCCCCTGCAGTTGTCTGTAAAAAACGTGGATTTTCGCTATCCAACGCGTCCCGAAGCCGAGGTCCTGGCGGGAGTGAGCTTTGCCATGGCACCGGGAGAAATGGTGGCTGTGGTAGGCCCGTCAGGGGCGGGTAAAAGCACGTTGTTCGACTTGTTGCAACGCTTTCATGATCCTGAGGCTGGAAGCATCCGTCTGAACGATATCGATCTAAGGGACCTGTCCCTTGCCGAGGTTCGTTCAAGCATGGCGTATGTACCGCAGGAAGCGGTGCTGTTCTCCGGGACGATAGGCGACAACATTCGCTACGGGCGCATCGATGCCAGCGAACCCGATGTCTGGGAGGCTTTGAAACTTGCCAATGCAGAAGCGTTTGTGCGTGCATTGCCACAAGGTTTGGGGACCGTTCTGGGAGAGAGTGGAGTTGGTCTGTCAGGGGGCCAGAAACAGCGCCTGGCCATTGCCCGTGCCTTGCTGACAAAGCCACGTATTCTGCTCCTGGATGAAGCGACCAGTGCACTCGATGCCGACAGTGAGCAGGCGATCCGGGAGTCCGTTGAACGGCTGAAAGGCCGGTGCAGTATTCTGGTTATTGCACATCGCCTGTCGACCGTGCGCCAGGCGGATCGTATTCTGGTGCTGGAGGCAGGCAGGCTGGTGGCGTCCGGTAACCATGGGCAGCTTTTACAATCAAGTGAGCTGTATGCCCGTTTTTCGGGCATCCAGTTTGCCGATGCCCGTGCTGAGCAGGACACTCCGGCTGATGTGGCGATCTCGTTTGGTGCCTGACCGGACCTTTCAGCGGCGTTGAATTTTTGTGTCGCCGTGCAACTTGGTTACACTGCGCACCTCGAATAACAAATACGACAGGGGGCGAGATGGGGGGACCACTTACCGGTTTCAGGATTATTGAGCTGGCTGGCATCGGGCCGGGGCCGTTTTGCGGCATGATGCTGTCGGACATGGGCGCGGAAGTGATCCGTGTCGACCGAACATCTACCAGCAACCGGCGACCCAACGATATTCTGGCGCGCAACCGACGCTCGATAGCCATTGATCTGAAGCAGCCACAAGGTGTCGAGACCGTACTGCGTCTGGTCGAAGGTGCAGACGCCTTGTTTGAAGGATTCCGCCCTGGTGTCACCGAACGTCTTGGCCTTGGTCCGGATACTTGCCTCGCGCGGAATAAAAAGCTGGTATATGGCCGCATGACCGGCTGGGGACAGGATGGACCGATGGCGCAGGCCGCCGGCCATGACATCAATTACATTGGTCTTTCTGGCGCCTTGCACGCCATTGGCCGACAGGGTGAACGGCCGGTTCCACCCCTTAATCTGGTCGGTGATTTTGGTGGTGGCGGAATGCTGCTGGCCTTCGGCATCGTCTGTGCATTGCTCGAAACCCAGAAGTCTGGCAAAGGTCAGGTGGTCGATGCGGCGATGGTGGACGGTGCGGCGACGTTGATGGCGATGTTCTACACCATGGGCGCAGCCGGAGTGTTCAAAGATCAGCGTGGCACCAATCTGCTCGATGGCGGCGCGCATTTCTACGATACGTATGAAACGAAAGACGGCGGCTATATCTGCATTGGTTCGATCGAACCGCAATTCTATGCATTGCTGGTGGAAAAGGCCGGCCTCGACAAATCTCGATTCAGCGAGCAGATGAATGCTTCGCGTTGGCCGGAATACAAAGCCGAACTGACCCGTGTCTTCAAGCAGAAAACCCGGGACGAGTGGTGCGCAATCATGGAAGGCACAGATGTCTGTTTTGCGCCGGTGCTGTCCATCTTTGAAGCGCCCAAGCATCCTCACAACGTCGCACGTGGCACCTTTGTGAACGTGGATGGCGTCGTTCAGCCCGCCCCTGCACCGCGGTTCAGCCGCACCAGTGGCGGAATAACCAACAGCGCGCGTGTGCCGGGTGAGGATTCGCGCGCCGTTCTTGAAAGTGCCGGCTTTTCGGCAACCGACATCAATGCCCTCGTGGCAGCTAAGGTGATACCCGCATGAGTGTTGAACTTCTCGATAATGATCGTTTTTATGGTCTTCGTGTACGTCGTCAGATCGATGGCAAAACGTACCAGGAATATTTTTCTCTCAAGGCTGATGGCAAGCGTGTCGTTGGCAAGGCTCGAGCGGCGATGCGTGCACAGGCGGAGGCACGCGACGCAGAGCTCGAAATCCTGCAGACCCGTGCACGCGATACGCTGGCCAAGTCGCTGCAACTGGATGAGAAGGGACGTGTACGCGGCATTCTCTTTCGTCTCAAGCGAGAGAAGAGCGGCACGTTTACACCGGTATTCCAGATCGGCCTCATGTCACGCGTGAAAGGCAAAGTGGTCAACACCACGGTGTCGGTGAATCGATTCGGACTGGACGAAGCCTGGGTGCGCGCGGTTGATTTCTACTGCGAGCACAAGAGCATCGTCAAACGCTCGAAGACCTACAAGGAACTGCTGACGCATCAACCGAGCAAGCGCGATCTGAACGCGCTGGTTCGGAGTGGTGGTTGAGTCACGCAGATCTGTATGAGCAGGCCCGCTCCCAACCTGAGGCTTTCTGGTTGGAACGGGCCCGCGAGATCGAGTGGTTCAAGTTTCCCGATACCATTCTCGACCAGGATGATAATGGCGCCTGGCGGTGGTTTCGTGGCGGACGACTGAACTCCTGCTACCTCGCCCTGGATCGTCACGTCGCGGCAGGTCGCGGTGATGCGGTGGCGCTCATATATGACTCGCCAGTCACCGGCCAAGTGCAGCGATTTACCTTTGCGCAGTTGACCGCCTGGACGGCGCGGGTGGCCGGGGCGTTGCGTGCGCTCGGCGTAGACAAGGGTGATCGGGTCATCATCTATATGCCGATGGTCCCCGAAGCCGTGGTTGCGATGTTGGCCTGTGCGCGAATCGGCGCGGTCCACTCGGTGGTGTTTGGTGGTTTTGCTGCACCGGAACTGGCGACGCGCATTGACGATGCTGAACCCAAAGTCGTGCTCACCGCGTCCTGCGGTATCGAGTTTGAGCGGGTGATTCCCTACAAACCCTTGGTCGACGCCGGGCTTTCGCTGGCACATCACAAGGTGGCACACGTAGTTGTGCTGCAGCGGCCACAGTGCGCAGCCGAACTCAACGCTGGAATCGATCACGACTGGCACACATGGGAGGCGGCCGCGACACCTGTGTCCTGGGTTGAAGTTGAGGCCACGGACCCGCTCTACATTCTCTACACGTCAGGCACCACCGGAAAACCCAAAGGCGTGGTCAGGGACCACGGTGGGCACGCCGTCGCTCTCACCTGGAGCATGCAGGCCATCTATGGTGTGGATGCCGGTGATGTCTTCTGGGGTGCGTCGGATGTGGGCTGGGTGGTTGGACACTCGTACATTGCCTATGGACCGCTGTTTCGCGGTTGCACCAGCATTCTGTACGAAGGCAAACCCGTGCGTACTCCGGATGCTGGCGCTTTCTGGCGTGTGATTGCCGAGCATCGGGTGAAGAGCTTTTTTGTCGCACCGACAGCGTTTCGGGCTATTCGCAAGGAAGACCCGGAGTGTCGTCTGCAAGCCGGATACGACATCAGTTCACTCAAGTATCAGTTTGTAGCAGGCGAGCGTCTCGACCCGCCGACCTATGATTGGCTGCGAGAACACTTGCCGGGCATTCCGGTCATCGATCACTGGTGGCAAACGGAAACGGGCTGGCCCATTTGTTCGAACATGGCGGGTGTTGAGTTGCTCGAGGCCAAGGCAGGATCGGTGGCGTTGCCGCTACCTGGTTTTGATCTGCGCATTCTTGATGAAGCCGGCAACGAAATGGGACCAGACCAGGAAGGCGCTGTAGTGCTCAAAGGACCACTTCCACCGGGCAGTTTTCCAACGTTGTGGCGTGATCATGATCGATTCGTCGAGGCTTATTGGTCGCGTTATCCCGGTTTCTATCTGACCGGTGATGGTGGTTATCGTGATGCCGATGGTTACGTCTACATCATGGGTCGGATTGACGACGTCATCAACGTAGCGGGACATCGGCTGTCGACAGGCGAGATGGAAGAAGTGGTTGCCGCGCATCCGGCGGTGGCGGAATGCGCCGTTTTCGGTGCGGCCGATGTGGACAAGGGGCAGGTACCCCTAGCGTTGGTCGTGCTCAAGGATGGCGTGAACATTTCTGGACCTGCGCTGCAGGCGGAACTGGTCCAGATGGTTCGCGATCAGATCGGGGCGCTCGCCAACTTCAAGCGTGCACTGATGGTGAAGCGCCTGCCAAAAACACGGTCCGGAAAAATTCTTCGTCAGACCCTGCGCAAGATGGTGGATAACCAACCCTATCCCATGCCGTCGACGATTGATGATCCCGTCATTCTCGATGAGATCACTGCCGTATTGAGACAGACCTGAGGATCATCCAGGCAAGTCGCTCGAGCGACTAGCCCGCATTATTCATGAAGGAACGTAGCGAGGGCGTCGAGAGTAACGAAAAGACTGGGTGGCGCGGACCGGAGCGCGCACAGGCGTGCTTGACAGCACGTCGAGCACGCGGTGGGAGCACGCCGAGTGTTTTCGCTGCTATCGGCGTCCGCAGCAGGTCATTCATGAATAATGCGGGCTATTGCAGCGAATCCTCAGTAGCCAACATTCACCAGGGAGACAGCGTGATCATCGTTCAGGGTTACATACCAATTCGGCCGGAGCGGCGTGATGACGCCTTGTCCATGGCGCGCCGAATGTCGCATGCCACCCGGAGCGAGCCGGGGTGCATCAGCTACGAGTTCTTCATCGGCCTCTCTGACCCGAATACACTGATGCTGTTCCAGGAATGGGAAAGCATGGAGGTACTGCTCGCCCACTTCCAGACCGAGCACATGGATGAGTTCATGCGCGGACTACCCAACATCGTCGCTGGCGAAGTCGTGACCCGTCGATATGCCGTGCAAAGTGTTGATGAAGACAAACAGACTCAAGCCAGTAACACACCGACGATTCACTGAGCTGCCAAGGGCTTCAGGCCATCCCCGCATCACGCTCGCGGCACTTGCGCAGCAGCCACGTGGCATCCGCCACCAATGCACAGGCCACCAGAATCTCGATGATGCCGAACCAGCGCAGCGGTTCGGTTGCGGCGATCAATACCCCGTGTATGAAGTACAGCAGTGCCGTAAGGATTGCGTAGAACGCCGAGCGTGTATTGAGGGAGATCAATCCTGGCAGGATGATCAGCAGCGGCGACACCTGGATCAGGAACCACACCACGTTGCTCGGCACCGTCGCCAGTGGCTCGATGAAAAACTGGCGCAATCCGGTGAGTGCGAACAATGAGCCAACCAATAACAGAGCGATGAACAGCCAGCCACGCATGGTCAGACCTTGCGCAGTTGTTGCGCCAGCGTCCCAAGACGATGACCAAGCGCTTCAGCAATAGACTGCTCGTGCGCGGATAACACCGGGCCGTCCTTGCCGAAGTGCGAGGCACCATAGGGCGTGCCACCGGTACTGGTTTGATTGAGCGCAGGTACGCTGTAAGGCACCCCGCTGATGAGCATGCCGTGGTGCAGCAGCGGGATCATCATCGACAGAAGCGTGCTCTCCTGACCCCCATGCAGGCTCGCACTGGAGCAGAACACACCCGCAGGTTTGCCTTCGAGTCGGTGACCCATCCACAGGTCTGAAGTCGTATCGAGAAAATACTTCAGAGGTGCTGCCATGTTGCCGAAGCGGGTGGGACTACCGAGTGCGAGCGCGGAGCATTCAGCCAACTCGGTCTTGGTGCAGTAGACAGCACCCGTATCAGGGGTTGCAGGCGCGGTCTGTTCAGTGACGGCCGAGATCGGCGGCACCGTGCGTAGCAGCACCTCCATGCCAGCATCACGCACACCGCGCGCGACATGCCGTGCCAGTGCAGCGGTGCCACCCGTACGTGAGAAGTAGAGGACGAGAACATAGGAAGCGGTCATAACAAGGCGAGCACTCGTTCCGGTGGGCGACCTATGATGGCACGATCACCGCGAACGATGATCGGACGTTCGATGAGAATTGGCTGGGTCGACATCAGTCGGAGCAGTTCATCGTCGCTGAGTGAATCGACATCCAGGTTTTCCAGTTGCGGTTCTGATCGTCTGATGAGCGCTGCTGGCTGCAGCACCAGTTTATCGAGTAACTCAGCAAGCTCAATCGGCGAAGGCGGTGTCTCCAGGTAGAGGATGATCTGAGGGTCGATGCCCTGTTCCTGTAGCAATCGTAGTGCTGCCCGACTCTTGGAGCAGCCTGGATTGTGATAGATCTTGAACACCAGACTTCAGCCTATAATCCGCGCGACTTCAGTTCATTCGAGATGATACACCGGCGATGATCAAGGCAGCTGATGACACGGCGTCCACACGCACGGTGATGTGGAAGGCGTTGCTCGCGCGGGTGCGCTGGTACCTGGAGCAGGTAGTACAGCAGTTCCATATTCATGATTGTCTCTCTCGAGCCGGGACCCTCACCTATACGACCTTGTTTGCCATCGTCCCAATGATGACCGTCACCTATGTCGTGCTCTCATTGTTTCCCGAGTTCGCGTCGGTCGGTGAACAGGTGCAGACCTACGTCTTTCGCAATTTCGTACCCGGCAGCGGTGAGGTGGTTTATGAAAAACTGAACGAGTTCTCGGCCAATACACGCAGTCTGACCTGGCTGTCCTTTGCCTTCCTGTTCGTGACGGCATTCATGATGCTGGTGACGATGGAGACGACCTTCAACGCGATCTGGCAAGTCCCGCAAGCGCGTCGCGGTGTGCATCGCATCCTCACCTACTGGACGGTGTTGACGCTGACACCAACGCTCATCGTTGGTGGCGTGTTGATCAGTGTTTATGTACAAGCCTTGCCGATCCTGCTTGAACTGAATGACTTCGGTCTCGGCTCGATGTTGCTGGCGGAGTTGCCCAAGCTAATTTCCGTCGTGGTCTTCACCGTGCTGTACTACGCGGTGCCCAATTACGACGTGCCGCTCAAGCATGCCTTCATCGGCGGCGTCATCACGACCATCGGCTTCCAGTTCACGATGTGGGCCTTTGCCCAGCTGCTGCCGACCCTGTCCTTCAATGTCATCTACGGTGCATTCGCGGCCATCCCGGTGTTCCTCTTCTGGATCTATATCGTCTGGGTTCTGGTCCTCTCCGGGGTGGTCATCGTTCGCACGCTGTCACTGGATCGTGAGCGCGAACCGACACCCGAGCCGTTGATCGTCAAGGCTGCGCGACTGCTCAGGCTTCTGCAGGAACGTCACGACCTGGGTGAAGGTGCGAGCGCTTCAGAGCTCGCACACCTGGTGCGTCTCAACACCAAAGAGCATGAACGCATTTACTCTGCCCTGAACGAACTCAAGCTTATTCAGACCGGTGCAGACGAGCGCTGGTTTCTTGGCCGTAGTTTGACCAGCCTGTCGTTGTGGGATCTTTACCACGCTTTTCCGGAAGGCATCGAACTCGAACGGTTGCGCGCAGTCGAAGACCTGCCAGGTGTGGTTGAACCCATTCGTGCCATCGTTCAGTTTGGCTCCAACGAGATGTCGATCGATCTTGCCGCGGCACTTTCTTCGCACTCAGCAAGGAGATGAATGTGAACTCGTCACGACTCAGAAGACAGTTGCCGATGAAAGTAGTCTTCGCGAAGTGGACGTTGGTCATCCTTGCGTCCTTGATCGTGTTGTCTGGGTGTGGGGGCGAGCAGCTTCCGTTGGTTGATGGCACGCAGACCCGTATCGATGACTGGCAAGGTCGCTGGGTGGTGATCAACTACTGGGCCGAGTGGTGCGCGCCCTGTCGCGAAGAAATTCCGGAACTCAATCGTCTCTATGCGGAAGCTGGTGCGGCCGGACCGCTCGTGGTGGGTGTCAATTACGACAATCTGAAACCTGCTGATCTGCAGCCGTTGATCCAGCGCATGCAGATCGGATTTCCAGTGTTGCAGGATGATCCGATGCAGCGCTTCGGCTACGAGCGGCCCGAGATACTGCCGACGACGATACTGCTGAAGCCGGATCTGACCGTTGGCAAAGTGCTGCGTGGCCCACAGTCAGCCAAGTCGATTCGCGAGGTCATCGACAGCTTCGCGAAGTTAAATGAATAAGTAGCGCGAACACGAAGCACGAAGCTGTCGATGACCGGAAATTCAGATGTGCGGATTAGCGCAGTAAGCTGATGACGTCAGCGGCGGCCACGTTCGCTGCGTGACCATCACGTCGTCGCTTGTATTCGAACACACCTTCCTTGAGCGACTTTTCGCCAATGACGATGCGATGCGGTAGACCGATCAGATCCGAGTCTGCGAACTTGACGCCTGGTCGTTCATCACGATCATCAAGCAACACGCTGAAACCCTCTGCTTCAAGTTGATCGTGCAATGCGGACGCGGCGTTGCGCACGAGCTCGGACTTGGTGAAGTTAAGCGCGACCAGATGAACGTCAAAGGGTGCAACTGGCACCGGCCAGCAGATGCCGTGATCGTCGTGGTTCTGTTCGATGATGGCAGCGACCAGCCGCGTCACACCCATGCCGTAACATCCCATCAACGCAATGACCGCCTTGCCGTCGGCGTCGAGGATGCTCGCGTTCATCGGTTTGCTATAGGTGGTGTCGAGCTGGAAGATATGACCCACCTCGATACCACGCAGGAACTTCAAAACACCTTGTCCTTCGGGAGCGGCATCACCTTCCTTCACCGTGCGGATGTCGACGATGTGATCATCTGCGAGTTCGATATCGCGGTTCCAGTTTGCGCCGCAAAGATGAAACCCATCCCGATTGGCACCACACGTGAAGTCTGCAAGTGCTGCAGCTTCGCGATCAACGAAGCATGGAATGTTCAGACCGATGGGTCCGATCGAACCCGCAGAGCAACCGACAGCGGCGCGAATGGTTGCATCGTCTGCCAGACGCAGTGGTTGCGTGAGGCCGGGTAGTCTGCCGGCCTTCAGCTCGTTCAACTCATCGTCACCACGCAGTGCCAGCGCGATCGGACCTGCTTCGCCAATGACGATGAGCGTCTTCACGATGCGATTCGATGGCAGCGTAAGGAACACACTGACTTCGTCGATGGTGCGCACATCGGGAGTCGCGATGGTTGCCAGCGTTTGCGTGGCTTCAGGTCGTGACTGTGGTGCCGCCGCCACTGCCTTCTCCAGGTTTGCGGCATAAGGACCTTCACTGGCGTACGCAATGACATCCTCACCTGCGCCGGCAAGCACATGAAACTCGTGTGAGTTGTCGCCACCGATGTTGCCGGTATCGGCTTCAACCGCTCGGAAGTCGAGATGCATACGCGAGAGGATGCGTGTGTAGCAGGCATGCATCTCCTTGTACGTTGCATCGAAACTGGTCCGATCCAGATGGAAGGAGTAACCATCCTTCATGGTGAACTCGCGAGCGCGCATGACTCCGAAGCGGGGTCGCACTTCATCGCGGAACTTGGTCTGGATCTGATAGAAGTTCACCGGGAGCTGTCGATAGCTCCTGATCTCTCGACGGAACAGGTCGGTAATCACTTCTTCATGGGTTGGACCGAGGCAGAAGTCGCGAGCGTGCCGATCCTTCATGCGCAACATCTCAGGTCCCATCTTTTGCCAGCGACCTGTTTCCAGCCATAGCTCTGCAGGTTGCACGACTGGCATAAGCACTTCCTGTGCACCACTTCGATTCAATTCATCGCGAATGATCGTCTCGACCTTGCGCAGTACACGCAGGCCGAGTGGTAACCAGGTGTAGAGACCGGATGCGAGTGATCGAATCAGGCCTGCTCGCAACATGAGTCGATGGCTGACTACATCGGCGTCAGTGGGTTCTTCACGCAGAGTGGGAAGGAGAATTTGTGATTGACGCATGAAAAATTGCTTCGTGAAGGATCGGGCCGCACTTTAGCAACACGCCTCTTTTTCAGCGAGTGATCGATGCGCGACTGGAATGACGAGCAAAAAAAAAGGGCCGCAAGCGACCCTTTTTAAAGTTGATAGCGGCTAGCTAGCCAACCATCCCTTTCAGCTTTTTAAGCGCTGTAACGCGAACACGTACAGAAGCCGGCTTCGCGGAGATAGTGATCTCTTCACCCGTGGCCGGATTACGTCCCGTACGCTTCTTCGTGGCTGGACGCTTTACCGATCGGATTTTCAGCAGGCCTGGCAGGACAAATTCGCCCACGCCGCGCTTGCGGATATGCCGCTCGATCAGTGACTCCATTTCCTCGAGGACAGCCTCGATCTGCTTCTTGGTCAGGCCAGTATTCGTGGCCATCTCAGTCAGCATGCCAGTCTTCGTCATCTTGGCGGAGATGG
The DNA here is from genome assembly GCA_031385325.1 of Gammaproteobacteria bacterium. Classification (GTDB taxonomy): domain Bacteria; phylum Pseudomonadota; class Gammaproteobacteria; order Pseudomonadales; family Azotimanducaceae; genus SYFY01. Next base: position 22,062 of record JANNBJ010000082.1, on the reverse strand, counting down.
CGGGCTGTGCCTTCTTGGTTGCTGGAGCTGCTTTTTTCACTGGCTTGGTTGCCGTTTTTTTCGCGGCTGCCTTAGCTACTTTTTTTTTTGCCGCTTTCTTGGCGGGTGCTTTCTTGGCTGGAGCCTTCTTCGTCGCTACCTTTTTCTTGGCAGCGGCTTTCTTGGCAGGAGCCTTCTTCTTAGCGGCAGCCTTCTTTTTGGGAGCAGCTTTTTTCTTTGCTGCAGCCTTTTTGGCTGGGGCTTTCTTCGCAGCAGCTTTCTTGGCGGGTGCCTTCTTCTTGGCTGCTACCTTCTTGGCAGGTGCCTTCTTCTTAGCAGGCGCCTTTTTCTTCGCAGGGGCTTTCTTCGCAGTTGCCATTCACGATTCCTTTTTTGATTGGACGATTAGAGAAGTAACGGAAGGAAGAGACGAACCAGAAGAGGAAGATTGCCTCGGGGCAAATGCAGTAACGCTTGTCTCGATCATCTAACCTCACTGGTCGCGCCATCGAAGTGCGTCAGCAGGGAGACCAGCCTTTTCATTGGCTACAGCGATCCTTTGCTACACACCCAGGTACTGATTACGACTACATTCGTAACAACCGTCATAACAACAGCAGTACCCAGTGGCGCGCTTTATAGCCCATCCATTCTATAAAGCCAAGAAAAAGTGTAGTAAAGAACTGTATATTTGCAACGCTTTCTAAGAATATGCGGCGCGTTTGGCAAACTTCAGTTCGTGTGAAGGCTCTTATGCGGTTGATGAAGAGCATCAACGAGCGTCTTCGATGTGTTGATGATCATGTGATGAAGTCCATCATCGTGGCTTCAACCAACCTTGAACTACAGTTCGCCATACTCATCCTGCAAGCGCTTTGGGTCCACGGAATCAGTCATGCCAATCTACGAATATCGATGCGACAAATGCGAACACGAGTTCGAAACCATTCAGAAATTCAGTGAAGAACCATTGAAGACCTGTCCTTCCTGCAATCAAGACGCGCTTCGCAAGCAGGTCTCGGTGTCAGCCTTTCGACTGAAAGGTGGTGGCTGGTATGAGACGGACTTCAAGTCTGGTGACAAGAAACGAAATATCGGTGGCGACGGTGAGTCCACCACGACTCCGCCAGCAGCAGCCAAGCCAGTGAGCAGTGGTGGTGATGGTGCGAAGTCGAGTGACAGTTCGTCATCGAGTGCTGGAAGCAGCGCCACGAGTACGTCGACCAGCACTTCTTCGAGCACTTCTTCGAGCACTACATCGAGCACTCCATCCAGTGCTTCATCTAAAAAAGGATCAGGTGGCGACTCGGCATGATGTGCTGCAATTGCCTGCTTTTTTGTTGTCCGGAGACAATTTCTGCGGGCGGCTGACCGAGCCATTGCACAGGCAGGCCGGTGCGCGACCGAGCCGCCTTCGATGTACCATCTCAAGTCCAGTTAACATCCAGCCGATAGATATAAGGTAGACAGATCATGCGCAGCCATTACTGCGGAATTTTGAACATCAGCCACAGTGGCGCGCAGGTCACGCTGACCGGATGGGTACACCGTCGCCGTGATCATGGCGGGGTGATCTTCCTGGATGTGCGAGACCGAACCGGCATCATTCAGGTGGTCTACGATCCCGAAACGGTCGAGAGCTTCGCCATGGCCGAGAGCTTGCGAAATGAGTTCGTGGTGCTGGTGACCGGGCGAGTACGCCCTCGACCGGAAGGTTCCGTCAACGCAGACATGTCGACCGGTGAGGTCGAGGTGCTGGGTACTGCGCTGACCATCCTCAACCCTTCAGCGACACCACCATTCCAACTCGATGAACACTCCAGTGCTGGCGAAGATGTTCGCCTGCGTTATCGATATCTCGATCTGCGTCGACCAGAGATGCAGCAGCGACTGCACTTGCGTGCGCGCGTCTCGAGCGTTACGCGTTCTTATCTCGAAGACAACGGCTACTGGGAAGTGGAAACACCGACGTTGTCGAAGACCACTCCAGAAGGTGCGCGAGACTATCTGGTTCCGAGTCGAACCCATCCAGGCCACTTCTTCGCGTTACCGCAATCACCGCAGATCTATAAGCAGCTGCTGATGATGTCGGGCTTTGATCGTTACTATCAAATTGCACGCTGCTATCGCGATGAAGATCTGCGCCATGACCGCCAACCGGAATTCACGCAGATCGACATCGAAGCGAGTTTCATCAACGCGCAGGATGTCATGCAGCTCGCTGAGGGGATGTTGCGCAAGCTGTTCAGTCAACTGATTAACGTCGAGTTGCCCGTGTTCCCGGTGCTGTCATGGGACGACGCTACCAGAGACTACGGCAGTGACCGTCCTGATCTTCGTAATCCGCTCAAGCTGATCGATATCGCGGACCTCATGCGCACTGTCGACTTCAAGGTGTTTCACGGTCCGGCGAATGATGCGGGCAGTCGGGTCGTTGCACTGCGCGCGCCTGGCGGCAGTGCCTTGTCTCGCAAGGTCATTGATGACTACACCCAGTTTGTTGCGCGTTACGGCGCCAAGGGTCTGGCCTATATCAAGATCAACCGGCTCGCCGATGGTGTCGCCGGGTTGCAATCGCCCATTCTCAAGTTCCTGCCAGAGACGGTGGTGGCCCAAGTGCTGACTCGTGTTGGCGCGCAGGATGGCGACGTTGTATTTTTTGGCGCGGATCGAAGACAGGTGGTCAACGATTCGATGGGCGCGCTGCGAAACGAACTCGCGGCCGAACTCAAACTGCTGCAAGGCAGTTGGGCACCTTGCTGGATCGTCGACTTCCCGATGTTCAACATGGGCAAGGACGGATCGATCGGTGCTGAACATCATCCCTTCACCAGACCGAATGCGTCACCAGAAGAGGTGCTGGCCAAACCACTGGAGGTGAAGGCCAATGCCTACGACATGGTGCTCAATGGTTATGAACTCGGCGGTGGCAGTCTGCGCATACATGACGCGCAGATGCAGGCCGCGGTGTTCGAAGTATTGAAGATGGGTCAAGAGGCACAATCGAAGTTTGGCTTCCTGCTCGAGGCGTTGACCTTCGGCTGCCCACCACATGGTGGCATTGCACTGGGTCTTGATCGAGTGGTGATGCTGATGACCGGTACGCCATCCATACGTGACGTCATCGCGTTTCCAAAAACCCAGACCGCCGCGGATCTCATGATGTCAGCGCCCAGTGAAGTGGATGATCATCAGTTGCGCGAACTGCACCTGAGGATTCGCCGGGACGCTTGATGCGGATTCGATGTCAGCAGTCTGGATCAGCGTGCCTGCCATGTTTGTTGGCAGTGCCTTGTTCATGAGTTGCAGGTTCGACCTGAGGATTGTCGGCCCACCAGCATGGTGACACGCGTACTTGGCATTGACCCTGGGTCACGGCTGACCGGTTACGGCGTGGTTGATGTGGAGCAGGGGCGGCTCACCTATGTCGCCAGTGGCTGCATTCGGACGGTAGTTGGCAACATGGGCGAACGATTGCACGAGTTGCACCAGGGACTCATGGAAATTGTCGGCAGTTTCCATCCGGATGATGCGGCGATCGAACAGGTCTTCATCGCTCGTAATCCAGCGTCAGCTCTGAAGCTGGGGCAGGCACGAGGTGTTGCTCTGGCCGCCTGCATGTCTGGTGGCGTTTCGATGTATGACTACGCCACGAGACAGGTGAAGCTCGCGGTGGTCGGCACAGGCAAGGCAGGCAAGGAGCAGGTTCAGCACATGGTGCAAGCGTTGCTCAAACTGCCGGGTTCACCACAGGCCGATGCCGCGGACGCACTTGCGATCGCCATCTGCCACATCAATACTCGTGGCCTATGATTGGTCGTATACAGGGCAAGCTGGTAGAGATCGTCGATAGTCTTGCACTGATCGATGTGACCGGCGTCGGTTATGAGGTTGAAGTCACTCAAGGGGCTCGCGCGGGTCTCGGACTGCCCAACAGCGATGTTCTGTTGTATACCCACCTCGTGGTCCGTGAAGACGCGCACCTGCTTTTCGGTTTTGCTTCTCGACAGGAACGGGATGTGTTCCGGACGCTCATTCGTGTCAACGGGGTTGGACCCAAACTGGCAATGGCTCTCCTGTCGAGCCTGACGGTTGCCGAGTTGGTTGGCGCAGTGGCCGGAGGGGAGACAACACGGCTGACTCGTGTACCCGGGGTTGGCAAACGGACCGCCGAGCGCCTGCTCGTTGAATTGAAGGACAAACTTGAAGGGCTGGTCCCCTCAGGTGCCGTTCAGGCGGAAGTGCCTATATATAGAAGAAGTCAGGAAGGGCAACGCGAAGCACTGGCAGCGATGCTGGCGCTTGGGTATCGATTGCCGGAAGCAGAACGAGCACTGGCAGCGGTTCCAGAGGACGTGGTTGACGCCGAATCGATCATTCGTCAGGCACTTAGACAATTTGTCAAAGATGGAGGCGGGTCGTGAGTATCGAGCCTGATCGACTGATCGCGCCACAGGCCAGAGATCAGGAGCAACGTTTTGATCGCGCGCTTCGTCCCCGCTCGCTTGATGAATATATAGGTCAAAAACCTGTCAAAGAGCAGATGCACATTTTCCTGACTGCCGCCCGGCAACGGGGCGAACCGCTTGATCACACGCTGATTTTTGGACCACCGGGTTTGGGCAAGACGACATTGGCCAACATCATTGCCAGTGAAATGGGTGCCGAGATCCGGACAACGTCGGGACCGGTGCTGGAGCGACCTGGCGACCTGGCAGCTATCCTGACGAATCTGAATGACGGGGATGTCCTTTTTGTCGACGAAATTCATCGCCTGAGCCCGATCGTCGAGGAAATCCTGTATCCGGCAATGGAGGATTTTCAGCTCGATATTCTCATGGGTGAAGGACCTTCAGCCCGCTCCCTGAAACTGGAATTGAAGCGCTTCACGCTGGTCGGTGCGACCACCCGAGCAGGATTGCTGACGTCTCCATTACGCGATCGGTTCGGTATTGTTCAGAGGCTGGACTTTTATACCGTCGATGAACTGACAGAAATTGTTGCCCGCTCAGGTGCGAAGCTCGGTATCACGATCGATAGTGGTGGCGCTAGAGAAATTGCCGCCCGCTCGCGTGGAACCCCGCGCATCGCCAATCGATTACTCCGACGCGTGCGTGACTTCGCCGAAGTGCGTGGTGATGGAACTGTAAATCGTCTGTTATCGGATGCTGCATTGAACCTGCTCGAGGTGGATGAAGCTGGCTTCGACGCCCAAGACCGGCGTATGCTGCGCGCCGTCATCGAGAAGTTCGGTGGCGGTCCGGTAGGGGTCGACTCACTGGCCGCAGCGCTGAGCGAAGAGCGCGACACGATTGAAGATGTGCTCGAACCGTACCTGATCCAGCAGGGTTTTCTCAAGCGTACACCGCGTGGCCGAGTGGCAATGCCACGTGCCTATCTGCATCTGGGTCTACCCATGGCAGAAGGCTCGGTTCAATCGCAAATCGAAATCTGACGGCAGGCAAGGAGTCCTGATGCCGGAACAATTATCCATATTCGAACTCGTCGCGAATGCAAGTCTGCTCGTCCAGCTGGTGATGCTGGTGTTGCTGATTGCCTCGGTCGCCAGCTGGATGATGATCTTTCAGCGCTGGATCTATCTGCGCAAAGTCACCAGCGATGTCGAGCAATTTGAAGAACACTTCTGGTCCGGCATTGACCTGCGCAAACTCTATGGTCAGCTCGAAGGTGCAGAAGATCTGTCGGGTATCGAGAAGATTTTCGTCGCCGGCTTCAAGGAATTTACTCGTCTTTCCGAACAGGCGGGTGGTGACATGGAATCCATCATGCAAGGCGTGCAGCGTGCCATGCGAATTGCAGTCAGCCGTGAAGAAGAACAACTGGATCGCAGTCTTCCCTTTCTGGCGACAGTAGGTTCGACCAGCCCGTACGTTGGTTTGTTTGGCACCGTCTGGGGAATCATGAACTCGTTCCGCAGTCTGGCCAACATGACGCAGGCAACCCTTGCATCAGTGGCTCCCGGAATATCCGAGGCGCTGGTGGCGACAGCGATGGGTTTGTTTGCGGCGATTCCCGCTGTCATTGGCTACAACCGCTTTTCGGCGCGTGCAGACGTGATGATGGGGCGCTATCAGACTTTTTCGGACGAGCTCACAACACTGCTGCAGCGTGCGGCTCACGCCCGCCACGCCAAGCGGGACTAGTTACTTCAACACTTATCAGACCTCATCAATCGAAGCGACCGACAGGTTGAAAGATGGCCAGAAAACGTAAACCCATGGCCGACATCAATGTGGTGCCATACATCGATGTGATGCTGGTGCTGCTTGTCATCTTCATGGCCACCGCACCGCTGCTGACTCAAGGCGTGCATGTTGATCTGCCAAACGCGCCTTCCGAGCCGGTGACCGATACAGAGGATGATCCGCTGGTGGTCTCCATGCGAACGGATGGTGCGATCTTCGTCAATCTGGGTTTGCAGAATGCTGATGATGAAGGAACGCGTGTCACCGTTTATTCGCTTGAAGATCAAGCCGGCAAGATTCTGCGTGCGAGACCTGAAGTTCCGGTTTACGTCAAAGCGGATGAAAAGCTGGACTATGGTGATGTTGTCCGCGTCATGACCGTACTGCAGAAAGCCGGAGCGAAGAGTGTTGGGCTCATCACCGATCCACCGGACATGACCGATGCCTGATCAAGCCTTTGATCGGGCCAACTGGCGGTCGCAGGGGCTGCCGCTGTTGCTTGCCGTGCTGGTGCATGCCCTTGCAATGTTTGCGCTCTACGATGGCTGGCATCCGGATCGTGAGCTCGACAATGTGATAACAGCGCAGATCGTCAATTCCACACTGATCGTGATGGAACCGAAGTCCAAACCGAAACCTGCACCGGCCCCGGCCCCGAAAATCGAGAAACCACCGGAGCCACCCAAGCCGGTGATCCAGCAACAACAGCCGCCGCCAGTGGCAACGCCGAAGCCACAGCCCAAGCCCTCACCGGTCAAGACTGAGAAAAAGCCGGATCCGGATGAGATTCGGAAAAAGGCCGAAGCCGAAGCGCGCCGCAAAGCCGAACAGCTCAAGCAGCAACGATTGCAGGAACTTGCCACCCAGTCGTTTGAAGACGCGTTGGAAACTGAAGAGGTCAACCTCGATACTGCCACCGAAGAAGGCGAGGCAGCAAAGTCTTACATTCAAGGCATCTATGAGCTGGTGGTGCAGAACTGGTCGAGGCCACCCAGTGCCCGTAATGACATGAAAGCGCTGCTCGAGGTGGAACTGGTTCCGACCGGGGAACTGGTTGCAGTGAATGTAATCGAATCAAGCGGCAATGAAGCGTTTGACCGAAGTGCGGAACAAGCTGTCCGCAAGGCGCAAAAGTTCGAAGTGCCCAAGGACAACGCGCTCTTCGAATCCAGGTTCCGCCGATTTAATCTGTTGTTTCAACCAGAGGATCTGTTCCGCTAATGAACGCACCAAGACTTTGTTTTACGGCCTTGTTGGTGAGCGGTTTGGTTCTGCTCTCGGGCGTGCTTGCGGCACGCACACTTGACACGATCGTCATTGACCAGGGTGGGCGTAACCCGGTCAAGATCGGCATCGTGCCGATGCGGATGGATTCAACATTGGCCAGTATGGTTGACCCGGCCGAGATCGTTGGCAATGACCTGACGTTCTCGGGCCAGTTTGCACCTATCGCTCGCGACAACATGCTGTCGATGCCGGTGCGGCCGGAAGAAGTCATCTTCCGGGACTGGCGGATTCTCGGCGCGGAATATGTGGTGGTGGGTCAAGCCGCTCGGGAGCCTACCGGAGCGCTTGCGGTGACCTTCTTCCTGTTTGATGTGCCAGGGCAGCGTCAGGTCATGACTCAGAAGGTGACGGGCCGAGCAGACCAGTGGCGGGACATCGCACACAAGGTGTCTGACCTCGTGTACGAAAAGATCACTGGTGTGCGTGGCGCGTTCTCGACGCGTATCGCCTATGTACTCGCTCAGAACGAAGGTACCACGCGAGCCCGGTACAGCATCGAAATGTCGGATGCCGATGGAGAGCGTTCACGCACCATCTATTCATCCAGTGAACCGCTGATGTCCGTGAACTGGTCGCCGGATGCCCGACGGGTCGCTTATGTCTCATTCGAAACACGGCGTCCCAGCATCGTGATCCAGGATGTTACGACGTTGGCTCGGGAACGGATCGCGTCGTTCACCGGCATCAACAGTGCGCCAACGTTTTCTCCCGACGGCCGGCAAATGGCGATGGTGCTGTCACGCGATGGCAATCCGGAGATCTATCTCATGAACTTGTCAGACCGCACGCTTCGAAGACTGACAAGAAACCCGGCTATTGATACCGAGCCAAGTTGGTCGCCGGATGGACAGCGCATCATCTTTACCTCCGATCGTGGTGGCAAGCCGCAGGTCTACTCACTCGAGCTTGCGACCAATTTCGAGGAGCGAGTCACCTTCCAGGGTGACTACAACGCACGTGCTCGCATGCTTGATGACGGAAATCTCGTTTTTGTGCATAGAAACGCTGGCATTTTTCATATTGCGTGGCAGGATATGCGCCGTGATCGGGTAGTCGTCCTCACCAGAACCAATCTTGATGAATCGCCATCGGTAGCACCTAACGGAGCTATGCTGATGTATGCCACTCAAGCGCGCGGAAAAGGCGTATTGGGTGTTGTGTCGATCGACGGAAGTGTGAAGTATGAATTACCTTCCTCGTCGGGCGATGTGCGTGAACCAGCATGGTCTCCATTTATGGAACCGTTGGCTGGAAGATAGGCTCCCTCACAGGAAATCCCAGAAAATTAACAGGTATCTGAACAGGAGATGACGATGTTCATGGAACGTCTCACCAGCTTGATCGCAATCGCATTGGTTGGCCTTGTGCTGACTGGTTGTGCGGGCAAGAAAAGCACACCAACGGATGCAGGCGCTGATACCGGCAGCGCTGCGCCCACTACTACAACGACTGACACTGCACCGCCAGCAGACTTCGGCGCCGATGGCCAGCCTATCGACCCCCGTACTGGTGGTCCGCTGAATCGCACCTTCTACTTCGACTACGACAGTTCCGATCTTCGTCAGGCCGATCTGGCTGTGCTGGAGATTCATGCTCAGTTGCTTAGCCGCAACACCGGCAAGACCATCGTTATCGAAGGTCATTGCGACGAGCGTGGCACCCGCGAATACAACCTCGCACTGGGTGAGCGTCGTGCCAATGCGGTCAAGAGCTTCCTGACCTCAGCTGGTGTTGCCGCTTCGCAAGTCGAGAGTGTCAGCTACGGTGAAGAGCGTGCGGAAGATCCAGGCCACGACGAAAGCGCGTACGGTCGGAACCGCCGCGCCATTGTTACGTACCGATAAGCTACGTACCGATAAGTCGAACCGATAGTTCGAAGTCCAGGCGATGTGTTGCGCGTCAGGTGTGACACATCGTCAACTTCCGAAATGAAGGGCTTTACGATCTATACATGTCGACTAGCCGAACAACGCAGAGGATTTCCTGTCCGTCGAGTTCTGGCTCGAAAAGGGGCTGTTCAATGAACAGCCCGCTTCGAACCATCAAAGGACTGCTCGGACTTGGCTTTCTTCTGTCAGTTGCACAGGTTTTTGCTGCCGTTCCGGTTGAGGATCGCAGCAGTTCATCCTCGTCTTCTTCATCGCGCCCCCAGTTACGCCCGACCCCTGTGGTGGTTGAACCAGGTGGAAGCGGTTTTGAGACACCGCGGAATCAAGCTCCCGCAGTCGCTGAACCAGCGCCTTCCGGACTTGCCCAGTTGTTTTCCGAGCTGCAAACGCTGCGTAGCGAAGTGCAGGAGTTGCGCAGTACTGTCGAAGAACAGAATCACAAGATCCGGCAACTTGAAGCTAGCCAGCAGGAGCAATACCGCGATCTCGATGGACGTGTGGCACAGATGTCATCGGGTGCAGGCAGACCCGCGAGTGCTGGCACGTCGAGAGTCGATCAACCGGTAGTTGGTAACAACGGGACGCCTTCGACGGCAGCAGGTGGTGCTGGTAGAACAAGTGCTGGTAGAACAAGTACTGGTACAACAGGTACTGGCGCAGCCGGTGAAAAAGGAGCGTACGCAGCAGCCTTCGATTCCATGAAGACCCGCCAGTTCGACAAATCGATCGAACAGTTCAGTCGGCTGATTCAGGACTATCCCAACGGAGAAATGACTCCAGGGTCCTACTATTGGTTAGGTGAGTTGTATCTCGCCAAGGCGAACATGGAACAGTCACGGCAGTCATTTGCCCAGGTCATTGATCTGTATCCTACCCACAACAAGGCGCCCGACGCACTCTACAAACTGGGAGTGGTCTACCATCGCCAGGGAGATAGCCAAAAGGCCCTGGAATTTCTGGATCGTGTCCAGAGAGAGTTTCCGACCAGTGCCGCAGCGGGGTTGGCCAAGACCTACGCCAGCGAACTGCGTTGATCTGACGGCGAGGTATCCAGATTGTGAGCGGGGACACCTCCCTTCGCATCACCGAAATCTTCCATTCGTTGCAGGGTGAAACCAGTCTGGTTGGTTTGCCAACAGTTTTTATTCGTCTGACCGGATGCCCATTGCGGTGTCAGTACTGCGATACCACTTATTCCTTCCACGGTGGCGAGCGAATTTCCCTCGAAGCCATTGAGCAGACGACGCGTTCATTCGGCGCACGGCATGTCTGTGTGACTGGTGGCGAACCGCTTGCACAACCCGGCGTTCACCGCTTGCTGACCAACCTGTGTGACTCCGGGTATGTGGTATCGCTGGAGACGAGTGGTGCGCTCGATGTTTCCAATGTCGATCTGCGCGTCAAGAAGATCCTGGATTTCAAGACACCGGGATCAGGGGAAATGCACCGAAACATGTGGTCAAACGTTGCCGCTCTGACGCCGGACGACGAAATCAAGTTTGTGCTCTGTGATCGCGCGGACTATGACTGGGCAGTGTTCAAGCTGGATGAACATTCACTCATCAAACGTGTTGGACAGGTTCTGTTTTCACCAAGTTACTCTCAGCTCCCGGCGACGGATCTGGCGCGATGGATCCTGGAGGATCGTCTGCACGTGCGGATGCAGATGCAGATGCACAAGATGCTCTGGGGCAACGAGCCTGGCCGATGAGTTCAATCAAGCGCGCAGTAGTGCTCGTCTCCGGTGGCCTGGATTCGGCAACCGTTCTCGTTTTGGCCAAGGCAGAAGGCTATGCGTGCCACCCGCTGACTTTCGACTACGGCCAACGCCACCATGCCGAGATGCACGCAGCGTTGGCGGTTTGCAGACATCTCGATGTGCCCGCTCCCCAGGTTGTGAGAGTCGATCTTGGGGTGTTCGGCGGTTCTGCGTTGACTGATGCGTCGATCGCCGTGCCTGAGACACCCAGCACAGGAATTCCAATTACGTATGTGCCCGCGCGTAACACTGTTTTTCTCTCGCTTGGATTGGCGTTTGCTGAGGTTCTGAAGGCGGAAGACATCTTCATCGGTGTCAACGCAGTCGACTATTCCGGTTATCCGGATTGCCGGCCTGAGTTTATTGAAGCGTTTGAGCACCTGGCGAATGTCGCGACGAAGGTGGGCGTGGAGGGCGGGACGATGCACATTCGAGCGCCTTTGCTGCGAATGACAAAAGCCGAGATTATTCGCAGGGGAATTGCACTTGGACTCAACTACTCGCTCACCGTTTCCTGCTATCAGGCAACGGACGAAGGGCTTGCCTGTGGTCGATGTGACAGCTGTCGATTGCGAGCAGAAGGATTCGCGCAAGCAGGATTGCCTGATCCAACGCGCTATCAGGAAACGAAATAGCGCACTCAAAGCATCAATCAAGGGAAGATCAGGGTTGTTTGCCCTGCACCCGACGTCTACAATCGCCGCTCTTTTTCGGGGTCGTTAGCTCAGCTGGTAGAGCACCGGGCTTTTAACCTGTAGGTCCTGGGTTCGAGTCCCAGACGACCCACCATATTCGACATATATGATTTAGTCGATAACCCAAGCACCCTGTCCTGTGCGACTCACACCGGACAAGTTGCGAAAAAGCGCGCTACCACGCGCTTTTTTTTGCCTGTCAGAACTTAACCTCGCAATCCTGCAAGGATCGCGAGAATCCGTTTGGCATTGACGCCGATGTCACTCTGTCCGACACGCGAAACACTGCGAATGTCCACGATGGAGCCGCCATTTCCCTGCGGACGAATGCGGATCACCACGTCATCCTTGAAGCCAAACCAGAACGTCGTGGCAGTGGCTTCCAGAATGTTGTTGGCACTGTCGGCGTTGACGATCTCCAGTTCCATCTTCTCAAGCACGCCCTTCGCACGATTGAACATCTCGCCTGGAGTGGTGTCGCTGACAAGTGACTGCACGTCCGGGTAGGCCTTTTTCTGCACGTCGGCAAGTTTTTCGGTGTCGTAGGTGTGCGGATTGCTGCTATCGCCTCGTAGCGCGATCACCTTGTCGAATGCAGGTGGATCCATCGTGTCGGTTGAAATGTTATGAATCGGCGGAACACCTTGCGCTGCGATGAACTGCGATCCAAATACGCCGGCGAGCACGGCCGCAATGACCACACCGACGGCGACAGTCGAACGCTCGGCTGCGAGCCCCTTGGCAAACGTTGTGATCAGTGCAATCAACCCAAGCACCAGCGCGAGGGCGCCCAACGCACCGCCGATTGCAAACAACAGCAGTCCGGTCTGAAAGCCCCAGATGCCTGCCTTCGTGCCAATCGCCCCGAGGGCAAGACACACGAGGCCAATGACTGCTCCCACGAGGATGGCTTTGGCCCACCATTTTTGTCCGCTCATTTTTTTCCCCTCTCGAGTTGTTTTGTGTGTAGCTGATGATCAGTAGAGTGACTATCAGGTGATGGTCGATCCACCATCGATGACAAAGTTCTGTCCCGTGGTGAAACCACCCGCGCGCGAAGCAAGAAACACGGCTGCCCCCGCCACTTCGTGTGGTTCACCAATTCTGCGCAGCGGATCGCCTTCAGTGCGCCGCGCCAGAATCTCCGGGTTCTCCCACAACGCCCGTGCAAAGTCAGTGCGAATGAGGCCGGGTGAAATGGCGTTGACCCGGATGTTGTCCGGCCCCAGTTCAACGGCCAGATTGCGCACCAGTTGTACATCCGCCGCCTTGGCAATGCAGTATGCACCGAGTTCGCGGCTGCCGCGCAAGCCGCCAACGGATGAGACGATGATAATGACGCCGTCTCGACGCGCTGCCATGGCAGGCGCCACCATCTGTACCAGCCAGTGATTGGATTTGATGTTCACGTCGAGGATCTTGTCGAAGGCGCTGTCCGGCAACCCTGACATCGGTCCGAAGTAGGGGTTGACCGCTGCGTTGCAGATCAGGATGTCGATCTTGCCAAGTTGTCTGAGTGTTTCATCAACCAGTTGCTGCAGTTCTTCCTTGCGACTGATGTTGGCCGGTATCGATACCGCGCCGCCGGGCTGCCCGTGCAGTTCCTTGTTGATGCTGTCGGCAACCGCCTGACACACATCTGCCTTGCGGCTAGATATCACTACGTGGGCACCATGGCGGGCCAGTTCTTCTGCGATTGCGCGGCCAATGCCCTTGCTCGACCCGGTAATCAATGCAACCTTGCCGGTCAGATCGAACAGGCTGGAACTCATGTCGAGCCTCCTGGTGTGATCCCGAATATGGATTGTTCGGCAAACACGCGTGCTTGCTCAATCCCCAACGGTGCGATTCGATCCGCAAAGTCAACATTCACAGGCGTGAGACGCGCCTTGAGGCAGGCGCCCAGCAACGCGCTGTAGGCTGGACCGTCGCGCAGATAGAACGACTCCTTGTCGCCGTAGTTCCACGTCATCGTTCAGACCTCCATGCCCACCGGTTTGTCATCAACGATCTGGTCGAGAAACTCCGACAAGCCATAACCCGTCTTGCCGTCGCACAGGTATTCGGTCATGCCTTCGGTAATGCGCGTGACCAATGTTTCGCCGTCTGGAGACTGGCGCCGGTTGCGCAGTGGGATGAGTGATTTCACGCGACCCTTGACGTTGTATTCGCGTTCATCGGTTTTCGCCCAGACATCGAGGGTGGTCTGGTACTGGAAGGCATCGTACTGCGCCGTGATGCGGGCATCGCGAATCATGATGTACTCGCCATTGCGCAAGACCATACCGCCTGCGTGCAGCTCGCCGGCCTTGCGGCACACAATCGATACCATCATGGCAAAGCCCTCATCGAACGCCATGGGCAGCCAGCGATACCAGTAAATGCTCTGCCAGAAACGCGGGCCCCAGGAATGATCCCGCAGTCCCAGTCCATTGATGGGGAAGCGTTCTTCGCCGATGCGAATCTCCCCTTCACCCCGCATGTGCTGCTCGTAATGTCCGCGCGCGAATCCTTCGTCGGCCTTCTGCTCGATGGGGGAACCGTCGTCATTCACTGGCTCACCACCAAACATGGGCGAAATGCCGGTGAAGCGCAGATCGATGGTGGCTTCGACGACCGGATTGTTCCGGAACGCAGCCGATGGGTCGGACATCTCCTGCGGATTGCTGAGGATGCAGAGTTTGCCGCGATAGTGCAGCTCGAGCGTCTTGAACGGCTCGACCACTGAAAAGGTCATGCCGCCGCCCTCGAATGCGTTGTTATCCCGCCGCTCCGGGCGCTTGAACATGAAACCGACGCGGCCATCGGGCAGATAGATGCAGCACGTCATTTCACCGCGCCCTTCGTTCGGGCGATTGGCGAGGCGGAACCAGCCACCCAAGTTGTGCGCACTATCGAAAACGTTGAAGTACATACTCTCGTTGAAATTGCCCGCTGCTTCCAGCGGATGCATGTATTCGTCGTGCGGATCGAGACGGACCTTGGTCAAGAGGGCTCCCCCCAATAGGCTGGAGGGAGCAAGAGTAGCCGACTTGGGGTTAGACGAAAACTTCCTGCAGTTTGGCTGGCTTGGCGAGGTTTGCGCGGGCTGCCCTTAACTTTGCCGTCAACTCACGGGCCTGAGTCAGGCTCGATCCCTCGAGTTCCTTTTTTGCTGCACGATTTTTCTGGAAGGCATTCAACTCGTTCATCTCTTCCCTGAATCGTCGCAGTTGCAGTTCCGCTTCCTCAGGAGTGTGGAAAGGACCACGCTCGCCTTCACGGGTGGTGAAATACCAGGCGCCGTTGAGACTGAACACGCGCTTGCCAGCGCGGAAATAGCGCTTGTTGCTATCGCGGGGATCTTCTACTCGCATGGTCTTGATTCCTGTCCAGTGAATGCAAAACATTGAACCAGAAGGAGCGTCCGCGCGTTGCGGCAGTGTTGTGATGGGTTGTAAGACACCGCTCACAATCCGAGCAAGTTGTTTGGCAGATGCGGAGTGTTCGGTGCAAGTTGCAAGGCAGATTGCCTGGCGTGAACCGGGACGCCCAGTTCCGGTATAGTTCCGTCGCCTTAAAACACCTGGAAGATTCAATTGCCCGCGTCAAGCATGGAAGAACTGGTCGCACTCTCGAAGCGACGTGGTTTCATTTTTCAATCCAGCGATATCTATGGCGGATTGCAGGGCATCTACGACTATGGCCCGCTTGGTGTTGAGTTAAAGAACAACCTCAAGGCGGCCTGGTGGCGCTCGATGGTATACGAGCGCGATGATGTCGAAGGGCTGGATGCCGCCATCATCACAAACCCGAAAACACTGCGTTACTCGGGACACGAAGCCACCTTCTCGGATCCGTTGGTTGACTGTCGCACCTGCAAGTCCCGCTGGCGTGCGGATCATCTGAAAGATGCCAAGTGCCCGGGTTGTGGCTCGAAGGATCTCACCGAACCTCGCCCCTTCAACCTGATGTTCAAGACCGGCATCGGCCCGGTGGATGATGGTTCAAGTTTTGCGTATCTGCGTCCGGAAACGGCGCAGGCGATTTTCACCAATTTCAAGAATGTGGTTGACTCGACATCGCGTCGTCCGCCGTTTGGCATCGCGCAGATCGGCAAGGCGTTTCGCAACGAAATCACACCGCGCAATTTCATTTTCCGGGTTCGCGAGTTCGAGCAGATGGAACTCGAGTTTTTTGTACCTCCCGGTGAAGATGAAGCCTGGCACAAGGTGTGGATCGAAGAGCGGCTCAGCTGGTGGGCGCAACAAGGTGTCCCACGTGATCGTCTGGAACTGTTCTACGTGCCCGAAAAAGACCTGTCGCACTACTCGAAGGCCACCGTGGACGTGATGTACCGCTTCCCGCATGGCCTCGAGGAACTGGAAGGCATTGCCAATCGCACCGACTTTGACCTTGGCTCACATTCCAAAAACCAGAGCGAGCTGGATCTGCACGCCAAGGTGATGGACAACGTCGATTCCAATACCAGGCTCGCGATCCAGGACATCGAGTCGAAGAAGTGGGTCGTGCCTTATGTCATCGAACCGTCTGCGGGCGTCGATCGCGGTGTGCTGGCGGTGATGAACGAAGCCTATCGCGTGGAAAAACTCGAGAACGGCACAGAACGCATCGTCATGGGCTTCAAACCACACCTGTCCCCCATCAAAGTGGCCGTGCTGCCACTCAAGCGCAACCACGAAGGCATCATGGCGAAAGCACGCGCAGTGAAACAGTCACTGCAGAAGCTGGGGCTTGGCCGCATCCTGTTTGAAGACACCGGCAACATCGGCAAGGGCTATCGGCGTCATGACGAGGTCGGTACGCCGCTGTGTGTGACGGTGGATTTCGACACGATCGAAAAGGATGACACGGTGACGGTGCGCGACCGCGACACCATGTTGCAGGAGCGCATCGCCGTCGCTGAACTGGCTGCATTCGTACAGGGTCGGCTGCAAGGCTGACCCTGTTCGCACAGCAGGCAGGTTATTGCCTGAAGCCGCCGTCCTGTGATTTGAACCAATGATAGGTTGATCGCAGGCCGGCCTCGAATTCGATCTTGGGCAACCAGCCGAGGCCATTGATCAGCGTGGTATCGAGCAGCTTGCGCGGCGTGCCGTCCGGCTTGGTTGCGTCGAAAGCGAGTTCACCACGGTATCCCACCACATCTTTCACCAGCGTGGCGAGTTCAGCGATGCTGACGTCCGTGCCGGTGCCGACATTGAGATGCGAATTCTGAGGGCTGACTGCGTGGTGATGCACGTTGCGATCCAGTTCCAGCACAAACTGCACCGCGGACGCGAGATCATCCACGTGCAGGAATTCACGGCGTGCACGGCCCGAACCCCACACCACCACTTCTGGCAACTTGTTGACATCAGCTTCATGAAAACGCCGCATCAGTGCAGGAATTACGTGGCTGTTCTGTGGATGAAAGTTGTCGCCAATGCCATAGAGGTTGGTGGGCATCAACGAGCGGTAATCGCGGCCATGCTGACGATTGAAACTCTCGCACAGCTTGATGCCTGCAATCTTGGCAATGGCATAGGGTTCGTTGGTGAGTTCCAGGGAACCCGTGAGCAGACTGTCTTCACGCATCGGCTGCGGTGCCATGCGCGGGTAGATGCAGCTGCTGCCGAGGAAAACAAGCCGCTCAACACCATGGTCGTGCGCCGCGCGAATGAGATTGGCTTCCATCATCAGGTTGTCGTAGATGAAGTCCGCCGGATAGGTGTCGTTGGCATGAATACCGCCCACTCGCGCTGCGGCGATGATGACGATCTCGGGGCGTGTGGCACTGAAAAACGTCTCAACCGCCTGTTGACGGGTGCAATCAAGCTCTGCATGACTGGCCAGAATCAGATTGCCGTAACCTGCCTGCTGCAGACGTCGCACGATGGCCGCGCCCACCATGCCGCCATGACCAGCCACAAACACCCGCTGGTTCGCAATCGAACTCATTCCCTCGGACCGAAGACGGTAAAGCCGGCGTTGCCCACCATGGCATCGCGCTCTGCCAGGCGATAGTCCGAGTCAGTCATTTCCTTCATCAATTCATCAAAGGTGCAGCTGGCTTTCCAACCCAGTTCGTCCCGTGCGCGGCTCGCGTCGCCCAGCAAGGTATCCACCTCCGTCGGTCGAAAATAACGAGGGTCTACACGCACGATGGTCTTGCCCGGCTTGAGGTGGTCGCGAGAGGACTTCGTGACGATGCCCTGCTCTTCCACACCGGTGCCGGTCCACTCCAGTTCAATACCCAAAAGCTCTGCCGACTTGGTGACGGCTTTGCGCACGGAATGTTGTTCACCCGTGGCAATCACGTAGTCGCGCGGGGCGTCCTGTTGCAACATGCGCCACTGCATCTCCACGTAATCTCGCGCATGCCCCCAGTCCCGCTGTGAATCGAGGTTCCCCAGGTACAGGCAATCTTCCAGCCCCAGCGCAATGCGGCTCAAACCACGCGTGATTTTTCTTGTTACGAATGTTTCACCGCGAATGGGTGATTCATGGTTGAAGAGAATACCGTTGCAGGCATAGAGGTTGTACGCCTCCCGGTAGTTCACGACGATCCAGTAGGCATAGAGTTTGGCTACCGCATAGGGAGAGCGTGGATAGAACGGCGTGGTTTCCCGCTGCGGAACTTCCATCACCTTGCCAAACAGTTCCGAAGTGGATGCCTGATAAAAACGGGTTTTTTCGCACAGGTTGAGGATCCTGACGGCTTCGAGCAGCCGCAGCGTGCCGATGCCGTCCACCTGCGCGGTGTACTCTGGTGCTTCAAACGAGACGGCTACGTGGCTCTGCGCCCCGAGGTTGTAGATTTCATCGGGCTGGCATTCCTGAACGATGCGGGTCAGATTGCTGCTGTCGGTGAGATCACCATGGTGCAGGAACAAGTTCCGGTCGCGGTCGTGCGGATCCTGATACAGATGGTCGATCCGCTCTGTGTTGAAGGATGAGCTTCTGCGTTTGATACCGTGGACGATGTATCCCTTGTTGAGCAGAAGCTCGGTGAGGTAGGCACCATCCTGCCCGGTAATGCCAGTGATTAAAGCCGTTTTGGTGCTTGTCATGAGGTGTAGACAGTTGACTTGCCGGTGATGGTACTCGAAACGCGTCAGTCTGCGACTACCTGACCCGGTAGAGCCACAAACGATTTACACCGCGATCTGTTCAGGCATTCGGCTGGGCGGAATGATCACCATGTGATTGGCTGGAATAGGTGCCCAGCCCGGTTCGGTTGACAAGGGCTCGGACGCCACCAGTACAGCGTTGCTGCCACCAGGCTGCATCACACAGATACCGTCCTTGCACTCGTACTGCCGCCCGCCAATCATGTACAGCGATTGCGGGTTGCTCTGGTAAGCCACACGGGTGACCACTGCGCTTTCGCCATCGGATACCGCAAGGTTCAGGTGCGAATCGGTCAAGTTAGGCAGTTCTGCGGCCAATTCCCTGAGCAGGTCGAGCGTGTGTTGCATGGCCAGTTTCATGCGATCTGTTGACTCAAGGTTTTCATCCGTCGCCACATAGTGATCGATGAACAAGGCAAAGATGTGCTCGGAATCCGTCGAACCCTTGATCCAGGAAAACGAATTGTCGCTCAGGCGATGCAGAATCTTGCGCCGCATCTGCTGGAAACCATCCAGCTGCCCGTTGTGCATGAACGTGAGGTTACGCCAGGTAAACGGGTGGCAGTTCAGCTGTGAAACCGGCAGCCCCGGTGATGCTGCACGCACGTGCGCAAGAATGCAGTCACTGCTCACCACGCGTGCAAGGTTCAGCAGGTTCTGATTGTTCCAGGCCGGTGAGATGTCGCGGAATACGGCTGGCTCGCCCGAGTGGTCCTTGGCATACCACGCGACGCCAAACCCGTCGCCATTGAGAGGCTCCGAGCGCTCCTTGGCTTTGAAACTCTGGCGAATCATCGAATGGTGCGGGTCGGTAACCAGACTGGCCACGGGAATTCTGGGGCCTAGATACAGAACGAATCGGCACATGGAGTATTCCCTCCTTGGGTGAGCTTATCGGAGTATAAGCTCACGCCTTCCCGTTGAAGAACGTCTCTCGCGGCTGTCCTTTGGCGTCGTACACGGGTTCGTGGTCAGTCACCAGGTACATCTGGTTCCAGCTGCCGGTGATGCCGCACGAGCCGAGCGCGCCTTTCATGTCCTCGTAGTTCTGGTGCTTGAAGTGGGCGGCGAGGGTCGGGCCGTCATCCCACAGTTCGTACACCTGGATGCGGGTAGGTACGGAGGGATCGGCGGCGAAGCAGTAGGCCTGGCAGCCTGGTTCGTCGTCGCGAGTGGCTTTCTGGATCTTGGCGCAGGCAAGTACGGCGCGATCACGGGATGCCTGGTCGGCAAAATCGAGTTGGGCGGCGATGACGATCATGGGCATTTCAAGGTCTCCTGTTGATATCTGTGGTTTACCGCACCGGCAGCGTTAGTGCAACGAGCCCGGCGTTTTTTCCTGAACCCGTGGCCAGCGCGATGTACTGGCGCCCGCCAACGGTGTAGGTCATGGGGGTGCCGCTGGGGGAAGCCGGCAGTGCGAGTTCGGCGATGGTCGCGCCACTGGTCTTGTCGAATGCGCGCAGCAGAAATTTGCCGTCGTCATCCTGGGCGAGGAACAGCAGGGACGGGGTCAGCAGCGGGCCGGTTCCCCAGCCTCCCGTTGGGCCCGGGTCTGTGATGCCGGCCTTGATCAGTTTGTTGCGGATACCGTTGCCGTGGGTGACGGCCCACTTGTGCTCGCCGGTATTGAGGTCGATGGCGGTGATGCGGCCATAGGGCGGCTTCAGCAAGGGCAGCCCTTTTGGTCCATCAATGCGGTTTACCGCGTACGAGCGTACATAGCGCAGGTCTGATGTGCCGGGCTTGGGTTCGGCCAGCTTCACCACCATGGCGTAGTTGTTGGAGGGCAGGTAGAGCATGCCGGTTTGCGGGTCTGCTGCCGCGCCCGTCCAGTTGGCGCCTCCGCCCCAGGCTGGCACGTTGATGGTTCCCTTCAGTGAAGGCGGCGTGTACAGCGGGCCGTGATCGAATGTGTTGACGATGGTTTTTGCAGCGGCGTGAATTTCCGGCGTGAAATCAACCAGTACGTCATCGGTGATGCCCTGCACGGCAAACGGGGCGGGTCGTGTCGGGAAGGGCTGGGTGGGGGAGGTGCGCTCGCCAGGCACTGTGCTCTGTGGCACGGGCCGCTCTTCGATGGGCCACACGGGTTTGCCGTTGGTGCGATCAAAGACGTAGACGAAGCCTTGTTTGCTGATCTGCGCCACGGCCTTGATCGGTGTGCCGTTGACATGAATGTCCACGAGGTTGGGGGCAGCGGGCAAGTCGTAGTCCCATAACCCGTGATGCACCATCTGGAAATGCCAGATGTGCTGGCCGGTGCGTGCGTCCAGGCAGACCAGCGATTCCGCGTAGAGGTTGTCGCCCAGCCGATGGCCGCCATACCAGTCGTTGGTGGGGGTGCCCACGGGCAGGTAGACGTAGCCGAGTTCTGCATCAACGCTCATCAGCGTCCAGACGTTGGTATTGCCGGAGTATCGCCAGCTGTCGTTGTCCCAGGTCTCGACGCCAGGCTCGTTGTTCTGCGGGATGGTGTGGAATATCCAGCGCTGTTTGCCGGTGCGCACATCAAAGCCTCGCACGTGGCCGGGTGGCATGGTTTTGTGCGTAGGTCCATCCATGATGGATGAGCCGACGATCACCACATCGTCGTAGATGGATGGCGCGGAAATGACGGAGTAGAACTTTCGCTCGATGTCCCGGCCCAGGCCTTGGGTCAGATCGATCGCACCGCGTTCACCAAATCCGGGGTCAGGCTGGCCGGTTGAGGCGTCGAGGGACCACAGAAAGGCGTCGTTGGTGGGCATGAGGATGCGTGCGGATTGACCATCGCTCCAGTACGCCACGCCGCGATGATTGAAGCCGAGGTTGGTGGGGCGCCCCTGTTTGTGTGAGCCGGTGTCGAAGCGCCAGTTTTCTTTGCCGGTTGCGGCGTCCAGTGCCACCACGTGGCCGAGTGAGGTGCTCACGAAGAGCTGGTTGCCCACCTTCAGCGGGGTCACCTTGTAGGTCCATGGTGTGAGTGCGGAATTTTTGCTGACCAGGGGATTGTCGGGCGATTGCCATTCCCACGCCACGGCGAGGGAGGCCACGTTGTCCGCGGTGATCTGCGTGGCGGTGGAGTATTTCTGTGACGCCGGGTTGCCACCGTAGGTGGGCCAGTCCAGATCGGCGCTAAGGGCCGTGCTGGAT
>JANNBJ010000080.1:0-27599 GCA_031385325.1 Gammaproteobacteria bacterium | reverse complement strand
ATCGGCAATCACCCCCTCGTCATCACATCGCTCCGCCAATCGCAGCAGGCGTTCGAAAGCCTCGACAAAATTATTGCTGTGGCCGCTGCGAATTGGCGTGCCCCAGAAAAGTTCGTCAGGACTCACCTTGCCGATAAAGATCGACTGGGCAATGGCCCGATTGAACGCGCCATTGTCGCCAGCGCCCTGAGTCCGCCAGATGTCGAGGGCACCACCGGGACCTTTCAAGGCTTCTTCGCCCACACTTGCCGCCCAGGACGTGTACAACCAGCCAGAGGTCATGCCGAGCTGTTCGCTGACCATCTCCGAAATGCGCAGAAAGGTATCCTGGCGAGAGTGCAATTCATCCGCCGCGATCGCCCGCGATTGCACTTCGGACTGCGCCGCGCTCTGCCGCATCACCTCCAGTTGCTGCGACAGCATGGCCGTGTTGTTTTCGAGCTGACGCTGCTGCAGGAAAAAACCGACCACAAACCACAGGAAAGCCAGCGGACCAAAAGCACCGCCGAGGAATTCCCCCAGGTCCGGCGCCTGCTGGCGCACAAACTCTCCCCACCCGACAATGCTGCTGATGTAGACCATGCCAAGCAGCAGCCACATCCCCGTGACACCGACGCCGAGACGAACCCGCCAATCGTTGCTCGTGTTAGATGACGTTTCAAATCTGTTCATGTCCAGACCCCTGTTAGTCCAACGCCTTCAACTATTCGGATTGGCTACCGAACGACGCCAGAACACATCGGTTGAGTACATCTGCATCGCCAGCGCGGTGGTGGCCACGATCAGTGCAATCAGTGCGAACCAGCTTTGATTACCGCTCATCAAGAGGTACAGACCAGCCACAAGAAACGCGCCGCTGACCCATACCACGAACAGATAGTCTCTCCACCCCGCCGGCCCGACCAGGGAGAAAAAGCTGTCGTTCTCACCATCTTCCCGCGCCCGCCGCAATGTGACCTGACTCACCCCGGCCATCACCACAAAGATCAGCGAGAGAATCAGAAACCAGCGCCAGAGCAGTTGGGGTCCAAGCGCTGCAATGAGTGTGAATTCGATGATGCCAATCAGGAAAGGAAACACTGAATCGCTGGTGGTGGGTACCCAGCGAAATCTCATCACGAGGCTTGCATAGATCAGCCAGATGACGAGGACTCCGAGGAAGGTCGCAAAAATCTGCACCCAGCTCAACAGGGTTATGAACGACCAATGGTAGAGGTCATCGTGCGTGGTGACATGCGCCCACATCAGTTCAAGGGAAAACGCCTGCACGATGCTCAGCAGCGTGAGCAGCACGGTCGGCAGATGATCCTTGGCGCGAGTGCGCAGCGGATTCTCGGACACTGATTTCTCCTGTTGATGTGTTGGTGTCTGGATTCACGATCAAGAGCCTACGCCGCCAGCAGACAAGAACAGACAGCTTTATCCACGCGCGCGCATCAGGCTGATGATTTCATCCAGCTTCGCCTCTATCGCCTGCATGGACGAGGTTACCCCATCGTTCACGGACACCGCAGGCATCGAACCCCGATCTTTCAGGACATCCCGACGCGCCAGAATCTGATTGCGAAACTGCAGCGCGTCGACGATGCCGATGAGCTGCATCGCATTCGCCTGACCATGGGCACTTTGGCCGGCAGTTTCAAATTTCAGCACGCTCAGCTGAAACCGGCGCAAGAGCGGTCCTTCGATAAAGGTGACATCCTGAATATTCTCGAGCGGAATGGTCTTCTCAACCTGAAACAGGATGCCCTTGCGAAAGCGCAATGACCGGTCACTGAGTTCACACTCGAGCTTGTCGAAGTAATGTCGCGCCCACCACTGACCTATGCCGAGCACCCACAGGATCGCCAGCGGGATGGTCACTACCGGCAACACCAGAAACATGGCGACGTAGAGAACCAGATAGGGTCGTATCAGCGGATTGAACCTCGCTCGATCGACAAACTTGCTGGTCGCCGTAGATTGACTCATCACGCTCTCCGCTCTTCGCTCTTCGCTCTCAGTTGGGGATCATCAACCAGCCCAAGTGGATTGACAAATGGTTGAGCCAAACCTCTTGTGTTATGCAATCGCGGGCTCGGTACTGAAAACCACCACCCACGGTCCTTCTCGAACCGCTTCCGGTTCCTTTCCCGTCATGGTTCAGCTAATTTGCCGAACATCCATCTGCTGATTGAGGTTTTTTGTGTACACCCTCCCCGCCGGTTATCCCGAGCAGGCGTTTGACGCCTTTGATCACCTGAAGACACGCCAGCAATTAAGCGTCGAAGACCTGCAGGTGCTCGCCATGATCGAGTGTTTTGGCGAGGCGTTCTATTTCACCCTGGCAGAAGGTGTTGGCAACCCTGAAGCCCAGGCGCTGCTGCGTCGAAATGGCCAGGAAGAGCGTGGCCATGCCCATCGCCTGCTGAAGGCGATCACGATCAAAGGTGGCGCGCCATTCATACTCCCCGCGAACGAGGACAATCCGTTTTTCAAGTTCGCACCAACGTCGCTGGACTGCGATGCAAACATCATCGCTGCACTGGAACAAGGCGAAGCCGATGGTGATCTGGTCTATCAGGTCTGGGCGGATGCCGAGCCGGATGCGCAGGTCGCTGAACTGTTACGCCAGAACGGACGTGAAGAAACTCGTCACGGCGAGCGCGCCACCCGGGTGAAGCAGTTGCTGGGGCTGGCCGCCTGAATACTGCAGAACGGATGTGACAGGTTCGGCGTTGGCGAATGTTCGAAACTTCCGACGTCATCGCACTGACAAACCAATGCACAGACTGACGGCGTCTTTCAGGCTGACGGCGTCTTTCAAGCTGACGGCGTCTTTCAGGCAGACAGCGTTTTGGCTGCCTATCAGTCAACATTGAACGATCCCTACGTCAGCCGCCCCGAACTCGTCATGGCCCCGCCATCGAGTTTCCGCGAACGACTGCATCATCTAGCCTGCATTATTCATGAAGGGTCGTAGCGAGGGCGTCGAGAGTAGTGAAAACGCTGGGTGGCGCGGACCTTCGTGCGCGCAGGCGTGCTTGACAGCACGTCGAGCACGCGGAGGGAGCACGCCGAGTGTTTTCGCTGCTATCGGCGTCCGCAGCAGGTCATTCATGAATAATGGGGGCTAGGACCCAGCCTCGTAGTCACCGGTAGCGTGGTGGGGTCGGGCGAAATCATTCTCACCTCGAGTCTTGGCGCCATCGCGGGGTTCGGCATGCTGTGGTGGGTGTTGCTGTCGTGCTGGAGCAAGTCGATCGTCCAGGCCGAGTTTGCGCGATACGTGATGACCACCGGCGACACCTATATTCGCGCCATGAATCGTATCCCTGGTCGAATCGGACCGGTCTCGTGGACGATCTGGCTTGGCATGCTCGCGTTCATACCTGGCGTCACGTCCATGGCAGGCATCGTCGGCGGCAGCGGTCAAGCCATTGCGCTGCTCTTTCCCGCGATCAACGATGTGATCGGTGCCGCCATCGTCGCGGTGGTGGCAACGTTAATCCTCGGTTTTTCCACATATCGACGGCTTGAATTCTGGCTGATCGGCATGGTGATTTCGTTCACGGCCTGCACGCTCATCTGCGCCATTGCCATGCAGACCACGCGGTACGGCCTTTCGCACGCGGACATCGTGCACGGACTCAGCTTTGAATTTTCAACCGGTGTGCTTCTGCTGGCCTTGTCGGTATACGGCTACACCGGCGTCAAAACAGGCAGAACTTTCCGCCTACACCTACTGGTGCGTCGAAAAAGGCTATCCGGCACGTATCGGCATGGATCGATCCGATCCACAGTGGCCAACACGAGCACGCGGATGGTTGAAGGTCATGCAGACGGATGTCGTGCTGACCTTGTTACTGCTCACCTGCGCCACACTGCCGTTTTACGTGCTTGGCGCGGGTGTCTTGCATGAACTCGCGGAGCGACCATCAGGGACGACAACGATTGCTTCACTCTCGAACATGTTCTCAGCGGTGCTTGGCAGCTGGGCAACAGTGATTTTCGGCATCGGTGCTTTTTTCATTCTTTTCAGCTCAGTCATCTCTGGCATCGGGGCGGGCGGCCGGGGATTTGCAGATTATCTGGCCACACTTGGGGTCACTCCTCGCACCAATCTGCAGGTCCGCATGCGCGCGGTTCGTGGATATGTCGTCGTCATTCCGCTCTTGGCCTTCATCCTGTATCTGACCGCT
This sequence comes from Gammaproteobacteria bacterium, assembly GCA_031385325.1. Taxonomy (GTDB): domain Bacteria; phylum Pseudomonadota; class Gammaproteobacteria; order Pseudomonadales; family Azotimanducaceae; genus SYFY01. Next base: position 23,418 of record JANNBJ010000080.1, on the reverse strand, counting down.
CGCAATCCGGTAATCCTCGTCACCATCGGCGCATTGACCTCGGCCATCATGGCGCCGCTGCAATGTGGTGCTGTGCTCTGGCTGCAACGGCGTCACATGGACGCGCGGGTTCGGCCATCTCGGCCTGTCTACTGGTATCTCGTTGCGACGTTTGTCTTCCAGCTCAGCATGGCAGGCCTGGTCGTGAACTATGTGGTCCTGTGAAAACAGGTCGGTCAACACGAGTGTCGAATTGACATAGCCAGGCGATTACCGACTGTCAAAACGACCCAGTTCGTCACCGAATCGTTCAACCATCACCGCTGCAAAGTCCAGCGCTGCATCGGCGACGATTCCACCGGCTCGCACACGATAGGCCTGCGGTTGGGTGGCCCAGGATGGCTCAATACCCTGAGCCAGGTCTTTCGCCGCCTGCAACATCAGCCGTCGGAACTGCACGACGCCGATGTCGGTTGCGCCAAGCAGTTCACGGGTGCGATCAGCGATGCGACCCTGGCTTTCCTGAATCGCCGCATCCTGTTCAGACACACCGGTTATGCCGGTGAAGTTCTCGGTTTTTTGTAATGCGCGATCGAGGAGATAGTCGTTGGCGCGATGACGAATCGGCCGCCAGTCGGGACCAAGCTGCGCGTACACGGCGCCACCTTTGCGCCAGGCATCCCGCTCATCATCGGTGATCGGCCGATCCGGGTTCCACGAGTACACATACACCCAGCAGCTTTCATCGTCGATTGGAACCCAGCTCTGGGCGTGGTAAGTCTGGCCTGCTGCAGCACTCGGTGTGTAACCATGACAAGGCATCAGGTACTGGGCGATGCGCCAGTAACGCAATCCGGGATCGGCTGCGCGTGACGTGCCAAGCACCATGCCCGCCGGGTGTTGCACGATCGCGTAACGTGGGCGTGGATCGTCACGCATCCAGCGCATGTGCACATGGTTCATGGTGCCCTTGGCAAACCCTCTGGTCGCACGCGCGGACTTCTCCTGCAATTCTGCGTCGGACTGTGCAACCGGTTGATGCAGGAACGAAAAATGCGCAGTGTCCAGCGCCCCTTCAGCGGCTTGTGCCCAGTTGCACTCCTGCAGTTTTTTCGAGACATGGCGATGCGAAGCCGGCAGCAGCGCAAATTCCATCTCTGGTAGCGCAGGCAATGTCGATTGGTCGCTCGTTGGCGCCATATACACCCAGATCATGCCGCCCCATTCGCGTGTGGGGTATGCCCTGATGCGCGCCTTGTCCCGCATTCCAGCGGCCAGACCCGGTTCGAGAATCGGAATGTCGACACACTCACCCAGCACGTTGAACTTCCAGCCGTGAAACGCACAGCGAATGCCACACTGCTCATTCCGACCAAAGAACAAATTGGCGCCACGATGGGGACAGCGGGGTTCGATCAAACCAATCCGCCCTTCGCTATCCCGAAAGGCGAGAAGTTCTTCGCCCATCACCTTCACCCGAACCTGCGGACCATCGGGTTCGGCAACTTCTTCGGACAAGAGAACGGGTATCCAGAATCGGCGGAACAGCGATCCCATCAGGGTGCCAGGATCGGTACGGGTCAGTGCATCGTTGTCGGCCTGGCTCAGCATGTTCCTGCTCGTTCATTGGATCTGCACGAAGTATCGCAAGAATCGATGCGGTGGTCAGAATCAAACTTGAGTCGACTGCGTTGTTCTGTACCCGAGCCGGTCCGGACCACACCCGCCTATCGAGCTCGATGTTCGGTGCCTGGACACGGTGTGATGTAGATCGCGCGCAAGGATTTTTTCACGTTCGCGGTATGCCAGACGCCGGCCGGATTGATCACGGTGTCACCGGCCTTGATGACAAATCGCCGTTCACCGCCATCGATTTCCTGAATGAACTCGGCTTCACCCTCGAGCACGATGACCAGCTCCTCACCCTCGTGGTGACACTCCCAGGCCGGCCAGTCGGTTGGAGAGGTTTCGATCATCACGAGGCGACCGGGAGCATCGACAGAGCAATGCGCGGCCATATACGCCTCGAAGGCAGGTCCGTTGAAACCGAAGTCGTGCAGCGGCACCGCCGGATTGTCAGCACCCACCCTGGAACCCAGGTGGATCGGTGACTTGCTGAGGTCGAATGGTCCGGTTTCAGTGGTGCTGGCTGGCATGATCAGATTCCTTGGATTGGGCGGCGTGAGTTCGCGAACACATCAACGGTACTGATTGTGACCGAACTCGGTCATCTGATATTGAACAAATCCGACGCTTCTAACGTGTCGACCCAGGCTGGCAACCCAGCTTGGCAACCCACCTTGTCAACCCAGGTTGGTTGCTACCAGCGACAGCCGCTGTCCCGCCAGTGACGGTGTGACTCCGGAGAATTGCCGCACATCGCGAACCAGGTGGGATTGATCGGCAAAACCAAGTTCAATCGCCTGATCAACCCAGCGCTCTTCCGGATGTGTTTGTACCCGTGTCATGAGCGCGTCAAATCGGACCAGCCTCGCAAAAACCTTGGGCGCCACACCAACCTGCTCGGTGAAGGCACGTTGCAACCGACGCTCACTCCAGCCAAGCCCCTGCGCCAGAGCTCGAATCGACACTTTTCCCGCGCTCATTTCGATTCGAGCGATTGCCCAGGCCAGTTCTCGAAAACCACGTGGTAATGGCTGTTCGAGCGAATCCTTCAACAAGGATTCGACCACATCCAGTCGATCGCCCCAACTTTGCAATTCTACAAGGCGCCGCACATCCGCGCGTCGGGAGATCGGAATCACATCACGGGCTGCAATCACCTGATGGGCAATTTCCCCCAGAGGCAGGCCGAGCAGTTGACCTGCAACGAGTGGCGGCAGGTTCAGCTGTATGCCTGCCTGGTGCCCTGTATGAGATGTTCGGGTTGGGCCATCGTGAATACCGGCCACAAACCCGCCACGATGGGAAACTGTATGCAGACCATTCGACACCTGAAGCGGCTGGCCGGTTTCAAGAATGACCACGACGTTTGCGTTAGCAAACTCGCTGCGTACCACCGGCCCGTTTGCCCATTCTTCATAACCGTAACACCCGCGCACCAGATGTGCGATGCCGACCGGCAGCGGTCGCTCCGCCACCTGTATGGTGGACTCCGCGAGTTGATGGGTAGTCATGCGCATGGTGGTAGATTGCCGCATTCCGGTACGAATTGCCGTTCCTGATGTTCGATTTGCAACGTTCCATGCGACCATGCCATGAACGTGTCTGAATTTCCGAGCACGAACTTATACGCCCAACAGGAGTAACCCGATGAGCAACATGACCCCGGCGGATGAAACGGCGTTTTTCGCAGCAGTAGATGCTGCCTGCAAAAAAGCAGTGTGGTGCGCCATCGCCACCGTGGACGGCAATCAGCCGCGTGTACGAATAGTCCATCCAACCTGGGACGGCCAGGTACTGTGGTTCGCAACTGGTCCGCAGTCGCCCAAGGCGATGCACATGCGTTCCAATCCCAACGTCGACATCCAGTATCAGGTGGCACCACCGGATTTCATTCACGTCCTCGTGCGTGGCACTGCAGAACTGTGTACCTCACCCGCCGACAAACATCACGCCTGGAAGGCCATTGACTACGATCTGACCGCCTTCGGTTCCACCGGTCCTGATGATCCGAATTTCCTGCCGATTCGCATCACGCCAAAACGGGTTGAACTGTCCGAGATGTTTGGTTCAATGAACAAGAAAGTCTGGCGTGCCTGACCGACCAGGTGGTTCGTGCACCATCCGTCTGGCAACCGAAGCCGACATCCCGGCCATGCAACAACTGGAACTGGATGCTGGCCGGCGGTTTGCGGACGTGGGACTCACCTCGATTGCCGAAGATCCTCCATCTGATCACGACGAGTTGGTGGTCTACATCAACGACCAGGCCGCGTGGATGGCCATCGATGAAGACGATCAAAAACCGATCGGTTATGCAGTGTCATCGGTCGTCGACGCACAGGCACATCTTGATCAGGTCAGTGTGTCGATGGCCGCGGCCGGCCGGGGCGTTGGCAGCCGGCTCGTTGCGGAAGTCTTCCACTGGGCCATCACCCGTGGTTACGACGCAATCTCTCTGACGACGTTTCGTGATCTCCCCTGGAACGGGCCGCTTTATGAGCGGCTCGGTTTTGTGGCCTTGACCGAAACCGAATGTGGGCCGGAGTTGCTGCTGATCCGCGCCGAAGAGCGCAGCCGCGGTATCGACGTTCTGCCGCGCATCGCCATGCGGCGTTCGCTGCGGTACCAGCACTGAACACCTCAGGCACGCAGTCGCCGCTCCACCGCCGCCGCAAAAAACGACGCGCCATAGACGAGCGCCTCGTCATTGAAGTCGTAACCCGGATTGTGAATGGGTGTCTGGTGGGAATCGTCGCCATTGCCGAGCAGCAGATAACAACCCGGCACCTGTTCCAGCATGAAGGAGAAATCCTCCGAACCCAATCCCGGCGGCAACTGACGGCGCACGTTGTCCGCGCCAACCAGGGATTCACAGACATCGCCGGCAAAGGCAGCTGCCTGTGTGTCGTTGATCACCGGATGAAACACGGTGCGAAAGTCCATGGTCACTCCGGCATCGTGCGCCTGAGCGATACCGTTGGCGATGCTGCGAATGCGTCGTTCAATGAGTTCCATCACCTTGAGCGAGAACGTTCGGATGGTCCCGGCAATGTGCGCCTTGCCAGGAATGACGTTGTATGCATCACCCGCGTGAACCTGGGTGATGGACACCACGGCGGGATCCGCTGGCCGGACATTGCGTGACACGACAGTCTGAATCGCGCTGATCATCTGCGCCGCGATGATCACGGGATCAACCGCGTGTTCGGGATGCGCGCCGTGCCCTCCCACGCCGTTGATGTGGATGTCGAAAAACGCCCCGGCCCCCGTACACACACCTGCGGACGCGCCAAACGTACCGAGTCTCATGCCCGGCGCGTTATGCATGGCAAACAACACATCACAGGGGAACTGCTCGAAGAGTCCATCTTCGATCATGGCTCGAGCGCCCCCGATGCCCTCCTCCGCCGGTTGGAAAATGAAGTTCACCTGACCGCGAAACTGACGGGACCTGGCCAGATATCGTGCCGCACCCAGCAACATCGTGGTGTGGCCATCATGCCCGCAGGCGTGCATGCGCCCGTGCCGGGTCGAGCAGTGTGCAAAGTGCTTTTCTTCGAGGATCGGCAACGCATCCATGTCCGCGCGCAGGCCGATGGACTCGGTCTCGTTGCCGACTTTCAGCACCCCCACCACCCCGGTCTTGCCAATCCCTCTGAATACCTGGATCCCGAACGATTCCAGTAGCTGCGCCACGAATGCGGAGGTCCGGTGTTCATCGAAGCCGAGTTCAGGGTGCGCATGCAGATCGTGCCGCCAACGGGTCATCTCAGCCTGCATGGCGACGATGTCATCAATCAACGGCATGGTGCGTGCTCCTTGAAACAGGTGTTCGAAGATTAGGGAAAGTCTGATTTATCAGACTTTCCCGCGCGGTGCAGGGATGCACCACCATTTTACATGCGTGAAACGCAGGGCCTCTTTGCAAAAGACAGGGCGAGGAGCCATCCAGGCTCCGACCTCCGCACTTCGCTGCAGCGAAGTGCTTGGACTTGATTAATTCGCAGGAGCGAATTAACCAGAGATACCTTAGCCGATCAACCCGCACGGCAACAGATTGATCAACGCATGGTTTGCCGTTCCCCACTGCTTGCCTTAGTGTGGGTCTCCATTCACGACCCCATCAGTCGAGCCGTTTTTGACCCTACCATGACCCACGCAAACACACCCAATCCGCTCGCCTCTGACCCGCTGGACGTGCTGATCATCGGCGCCGGTTTCAACGGCATCTATCAACTGCACCGGCTCCGCGAACTGGGTTTCTCGGTCAAGATCTTCGAAGCCGGCGCGGATCTCGGCGGTATCTGGCACTGGAACTGTTATCCCGGCGCACGAGTGGATTCCCACGTTCCCAACTATGAATTCTCCATGGAAGAACTCTGGCGGGACTGGACCTGGACCGAACGCTTTCCGGCCTGGAGCGAACTGCGTCGGTACTTCAAGCATGTCGACGACAAGCTCGATCTCAAGCGGGATATCCGGTTCAACACCCGTGTCACCGGCGCTCACTTTGATGTCACTCAACAACTCTGGCGAGTACAGGACGAAACCGGCAATGAGGCCACCGCCCGTTTTCTGATTCCTTGCCTGGGTTTTGCGGCCAAGGCCTACATCCCCGAATTGCCAGGTCTGGGTAGTTTTGCCGGGCCTTGTGTACATACCGCTCACTGGCCCCAGCAGGGTCTCGAACTGCAGGGTCGACGAGTCGGCGTGATTGGCACAGGTGCGAGTGGTGTGCAGGTGATCCAGGAAGCAGCCAAGGTGGTCGCGCATCTCACGGTGTTCCAGCGTACGCCGATGCTGGCCCTGCCCATGCAGCAGAAAAGATATGACAAGGCAACGATGGACATCATCAAGCAGGACTATCCCGCGATGCTCCAGCGACGAGCGATATCCGCCACCACTTACCACGACATCGTGGCCGATCGCAGGTCTGCGCTCGAAGTCAGTCCGGAAGAACGCAACGTTATATTCGAGGCCGCCTGGGAGCGTGGTGGATTTCACTTCTGGGCCGGAACCTTCAGTGACATCCTGTCCAACAAGGATGCCAACCGACTCGCCTACACCTTCTGGCGTGACAAGACACAAGCCCGCCTGCGTGATCACTCCCTGTTCGAAACCCTGGCACCCACCGAGCCACTGCATCCATTCGGCGCCAAGCGTCCATCACTGGAACAGGGTTACTACGAAGTCTTCAACCAGGACAACGTCACGCTGGTCGATCTTCGAAAGAGCCCGATCAGTGCAGTCGATGCAAACGGTGTACAAACCACAGCAGCGTTTCATGATCTGGATGTGCTCATCCTCGCCACCGGATTTGATGCCAGCACTGGTGGCTTCAAGGCCATCGACCTGCGTGGCTCGCAGGGGAACACTTTGAACGACTTGTGGTCGGATGGCGTCCGGACACATCTGGGCATGGCGATGCCGGGCTTCCCCAATCTTCTCATGCTGTATGGTCCACAAAGCCCCACCGCGTTCTGCAACGGGCCAACGTGTGCAGAGTTGCAAGGTGACTGGGTGGTGGATTGCCTGCGTTATCTGCGACAGCACGGCTATCGGCGCATTGAAGCAACTACTGAGGCGACCGAATCCTGGACTCGGCAGATGAGAGAAGAGTTCAAGGATTCACTGTTCAGTATTGCGGACTCCTGGTACATGGGCGCGAACATTCCTGGCAAAAAGCGGGAACTGTTGTACTACGCCAATACCCAGAAATACCTGGCGCAGTGCAAAGCCAGTGCGACAAATGGATACGCTGGCTTTCGTTTGACCTGAGTTACTCTTCCATTTTCTTTCTTCACAGAACACGGCATCAGGGGATTCCCGCTTGGCATTGAGACCGACCATCCACAAGGCATCGCTCGACGTGAGTGATCTTGATCGAGCCTACTACGCAACGCATGCCCTGGTTCTGGCGCGACATCCTTCCGAGACCGACGAGCGAATGATGGTGCGTCTCCTGTCTTTCGCCATGTTTGCGGACGAGTCACTCAGCTTCGGTGGTGGAATATCTGACAGCGACGAACCGGACCTGTGGGCGAAGGATCTGACCGGGCATATCAGGCTCTGGATCGAAGTCGGTCAACCGGATCCTCGTCTGGTTCGCAAGGCCTGTCATCGTGCCGAGCAAGTGATCATCATGGTCTATGGTCGAGGGGTCGATCCCTGGTGGAACAAGACCCGCACGGAACTCAACGGCCTGACCAATTTGCGGGTTCTTCTGTTGTCCGCCGCTGATTCAGCGGCACTGGCTGCTCTCGCCTCACGCAACATGACACTGCACGTTCTGATCCAGGAAGGTGTGGTGAGCGTAACGGATACCGCAACCAGCGTAGACGTGTCACCCACCAAGCTCCTGGGCGGCACATGACGGCACTAGCCAGTTGATTCGTTTCAGCAGTATCGTAAGGGACAGCTGTAACGAACGGCCCAACCGGGGTCACTCACCTCACCAATCGAAGAGAGCAAAATCAATGGCATTCTACGAACTGCGTCAATACAAGGTCATGCCCGGCAAACTGGCTGAATTCGTCCGCATGATGGAAGACGAGATCATTCCGTTTCAAGTCTCCAAAGGCATGGTCATCACCGGCTCATTCCAGGGTGAGAGCGATGAGTCTGTGTATATCTGGATGCGTCGTTTTGCCAGCGAAGAACAGCGAGTGGCGCAGTACGCTGCGGTTTACGAATCCGACTTCTGGAAGAAGACTCTTGCCCCGCGCATTCCAGCCTTGCTCGACGTCAAGGGAATCGTCGTCACCAGAATCGTGCCGACACCCATCTCAGTGGCTCAGTAAACACCTCACGCGTCTGCAGGGAATTTGCCGGATTCGCGCGAGTGATTGAAAGCGACCTAAGGAAGTTCTGAACGAGTAGAGCTTCCTTGGTCAGGAGCAGGCTCGGGGATGGCATCAAGCCGCAACAGTTTAGGGGTGCAAACTGAACCATCGCGCAACCGCCTACGATCCAGATCTATCGACCGGAAGGCTTGTTCTGCTGCACCATCATTGCCGACATCTGACGGGCCATTCGCAGGAAGTCATGCGGGTATGGCAGGTGCGGCTCACTGACGGCATCGATCCGCTCGATCGCGTCGGCCGGGATTGATACTTCGAGCGCAGCGAGATTGGTTTGCAGTTGTGCAACACTCTTCGGACCGATGATGGGTGCAACGACACCGGGGCGCGCCAGATTCCACGCCAGTGAAAACGCAATCGGCGATACCCCCATCTTGCCGGCTTCCTGCAGCACCACGGCAACCACCGCATGATTGCGCTCACTCAATGAACGGGTGCGCCAGATCTGCTGAAACGGACCAGGGGCCGCAAATCGCGAGCCCGCTTCAGGTTCTTCGCCAGGTTTGTATTTGCCGGTCAGCATGCCACTCGCCAGTGGGCTCCAGGGGATGATACCCAGGCCAAACTTCCGACAAGCCGGCAGGATATCCACTTCGATGTCGCGCACCAGGATGTTGTACTGCGGCTGCAGGCTGACCAGCGGTTCCCAGCCTTTTGCGGCGATGATCCCGCAGGCTTCGACGATCTGTGCAGCGGTCCAGTTCGAAACGCCGATGTAACGCACCTTGCCTTGTCGCACCAGGTCATTGAGTGTGCTGAGTGTCTCTTCAACAGGTGTGGTTTCGTCGTAACGATGCATCTGATACAGGTCGATATAGTCCGTATCCAGACGGCGGAGGCTGTCATCACAGGCTTTCACCACGTGCTTGCGACTGGAGCCTGAATCAAACGGTCCCGGACCCAGTGGTGATGCCGCCTTGGTAGCAACCACCACGGCATCCCGTCGCCCTTTCAGGGCCTTGCCAATGATCGATTCCGATCGGGTACCGGAATACACATTGGCGGTGTCAATGAAGTTGTGGCCGGCATCGAGGTAGGCGTGTGTGATCGCGATCGAAGTGGTCTCATCACAGCCGAACGCATCATTGCCAAAATTCATGGCACCCAGACACAGTGATGACACACGAAGACCGGATCGCCCCAGATTTCTCAATCCCTGCGCAGACATGTGCGAGCTCCCCGTAAATAGTTTGAACTCATGATGATGCGCCCGATCACGCGTGAACCCAACACTCAGGATGGTTTGCGCATGCAGAAGACATTTTGCCCCACGTGTTCGGAATCCCAGCCGAATCGGCGCGCGACGTTTTCCAGCGTCACTGCACGGTAGAAGACCACGTGGGTAGGATCACGACGGTAGTACCAGTCTGCAAAACCGGCATCGTCGAACTGCAGCGTCGTCATGACGAAGAGCCACGCCCCCGGCTTCAGCATTACATCCAGCTGTTGGAAAGCCTCGGCGGGACGGTGAAAATGCTCGGCCACCTCGGTGCAGGTGATGAAATCAAATTTGTCTTCCAGCACCCTACGATCCGGATGGAAAAATGGATCGTAGAGCGCAACGCAGTGCCCTGCAGCACGCAGCATGGCTGCCAGCGCTGGGCCAGGACCACAACCGAAGTCGAGCCCGCGACTGCCGGCTGACAAGCGTGCCAACAGCGGCTGCGCAACGCGGTCAAGAAACGTTCGATAACCGGCATCATCCGGATCATTGCGATGCAGCCGGTACTGGCGAAGTTCGATCTCTGCTGACGGCAACTGCGAGGGATCCAGAAACGTCGCCAGACATTCTGGACATCGCCAGTAATCGCGTTGGTCGACCGCAATGAAAGAATCACACGTCGCGATCTCGCAGACGACACAGCGCATGGATTCAGATCCCGCTCAACCCGAACGGAAAGGGCTGACCACGCAGCGCCTGCACAAACAGACCGACAACAAAGGCCGCATACAGGCCAGCGATCATCAACACTCCCCATCTGGCCTTCACCCAGCCGAGTTTGTCGACAAGCCACCACACCAGTAAAGGGACCAGTTGATGTGCATGCAGCGCCCAGAAATGTGGCACCCGAAGATCACCACCACCGCGAGACCAGCCAAGCAGCGGTAGTCCGTGCAGATCCGATGCCGCACCACCCACCCAATGACCGGTGCCTGCTGCGAGGAAATATGCAGTGAACAACGTCGATGCACAGGCGACATAGGTACCTGCAACGACACCCAGTCGAAACAGGGGCGACACAGAAGCCAACCCATGACGGGTAATGAGGCGCGCCTGCAGGAACATGCCAATCAACAACACCGTCGCTCCGATCCCGGCAACCGAATACGCGATCGACCAAACGACTGAATCCCGATTGAAATGCGCAGGCACACCGGCCACCGCTGCGAGTACCAGCCAGAGAATTTCGGCTACGCCCACAGAAATGGTTCCCCAGATGACAAAACGAGCGAGACGAGTCCGTTGCACGTCGAACGGCAGATAGCCGAAATACCAGCCTATCGTCACGTAATACACCGCCAGCGACAGCAGGAACTTGGTGGGTTTCACCCAGACATTGACGTCGTTGATCATGCGGGTATCGAACTGCATCGCCAGCAGCATCGGCACCATGGCGAGCAGAAACACCAACGCCGTGCTGGCGAGAACCGGCTGCCGTCGCTTGAGTTCAGCGCACACATCGAATCCGGGAATCGCCTGCAACATCGTCATCAACCGGCTACTTCTGCAGTTCGAGCCATCATCGACGTGCGCACGAATCGCATCGCCATGAACAGCAGCCAACCCACCGGACCAAACATGAAGGTCATGAACAGGCAAGGCACCAGCAGCCAACGGGACAGTCCGATGGACGCCGCCTGTTCTCGTTCCCAGGTACCCACGAGGAGGTCAAAAGCGAGATAGTGAATCCATCCCCCAAGCAGCAAACCCGGATGCGCAAACAACGCCTGTACGTCTGCAAGACTGCCGAAGCCTCCCTCACCCTGCCCCCAGAAACTTCCCATCAGTGCGGCGTACACAGCGGCCAGCACCAACCCCACACTCACCGCGATGGTTTTCGCGACTGCAAATCGATACGGCGTCGCAGCCAGCACCAGCCATCCCACCATGGCCAGCTGACTGGCTAATCCAAACACGGTTTCAAGTTCCATCACTTTCTCCCCACGACAGTTTCGACGGATGTCGAACAAGTATCGTCATTCGACGCGTGAAAGGGGAGTACGGTGTTAGCGAAGGCCTGATCAATCAGGCCTACCTTGGTAGTCGGCGGAGATATCGGGAACTCTACGTTCTAAACGTCCGCCGCTGCGTCCATCGACTTGGGGTTACTTGTTGATCCAGCGCAGATCGCCATCGAGGCGGGAACGATCACGCAGCCTGGCCAGCACTTTGAGCCGGATAAACTGGGATTCACGGAAATTGGCATCCGCAAAGTTCATCCCGCTCAAACCCTCATGAAGCTCCCCGATGGTGGCCGGGAGATCCCACAGTGGCTGGTGATCCGGTGCCAACTGCTTGAACAGGTCAAAGTTCACGCGATAGGAACGTTTGTCCGGGCTGGCCGATTCATTGACGCTGAACGACGTACCCGAAAGGGCCGATGAAACCGCCGCTGCCAGGTCCTTGATCTGCACATTCCAGCCGCTGGAACCCGTGTTGACAGCCAGGAACTTGCCGCCATTATCGGCGCGGCGATGCGCCGCCCAATGGAACGCACGGGCCATGTCCTTGGTGTTGATCAAGGGTCGCCACGGCGAGCCGTCACTCAGGATATCGATTCGTTTGTTGACGAGTGCGCCTGCTACAAAGTCATTGAGCACGAGATCAAGGCGCACTCGATCCGTGAATCCGCACGCAGTCGCAAACCGCAGGCAGGTCACTACAAAATCATTGGTCGCAAGCGGAGCGAGATCCTGCTCCGCAGCGACTTTCGAGCGTGCATAGGCAGTCAACGGATTGAGGCTGTCAGATTCCACCTTTGCGCCTTCCCCACCGGCGCCATAGATACTGCAGCTTGATGCGTAGACATAATTTCGGACGCCATGCCGTCGGGCCGCTTCAGCGATGGTGATCGCTGCGCGGTAGTTGACGTCCATGGTGACCTTTTCGAATTCGTTCCCCATCGGGTCGTTCGAGATGGCCGCCAGGTTGAGCACGACATCGACACCTTCCAGACACGATTCCGGGAACGCCCGGACATCGCCAAAAAGCTGTGCATCGAGCCGCGTTTCAGGAAGGTGGTCGGCATTGCTCAGGCAATGAGCGAAGTAGCCAATATCAAATCCGATCAGCTCCGCATCCGGCATGGTGCGTCGAAAATAGGCTCCTACACTTGGGCCGATGTAACCAAGATTGCCAACGATCAGAATTTTCATACGCGAAAAAAGCTCCTTGCTTGAACACTCGTCAGTCCGCTATGAGGCCGTGTGGACGATCCTGCTGGCGCGATCACGTCACTGGCCTGGAATCCACCTTCCGTACCCGTGACCAGAATAACGTGCGCACTGGGGCGCCGACAGTCGCGCGCGCAAAGTGCAGCCAATCTTGTGACGGGCTAGACGAACACAATGCCCAATGGCACCCGCTCGCCTCGATCTGCCACGGACGTTGATCCCGCACACTGCAGCGTGAAGATGCCGGTCCGGAGGTCACTCTGATGGTTCTGCAGCTTCGCGACAAGATGCTGCGTCCGGAGCCGGCAACGATGAAGGATGGTCTGCCTCGCGGCCAGACTTCCTGGACAGTCCCGGCTTGGCAGGCGATCCCCGATGTTATCATCCGCGGGGTAACAACCAGGCAGACGGGATGGTTATGACTAACGTCACGACGTTCGAACTACGCGGCCACGTGGCAACCATCACGCTGAATCGCCCCGATGCCATGAACGCGCTCAATCCGGAGCTGCGCTGGTCGCTATCCCGGCACTTCGATGAGGTCGAACGCAACGACGACATCTGGATCGCCATCGTCACCGGCGCAGGCGACAAGGCGTTTTGTGCCGGCGCAGATCTCAAACATCGTGCGATCGAAAGGGATGCTTCCAGCGAACAGAAGGCGCATTGGCAGCAGCTGCAGGAAGAAACTACCCCTTTGAACGAACGGTGGTACTTCCCGAAGCCGGTGATCGCCAGGGTCAACGGCTTTGCGCTGGGTGGCGGACTGGAACTGGCGCTGGGCTGCGACATCATTGTTGCAGCAGATCATGCTGAGCTCGGACTGCCCGAGCCACGGCGAGGTCTGCTCGCTGGCGGTGTGGGCGTACACCGTTTACCAAGGCAGATAGGCCTCAAGGTCGCCATGGGTTACTTGTTAACCGGGCGTCACATGAGCGCCGCCCGCGCCTACGAACTCGGTCTGGTCAATCAGGTTGTCCCCGCTGCCGATCTCGATGCAACCGTTGCGCAGTGGGTGCAGGACATCCTGCGCTGCGCTCCGCTTGCAGTGCGTGCTACCAAGGAAGCGGCCATGCGCGGTCTTGACAAGCCACTAAACGAAGCTCAGGTCACCGAGTACGAGTGGGAAACGCGTCGTCGCCAGAGCGCGGATGCGCTGGAAGGACCACGCGCGTTTGCTGAAAAGAGATCGCCGAACTGGCAAGGCCGATGACACCTGGTTACGAGAGCGATCTCCTGACTGCGGTCGGGAGACCGCGCCTACAGAAGGCCTCGCGTAACACGATTCCGCTCGATGGCATCACGCAATTCGCGTTGCTTGCCTTCAGTCAGCGGGTAATTCCACGCAATCAGTCCGCACAGGAAAAATCCGGTTGCCGGACCAAACACGAACAGGTACTTGAGCCCGTTGGTCGCTTCCTCCGTATTGCCAGTACCCAAAGTTGCATCAAAACCAATGAACGCGAGGAGCGCAAAAGCGATGGAGGGGCCAATCGCCAGGGCGGCTTTGGTTGCAAAAGACCAGACCGAGAAAAACCAGGCAGTACGATCTTCCCCGGATGCCAGCCGGTCGATATCAATGACATCCGCCTTCATCGAATTCGGAATCACCGCAAAGGAGCCACCGAGGAATCCGGTCACTGCAGTAATAGGCAGCATCCAGTAAAAATCACCGGGACCGAGGAAGAGATAACCCAGCATCAGGATTCCGAATGCCATCAGCGATAGGCACCAGGCCCGGTGTTTACCCAGTTTCCCTGCGTAGTTCATCCAGAACGGCACCCCGAGCAGGTTGAAGCCATAGAAAATCAACAACTGCAGGATGCTCTGTTTCGGCTCCTGCAGTACCACTTGAACATAAAAAACGATCAACGCCGTCGATATCGCACTGCCGAGTTGATTGATGAAAAAAGCGGTGATAAGCCGTTTGAATGGCGCATTGCTCCACATGAGCTTGAGACCTGGCAGCAACGGGATGCGCGCTGGAATGAAATTGTTGGCTTCAGGCACCATGAGCACCGGTAGTCCGATCGTGACGGGAATGAGGATGAGCATCATGATGCCTACCAGCACCAGCGTTTCCTCTGTACCTCCGTAGCCAAACCAAACCAGAGCCACCACGGGGATGAGTTTACTCAGCACATTGGCCGCCAATCCGAGCCACGCCCGCCATCCGGTTACGCGGGTTCGCTCGTGATAGTCGGCAGACAGTTCAGCCGCCCATGCGTAGTAGGGTATGAACAACATCGTCCAGCCAGTCCACAACACCATCATCCAGGTCAGCAGATACCATTCATCCACCGGTGGTTCTGGAAAGAACAGTTTATAGACGGCAATCCACAGCAGCGGAATCGACATGACCATCCAGATTCGCCTGCGGCCCCATCGGGTTTTCGTTCGATCAGAAATCCACCCCATGAGCGGATCGGTCACCATGTCGAAGATGCGGGCTACGAGCGTCACCCAGGCAATGGCGACGAGACTGACGCCCAGGTCATGCGCGTAATAATTCGGCACAAATGCTGCGATCGGGACCGCCGCCATCTGGATTGGCATGTCGGCCAGGCCATAGAAGAAGAGTGTTCGGCGCGACAGTGGCTTGGTGGTCGACTCGCTCACTGAAGTCGCCACGCGGTGTCCAGTGTCGTCTCGGTCAGCGTGGCAATCGAAACAAGAGTGGACTTCATAGGGTTATCAAACCAGACGAAACAAGGGTATCGACACCGACTCATGGGTTTCCCACTCCACCCTGACACGCTTGCCGATCAGGCTGAGATCTGGAGCACTTATACCCAGCACGTTTGACACCAGGCGCGGACCTTCGTCGAGATCGATCCAGGCGACCACGTAAGGTACCTGGGAGCGGAAGAAGGGGTGATAGCTCTGGCGGACGACCGAGTAGGTATAAATCGTCCCTGTTCCTTTCGATGTCTTCCATTCAAGCCTGCCACTCGTGCAGCCCGTGCAATGTCGACGTGGATAGAAGACCACGGTGTCGCATTGCGCGCACTGTTGATAGACAAGTCGACCACTCCTGGTGGCTGCCCAGAATTCGTGAGTGTCTTCTTCGGTAAGGTCGGGCAAGGGCCGTTGAACATCCGCCATGATCAGTCCCTCCCGAGAATGATGGTACCGGCACAGTGACGACTACCCAGCATGCCACCATTGCCGTGGGCGACCGCGAGTTTTGCATCCATCACTTGTGAACAAGACTCCCCACGCAACTGGCGCGCCGCTTCGATCAGCAGAAATATTCCACGCATGCCAGGATGGTTCGACGACAACCCGCCACCATCGGTATTGAGCGCAGGTCCGTCCATTCGATCAAAACGAAGCCGCCCGCCTTCTACCCAGCGACCACCTTCGCCTTTTGGGCAGAAACCAAGGTCTTCAAGGATCGTCAGCACCGTGATGCTGAAGGAGTCATAGATCATCGCGACGTCGATTTCGGCTGGTGTGATACCTGCCTCGCCAAAAGCCAGCGGCCCGGATTGCGCCGCCGCGGTACATGTCACGTCACCGCCATTTTCCGGATATCGGGTGGCCTCGCCTGTTCCCAGAATCCATACCGGTGGTTTGCGGCAATCACGGGCAATGGCGGGGTTTGTTATCACCACTGCACCTCCCCCATCGGAAATCATGCAGCATTCGAGTAATCGCAACGGGTCGGCAATCAGGCGTGAGTTCAACACATCGTCCACTGTGGTCTCACGAATATTCAGGAACTCCAGATCCTGCATGGCCTTGACGGCTTCGGGATTGCGCATGGCGTGGTAACGTGTCGCCACCGGGATTTCCGCAAGCTGTGCACTGGTCGTGCCGTACTGATGCATGTGCCGATTGGCCACCATCGCATAGTTGGCAACGAGCGTAAGTCCGGAGAATACTTCCATATTGTCCGCCGGGTGACGACTGCCACTACGGCCACCAACACCGATCCGCTGCGCTGCGCTGTGCGCGGTTGATCCGTAGGTCAGCAGTGCGACCCGCGCCTTGCCGGCAGCAATGTCACGCTTGGCATGCGCCGCATGGTACTCGTAGGAACTGCCACCAACCGCGGTGGTGTCGATGACATTCGGCCGGATACCGAAGTACTCGGCAATGGTCAGGCCGCTCATGGCACCACCGCCTTCGCCCGCATCGTAGATGGCATCAACGTCAGACCATTTCAATCCTGCATCTTCGAGCGCACGCGCGGCACTCTCTGCCTTGATCTGCAGCGGACTGACACGTCCTTCGACGTCTCGTGACGGATATTCGTGGATGCCGACAATGGCCGCATCCCGCACCTGTGTGGCCAAGTTCCCCCTCCTTTGCCAATTACCCTGCCCCTCCGGGTTCGAGTCTACCTGCTTGTCATGGGACGGGGCCACAAGACCACGGAGAGAAGACCACGGAGGCTCGATTCGTGCAATCAATCCTGCCGTTCGTCACCTGGATCCTCGGCCTCGCTCCAGTCACGAGGCGTGTCAAGCACACCGTCCTCGGTCGTTGTTTGCCGAAAATCCAGCGTCGGCGCCGAACCCATGACGGTGCCTGACTTGCTCAGGTCACGCGCACGACGAATGGCATGCCGGCCAAACCGGTTACTCACGGCGTCGATGGTGTGCTCCAGAACACTCTGCCGAGGCGGCTCACTGAACAGATCCGTCTGGCGTGACTCTCCTTGTTTGCCGAGATCATAGGTCGCCAGACCAACCAGACGAAACGGGCCTTCGGGCAACAACTGTTGCGCAAGCTTACAGGCATTGATGTACAGCACCTCTCCAAGGTTCGACGGCGGGTCCAGTACGATCTGCCGTGACAGCAGACCAAACGCAGTGGTCTTGAGCTTGATACGAACTCCACCGGCCAGATACTGGCGCTGACGCAATCGCGCACTCACACGATCAGCCGCCTGCCGCAGATGACCCTCGATGTCGCGCATCGTTCGTACATCGAATTCAAGGGTGCGCTCCGAACCTATGCTGCGCTCCCGACGCTGACTCACCACCGGTCGAGGATCGTCGCCGCAGGCCAGTCGATACAGTCGCTCGCCCTGGCGCCCCAGTCGTTTCGTCAAATGGTCGGCATCCAGGTGCGCAATGTCACCGATCGTGAGCAGGCCGAGCTTGTTAAGCCGCTCCTGCATCTTCGGTCCTACCCCCCAGATGCGTGCAACCGGCAATGGCGCGAGCCAGGCACGGGTCTGGTCGTGTTCAACCACGGTGAGTCCGTCGGGCTTCTGGAAAGCACTGGCGATCTTGGCCACATGTTTGGTCGACGCCATGCCGACGGTCACGGTCAGACCGGTTGTTTCTCGCACCGCATCCTTGATGCGTTGGCCGATCTGCGTCGGCGACCCGAACAGATCCGTGCTGCCTGTCATGTCGATGAACGCTTCATCCAGACTCAGCGGTTCGACCTTCGGTGAAAACGTATCGAAGATCTTCATGATGATCGCCGACACCTGGGTATAACGTTCAAATCGAGGGGGGACGATGAGTGCCTGCGGACATCGACGGCGCGCTTCGGCCATGGACATCGCACTGCCTACGCCGAAGGGACGCGCCTCATAACTTGCGGTCAGCACCACACCGCGATGGCTGCGTGGCCCAATCAGAAGGGGTTTGCCACGCAGTGATGGATCATCGTGTTGCTCCACCGCCGCATAGAACGCATCCATGTCGGCGTGGGCAATGATGGCGGGCCAGTGACGGGGCATGACGGCAGGCCAGCGGGCGAGCTCAATCGTCCGCGATCAGCACCAGTGTGCCGGTGGTCGACAGCGCACCACCCGTGCCATTCACCACACACGTCCGTGCACTGGTCTGTTTACCCTTGACGCCATGGATCCCGTCTTCGGCCGTACCCGACAGTTGTCGATACGCCTCGATCAGGAGCGGCATGCCATACATCCCGCTGTGATTGAACGACAGGCCACCACCATTGGTGTTGATGGGAAACGCGCCACCGGGTGCGGCATGACCATCCTTCCACAGAAGATGACCTTCACCGGGACGAGCCAGACCCAGCATCTCCGCCGTGATGGCGGCGGTGATGGTGAACGAGTCATAGATCATCGCCATTTCCATGTCCGCCGGCCCCATGCCCGCCATGGTATAGGCGGTTTGTGCAGACTGGGCGGCCGACGTCCTGGTGAAGTCTTCCATCTCGAGCATGTTGCCATGCCCCATGGCTTCACCGGCACCGGCGATCCATACCGGACGGGTACGCAGACTGGCCGCAACCTTCGGGCTGCAGACCAGCACCGCGCCACCATGATCGGTCACCATGCAGCAGTGCAGAATTGTCAGCGGCCACGCTATCAGTCGCGATGCCTCCACCTGCGCAACCGTAATCGGTCCACCAAACGGGTGCTTTTCCTTTGAGTACATGGCTGCACGCGGGTTGAGTGTTGCCCAGTCCCGAGCCACCTTGGCGATGTGCGCGTAGTCTTCGCGCTGTGTGCCATATCGGTGCATGTGACGGACCATCGCATGCGCGTATCCGGAAGCGGCGCCCACGAGGCCATAGGCCATGGACATCTCATTTCCCGGTGACAGCACGCCTGCACCACGACCATAACTGACCGTGCCGCCACTGCCGACCTTGCGTGCGGAATGACCATTTTCGCCGTGACTGATCAGCGCAACATCGATGATCCCCGAGTAGATCGCAGCCAGCGCGTGGTGAACATGCATCTCGAATGAACACCCACCCACTGCGGTGGTATCGATGTACTTCGGACGAATGCCGAGGTGCTCACACAGTTCCGTGGACCAGCCTGTCGAGAAAACGCCTTCGATGCGGGAGATCGGTAACCCGGTCTGATCGCAGACGTTGCGAATGGCCTCGATATGCAGTTGCAGTGAGGTGACGGGTGTCTGCAGAAAACCAATCTGATTGGCTTCTGCGGCACCCACGATGGCTGCTGCCTTGTAAAGCTGTCCTGCCATGATCAAGCCTCCACTACACGCCAGAAGGGAATGAATGTGTCATCGTCCGCAGCTTCGAACTCGACGGTGACGGCTGCTCCAATGCGGATGTCTTCCGGCTTGTTTGGATCAACACCACGCAGCACAGTCAGCATGCGATCTCCTTCCTGCAGGTCGACATAGGCAGACACAAAGGGCACTTCCTGCGCCCAGCCACCGGCGCCGATGTACTGAACGGCATAGGTATGCAGCGTGCCCCGCCCGCTGGCTTCGATCCAGTCGAGGTTGGTCGAGTGGCAAAACGGGCAGATGTGCCTTGGGTACCAATGCACGCGATTGCAGTCCTGACAACGTGGCAGCATCAGTTTGCCGAGCTTTGCACCGTCCCAGAACGGCTTGGTATGGGTACCCCTGGGCGGTATCGGTTTGTTGTAGGTCAAGGCGCTCCCCTCTTCATTGCGTGTGAACCGGACTGCGGACTCTACCGTTTGGAGAGTGTGTTCAACAGTCCAGCGCTTGTGGTCGCAGGCCGCTCCTGCGTTGCTGCGGCACCTAGGAGCCTGCGCGGCAGAAGCTCGTCTGGCTGCGGCGGCGCCACTTCGGTCCTATTTTCCGTTCGTTTTCGTTGCGTAGCACCCACTACGCGCCTCAAACAAACGAAAAATAGGCCTCGAATTGACACTCGCCTCGCATCGCCGCCTTCTGCCGCGCAGACTCCTAGCTTGTCTGGAGCGATCTCCCGATCGCGAATCCCAGTCAGGTCACGCATTGGCTAGGAGCCTGTCGGACTTGAGCGATCGTCGCGAGCCGAGTGGGAGAGCGAGGGCATTTTTTCGCGATTTCGAGGCGCATAGTGGGCCTTTCCAAAGGAAACACGGGGGCAACGAGAAATCGGGGAAAAATGGACCGCTCTTCCCACCGGCGCAGTAGATCAGTCTCAAGTCCGACAGGCTCCTAGCTACATTGTTTTCGCCCACTCCAGCATCGGTGCGTAAGCATCCAGCACCTTCAGGGCTTCATCACGGCCGACCGTCGGCAACGACAGCACCACCCTGTTGACCCCCTTGTCACGGAGCGCGGCCAGTGCCGCCTTGTCGGCTGGCTGATGCACAACGGTGATGTCGATTTCACTCATCGATCGACCTCGGGCCTCGACATTCATTTTCAGTTCCGCCAGCTGCGCGTCAAAGTTCGGCATCACGATCGGGTACCAGCCATCGGCGTATTCGGCGATGCGCTTGAGCGCCCAGGAGGACGTCGCACCAATCAGGATCGGCGGGCCACCACGACGATTTGGCTTCGGTTCTACCCAGACCGGATCGAAGTTGACAAATTTGCCATGAAACTGCGCGTCCTTCTGAGTCCAGCAGGCTTTCATCGCAAGGATATGCTCGCGCAAGATCGCCCAGCGATCCTTGAACTCGAAGCCGTGGTTACGCATTTCTTCGGCCAGCCAGCCACCACCCACACCCAGCAATAGCCGGCCATTCGACAGTGAATCGAGCGAAGCCACGCGCTTGGCCAGCGCGATCGGGTGATGCTGGGCAACCAGCAGAACGCCAGTGCCGATTTGCAGCTTCTCCGTGACCGCTGCCACTTGAGCCAGATAAGTCAGCGGTTCATAGGCTTCCCAGTAGATGGAAGGCAGCTCGCCACCCAACGGATACGGTGTTTCGCGTGAAGCGGGGATGTGGGTATGTTCAACGACGAATAATGACTCGAAGCCACGCTCTTCAAGTGCTCGCCCGAGATCTGTTGGATGGATCGAATAGGAAGTTGGAAAATTGCTGATCCCGATGCGCATGTGCGTTCCTGTTGTTAGAAATTGAAGTGACGTAACCGATCAGTTGCCATCGATGAGACGGCCGAGGCCGCCCAGCACCGAACCCTCACCTTTGGCACTGCCGCCAACGGATGGTGCGTGCGCGAGGATGCGATCGGCCATTCTCGAGAAGGGCAAAGACTGAAGATAGATGGTGCCGGTGCCACGCAGTGTGGCCAGAAACAGGCCCTCGCCGCCAAAAAACATGGATTTGAGATTGCCCGCTCGCTGGATGTCGTAGTCGATCCCTTCCGTGAAACCCACGATGCAACCCGTATCAACCAGGATGGTGTTGCCACGCAGTTCCTTCTTGATCACGGTACCACCGGCATGAATGAGGGCAAGTCCGTCACCGGACAATTCCTGAAGGATGAAACCTTCACCACCGAAAAACCCGGCGCCGAGTTTTTTGTTGAACCGAATGGATACTTTGGTGCCCAATGCGGCGCACAGGAATGCATCCTTCTGGCAGATGAATTTGCCGCCGATTGCAGACAGCTGCAGCGGGATGATCTTGCCTGGATAGGGCGCCGCAAACGCCACCCGCTGCTTGTTCGAACCCTTGTTGGTGAAATGGGTCATGAAGATCGACTCACCGGTCAACGCACGCTTGCCTACCTGCAGTAGTTTGCCCATGAGACCGTTGTCCGTCTCGCTGCCATCGCCCATGCGCGCTTCGAACGTGATCCCCGCATCCATATAGTTCATGGCGCCAGCTTCGGCGATGACGGTCTCGTTCGGGTCCAGTTCAACCTCGGCAATCTGCATGTCGTCGCCGAATATTTCGTAATCAAGCTCATGGGATTTCATGGAAAACTCCTGTTGAATGGCAGACCACTGCGCGACGGATTCTAGCCTGAAAGCTGTCGAAGTAGTTTGTGCTGGAGCCGGACTACACTGGGGTTCAGATTGGCATCGACACACATCGTCATCGTCGGTGGCGGCTACCGCGGCAGCTGCCTCGCCGTGCAACTGGTGCGCCAGACCAGGAAACCACTCGCCATCACGATGGTCGAATCTCGTCCACAGGTCGGGCCCGGTTTGGCCTATTCGACGCTGGTGTCGTGATGAACGGGTTCTGGAAAGTGATCCGGATGCCGTCCAGCCGGATGGGACGGTTTTTGTCCGACGCCAGCAGTTTGGCCGCTATCTGTCCGCCATGGTCGAACAGCATGCCGCCTGGCCTGCAACCGGATCGAGCATCACCCACTGTCATGACAAGGCGATCCACGCCGAGCCGCACGAACGCGGCTGGCAGATCCAGTTGCAAGGCGGAAATACGCTGCACGCCAACCTGTTGCTCCTCGCTACAGGAAATCCTGAACTTCGACTGCCGGCGGCCCTGGCCCGAGGCAAGGACGATTTGCCTGGCCTGATCGAAAACCCGTTCGCAAGCGGAGCCATGGGGTCGGTTGAACCCGGCGACAACGTGCTCATCATCGGCAGCGGTCTGACTGCGCTCGATACGCTCAGTACGCTCATCCGTCACGGGCACACAGGTCTGATCGACGTCGTTTCGCGCCACGGTTTGCGTCCAACCCCACAAGGACCGATACCTGCCGCGCTGGCGCATGCGCTGCGCTCCTCACCACTAGCCCGCATTATTCATGAAGGGTCGTAGCGAGGGCGTCGAGAGCCGTGAAAACGCTGGGAGGCGCGGACCTACGTGCGCGCAGGCGTGCTCTACAGCACGTCGAGCACGCGGAGGGAGCACGCCCTGTGGTTTCGCTGCTATCGGCGTCCGCAGCAGGCAATTCATGAATGGTGCGGGCTAGAAGCAATGCCCGCGAGTCTGCTCCTGGATCGTGTGCTGGCATCG